>JBELHZ010000027.1:0-35120 GCA_042091155.1 Gammaproteobacteria bacterium
GGTCATACCCGGTAGCCATCGATGGGCCGAAGATCGCGAACCCCGGGAAGCGGAAGTCGTCAAAGTGCTGATGCCTGCAGGTTCTGTCGTGGTCTTCGACGGCGCCCTGATTCATCGGGGGGGCGCCAACACCTCGACCGCCGACCGACTGGCGATTACGCCCCAATACTGCAACCCGGGGCTGCGTCAAATCGAAAACATGGTGCTGGCAGTGCCGCCAGATGTGGCCCGTCACTACAGCGAACGCATTCAGAACATGCTCGGATACAACATCATCGAACCCAGCTTCATGGGCTATGTGGACGGCGTGCATCCCAAAAAATTGATCGATCAATCCTATCAAGGCCGTAAGTATCGGCCTGAATTGCCACCGTCCTAAGTGACGACTCAACCACCCATGACGGTTGTGCAATTCGTTCCCAACCTAAACAGTGGCGGCGTAGAACGCGGCACCCTAGAGATCGCTCAAGCCTTGGTGGCTGCTGGCCATCGCTCCCATGTGGCGTCAAACGGCGGTCGTCTGGTCGACATATTGGAGTCTCAGGGCAGTACCCATCACCACTGGCCGCTACACCGAAAGTCACCCACCACGCTACTTCGGGCTCTCGCCTTGAGACGCTGGCTGGAAAAACTGCAGCCGGACATTGTGCATGTTCGATCCCGCATGCCGGCATGGATCGTTTGGCTGGCCTGGCGCGGCATGAACCCAGCGACCCGACCGCGTTTTATCACCACTCTGCATGGGCTGCACTCAGTCTCTTGGTATAGCAAAATCATGGGCCGGGGTGAGCGAGTCATCGCCGTTTCACAAACCGCAAAACAGTACCTGCTCGATCACTGCGATGTACCGCCGGAATCGATTCGTGTGATTTATCGCGGCACAGATCCCGTCGAATTCCCGCGAGGTTATCAACCCAGTGACACATGGCTCGCCAGCTGGCACGCGGACTTTCCGCAACTACAGGGGAAACGCATCATCGCCCTGCCCGGCCGACTGTCACGGCTGAAGGGACACCACCATCTGGTGACCCTAATTCGTCAGCTCAAAGCCCGAGGCATCACCGACGTCGCCGGGATCATCGTTGGCGGCATAGACCCGCAGCACGACAGCTACGTTAGCAAGCTCAAAGCCAGCATCGACGAGGCCGGGTTACACGACGAGATCGTCTTCACCGACCACCGAACCGATATGCGCGAGATCTATGCCGTATCAACCTTGGTGCTTGCGGTTTCAAACAAAGCCGAGTCTTTTGGCCGCACGGCCTTAGAACCCCTGAGCATCGGCACTCCGACGGTGGGTTTTGATTTGGGCGGTGTGGGTGAAATTTTGGCCGCACTGTTTCCCTCAGGCCGCGTGCCCAACCAAGACAGCCAAGCTCTCGTCGACACAGTTGCAGGGCTGCTGACCGCGCCCATGCCGCCCATTGCGCAGAACACCGAATTCCTGCTGAGCAGCATGTGCGAGCACACGCTGCAAACTTACGCAGAACTGGTTTCCCAAGAGGAAACGCAACAATGAGCCTGTGGTGGTTACCAGCCTTGATCCTGCTGTTGGCAATGTCTGCTCGATACGCTTGGTGGAAACCACCCCTGCCTGATCGCCTGCCACGAGTGCTGATGTATCACATGATCAGCCCCCAGGGGACGTCAAAAAAACACCGGGGCTTGCGGGTCGATCCGGCCATGTTCGAACGGCAAATCGCCTGGCTCGCCACCAACGGATGGGAATTCGTCACCCTGTCGACGCTGACCGAACGCGGTTTCAGCGGCGGCAAACAGGTCGCTATCACCTTTGATGACGGCTACGAAGACAATGTGCTCAACGCACTCCCTGTCCTGCAAAAGTACGATGCCAAGGCCACCCTGTACTTAGTGGTGGATCGTCACGACAACGACTGGTCGGTGAAGAAAAAGGCCCACCACAATACCGGCGAGCTGGCAGCTGAACCCAAGCTTTCCGATCGACAAGTGCGTCAATTGATCGACAGCGGCGTATTTGAACTCGGCGGTCACACGCTCACCCACTGTCATCTGCCCAGTGCGCCCTTGCAGGAAAAAGCGCAGGAAATCAGCGCCTGCCGGCAAGTCTTAGAGGAGACCTTTGCAACCAGCGTCACCTCGTTTGCCTATCCGTTCGGCATGTTCAGCGCCGAGGATGTCGAGTTGGTGCGGCAGGCTGGATTCAGTAACGCCGTCACCACCAACGAAGGCATTGACGGTGCCGGCGGCAGTAACGCAGACCCTTGGCGTCTGCGCCGCATCAAGGTATCCGGCAAGGACAACTTTTGGGCGTTCAAAATTCGCATGCGTATTGGCTTTCGCGGCTATCTCTAGCCTCGCGCATCTCGACAACAAGGAAGTTAACCCGCATGGATCAGGCACCCACAAGTCCCAGCAAGGAAGAGTTCATACGCCAGGATGAACGCATCAGTGAACTGGAGTCGCGACTGGAATTCCAGGACGAGACCATTCAAAAGCTCAGCGATGAAATGGTGCAGCTACAAGGCAAGCTGTTTGCCCAGGACAAACAGCTCAAACGGCTGATGGACCGGCTACAGGCGGCCGCAGGGGGCGAGGATGGCGCGGATCCCAACCAAGTGGAACCGCCGCCGCCACACTATTAGGCCTCAGGCCACCTAGCCATTGAGGCTGCCCAAGAACTCCAGCGTCCGCGCATAGGCACCGTCTTCGGTATCCATGATGGCCGCGTTGAAGTCGGTAACACCCAAATCTTGAAACCGTTTGATCTGGCCGCGCAGCTGATTTTCGTCACCAACGATGGCGATATCCGCCGGGCCTGCCGCGCCTTCTCGATCAAGCATGGCCCGATAGCTGGGTAGCTGACCGTAAACCGTCAGGTCTTGGGCAATTTTTTCCTTGGCCTGATCAATGTTGGTGGTCAGCACAATGGGCATACCAGCAACAATTGCGGGATCTTGCCGGCCTGCAGCATGAAAGCTCGGAATAATATGCTCTTCCATCGTCTTTGGCCCCACCATCCAAGTATTGGTGCCGTCCGCAAGCTGCGCCGTCAATTTGATCATCGCCGGGCCTAGGGCCGCCACAACCACGGGCAGATCCGTCACGCCGGGAATATCCAAGGTCAGGCCCTGCACATTGTATTGTTCGCCCTGATAGCTGGCCGTTTCACCGCGCAACAGTGGCATCAAGACATTCAAATATTCACGCATGTGTTTGGCTGGCTTGTCATAGCTCATACCGAACATGTTTTCGATCACCACCTGATGGGACAGTCCGATACCCAAAGTAAATCGGTTATCGCTGGCCGCAGCCGTGGTCAGCGCCTGTTGAGCTAACGCACCCGGATGACGCGGGTAGGTTGGGGTCACCGCGGTGCCCAGCCGAACCCGGGAGGTCTCGCGACCGATCAGTGCCAAGGTGGTAATGGCATCGTAGGAAAAAATATTCGCGATCCAGACATGGTCCAGACCCGCCGCCTCAATCTCCTTGCCCAGCCGCACCACGTCATCAATGGACTCCTTGGTGCCGTCCGCTCCGATCATTGCTCCAATACGCATCGTTTCGTTCTCCCAAAGTATGGATCAGCCTCGAAGGCTCGCCCAAATCGAACAACGACGCAACCGAACTGGCTGTTCTGCAGCGGTCGCTGCTTTCATTTTTTTTGCACATCCATAACGGCATACTCCATGCCCTCATTTAGAAATTTGGACAATTCATGTCAACAAAAGAAACCGTCGCTATTTTGGGCGGCACTGGAGATCTTGGTACCGGTTTGGCCATTCGCTGGTCAAAAGCTGGCTACAAAATCGTGATCGGCTCGCGTACCCAAGAAAAGGCTGATGAGGCTGTTGCCGCCCTTAAGGCGCTTAGCCCCGATACGCCTGCCGAAGCGATGGAGAACGGTGCTGCCGCCAAAGCCGGTGATATTGTTGTGTTGACGGTACCTGCCGCACACCAGATCTCCACTCTTGATGCCGTCAAAGACGACCTAAAGGGTAAGATTTTGGTCGACGTCACCGTTCCCTTGGTGCCACCCAAGGTCGGCACGGTGCAGATGCCTGAAGAAGGCAGCGCTGGTAAGCGCGCCCAAGACTTCCTGGGCGAAGAGGTACACGTCGTCAGCGCATTTCAAAACATCGCCGCCCACTTGCTACAGCAAGACGTGCAAATCGAATGCGATGTGCTGGTGGCCGGCAACAGCAAGGAAGCCCGTGCACGCATCATCGAGATGATCGGCGAAGCTGGCATGAACGGCTGGCACGCTGGCCCGATCGCCAACGCCGCTGCCGCTGAAGCACTGACATCCATTCTGATTCAGATCAACCGCAGCGGTATCGTGTCGCACTCCGGTATTAAGATCATCGGTCAGGAACACTAAGCACGATGGATACCGAACAGACCGAAGCGCCACACTTTCGCGTGATCGGTCTGCCCGGTATCGGCATGATCGAACACGGTGACGACCTGGTCGTCGCCATTGTGGACGCACTAGAGCACAACGGATTGACGCTGGAACATGGCGATGTGGTTTGCGTCGCGCAAAAAATCATCTCCAAGGCCGAAGGCTGTCTGGTATCGCTCAACGACGTGGAACCCACGGAACAGGCCAGAGAACTGGCCACCGCGACTCACAAAGACCCACGCATGGTGCAGCTCATTCTGGACGAATCCAGTGAAGTGATGCGCCACAAACCCAACGTCTTGGTGGTTCGCCACAACCTCGGCTTTGTAGGTGCTCACGCAGGAATCGATCAGTCCAATGTCGATCACCGCGACGGCGAGATGGCCCTGTTATTACCGAAAGACCCAGACGCATCTGCCGCCGCCCTGCGCGATGGGTTGCGGAAACGCTACAACACCGATTTGGGCGTGGTCATCACCGATTCCCACAATCGCGCTTGGCGAATGGGCACCATTGGCAGCGCTATCGGCTGCGCTGGCATTACCGTGCTGGACGATTCCAGAGGCGGCGAAGACATCTATGGACGCACATTACAGGCCACGTTAATCAGTCGTGCCGATGCCTTAGCGGGCACCGCTACGCTAATGATGGGTGAGACCACTGAAAAGTTGCCCGTGGTGATTTTGCGGGGTTTACCGCCTGAGCAAACGCTCAGTGATGATCCAAGACAAAACGCGCAGTTGATCAACCGTCCGCTCGAAGAGGACATGTTCCGCTAATGCCAAGGCCGCAAAAAATACTGGCGATTACCGGCGGTGTTGGCGGTGCCAAGCTTGCACTGGGCTTGTCCAAAATTCTGAATTCCGAGCAGCTAATGTTTGCTGTCAACGTGGGTGATGATTTCACTCACCTAGGCCTGCACATCAGCCCGGACATCGACAGCCTGACCTACGCGCTGGCTCAAGAGAACAATCAAGAATTGGGCTGGGGACGCGCCGGCGAGACCTGGCAGTTCATCAACACCTTGGGCAGCCTCGGCGGCGAGGACTGGTTTCGGCTGGGCGACAAAGATATGGCCTTGCACACCCGCCGCAGCCAACTGCTGGGCCAAGGCACCTCGCTGACCGACGCCACAGCAGAAATTACCCGGCGCATGGGTATCGAACACACCGTTGCACCCGTCAGCGATGACCCCATTCGCACCGTTGTGCAAAGCGATCTCGGCGAGCTAGCGTTTCAGCACTACTTTGTGCGAGAGCGATGCGCACCAGCGGTGAGCGGCTTTCGTTTTGACGGTATGCAAGACGCCATATTGAACCCTGCCATTACGGGTTGGCTGGCCGAATGCGACGGGATCATCATATGCCCATCAAACCCCTTTGTTTCCGTCGCCCCGGTAATCGAGGTGCCCGGCTTTCTCGAGGCTGCAGAGCACATTCCAACCATTGCGGTATCGCCCATCGTCGCTGGCACCGCTATCAAGGGACCGGCAGCCAAGATGATGCAAGAACTGAGCATTCCTGCCACTGCCGTTGCTGTAGCGGAACACTATCAGCACCACTATCCCGGCCTGCTCGATGGCTTTGTCATCGATGAAACCGACAGCGAGCGTCTCGACGCCATCACGATGCCTGCGGTCGCGACCCAGTCCGTGATGAAGAGCCTCGATGACCGAATCGCACTGGCCGAGCGATGCTTGGCATTTTTTGACGAGCTGCCGGCGTAACGCCAACCCCTCAAGCGTGCTCTTGCGGCCGACCGCATTCAGCACGCAAACCTCATCACCAGAGTCGTATCAAAGATCACCCTATCTAGACCCGCTGAAATACCCGCTATCGCCACCGATCCGGGCATGATAGCTTTGAGACGTTTTGTAACCAAAGACTGCTAAACGGCAGCCCAGTTCCAAACGCTTGAGACAGATATACGTTTCCGACAACTCAGTTGCACAAATTAAAGGAGTGCGAATAGGGGTCGCTAGCGTCCGATTAACAAACAGGAGATGCCAATGTGGGCGATTGTTCCCATCAAGACGTTCGAGCGGGCGAAACAACGACTGGCTAACGTCTTAAACGAGGAGGAACGACGATCGCTGATGCTGGCCATGGCCCGCGACGTCTTGACCTGTTTGTCCAAAGCCAAAAATCTGGATGGCATTTTGATTGTGTCTCGCGCTGCTGAAGCCGACGTGCTTGCTTCTGCATTCGCCACCGAACGCTTTGCCGAGAGTCCTCATACCAATCTGGCCGGCGCCCTGACTCAAGCAACGGATTATCTGATCAAGCATTTTGACGCCCAAGGTGTGTTTATCGTGCCTGCTGACGTTCCCGGTATTACGACCGAGCAAGTAGACGAGCTGATTGCATCGAATACGTCTGTGACTCTACTACCCGATGCCGATCATGTTGGCACCAACGGTATGATCTGCAGCCCACCGAAAGCCGTGCCCTTTATTTTTGACGGCAAAAGTTTCAAACCCCATGCAGACGCTGCATTCGCTCGCGAAATAACCCCGCGCATCATCCCGGGCAGCTGTTTTGCCTTGGATATTGACACCCCTAGCGATCTGCAAACGTTACTCGCGAAACAACCGCGCAGCCAAACCGCTAGCTACCTCAATCGTTCCGGCATCGTCGATCGACTGGCAACACGACAGAGTCAACCGGAGAAACAGTCATGAATGCTGCTCTACAAAACGTATTAGCAGGGGAGCGGCTGACGGATTCTGACGCATTAGCCCTGGCCGATTTCACGGATACTCGGGCACTGGCCGATGTAGCTTCCGTTCTCCGCGACCAAGGCTTCCGAAACACGGTGACCTACTCGCGCAAAGTCTTTATCCCTCTGACCCACCTGTGTCGGGATGTGTGTCATTACTGCACCTTTGCTCAGGTACCGCGCAAGGTTATGGCTCCCTACATGAGTATCGAAGAAGTGCTGGAAGTGGCACGTCACGGCGCGTCCATGGGCTGTAAGGAAGCGCTCTTCACGTTAGGTGAAAAACCCGAACTGCGGTACAAGGCCGCTCGGGATGCCCTGGCAGAAATGGGCTATGAGTCCACTACCGATTATCTATTTGCTGCCGCAAAAGCCGTGTTTGAAGAAACCGGAATGCTGCCACATTTGAATCCCGGCAATCTGGAGCCGGAAGAGCTGGCCAGACTGAAAACGGTTTCGCCGTCCATGGGCATCATGCTGGAGTCCGCATCGGAACGTCTGTGCGAGAAAGGCATGCCGCACTACGGCTCGCCGGACAAGATTCCTGCCGTACGGCTACAAACCCTCGCCAATGCTGGAATCGCCGCCGTGCCCTTTACCACAGGCATTTTAATCGGCATCGGGGAAACCCGACTCGAGCGCATCGAAAGCTTGCTGGCCATTCGTGAAATCCACGAGCAGTACGGCCATGTGCAAGAAATCATTGTGCAAAACTTTCGTGCCAAGGACGGCACCAAAATGGTTAACGCGCCTGAGCCAGACCTGAACGAGTTACTCTGGACCATCGCCATGGCACGGCTGATATTTGGCCCAACCATGAGCGTGCAGGCGCCCCCGAATTTGAGCCCCGGTGTATTACCGCAAATTGTGCATGCGGGGATCAACGACTGGGGTGGTGTGTCACCGGTCACCCCCGACTTCGTCAATCCGGAAGCCCCCTGGCCGCACTTGGATGACTTGATGCGGGAAACCGCCTCTGCGGGCAAATACTTGACCGAGCGTCTGACCATTTATCCGGACTACGCCAGGGACTTGGATCGATGGGCGCATCCCGACTTGCATGTTCGCATACTGGAAATGATCGACACTGAAGGCTTTCCACGCACGGACGACTGGTGCCCGGGTGATGTTGAAATCGCTCCGCCATCGGAAATCATGAACGCCATTGTGAATTCGCCCAAGCATGTCA
Source organism: Gammaproteobacteria bacterium (assembly GCA_042091155.1). Taxonomy (GTDB): domain Bacteria; phylum Pseudomonadota; class Gammaproteobacteria; order Pseudomonadales; family Azotimanducaceae; genus UBA4421. The sequence continues at coordinate 8,292 of JBELHZ010000027.1, forward strand.
GCCAAGACGTTCTGACTATTTTGGACAAAGCAAAGACCGGCGAGGCGCTGGCCGAATCCGACATTGTTCGTCTCTTTCAAAGCCGGGGGGATGATTTCACCGCAGTCGTGCAATGCGCCGATGCGCTGCGGTCACAGACCAACGGCAACAGCGTCAGCTTTGTTGTGAACCGGAACATTAACTACACCAACATTTGTTACTTCAAATGCCAGTTCTGCGCGTTTTCCAAGGGCAAACTGTCGGAAAATCTGCGGGGCAGACCCTACGATTTGTCCGACGAAGAGCTCACCCGACGCACTCAAGAGGCCTGGGAGCGTGGTGCAACAGAAGTCTGCATGCAGGGCGGTATTCACCCGGAATACACCGGCGAGACCTACATCAACATTGTACGCACCGTTAAAGCCGCTGAACCCGACATGCACGTCCACGCCTTCTCGCCACTGGAGGTTTGGCAAGGTGCCGCCACCTTGGGGCTTGAGGTGAGCGAATATTTGCAGCAGCTCAAGGACGTAGGCCTCAACACCTTGCCCGGCACAGCGGCGGAAATCTTAGACGACGACGTCCGCGACGTGATCTGCGCCGATAAAATCAATACTGAGCAATGGCTGCAGGTCATGGAAGCCGCCCACGGTATCGGCTTCAAGACCACGGCGACGATCATGTATGGCCATGTTGAAAAACTTGAACACTGGGCCAGACACATCCTGCGCGTGCGGGCACTTCAGGAACGCACGGGCGGATTCACCGAATTTGTTCCCCTGCCCTTCGTGCACATGGAAGCCCCCATGTACCTCAAGGGCAAAGCTCGCAAAGGGCCAACATTCCGGGAGGCGGTGTTGATGCACTCGGTTGCACGACTGGCTCTGCACGGTCAAATCAGCAACATTCAAGCCAGCTGGGTGAAAATGGGCCATGAAGGCGTTAAGGCGTGCTTGAACGCAGGCTGCAATGATTTAGGCGGCACCCTGATGAACGAATCCATCAGTCGCGCGGCCGGCACCCTACATGGTCAGGAAACCAACCCGCGCCAAATGGCCAACTTAGTACGCCGTTTGAACCGTGATCCGCAGCAGCGCTCTACCGCCTACGGCAAGGTGAGCGATGAACGCATCAAGGCGGGACAGGCTCAAGGCGAGCTACTGGAGATCATCAACACGCCTGCGGAAAAATACGAACGCAAAACTCCGGCATCTCAGTTGATTCGGAATCCGGCTCCGGCGCGCAAAAAGCTTGCAGACCAGTCGGGAGGGTAGTCAAGTTCGAGTTAAAAAACTCCCTGAACCGAGCCATAGCCAAGACCGAGTTATGGCCGGACACAGGAAACCATGAAAGCCTCGCTCGCTTGTTCAGTAAAGAGTCCATGGTGCTGTACACAGCCAAAACCTACTGGGGAAACAGGCAAAAATACGAAGCCCTAATGCAGGCAGAGGAATACGCCCACCTGATCTTTATGCGCGTTCAAACGCCAAAGCAAGCCACAAGCTTGATCCAGTTCCTGACACATCAGAACGCCACGTAACAAACGACTTGATTCGATCGCAAGCAGGTTCACCCAAATTTTCCTAGCGTCAAAACGTGTTACGCATGCCATCGAATCCGTTATGGTGGTTGGCGAGAAAACCGTTCGCCACTGCCCACTGCTGAGGCCGAACATTAGGGAGAGAAACACCATGACAAAAATCAAATACGACTTCGGCAGCGGTCGATCAGACCCGGAAACATTCCCCGTCGCAGCCCTGCAAGCTGCGGCGAGCAAGGTCATCGAAGAGCAGGCCGAGGCGTTGACTCAGTACCCTGGTGACTTAGGCCATGCGGGTATGCGCGCAGCCATGGCACAGCGGGAAGAAGACCGCGAGGGCATCAGCATCGACCCCAATCACTTGCTGCTCACCAACGGCTCCATGCAGGGGGTGACCCTCACCGCCGAAGCGCTGCAGGAAAATCACGGTGACACGGTGCTGGTGGAAGAGTATTGCTACCCGGGCACATTGAGTGCCTATCGCTCACTGAAGTACGACATGGTCGGCATTCCGCTAGACGAGGGCGGTATGTGCCCCGAAGCGGTGGAGCGCGAGCTGGATCGACTCAACAAAGAAAAACGCCTACCCAAGTTCATTTACACCATTTCCACCTATCAAAATCCGACCGGCTTTGTGATGCCCCGAGCGCGCAGACTGCAGATTATTGAAATGGCCAAGCACTATGGCGTGCCCATTGTGGAAGACAACTGCTACGCAGATGTCCACTACGATGGACCGCTGGAACCTGCGTTTTACGCCTTGGATGACGACCCGAATCAAATCTATCTGTGTTCGCTGTCGAAAATTTTGGCGCCGGGATTAAGGCTGGGCTATGTCTACGCCCGCCCGCCTATGCTGGAGAAGATTCTCGGACGTCGGCACGACGCAGGCAGCAACTACCTCGCCGCAGCCATCGCCGCAGAGTTCTATCAGGACGGTATTCAAAAACACGCCAAGACGACAAACCCGGTGCTCAAGGCAAAGCGCGATCTCACCCTGCAAGGTCTGGAAACCGAGCTGGGCGACATCTGCGTGTGGTCAGAGCCGGTAGGCGGCCTATTCATTTGGGTACGCTTACCCGATGACGTAGACACCAAGGCGCTACGGCCCATGGCTTTGGAGCAGGGCGTAAACTTTCTGCCGGGGCAAAGCTTCCACTTTCAGCGCCATAACGTCCCCTACCTGAGACTGGCCTTCGGCCACCTAACGCTGGAACAAATCAGCGAGGGATTGCCGATTTTAGCGCGCTGCATTCAAAGCTGCCGAGGCAGCAATGAGGGTCGGAATTTCGATACGTTGTTCAGCTAAAAGAACCCAACTAAAAAGGAGAGCGATATGACGACGATGCTCACATCCGGGGATCAGTTTCCGGATATCACACTAACCAGTACCGAAGGCAACTCGATTGCCCTGCCAGGCGATCTGGAAACACCCTACACAATCGTGCTGTTTTACCGCGGCCATTGGTGACCCTATTGCCGGCGGCTATTGGCCGGCTACGAGGAGCGCCGTGATGCGTTCGCAGCAGAAGGGGTCAGCATCATTGCGGCCACGGTGGATTCATTAGAACATGCCCAAAACGTGGCGGAGCCTTTGAACTTTCCGGTTGCCTATGGCGTCACTCGCGAGATCGGCAACACGCTTGGGTCATGGTGGGATGAGCGACGAGACTTCATTCAACCCAGCGAGTTCGCGCTCAACGCACAGGGTAAGGTCTTGTTTTCCGCCTACAGCAATGCGCCAGTAGGCCGTATGGATCCTGAGGAAACGCTCACGCTGATCAAGTATTTGAACAGCCTTCAGCGTTAGTCTTCTCGGCTAATCGAATAGGTTATCCAGCGCGAAGCGCTAAATTCAGCACGGCTGAGTAGCCGGGCTGAATTTCCATTTGATCCCGATAGCCTTTCGCTATCAGCATGTCGTGGGCTTTACGGAGCTTGTAGTGCGGACAGTTCACCACCAAGTGGTGTTCCAGATGGTACTGAACATGATACGGCGCGATCAGTGCCCGCTCCCACCAACTGGCCAGCGTGGTGCGGGTATTGCGCAGACGATCATCGTTATCTGGCACCACCGCATGTTCGCCAATGTTGCGCAGCCGAACCACGAAACGGTTCCAGGTAAAAGCCGGCAAAATCCACAGCACAAAATACATGTACCACACGCCCGCAGCGCTGAACGCGGCGAGGAATCCCAGATTGATGAGAACATTGGGACCTAGACGAGGCCACGCCCGCTGCAGTTTTTCTTTCAGGGTATCGCCCTTAAACGCAGCTTTCACAATGCGACCATACTGATCCCAGCCGGTTTGCCCCGTCAGGTCGCGTATGACCTTACGACGAAACGAACTCTTCGTAATCGGGAAAGGCTTGGATAGCGCCAAATCTGGATCATTCTCCTGCTGGGTGTTGGCGTGATGCACTACATGATATTTGCGGTAGCTGTCGATTTTTTCGTCAGTAAATGCGCGATTGAGTAACCACTCACACACCCAGTCGTTCACCTTCCGGTTCTTGAACAGGGCACCATGGGCACCGTCGTGGGTTAGCACAAACAGACCCAACTGCCGGGTTCCAATAATCATCACGCCCAGCGTGATCGTCAGCGGATTGGGAAACAGCGACACCATAATCCAGGTGGCAACAATGACGGCCCAACAATGGGCGATGGACAAGGCGCTGCGCCAAGGGCTGACCTCACGCAGGTACGCAATTTCTTCCTCGGTAAAAAAATCCGTCGGGCGCTGCAAGAGCTTGCTCGACTCGACGGTTGCCGTTTGTTTTTCGCTCATGATTTTCGCTCCCGCTACCCGAGTAGCGTTTCAGGTCTCCTATGATAACGCCTCTGCAGCATTTTTGACCACTCCACTGTTTCGCAGTGTTCGCACCTGTTCTGGCGTTTTACCCAACTCTCTCAACAACATGACGGTGGCATCGCCACTCTGACACGGCCCCTGCAACCGACGCTGACTCAAGGGCCAATGGGACATAGCACCGTGACGCAATCCCGCACCGTGAATCGGGTGGTCGTAGGCCGCGACCAACCCGCTGTCTGCAAACGCAGGCTCTTGAATGCACAGGCCTGTTACCGGCCCGTCCGCTCGGATACCACCCAAGCCCATATCGATGAGGCGTTGTTGCCAATACTCTGCGGTCTGATTCATCAGTTGATCAAAACTGCCAATCTCGTCCATAAGTCGCGCTTGGTCAGTTTCTTTAGTGATACTGATCATCAGCCAGCCGTCCCGGCAGGGATACAGACCCTCGAACGGCCCCTTGCCTCGGTAATCCGGGTCCAGTGGCAGGCGCGGCGTATCAGAGCTGTTTTCCGTGAAGTCATCAAAATTCGCGTAGGCATTGGCCCCAAACATATCCAAGTGAATCATTTGACCCTGCCCGGTGTCCGCCGCACCCAACAACCCCATGACCGCAGCACTGGCCACGACAAAGGACGTGTTAGGGTCCGGGTTGAGCTCATTGGCTCGGAACAGGCGCCGGCTCACATCCAGCATGGCCGGGTAATCGAGACGCTCCGTGGGTAACTCGCCAAACTGATACAACACGCCGCCCAGGGCGGCCCCGGGTACCGGGTGAGTGGACGGTCGAACCTTGCCCGGTCCGTGAGTGCCGTAGCCCGTGGCAGACAGATGCACAAGGCGCGGATTCCGCTTGGCCAGCGTCTCGTAATCCAAACCCAAGCGCTCGGGTACGCCAGGGCGGTAGTTGTGAATAAAGAGGTCAGCTTCTGCGATTAAATCCTGGGCGATTTGCTGGCCTGCGTCGCTTTTCAAATTCAAGGCCATACTCTCTTTATCGGTATTGCACCGGTCTGCCCCCAAACCAAAGGCCATCAGCCGGAATGGGTCTCCGTCAAGAGGCTCTAGCTTGATCACTCGGGCACCCAAATCCGCCAACATGGAAGCCGCCAAGGGCGATGCGATAATTGCCGCCGCTTCTACAACGGTGACACCGGACAGCGGCAGCTTGCGAACAGGGTTGACCGACAACGACTTGATCGCCGGTGAAAAGACGTTGGGTAGATCCACGTCTGCCAGAGCCATATCCACTGGTGGTGACGCCACCTGACCCGGTGTTCGCTGAAATTGCCCCAAAACGCCAAGCTGTCGAAAACCGTGACTGTTATCGCTGTGGCCGTTAGCAACGATGTCAGGATCTTGCATGGCCTGCTGAGTGCTTTGATACGGGTGTGAGGCAACTCCCCCGTCGGCTTGGAACAAGGTCATCCAGTCGTCCAGAGTGCGGGTGGCCATCTGCGCACAAACACGCTGGCGAAAGTCTTCGGTGGTTGCTTCGTCCAACGGTTGCTCTGCAAAACGCGGGTCGTCCAAAATATCGGTTAAGCCGGCTGCCCGAAGAAAATTCACCTGCAGATGCGGCAGCAGATTCCCCAACTGCATCCACCGTCCGTCGGAACACTGCACGGGCTGAAAATTCAGCATCGGCAGCACCTCCAGCGGATTCACGACAGGAAAGGGCGATTCGTCCAACTGGCTAACGCCCAAACCCACTAGGTCATAGGAGGTCAGTGCGCGGAGAATGCTCGCCTGCTGGCGTTGTCCTAGGCTGCCCTGGGTACGGGCAACCAACTGAGCCAAAATGCCGGTCAAGGTCGCTTGGGCCGCGCCATGGGTGCCCACTCGCACGGCGGGATAAACCGGCCCAGGGCGCTTGGCTACACCCTCAAATATCATCGTGCGCCCAATGGCTGCGGCCACCAAGCTCTCTTCAGGCATGCCTTGTTCACCATCCGCAGCCAAACCAGAAAACGGGTTGCCATCACCAAAGGCACTGACTTCTGCGTGAATCAAATCCGGCCGCTGGCCGCCGAGTGTCTGCCAGTCCAGACCCAGTTCAGCCAGTCGTTTTGCACTCAAGTCAGTCAGGAACACGTCGGCACTGTTGAGAATATGGGCCCGAATGGTGTCGGCGTTCTCCATGGCATCAAGGTGATGCGATGCCAAGTTCACCTGAACGCGCTGCTTGCCGCGATGCCACACACGGTAGGCTTCCTGCTTTCCGGCATATTCAAACCAAACAACCTTGGCCCCAAAGTCCGCCATTACCATGGCCGCCAATCCCGCCGCGGGGCTTTGACTGACTTCTATCACCGTGATGTCTGCTAGCACTGACGCCACAGGCCCTCTCCTCTCTGCCTCTTTCGCGCTGAATCTATCACACCGGAGCCGACTGTCGCCCCTGCCGCAGCTGATGCGAAAACACAAGCAGCGCGAAAAAAACAAGTCGGTATACTGTCGCCATGAGCATTACAACACCTGAGTCTTTCGACGAAATAACCTATCCCTTCGATGAGCGACCTGCCCGGGGCAAACTTCAAGCGGTAGCACCCGGAGTCTATTGGCTAGCCATGCCCATGAGCGGATCGCTGGCCTACATTAATCTGTATCTGCTGGAAGACCATGACAGCTGGTGGATCATCGATACGGGCTTGGCCAATGCGGAAACCTCCGCGGTTTGGGAAGAGGTGTTTACCAACGAACTGGGTGGTAAGCCCGTGGTCGGCGTTATCTGCACGCATATGCATCCGGATCATATTGGTCAGGCAAAAGACATTACCGACCGCTTTCGCTGCCCGCTGTACATGACGCAAAGTGAGTACTATCAGGCTCGGACCTTTGCCAACGGCGGCGGTAATTCTCGCTCAGGTTGGATCGGCGAACAGTTCTATACCCAAGCAGGTATGCCGAAAGATTATTTGCAGCAGCTTGCGAAAATGTGGGCGTCCCGAGAATCCGAAGGCATGAGCATGCCAACGATGGTTCAGGGCTATGAGCGTCTGCACGACGGCCAAATCCTGCGCATTGGCGATACCGACTGGCAGATCGTCGTCGGCTCCGGCCATTCGCCAGAACACGCTTGTTTGTACAGTTCGGCGCTCAAGGTGCTGATTTCTGGCGATCAGATTCTGCCCATCATCACCTCCAACGTCAGCGTGCACCCAACAGAGCCCAACGCCAATCCATTGAAGAACTGGATGGACTCGCACGATCACTTTTTGGAAGTGATTCCCCAAGACACCTTTGTTTTGCCAGCCCACAACCTACCGTTTTTTGGTGTGCGGCCTCGACTCCGCGATCTGATCCACCATCACGAGGATCGTATGTTGGCCATCGAAGAGGCGTGTGTGGAGCCACAAATAGCCAAAGACCTGCTGCCTGTGCTGTTTGCCCGAAAACTCGACAGCAGACAGATGATGATGGCGCTGGGAGAAGCCATTGCTCACATTCATTTGCTGTTGCACCGCAATAGACTGCAACGCTCAGAAGACGAGGATGGCGTGTTTTACTACCGATCCGTTGACCCGTCACTGTCTCGTCGCGCACACCCGGACGATCATGAAGCACCCGACGATCAGCCCGCCTATGTCTAGACACGACCTAACAGCGCGCTGACCTAGCCTGTGACAGACCAAATCAGCCCACTCCAGCGCAAAATACGCCGCTTCTCGTATCGTGTTCTCGCTTGGGGCAAGGACACGCTGCCACCCGGGGTTCGCAGTGTTGTGGGTTTACTGTTTATGGTCGGCGGCGTTTTCGGTTTTTTACCCATTCTTGGCTTCTGGATGTTGCCCTTGGGTATGGCACTGATTGCCCTTGACCTGCCGCCATTGCGCAAACCCATCGAACGCTGGATGGAAAAACTCAAAGCCGAATCTTAGCCCATAGGAATCCCAGGCCTTTAGCCAGCGCGCGATGCACTGTCATCGGTTGTCATTAACCGCGTGAGTTGGCAGGCTCCAATGCGAGTTCTCGAAAAAAATGGATGGGAGAAACAACTGTGAGCGAACTTGCCTTTAATTCCGCAACCGAGCTGGCTGCAAAAATTCAAAACAAAGAACTGTCCGCAGTGGAACTACTCAACTATTACCTCAGTCGGGTTGACCAGTACGATGGCGACCTCAACGCCGTTGTCGTCGATACGCGAGAGCAAGCCCTGAAAGACGCGGAGCAGGCCGACGATGACTTGGCCAAGGGCGTAGTCCAAGGCCCGCTCCACGGCGTTCCCATGACCGTAAAAGAGTCCTTTCATATTGCTGGCACAGCATCGACCTGGGGTAATCCTGCGCTAAAAGACAATGTCTTTGATGAAGACGCCGAAGCCGTAAAAAGACTCAAAGCCGCAGGCGCAAACGTCTTTGGTAAAACCAACATCCCGATCTCGTTGGCTGATTTTCAAAGCTACAACGACGTCTATGGCACCACCAACAACCCCTATGATCACAGCCGGGGTCCTGGCGGATCGTCCGGCGGATCCGCCGCCGCCCTCGCTGCCGGGCTAACCGGTCTGGAAATCGGCTCGGACATTGGCGGCTCCATTCGCAACCCTGCGCATTTTTGCGGCGTCTTTGGTCACAAACCGACCCACGGTCTGTTGTGGATGAAGGGCCATGCTGCCGCGCCGAAAATGCGCTCCACCCCGGACATTTCGGTAATCGGGCCGCTGGCACGCTCCGCCAGCGACCTACGCACCTCTGTCGACGTGATCGCAGGGCCGGATCCCATTGTGGCCCGAGGCTACAAGCTGGATCTGCCGGATCTGAACGGTCGTAGCCTGAAGGACCTGCGTATCGGTATCTGGCGTGGCGACGAACGGGCACCGGTGGCCAAAGAAGTGGAAGATCGCGTCAACAAGGTTGCCGCTGCGTTACGCGATGCCGGTGCACAGTTGAATGAAGAAGCGCGTCCGGCGTTCGACCCGTCCGAATCTCACGACATATACGGGCACTTGCTGCAGGCAACCATGGCATCACGCATGCCCGATGCCGACTACAACTCCTTAGTGGCACATGTCAGCACGCTGGATCCGGCGGATCAGAGCGATGCCGCCAAAGTCTTCCGCGGGCAGGTCACTTCGTTCAGAGATTGGGCCACAGCCAACGAAGCGCGCAACAAGCTGCGCTGGGCTTGGCACGATTACTTTAGCGACTTCGACGCCTTGGTCATGCCGATCATGGCGACACCGGCGTTCAAGCATGATCACCGTCCCTTCGGCGAACGCACGATTATGGTCGACAACGCAGAGCGGCCTTACTTTGAACAAGTGTTCTGGGCTGGGCTGACTGGCGTCGCATTCCTGCCGTCTACCGTCATTCCCACAGGCTTGAACAAGGACGGACTGCCCATTGGCGTACAAATTGTTGGACCGGAGTTTGGTGACCTTGTCACCATTGGTGTCGCCCAAGAGCTTGAGCGTTTGGGCTTCGACTTTACGCCGCCCGCGGCATACCGCTAGAACACACCAAGGTCCCCATGACAACAGCCCACGCCCACCCCAACATTGCCTTGGTGAAATACTGGGGCAAACAGGAAAAGCCGGGCAATTTACCGGCAACCCCGAATCTGTCCATCACCTTGGCCGGATTGACCACGGTCACTCACGTCAGTGACGCAGCGTCAGATACGTTCGTTCTCAACAACAAGGCAACCAGCGACCCTAAGCTCGTTCGCTGGCTGAAAACACTCCGCGGCACCTTCGATGTGCCACCGCTGCAAATTGAAAGCGGCAACGATTTCCCCACCAGTGCGGGTTTGGCCTCGTCAGCATCGGGCTTTGCTGCCCTGATCACCGCCATCAACGCACACTGCGACCTCGGGTTGAATCAGGAAATGTGTTCCGAATGGGCACGCGTGGGTTCAGCCAGTGCCGCTCGATCCATTTTTGGTGGTTTTGTGGCCTTGGTGCCGCCCCAGTGGCAAGCAATCCCCATGGCGAAACCCGATCATTGGCCGCTGGAAGTGGTGGTTGCCGTCACCAGCAATGAGCCAAAAAGCGTCAACTCTGGCGAAGGCATGGAGCGTTCAAGACTGACGTCACCCTTCTACAACGCTTGGGTGCGAGATGCCACAACAGATTTTGCCGCTGCATCCCAGGCCATTGAACGCCGAGATTTTGCCACGCTGGCCGCGGTTGCTGAACTCAATTGTTTGAAAATGCATTCGATTATGCTCACCAGCCAACCCACCCTGAGTTACTGGACACCGGCCAGCATCGCCTGCATGGATCGGGTACGCAGCCTGCGTGAAAAAGGACACGATGTGTTCTTTACCGTGGACGCCGGGCCGCAAATCAAGGCCGTCTGTCTGCCGGCAAGCGCTGATGCAGTCGCCAGCGCACTGAGCGAAACGCCGGGGGTGCTTGAGGTGATTCGCAGCCCTCTTGGCGAGGGTGCCCGAGTGATCACATGATCCATGCATCGGCACCGGGAAAGATTGTCCTATGGGGCGAGTACGCCGTGTTGGCCGATGCGCCCGCCGGCGTGATGGCTCTGAGCAGCCGGGCAACAATCCGAATGGCGCCCTCGCCGGACGAGCACTGGTACTTTGATAGCGAGGGGTTTGTCTCCGAACCGGCCAGTTGCCCGAGCGATCAACTCCCCAATAGCCCGCAAAGCGCCTTCGTGCGTCTGATTTTGGCTCATTGGGGCTACCGATCCCTCGCCGAGTGTTCTGCCCCACTGGAGGTGACAACGGACAGTTCCGCTTTCTTCGTGGCAAACCAAAAGCTAGGGTTAGGATCATCAGCAGCGGTATGCACCGCAACCTACCGCGCCTTATGCCAGCTCGCCCAACGGACTCCCGACCTGAACGAGGCCATGGCGATACACCGCTACTGGCAGGACGGCAAGGGCAGCGGGCTCGATGTCGCCAGTGCTTGGCATGGCGGACTCATCCACTTTCAACAGGGCGAGGCGACACCGGCAGTTTGGCCAGCAGATCTCTATTGGCAGGTTGTCTGGAGTGGCAAAAGCGCCAAAACAACCGACCACATCACGCACTTTGATCAGTGGCGAGACCAAGCGGACAACACACCATTGGATCACCTCGCGGTGCTCTGCAACGAGGTCTGCGAGCAGGGCCCGAATCTGTCATTGCTGACCGAGTACAGCCAGACACTCAAAGCGCTCGACGATGTCGCAATTCTCAATATTTTCACCCACGAACACGCAAGGTTGGGTAAACTTGCCGCCGCCTCAGGGGCCCTCTATAAGCCCTGTGGTGCGGGTGGTGGTGATATCGGCATTGCATTCTCCGAGGATCCACACGCGATAGCGGTTTTTCGACAACAAGCCGCAGCAAACGGCTTCTTACCACTAGATTTGGAGATGGCCACAGATGGCATCGCATTCCAGCAACGACAATGATTTGAGCAAAACAGGCAATACCGACCTTGCCGGTTCTTCGCGGATCCCCAATTTTTTTCGCATGCCCATCGCCGAACGCATCGGCGCTCTGCACCAGCGCGGACTGATCAGTAACGAAGACGTCCAGCTGCTGAGCAGCGGCAACCACCAGGTTCAGCTGAACGTTGCCGACAAGATGATCGAAAACGTGGTCGGGGTCTTCGGTCTGCCCATGGGCATCGCCCTGAATTTTTTGATCAACAACCGCGATTACGTGGTGCCGCTGGTGGTTGAGGAACCTTCCATCGTAGCCGGCCTTTCCGGTGCTGCCCGGATGGCTCGATTGGGGGGCGGTTTTACCGTAGAACCCGTTGACCCTATTTTGATCGGCCAAGTCCAAGTGGTCATCGATTCAGACCCAGAGCTGGCAAAACAAACCTTGCTTGAACACCGCGAAGACATTGTCGCGCTCGCCAACAGCTTGCACCCCAAGATGGTGGCTCGTGGCGGCGGTGCCTTGGACATTGAAGTATTCGATTATCGTGCCGAGGAGGACGGGCGGCTGATGGTCGTTATGCACCTGTTGGTCGACACCCGAGACGCGATGGGCGCCAATCTGGTCAACACCATGTGCGAAGGCGTCGCGGCCTACGTCGAAGGCCTGACCGGCGGCAAGGTCTTTTTGCGCATCCTATCGAATCTGACCGACCGAGCCATTGCACGCGCTCAGGTTCGCATTCCGGTCAAGAATCTGGAAGGCAAGGGCTATACCGGTGAACAAGTGCGCGACGGCATCGTACTCGCCAACGATCTGGCCTTGGCCGACCCCTACCGGGCCGCCACCCACAACAAAGGCATCATGAATGGTGTCGATGCACTCGCCTTGGCCACTGGTAACGATTGGCGAGCCATCGAAGCAGCCGCCCATGCCTACGCCTCTCGCAGTGGGCGCTATCAGGCGCTCACCCGCTGGCATAAGCGTGAAGAAGGCTACTTGGTTGGCGAAATAGCCATCCCGATGAAAGTCGGCACCGTTGGCGGTTCGTTGGAAACCAATCCCAGCGTACGAATCAACCACCGCCTGCTCGGCTCTCCGAACGCATCAGAGCTGGCAGGCGTCATGGGCGTTGTTGGTCTGGCACAGAACTTTGCGGCACTGCGAGCGCTGTCAACCGACGGTATCCAGCAAAACCATATGAATCTCCACGCTCGCAGCGTGGCCAGCACCGCCGGGGTGCCAGAAGAATTCTTCGAAACCGTGGTCGAAACGCTGATCGAATCCGGCGAAATCAAAGTGTGGAAAGCACAGGAAATCGCGAAAAATCTGTCGCGCAAAGTCATCATGCCCGAGGCGGCAGACCGGCAATCGGCTTACGGCAAAATCATTTTGCTGGGAGAGCATGCCGTGGTTTACGGCAGACCGGCAATCGCGCTGCCCATCCCCCTAGCCGTGGAGGCCGCCGTGCGCAAAGAAGGCGACGGCATCAACGTCCTGATACCACGCTGGGGCATCGAGCAGAAGGTAAGGCCCTCTGCGCCGGGCTTTGCCGGCATCATAGCCACCTTGATGAATCAGATCGGCCTGGCCGGCGAAAACATGACCATCGAAGTCTTTCCGCATATTCCCAGAGCCATGGGACTGGGCGGCTCGTCTGCACTGGCTGTGGCGATTCTGCGTGCGGCGGACGAGGCCTATGGTCTGCAGCTCAGCGATGGCCGCATTAACGAGCTCGCTTTCGAATGCGAAAAAACCGCCCACGGCACGCCATCGGGCATCGACAACACCGTGGCAACCTACGGAGCCCCGTTGCTCTATCAACGTCAGCAAGACGAAGCCCAGCAGCAGGCTCGTTTCACTAATGTCACCCTTGGCCAGCCGCTGGAAATGGTAATTGGTGTCACCGGTAAGGAGAGCCTGACCGCGGATACCGTAGCCCGAGTCCGGGCGTCTTGGCAGCAGTACCCAGATCGATACGAAAGTTTGTTTGATCAAATCGGACAGCTCACCAGCATTGGACACGATGCGCTGCAGGAAGGTCGACTGGCCGAGCTAGGGGAACTGATGAACCTATGCCACGGCTACCTGAACGCGCTACAGCTCTCCACGCCTGAACTGGAAGAGTTGGTTCATATCGCCCGCAGACATGGAGCCATCGGCGCCAAGCTCACCGGCGGCGGCGGCGGTGGATCCATGATCGCGCTGTGTCCAGACGCCACCAATTCCGTGCAACAGGCGTTTGAGGCGGCAGGTTACAAGGCAATTTCGATCACACTGGGGTAGCTCAGTGCTTCGTCGCGGGCACTGGCCGTCAGATTAACTCGCCGAAAAACTCGGCCGCGCGCTCAGCGTGTCCTGCCAACGCTTGATGTTTGGAAGTTCTGGCAGCTCCACCACCTTAACTGCGCGAGCAAAATCTAGCCCGACGCCCATGGTGATATCCGCTACTGAAAATTGGTCTCCCGCGAGAAATTCCGTCTTGGCCAACTGATCATCAAACATGCTCAAGGCCTTGGGCGCTTTGTCTGCGCAAACTACACCCCAAGCCTCGACGCAGGTTTCCCGGTCTTTAAAAAAGCCGGTGATGTTGCGAAATGCGCCGGCGACTTCCAGCAAGAAATTGAATTCTGCGCGGCGCTGCCACATATCAATTTGAGCCTGAGCCAACGGGCTGTCGCCAAACAGAGAGGGACCCTCGCTGATCGCATCCAAATAACGAGTAATCGACACAGATTCACCGATAAACGTGCCGTCATCCAGTTCCAGCATGGGGACACGGCCACCGGGATTTTTTGCCAGATATTCGGCACTGATGTTTTCACCGCCTCGAATGTCTACAGCAACCCGTTCGATCTCGACGCCTTTTTCAGCCATTGCGATGTGGACACGGCGTGCGTTCGGCGATGGTGCTTCATGCAATTTCATTCGACTACCTCTCTTCAATGTATTGTTGCTCTGACTGATGCAGAGATCGCTGATTGAAGTTAACGCCTGTTCAGACCATGCTCAAGAACTTAGTTGCTTCGCTAGACCGGATTTGAGGAGATCATCATGGGAACACCCGCACGCGTTGTCGTATTACCCGCTGACACAGCCAAACTTCGTATTGAATCGTTAGAACTGCCCGATCCGGGGCCCCAAGAGGTGGTCGTTAAGCAGTTTGCATCCGGCATTTGCCACTCCCAGCTGCATCAAATGCACGGACCGCGAAAAACACCCATTATTTTGGGTCATGAATCCACCGGCGTGGTGCTGCATGTGGGCAGCGACGTCACTCACGTTGCGCCGGGAGACACCGTCATGGTCACCTGGGTGCCGCGCCAAGCCGCCACGGAATCCATACCACCCGTGGCCGCCACACTCACTGTCATGGACGGCGTGGCCAGATCCCAAAACGTCTTTACCTGGGCAGATCACACCATCGCCGATCAACAGTATGTGGTGAAAGTTGATCCCAACATCAAAACCGATGTGACGGCCATTATTGGCTGCGCTGTCATGACCGGTGCGGGCGCTGTGATTAACACCGCCAAGGTGCAGGCCAACGAAAGTGTGGCCATTTTTGGCGTTGGCGGCGTCGGGCTCTCGGCGGTTGTCGGTGCTCGTATGGCCGGAGCCAATCCGATCATTGCTGTGGATCTGAACGATGAGAAGCTGGCCTTCGCCAAAGGATTTGGCGCGACCCATGTGGTGAACGCCAGCCGGGAGGATCCCGTCGCGGCCATCCACGCTCTGACCACACGCGATGATCGCTTTACCTTTGCGCGCGTCCCTGTGTCCGGCGCGGACTATGCCTTTGACTGCATCGGCATCAAACAAACCATGGAGCAAATTTTACCTGCCTGCCGCAGTGGCCACTTTGGCGCCCAAGACGGCGGCAAAGCGGTATTGGTTGGCGTGCCAACCACGACGGCTGAAATCAATGCAGTGGATCTATTGGTCAACGAAAAGCAGTTTATTGGCAGTATTGGCGGTTCTTGCGCGCCAGACCGAGACTTCCCGCGTTTTTTAGAATGGGAGGACAACGGTGATCTTGGGCTGGAAAAGATGGTCACCGAGCGATTCAGCATTGATCAAATCAATGAGGCCACCGATGCATTGGCCAGCGGCAAAATCGCCGGCCGAGCCATTCTGGAATTTTAGGAATTCTCGGCCTCTGTCAGCGCTTGATGCAAAAGGTCAAGCCCGTGTTCGGCGAATAGCCACATGTTGGCTTCACGGTCGGCAGACCCGGTTTCGAGCAACGCAGAAACCGGGTTCGGCCCAGCAATACCAATAACGCTGGAGCCTGCTTCGCCGTAAACCACGCCGGTTGGTCCAGCAATGCCTAGTTCGGCTACAGCCCAAGTGGCGCCGAACTGAGCTCGCGCTTTATTCGCGAAAGCCATCACCATGGCTTCACTCATGGGAGCCAATCCCTCCACATCTGCCCGCGTCATACCGAGCAATATCTTCCTCGACTCATAGGTATAGAGCACGCTACCGCCCTTGTAATAGGCAGAGGCCCCCGGTACCGCCAGCAGGGCCGAAGACAACAAACCACCTGTGGATGTTTCAGCCACCACCACGGTATCGCCTCGCTGGCGGAGCAAGTGCGCCACCCGTTCTGCCATCTGCGTGAGTAGCTTCACGGCGTGTCCTCCTGTTCAACCAAGGGCACTCCACCCAAACCCAGAACCATCCCCAAAAACACTCGCTGCTTTGTGTCGGTGAGTTCTCGACTGGCCCACCAAGCGACATGAGCGTCTGGCTGAGTCGTATCAATATCGATTCCCCACATGGGATCGACTTCGTTGGGTACCAAGCTGTAGCGCATGTCGACGACACGTGGGGACTCTTCCATGACCGACAAATAATCTTCTGAAAACCATCGAAAACGCTCAATATCTTGGGCCTGCTGAGTGGCAGGCCCTAACCCGGGAAAGTCGCGGGGCAAATCGAGTTTGCGCACTCGCGCGCCCGGATACCAATGTGGCTGGGTGCCTACGCGGACAGCGTCAACATAGTAGTAACCCTCAAATTCGTAGATTGCCTTCCACACCAGCAAATTTGCGAAGGATGGTTTCACCGACAACCTGAGGGGCGCGTGCCCCCTAATCTGCGCTACCTGATGGGCTGCATGCACAGCACGCTCCTGCTGCAGCCAGCCAAAGGCAAAGAAACTGAGCATCCAGCCGCAGGCCATCCACGAAAGCCACAGGCGTTTGCTACGGCTTGCTGCAACGACGAGTACCACCAAGGGCACAGTAAACAAAGGGTCGACGATGGACATGGTGTCCCACGCAACGCGCGTATTGGAAAACGGCCACAGCAGTTGGGTGCCATAGGACGTACAGGCGTCCAACAACCCGTGAGTGGCGTAACCCATCAGGCAAGCCAAATAGGCCTGACCGGCACTAAGCCCTTGGAGAAACCGAAAACGACTGGCAATGGCTCGCAGAACCAGAAAGACCACCAGCGCGCCGATCGGGATAAACACCAAGGAGTGGGTAAATTGCCGATGGAATTCCAGGAACAAAATGGGATCCGTTGGCGACTGGAACAGCACGTCCAAGTCTGGTGCCATGCCGCCCAAGGCACCGTACCAAGCCACGGTAGCGAGCGTCGCCCGCTTCGCTGCTGTTTGGGCAAATGCGGCTCCAACGACGCCCTGACTGACTGGGTCCATACGCTTCCTAGGTGATTAAACGACCAAGCGTATTCTCGCGAGGCAGCAGCACCATAACGAGTTTGCCCCGGATACAAAAGTCACTCTGGAGTGGCAGAGCTTCACCGGCAGTTGTGGCATCCTAAGTTTTTGGGGAGGAACTATGAGCTATTACGATTACATCATTGTGGGCGCCGGCTCCGCCGGTTGTGTGTTAGCCAACCGGTTAAGCGCAGACCCGGACATTCGCGTCTGTTTGCTGGAAGCCGGCGGCAGCAATCGATCACCCTTGCTCCATGTGCCCGCAGGCTGGGCGGCAACCTTCAAAAATCCGAAATACGACTGGAGCTTTGAAACCGAACCAGAACCTGAGTTGGATGGTCGGCAGGTGTATTGGCCTCGGGGCAAATCCTTGGGTGGCTCCAGCGCCATCAACGGCATGATTTACGTGCGCGGCGTGCCGGTGGACTTTGCGGCTTGGGAACAAGCCGGCGCAAAAGGCTGGTCTTGGGAAGATGTGCTCCCCTACTACAAAAAGGCCGAGCGCCAGCAAATTCACGACGACGAGATGCACGGATCGGATGGCCCCCTGCATGTACAAGAGGTGCGCGACAAACGCCCCATGGACGACGTCTTTCTCAACGCGATGAATCAGGCGGGCATTCCCAGCAACCCAGATTTCAACGGTGTTGACCAAGCAGGTTGTGGTTACTACCAATTCACCCAAAACAACGGCAGACGCTGGAGTACGGCCAGCGCCTATCTGACTCCGGCGCGTTCACGCACCAATCTCACCATCATTACTCACGCGATCACACAGCGTGTCTTGTTCGATGGCACGCAGGCCACCGGGGTCGAGATCAGCCGTCGCGGCCGCAAACAGACCATTCAAGGTGCTCATGTGATTCTGTCAGGCGGAGCCGTTGCCTCGCCGCAGCTGCTGGAAGTGTCTGGGGTCGGAGACGGTGAGCGTCTGCGTACTCTCGGCATTGATGTGGTTCATCACGCGCCGGATGTGGGCGAGCATCTGCAAGACCACATACTCTGTAAGGTGGTTTACGCCACCCAACCCGAGCACTCGATCAACCGGGAAGTACAAGGCCTGCGCTTGATTCCAGCGGCCTTGCGTTGGTTTTTCTTGCGGGAGGGGCCACTCACGACAGGTTCCGCACCGGTTGGTGCCTTTTGCCATACCCGAGATGGCCTGGAGGCACCAGACGTGCAGATCCACTTCGCCTCAGGCGGCACGTTATACAATAACGCCGGTAAGATCCGAGCACTGAAACAGCCTGCGGTAACCGCCGTGGTGAACCAATCACGACCCGAGTCTCGCGGCTCCATTCACGCTAAAAGCTCGGATATTGCAGACGCGCCGGTCATTGCCGCCAACTACCTCAGTTCCGCACTGGATCGCGATACCCTGCTTCGAGGCATGCGTATTTTGCTCAACATATTCGATCAATCTGAGCTTCAGCCTTATCTGAACGGTCGCCTCTCACCGGACATTGAGACAGACCTCAACGATGATGAGGCGCTCATGGCTTACATTCGTCGAGAGGCCAGCACCGTCTACCATCCCACCAGCACCTGCTGCATTGGCAAGGTCGTTGACGAAAACCTTCGGGTCATGGGCGTCGAGGGGCTGTCTGTAATCGACGCTTCGGTGATGCCTTACGTTGTCAGCGGCAACACCAATGCTGCGACCATCATGCTGGCAGAGAAAGGTGCCGATCATCTGCTGGCTGCGCGCCGCTGAGGAACACGCTTATGCTGACTCTGTTTAAAGCCCAATCGGTCATCACCATGAACCCCTCCATGCCCAGAGCTTCTGCGGTATTGGTTCGGGATGGTCTGATATTGGAAGTCGGAGAGCCTGAACACATGCAGCCTTGGCTGGCAGATCAGGAATACACTGTAAACGAGCAGTTCGCTGACAGCATCATCTGCCCAGGCTTTATCGACCCACATCTGCATCCCAGTATGGCAGCGGTACTGCTGCCCATGGAATTCATCACGGCCATGCGCTGGAAGCTGCCTTGGGGTGATATCGAACCTGTGACCACGGCCGAGGCATTCGACCTTCGCATGCAAACGCTCAATCAAACGAAGACACCGAACGAACCACTGTTTATTTGGGGGTATCACCAACTTTGGCACGGTAGCATGGGTAAGGCACGCATCCATCAGGTGAGCGAGGAGCGGCCGATCATCGTGTGGCACCGTTCGTTTCACGAACTGTATATGAACGATGCGGCCATGAGCATGGCGGGTATCGATCCGGCACAAATCAAACCCGGTATGCAAATCGATATCGAACAAGGCCACTTTTTTGAAGTGGGGCTTGGCTTTGCCATTAACCGGCTGAACCCCTGGATCCTCGCGCCAGAACAGTATGCGAAAGGGCTGCAGCGTTTAAAGCAGGTAGTCCACCACGGCGGGCACACCAGTATCGGCGATCTGGCCACAGGTATGTTCAATTTCGATACCGAAGCCCAAGCTCTAGCCGAGCAACTGGAAGGTGACGACGTGCCATTTCGTACTCGCCTCGTGGTACACGGTACCCGACTGACTCAGGGTGGCCGCAAGCCCGAAGAAGGGCCGGCCATGGCCGAGGCCCTGCTGTCACACAACAGCCATCGCCTGAGTTTTGCGCGACACATTAAGTTGTTCAGCGACGGAGCCTTTTTCAGCCAGCTGGCCCAAATGCAGGAGCCAGGATATATCGACGGCCATCACGGCGAATGGCTGGCCGCGCCGGAAGAATTGGAGCGGCATATTCGCGCCTACTGGCAGGCCGGCTATCAGATCCATGTGCACGTAACTGGCGATCTGGGTCTGGAACTGACGCTGGATATTCTGCAAAAAATGCAGGACGAAAAGCCCCGCTTCAACCACGGCTTTACCTTTGAGCATTTTGGTTTCAGTACGCCGGAGCAGATTCGCCGGATCAAGGCCTTAGGCGCACAGGTGTCGGCGAATGTGTACTACCTGCACGAGCTGTCGGACAGCTACGCCAAAACGGGTATTGGTTACGAACGCGCAAGCCAAATGGCACGCATTGGTAGCTGCTTTGCTGCGGGCATCAACACCACAATCCATTCCGATTTCACCATGGCCCCAGCCGAACCGTTGAACAGCATGTGGGTCGCAGTGACCCGTCAAAATCATGCGGGCGACATTCTGGGTCCAGAAGAACAATTGACCCAGCAGCAGGCACTGGAGGCCATCACCATCAATGCCGCTCACACCATTGGTTTGGCGGATATCACTGGCAGCCTGCGAGCCGGCAAACGGGCGGATTTCACTGTGCTGGATCAAGACCCGCTGACCTGCGAACCTTCGGCCCTGCGAGACATCAACATCGCTGCGACGGTTTTTGAAGGGCAGGTGTTCCCCATCGAATGAAGGCAGACTCAGGCAATTCTCATATCAAGCCCATTACCTTGGTCGGGGGCTACCTCGGGGCAGGAAAGACGACATTGATCAATCGTCTGCTTACCCAGCCTGAACTGCCCTCGGACACGGCGATACTGGTCAACGATTTTGGCGACATCAACATTGACGAATCACTGATTCGCAGTGAATCCGACAACGGCAACATCATTGGATTAAGCAACGGCTGCATTTGCTGCAGCATCAGCGACGACCTAAGTCAGGCGCTGGATCAGCTCAACGCCTTACCAATCGCTCAGGTGATCTTAGAGACCAGCGGCGTGGCCGAACCTGCCAGAGTCTGGCAGCACTGCCACTATCCGGGGTTTTCACCCAAGGCAACCGTCGTCGTGGTCGATGCGGTGAACTTTCATCAACGCAGCCAAGACAAATACGTTGGTCAGTTGGTGACGGCCCAAACCGCCCAAGCCGACCTGCTTGTTGTGAGCAAAACCGAACTCAATTCGCACTTTCAGCTGGACAGCCTAACCCCCCTAATGACAAGCCGAGATACCAAACTGATTGAAACAATATTGGGCTGGCAGCGCGAAGGCACCTCTGGAGCGTTCGAGAGCAGAATACCCCTGTTGCCGACGTTTTCTGCACAGACGTGGTATCAGGAAAACGCCGTCTCCCGGGAAAGCATCGAGGCGTCCTTAACGGCTCTGGGTTCTTCCGTGCAGCGCGTCAAGGGTTGGATCGAGACCGAGTCGGGAATCATGCAGGTAGATAAAGTGGGTGCCGACCTCTCAATCAAACGCCTTGAATACAACACCAAGCCAAGCATCTTGGGATTGGTCTTCATTTTCCATGTCGATCAAAACGCTGGGGAATCGAGCAACCCGCTGGCTGACTGGGCGTTGGCTAAAACCGCATCATAAGTCCCGCGCGGACCTGATCTAGGTATAGGTCATCGAGCTTGCCATAAGAGACAAACTCGGCGAACCAGTAGTCGCCGCGGACGCCACCACCGTACATTGGGCGCACCTAAGACTCATCCAGCATGCCCTCAGGTAATTCCGCGTTGTCGAGTTCCAAAGCCGCTGCACCCAGCCTGAAGTAGGCGATAAAACTGTCGTCCAATGGCCATTGGATGCGTCCCGAGACACCGACGGCATCTGCCCCAAAGGACAGTCGCCTGCCGAACACATCCGTATCAGATCCGCGGTTCATGCGTGTCACCTCGGCATCGACGGCAAGGTACTTCGACCAGTCGTAGCCAACCAGTAAGGCGTAGGTATAGCCGTTCACATGAGGATCAGACGAGTCGTCCGTATCCACATCGTGATAGCCAACCGCCGCACCCACGGTGAAACGTTTCTTTGCAGCGGGTTCCGAGCCTTCCGCATGAACGAGGGCATAGGGGCAGCAAACCAACAACAAGGTCGAGACTAAGCACCGAATGTTATTCATCTGCAAGCGCCGCGGAAATCCTCAGTTCAGTTGGGGTTCCGCCACCGATCGCTTCGCTGGCCACAATAATATATCTCTCTCCCCCTTCAAGAGAGGAAAGCGGCACAGGACCCGCCAATATGGCGTGGGTATCTTGGGTCGTAATAAGAAACCGGTAGCTTTTGGCGTCAAGCACAGCCGAGCCAGCCTCGAGGTATCCCACCCCACTGAGAATCGGGCTGGAATTGGACAACGAGTCATCATCACCCAGCGCATAAAAATCAACCTCATCGACATCTTCTTCGTCTGTTTCCGGAAACGCGTTAATAAAATGTACGTTGATCGAGTTAGCTACCGAGCGAAGGTTCATCTGATTGGCCCGCATCAACAGGCCGCCGTCTGCCTGTCCGCCGGAGCCAGTGACGAGCAACGAATAGGCGGTATCCGCATCCAGCGACACACTGGTAGTTTCCAACACCCCGTTATCACTCGGAGCGCGGGCCTCTATTCTCACAAAACCCGAGTCAGCTCCGATGAAGGAACTAATATCTGTCGGCACCATGGTGGCGGAAAACAGGTTTAGGTCACCGACATCGTTGGTGATGGTGATCGTCGCATCTGCAGCATCCTGCACTAAATTTACGACGCGAAAGCCGGTCTTTGCCAATCGATTTTGTTGGGGCGCGGCACCGTTATCGCGCACGAGCCAAACGTTCCGACTGTCGGGATCGGGGCCCACATTGTCATTAACGATAATAGTCGTCCGGGAATTGGGCGAAAAGTCGACCTCATTCGATTCGAACAACAACTCGTCGCTCGCATCAGCGGTCAGCCGAACCCGATACTCAGCATCCTCGTCATAAACAAACTCAATTGGGTCGGAATGACTGCCCGATGCAACAGTCCCGACAAGATTTTCCTGATCCGGCCGATCTACTTCGTCCGCAACATAAACCGAAACCGTGTCGGCTGACAGGTTGATCACCTGCAACTGCAACTGATCGTCTTCGCCATCTTCCCTAGTCTCAGTTAGGTCACCAAAGTCTTTTTCAATCGAACGAATGGAATTGCTGGCCAACGAGCCTTCTAAGACAAATGTCTGTATCACGCCAGAGTGTATGTCGATTTCTTTGTCCTGCAAAAGATCTTCGAAACCACTTGTGGGATCGTCAACGTTGATCTCCAACTGATAGACCCCTTCGTTCAGAACCAGTAGGGCAGATGCACGCTGAAAACCAAATAGATCCGAACTAACAACCACATCATCTTCATCGTCACGAAGTTCAAACTTGAGATCCGGTGAGTCGTTCAGCCCATTAATAACCTGCAGATAACCACTTTCAGGCTCACTACTGTCATCGCTGCTACCGCAGCCGACCGCTGCAAGTAACACAGCAACACTGAAAAATACTCTGCGTAAATATTGATGCGATAACTGCGCGCTTAGATCAGACATAACCACAAGTCCCTGATAATAGAAGGTGAAAACTCAAGAATTAGAGCACACCAAGGAACTTGGCTAAGGCTAAGAAACACCAAGATTTGTAAAGCTGTGTTAAGAGCGGTGGTTTTCGAAGCCCGAGAAATCGACATCAGAATAGTTGCGACAAAGTCCACACTTTGTGGCTGTTCTGCAGAACATTCATACACATTGCGTATCAACCCCAATATATTCGAACACTGCTAACTCACCGGTTGATGTCTGATACATGAATGTCTTGCAGATTGAAGAAGATCGCGTTTTCGCTTTCGAAGTTGCTCAAATTCTCGAGGAGCGGTCCATCAAGGCGTTAACGGTGCATGACGTGGTCACAGCAGAAACACTCATTGCGAACCTAACGTTCGACGTAATCTTGCTCAACGTCATGCTTGTCAAACGCAACAATTTCAGCCGTCTGAGCTACCTGAGATCCACCACCAGTGTTCCCATCATTCTGATGTCCGGCGAAGCACTTGAGAGCCATTGCATCAGAGGCCTTGAGCTCGGAGCAGGCGACTACCTAACCAGCCCCTTTCAGCCCGAAGCGCTGGTAGCTCGTCTCAACGCGATCAGACGTCGATGTTCTGACGACACGGACCAACATCCCGTCCATGCCTTGGACGACCTTCAACTGATGCCGGGCCGGTTTCAGGCCCGTATCGGTGATTCAAAAATCGAACTGACGCCAGCGGAATGCAGACTTCTGCGGCTGCTTATGAACACAAAGGACAATCCCTTACCCAGACAAACACTTTACCAAGAAGGTCTGCTCCGCAACGAGTCGCCTCTGGATCGCAGTCTGGACGTCCATGTCAGTAATCTTCGTAAGAAATTGGGGCCTCACCCAACCAAGGGTAATCGAATCAGATCCGTTCGCGGTTTGGGCTATGCCCTGATTCATTGACGTCAGGAGCCGGCAAGAAAAGCAGCCTGCAGCGGCAGTCCGACGTTCAACTCATGCGCGGAAGTAGAAGCCTATTCACAAGCCGGCGGTTGAACCTTCGACCACACCACCATGACAGCATCGTCGTAAACCTTGCACGGTTCAAATCGCTCAAAGGTGCGCGTCTGGCCCAACATGGGCATGCCGATATAGCCTCGAATATTGAGCTCCGAGTCCACGACAGACAGGTGTGATTTGTACCAAGCCCCGGAGCGGGGGTCATACAACTGGCCTCGCCACTGCCTGCCCTTTTTTCGATAATTTTCGGTCAACTCCATACCTAACAACGGTCGACCACGTAGCTCAGGATCAGGATTATCTGTATCGAGCAGTGGCACCTCTGGGCTCCAGTTCACCAAGTCGCCCTTGACCAAGGCAGGGTTCAAAATACCTGCAGCAAATACTCGCGCCTCGCCGTTTTCCACTGACACATAAAGCAGGGAGTCCCAGGATTGCCACCAGCCTTCAATGGTATCGGCGGCGGCCTGACTCGACGTCACGAGCAGCATCAGTGCCAGCATCAGTGGCAGGGCCCGAAACCGTCGGGTCGTTTTTTGCTTTGAGAGTATCACCGCACTCACCCTTGCAGCTCTGGATACATGATGGGTTCCGCGGCTTGCTCAAAGGCGGAACCGAGTCGGATCAAGGTTTCCTCATCTAACTTACTGCCAATAAGCTGGAAGGATCCTGGCAGCGCACCACTCTGAGGCGCCACAGGCAACGTCAGCGTGGGATGACCAGAGTAATCGAAAGGCGCGGTGAAAATTAAAAAATCGGCCTGACCGTCTTCAGCCGGCGCACCGTTATCCATCAACTGTGCCGACGGTGTGGCCAAGGGCATGCAGGGCGAAATGATCGCGTCCACGCCAGCCAGCACCTGATCCAGCTGTACCGAAAAGCCGGCCCTTAGCTGTTGCAACGCCTGATAATCCCGTTCCGGCGTCCGCAAACCCAGTTCAATCAGTCCACGCAGCACCGGTCCGTACTCATCCTGACGCGAGGGAAAATTATCCGTATGGGCCCGGGCGCATTCAACGCCGCAGGTCAGCCCCCAGGCTTCCGCCAACACTCGCGCACTTTGGGGCACGTCAATTTCAACGATGTCGACTCCAAGCTCCACAAGCGTGTTTAGCGCCCGACGCGTGATCTCGACAACTGACGCCTCTACTCCATCGCTGACATAGGACCAATCCACGCCTATACGCTTACCTGCCAGTGGTTTTTCACCGTCCTCGCGAACACACAGAGACCGCAAATAATTGGGCACAGGAGCGTTCAGTGAATTCGGATCTTGGTCATCAAAACCGGCCATCACACAAAGCAAACGCGCGGCGTCCTCGACACTGCGGGTCATGGGGCCTAGGTGATCCAAACTGTTGGCCAGAGGAAAGGCACCATGCAGACTGACCCTTCCATAGGTCGGTTTCAGACCGACCAAGCCACAACTGGCCGACGGAAAGCGGATACTGCCGCCAGTATCAGAACCGATGGCGGCAAAGGCGACACCGGCGGATACGGCGACACCGGAGCCTGAAGACGAGACGCCGGTCCATGCATCCCTGTCCCAAGGGTTCAGCGGCGGCTCTACCTCTGGGTGATGCGCGCCAAACGCCCCTTCAGTAAGCTGGGTTTTACCGATAAGCACAGCACCTGCCTCGCGCAACCGTGTGACTACGGTTGCATCAAACGTCGGGCAAAAATCTTGCATCACCATCGTGCCAGAGGCGGTGGGTAAACCTCGCGTAAACAACAGGTCTTTGATGCCAATGGGAATCCCATGGAGCAACCCCAAGGGTTCACCTGCGGCCTGTTTGTCGTCTAATTTTTGAGCCTCCGCCAAGGCGTCGTTTTCAAGCAAATGCACGTAGCAGCGGGTTTGATCCGCCAAGGCAGAGGCACGTCTCAACATGTCCCGGGTTAACTCAAGGGCACTGCTCTGACCGCTTTTCAACCGCTGGCATGCTTGCGACAACGTCAGCCAGTGCCAATCCAAATCATTCATTCATGCCCCCTACTACCACTCTCAAGATGCCTCAGATACCTCTACGGTACCAGACGACACCTGTTCCGCCGCGTGTATGGATCGCCACAGCGAAATCGTAAGAATCACTGTTACCGCATAGAGCGGCACCGATGCCAGCGTTACCGCCGACTGAAGCGGTTTGAGTCCGCCCATATAGACCAAGGTGATGGGCAACAATCCCAGCAAAAATGCCCAAAAAACACGGTGCCCGCGATCTGGATGATCCTCTGGCGCCA
>JBELHZ010000028.1:0-35040 GCA_042091155.1 Gammaproteobacteria bacterium
CGTACTGCGCTGCAGGCGGCATCAAGCGTGGCGGGTCTGATGATCACCACCGAAGCCATGGTGAGCGAACTGCCAGCCGAAGACGGCGCTGCTGGTGGCGGTATGCCAGGTGGCATGCCCGACATGGGCGGCATGATGTAAGCGACGCTTACGCTCAGAGAAACCCGCGGATCGACGATTTGCGGGTTTTTTTTTGGCTGAATGTTGCTGTTAGCATTCATCGTTGAGATCCGAATTGCTGCGTGCTTGCGGACTTGTTTTTCGCTAGTGCTGGTACCGGTGTGGCTGTTTAGCTATCCTTTCCACGAACTTTTCAAACTATGGGTAAGGGAACTCTATGGACATGATGTTTATCGATTATTTGGCGCGATTCGGACACGTGTTGTTCGGTGTCACATGGATTGGCCTGCTTTACTACTTCAACTTCGTACAAACGGAATATTTTAAAGAAGCCGAACCGGCGGCTCGGGTTGATGCGTTTGCTAAGCTCGCACCTCGCGCGCTCTGGTGGTTCCGCTGGGGTGCCATGGGTACGTTCCTGACCGGTGTTATCTTGCTGGGTTACCGTCATACGGGGTTAACCGCTGACATCACGGTCGGCGCACTGATGGGGACACTGATGTTTTTGAATGTCTGGCTGATCATTTGGCCGAATCAAAAAATCATCGTGGAGTCCAACCAGGGTGTTCAGGCTGGTAACGAGCCAAACCCCGAGGCGGCAGCGGCAGCACCCAAGGCGGCTCTGGCCTCTCGCACGAATACGCTTTTCTCCATGCCAATGCTGTATCTCATGGGTTCTAGCGCGCATCTGTCCAGCGGCAGCCTAGCCTCGAGCACTACTGCGGTGTGGATCTGTGTTGCCATCGTTGCGGCACTGGAAGCCAACGCAATCTTTGGTAAGCAAGGTCCAATCACCACCGTTCGCGGCGTTATTCACTGTGGCTTGGCGCTCACCGTAGTCTTGGTAGCGATTCTAAACTTCCTATAATCGGCAGTTTTGCACGAAGCAAAGACAGAGGCCCGTCAGGAAACTGATGGGCCTTTTTTGTGGTCGCCATAGACCGCTGATGTGTTGGATGTCGTCCTCTTACAGCAGGCCGCTTGTCTTATAAGCCCAGATGAAACCGGCGATTGATCCAATAATCTGCCCCCGCCTTACCGCTGCCCAAGTACAACAGCGCCAACAGCATCACAAAGTAGGTAGCCGCAAATTCGACACCATTGTTCAGCACAACGAAGTTGCCGTGTTCTGTCAGCCAATCGATGTTGCCGTGTTCCTGAAGAATGCCTTTAGCCCGACTCAGCCTTTCCGTAGCCTCAATCGTGCGCTCCGTCGCAAAAAGCCCTGAACCGCTCGCTATTGCGAGCCATCCGTTTTGCCAATGAACGGCCAACCCGGCGACCAGCATGGTGATCATGAGTGGTATTGAAACCCAGCGTACGCCAAGGCCGATGAGCAACAACAGTGCGCCCAGCACCTCTGTCAGGGTGGCCAGCCATGCCAATAGGGCTGGTAGAGGTAATCCCAACCCCCAATCCGCGTTCCCGAACCACGCGATGGTGCTGTCCATATCGTTCAACTTACGGGTGCCTGCCATCCAAAAAATCGGGGCAAGATAAAGGCGCAGGGCAAGAGCGGCGAAAAACTCCCCGGGTTCAAGACAGTTCAGTAGCGAATTTGTTCGTTGTATCAGCTTGCGCATACAGCCTCCAATGGTCTGCGTGTGACCGCGTTTCAGGTGAATTAGCCCGTCTTTTCACGGCAGAGCACTAAGCCTTTCGTTTGCATTGTGTTGGTAAGGTTCACGGCGTCATCGAAAAGGCTTTGAGGGGGTAACGTGCCGTATTGCTGCGCCAGAATGGCCACATGATCCGCCAAGGAACAGGCGTCATGCTGCTCAATATTTTCCAGCAGTAGGGCGGCCAGGGGTGTTAGCGACATGAACTCGCAATCTGCTTTGGCGGTTTGAAACACCGCTAAAAACGTAGGCGTCTCCGGGCGCTCGGTGAGCATGAATTCGGGGCCGATCCGATGCACCGGCCACTCATAAGCCAGAACATGAGCCGTGGCGTTTAGTGCGAGCACATGGTCGGCTTGCGCCGTTGTGCTAACCCGTGTTGCTTCCGGCGTTTCGGCGATTTGAACGTCGAGTTCTACCCATTCGTAATGGGCGAGTTCCCAAATGAACGGATAGCGATCAAAAATTGAATCATCGTTTTGGCAGAGGTTCTGCAGATAGTCGAGAAATTCTTGGGGTAGCAAGGGAAAGTGCGGGGTAGCTGCTCGGTAATCTCGAATGAATCCGCGAATCAGTGTTTCCCAGTCATGGGCCGTGATGATGCGTTGAACGACGGGGAAATTGCTGGCAAGTAAGCTGCCCAGATTACGGAAGACCAAATCTTGATATATCTGCATCCGCTCTGCCGGTAAATCTGACGGCATCGGAACCGTAACCGGGTCACGAAGGTAGCGCGTAAAGCGCGTTTGAATGATGTCCAGCCCGTCGTTCAAGCGCCCAAGGCCCCGCGTTTCTTGCCAGATGACATGCCAGCTGCATGTTGTTGGATGTTGACGATGTGCTGAAGCTCGTGTTCCAGCTGCTGTAGAGGCGGAATATTAAAGTCGCGCTCGAGCAGCGTCGGGAACACGCCGTGAATGTCGTAAGCATCGGCCAGCAGGGTCCACACCGGATCAATGACATCGCTGCCGTGAGTATCGACCAGCAGGTTTTCGTGTTCCATGTAGTGACCGGCAACGTGGCCGTAAGCGATTTTTTCGGTCGGGAGCTGCTGCAAAAATTGAACGGCATCGTAGCCATGATTCACGCTGTTGACGTAAACATTATTGACGTCAAGCAGGAGCAAGCAATCGGCTCGCGCCAGCACATCGAGCAAAAAATCGATCTCTGGCATTTGCTGCCCTGGGGCGCAGTAATAGGACACGTTCTCGACGGCCATTTGCTGTCCTAGGACATCTTGAACCTGCTTGATCCTGTCACTGACGTGTTCGATGGCTTGTTGGGTAAAGGGAATGGGCAGCAGGTCATAGAGGTGGCCGGTGTCGCCGCAGTAGCTTAAGTGCTCGCTGTAACACACCGCTTGGTAGCGTTGCAGAAAGTGCCGAATGTCTTTGACCAGGCCAAGATCTAAATCTGCCTGCCCGCCAAGATTCAACGACAGCCCATGACATACCATTGGCAGACGATCGGCGACTCGCTCGAGTAGGCGGGCAAATCTGCCTTTGACGTGAATCCAATTTTCCGGGGCTACTTCGAAGAAGCGCGTGTGCGCCGGAGGCCTACGGGCGAATTCGTCTAAAAATACCCGGCGCATGCCTAGACCGGCGCCGGGTATCTCGCGTCCGCACTCAGCGGAGGCAAGGGTCAGGGATGGTTTAGGCACCCCCGCACTTACCCTCGCCGCATTTGCCTTCCTTTCCTTTGTCATCCTTGGCATCGCCGCACTTACCTTCGCCGCACTTACCTTCGCCGCACTTACCTTCGCCGCATTTGCCTTCTTTTCCTTTGTCGTCCTTTCCTTTGTCATCCTTGGCATCGCCGCACTTACCTTCGCCGCATTTGCCTTCTTTTCCTTTGTCATCCTTGGCATCGCCGCACTTACCTTCACCGCACTTACCTTCACCCCCCATGGCGACCTGCATATAACCGCCTTTCAAGGTGGCAGCATTGAGTAGCGAGGAGTTGTCCGATGGTGAATTCCCATGAGCCAGGGTTGATGCGGCGAGGGCTGCGCTTACCGCAAGCGCGATGGATTTTTTCGTCGGTTTTTTTGTCATAACAACAGGCCTGAAATTGAGATTAATGTGAAAAGCTTTCGCCTATGGCCGGAAACGCTTGGTTTCGTATTACCCTTGTTGAGTCCTACTGTTTGAACATCTCTCAGTGCGCTCAAGAAAAGTCATTGAAAACCCAGCTAAGCCAAGAAGGTCGAGACTACGGGGGAGCGCCATAGCCAAAACACGAAACCGACAAGCTGTAGCATTATCTGGATCAACGGTCTGCATCAGGATTTTTATACTCGCTGCTGTTATGTGATGCGCATCGTTTCTATAATCAGGTCCCCTGTGTCGATGAAAAGAGCGCAACCCATGGATGAATCCCCCAAGGACGTGTTGTCTACCGAAGAGAATGATCGCTATCGCTCCGGTGGCGCGCGCAGGCCATCGACTAAGCCTTCGGGCGGTGGCGGGATGGGTACCACGCTCCTGCTGGCGTTGATGATCGCGGGTTTGGCCGGTGCGGGCTGGTTTATCGCCAACCAACAACAGATGCTTGCGGCAGAGCAAGATCGACTGAACGACGCTAACAGGCGATTGGTGGTGCTTGAGCAGCGTTTGTCAGCAACGGATAACGCGATGAGCCAGGAAGGTCAGGACACGAAACAGCAAATTAACTTGTGGGAATCCGAGATTCGCAAACTCTGGGCCATTGCCAATGAGCGCAATAGGGATTGGATCAAGGAGAATCAGTCTCGGCTCAAAACCGTCAGTGCGACGTTAAACGGCATTCGTGCAAGTAACCGGGATTTGAAGGCGGCCACTGGGCGTCACGAAGAGGCTCTGAAAGTGCAGCAACAAGTCATAGATCAGGTCACCAGTCTCGAGCTGCAGCTGCAGCAGATGTTGCGGTCCCAGCGCGAATTGGTCGATAAAACCAATGTTTCGAGCCAAAATCTCGCAAAGATCGAGGCGGGTCTGAGTCCCCAAGTGTTGGAAAATACCGAGGCTGTGCTGGCCTTTGATGCCTTTCGGATCGCGTCAAACAAGCGCTTGGTGGCGCTGGAGCGTGAGCTTGCGAGGATGCAACGTGCCGATGTCGGGACGCCCCAAGCCGCCCCACCAATCAATCTGGATTGAGGCCCATTAAGGCCCATTGAGAGCAGAGAGAAGACCGCTGCAGAGCGAGATCGACGTGTTCAGTCGCTTCTGAGATGATGCGATATCAGGGCGTCTTTTTCTTCCCACAGGCGCTGGACCCATTGGGCGACCTGAGCTTTGTGCTGGGTCGCGCCTGCGTGTTCCGCGCTGAATTCAGGCAGCGGACGATAACGTGCATCGAAGATGACGCGGCCGCATTTGCCCTGCAAAAAATCCCAAAATCTAGGCACTCCATCGGGATAAATGATCGTGACATCGACCAACCCGTGCAGATGAGAGCCCATGCCGTCCAGCGTGTAGTTGATGCCGCCAGCCTTGGGTTTCAGCAGATGTTTGAAGGCGTAATCTTGAAGACGATGTTTTTCCTCGGTTCGACGTGTGCCTTCGGCGAAATTTAAAATCGTACTTGGGTGATTCTTTAAGCCCTCACAAGCTTTGATCACGTTGTCTTTATCGGCACTGCGCAAACTTGGATTCTTCTTTATCTGATCCCTGCTGACGCGTTTTACGAAGGGGAACCCCAGCACGTACATGGCCTGGCCGACGAAGGGGAGCCAAATCAGTTGAGATTTCGTGAAAAATTTCAGCGGAGGAATGTCGTCGAGTAAGTAGGTTTGCAGCAGCAAAATGTCAGCCCAAGTCTGATGATTGCAAACCACCAGATACCACTGCGCGGGTGACAAATGTTCCCGCCCTTCCCAGTGAATCTCGGGCGAGACAAGGTTGAGTCGTTGGATCATCCAACGATTGGCCGTGGTCCACCAGATGATGATGTAGTCCATCCGTTTTTGGATAGCAGGCTTGCTGGCTTTCGGAACGATAGCGAGATGAAACGACCAGACAAGTAAGACAACACAGACACTAACGGTGGCAATGGCGATAGAGATACAGGCTAAAACGCCCTTTAGAACATGCATGATCAATCAGCCAAAAGTCAGTTGCCGCATGGTGGCACTCTCCGGTTAGGCCAGCAACCGTCGGTGTGCCGGTTTTATGAGCCAGCGCTCAAGTGCATCAGAGATTGCCAAGCAAGAGCACACAGGCGACGCTGATGACGATGACCCCGACCAAATTCAGCACCACGCCCTCGCGGACCATGGTTTGTATGGAAAAGCGCCCGGTGGCGAAGGTAATAACGTTGGGTGGAGTCGCCACCGGCAGCATAAACGCGCAGGAAGCGCTCATGGCCGCGGGGATCATGAATAACGCTGGGTCGGTGCCGGCACCCAGCGCGGCAGCGGCCAATATGGGCATGAGTAGGGTCGTCGTCGCCATATTGCTGGTGACTTCCGTGAGAAAGGTGACGGCCAAACAGATGGTAGCGATCATCAGGAGCAATGGCAGCGTGGAGAGCTGTTCCAACGATTGTCCAATCGTGCCGCTGAGTCCCGAATTGATGAAGCCCGTCGCGATGGTGATGCCAGCGCCAAACAGCAACAGCATGCCCCAGGGAATGCGTTCGGCGGTTTCCCAATCCAACAGACGCTCGGATTCGCCTTTGTCGTTGGCGTTGCCGCTGGGGATAACGAACAGAGCGACCACAGCCAGAAAGGCCACCATGGCGTCATTGGCATTCGGCAGGGAAAACCATTCACTCCATCCACCCCAAGGACCCTTACGGGTCATCCACAGCAGAGCTGTGACAGAAAAAACCGTGAGCACACGTCGCTCGGCGAGAGTCCATTCGCCACTGCTTGGCAACGCGACACCACCCCGTTTAGACACCCCCCGAGTGATCCAAAATCCTGCGATAGGCAGCAGCACCAAGACTACGGGTACTGCCCACATCATCCACTGACCAAAGGAGATGGCAGAGCCGGTCACTTCCGTATAAACGCCCATGAAGACCATGTTAGGTGGTGTGCCTATCGGTGTGCCTATGCCCCCGATGCTGGCGGCATAGGCGATGCCCAGCAAAAGCGGAGCAGCCAGCTTCGCGTCGTCAGACTTTTCCAGCGCCGCCAGTGCCACGGGCAGCAGCATCAGCGTCGTCGATGTGTTGGAAATCCACATACTCAAGAAGGCGCTGGCACACATGAAACCAAAGACGAGGCGGCGAGAGCTGTTGCCACCAAAAGCGCGAACCATGTACATCGCGATGCGACGATGCGCACCACTGCGCTCCAGGGCTGTTGCGAGCAAGAAACCGCCCAACATCAAGAGCACTAGAGGGTTGCCATAGGCGGCTCCCAATTCTTTTGCAGACAACACCCCAAATAAGGGGAGCAGCGCCATGGGCAGCAGGGAGGTCGCGGGAATCGGAATGGGCTCAAAGATCCACCAAATCACAACCCACAGGGTTACCCCGAGCGTAATGGCCGCATCGGTGTCGCCAGCGCTTTGCCACATCGCAAAAAATGCACAAACCGCGATAAACGGGCCTAAGTACAAGGCCAGCGTTCGCGGATTAGGGTATGGTTTTAACATGGCTGGCGAGGGTAGCGGACATGGCTGACAGTTTCTATTGGTACGATCTTGAAACGACGGGCACAAATCCCAAGTGGGATCGGATTGTCCAGTTTGCGGGTATTCGAACCGATTTGCATTTAAACCCCATTGGCGAAGAACTGTGCTTCTTCGTGCGACTTTCTGATGACGTATTGCCAAACCCCGATGCATCCCTAGTCACAGGTATCACACCGAGCAAGTTGGCGGCGGACGGCATTAGCGAGTTCGACGCGCTGCAGAACATACTGCAAGAATTTAACGTGCCAGGCACCTGTGCCTTGGGCTACAACAGCCTGCGTTTTGACGACGAGTTTATGCGCTATGCACTCTACCGCCATCTGCAGGATCCCTACGCCCGAGAGTATCGCAACGGCAATACACGCTGGGACCTGGTGGACTTGGTGCGTGCGGCTGGAGCTCTGCGACCTGAAGGAATCCATTGGCCTACCGATGAAAACGGCCAGACAGTCTATCGGTTAGAGGAGCTGACCAAGGCCAATGGCATTGATCACGGTCAGGCCCATGATGCGATGTCAGATGTCCACGCGACCATTGGTATGGCGCGCCTGCTGAAAGAACGACAGCCCAAACTGTTCGAGTATTACTACGGCATGCGTCAGAAGAAGAATGTGAAGACACTTTTGGAGCCGTTAGGCGCGCGCCTGTGCGCCCACGTCTCTGCGATGTATGGCAAGGATCGCTTCAACGTTGCCCCCGTCGTTTCCATGACCCGCCACCCCAGCAATTCCAATGCCATCGTGGTCGCGGATTTGGGCGAAGACATTGAGTGTTTGCTGGACTGGTCCGAGGATGAAATCCGCAACAAGCTTTTTGTGTCTAAGGGCGAAACCCGCGCACCGCTGCGTGAGGTGAAGGTAAACCGCAGTCCGTTCATTGCTCCCTTCGAGGTGCTCACCGACGAAAATATTGAAAAGCTCTCGTTGTCCAAAAAACTCATCAAGGAGCGCTGGCGACGCCTCAATCAGCCAGCGCTGTCGCAAAAAATTCGTCGTGCCTATGTGCAGGACGGTATGCCCCAAGAAAAAGACGCCGACGCAGCGCTCTATGGGGCCTTCCTGCAAGAAGAAGACAAGGCCCGCTCCAATCACCTATACACAGAACTCGTCGAAGGGCGCTGGGCTGATATGGATTACCGCGATGCTCGCCTGCCTACCTTGGCTGCGCGGATGAAGGCGCGCTCCTTTCCCGATTTGCTGGCGCCCCAAGAGGCTGATGCTTGGCGGGAATACGTCGCTGAAAAGCTTGTGGGTGAAGGGGATTGGTTGAACTTATCCGGCTTTAATCAGCGGCTGGATGAGCTGGATGACGCATCGCTTGCCCCAGACAAGCGATCGGTGTTGAGCGAACTGCGGCAATACGGTGGCGCATTGAAGGATAAGTATGGGCTGGCAGACGACTGTGGCTGAATCGGAGACCCAGTCGGAGCAAGCGGTTACCTTTGATGGTGTGGACAAATCCTTTGGCTCGCTGCAGGTGTTTCGGCAACTGTCTCTGGGTCTACCACAGGATCAAACCACCGCCATTGTGGGCACCAGTGGCAGCGGAAAAACCACGCTGCTACAGATGATCAATGGCTTGGAGCTGGCTGATGCGGGTCGCATAGAGGTCTTGGGTCAAGCGGTGCCCACACGGCAGCTGGAGGCGTTTCGCCGCGGTATCGGATATGCCGTGCAGGGCGCAGGACTTTTTCCCCATTTGACGGCTCGGCAAAATGTCACCCTTGTCGCCAAGCTTGAGGGTTGGTCCGACGAGCAAATGGAGGCGCGCTTTGTCTCCCTGCTCGACACGGTCGGTTTGGCGGCGGATGTTGCTGAACGTTTGCCAAGACAGCTTTCCGGCGGTCAGCAGCAGCGATTGGGCATTTGTCGAGCGCTGATGTTACAGCCGCCGATCTTGCTGCTGGACGAGCCGTTTTCCGCGGTCGATCCCATCACCCGACTCGGCCTGTACGAGAGCTTTGAACAGGTGCGTCAGATACACCCTTCCACCACCGTGCTGGTGACTCACGATCTCCGCGAAGCCCGCCGATTAGCAGATTTTTTGGTGATTTTGGATCAGGGCAAGGTGGTGCAAAGCGGTATCCCTGAAGAAGTGCTCGAGCATCCGGCAACTCCTTACGCCGAGCGGTTGATCGAAAGCCAGCTCTCATGAAGACCAGATTACTCCTGCTGTGGTTCTGTCTGATGGTCGGCATGACGGGCTCGGCGTTTGCCGCGCAAAAGCCAAATACCGTCGTCGTGGGAAGTAAGAACTTTGGTGAAAGCTATTTGCTGGCGGAAATCGCGGCTCAGGTACTGGAGGCCAAAGGATTCGTCGTGGTTCGGCAGCTTGGCCTTGGCGGTACGCTGATCTGCTACGAGGCGTTGAAGAATGGTGAGATTGATCTGTATCCGGAGTACACCGGCACCCTAAGTCAGGCGGTGCTGAACATGCCCGGCAATCCGGGCCGGGCCCAGATCAATGAGGCGCTGGTTGCCGACGGGCTCGAACTGCTCGAGGAGTACGGGTTTGACAACACCTATGCCATTGTCGTGCGTGAAGCGCTGGGTGAGAAACTGGGTTTGCAGCGCGTTGGTGACCTTGCGGGCAACGATCTGACCTTGGCCTTCAGTCACGAGTTTTTGCAGCGTGAAGATGGCTGGCCTGGACTGTCTTTGGACTACGGGCTGAGTCAGTCGGTGACGGGTATCGAACACGGCCTTGCCTATCAGGCGATAGCCGACGGTGCCATTGATGTCACAGACGCATACAGCACTGATGGTGAGCTGCAGCGCTACCAGCTTCGAGTTCTGGACGATGATCTCGGTTATTTTCCAGAGTATCGGGCGGCGACCTTGGTGCAACGCAGTGCACCACTGGTGCTCCGTGAGGCCTTGGCAGGCTTGTACAACATGCTTGATGAAAACGGCGTTCGAGCACTGAATGCTCGAGTGGTCGTGGAAGAAGTAAGCTTTCAACAGGTGGCTGCTGAGTTTGTCCGCGCCAATGCACGCGCCCTAGGTCTGTCCGAGCAGCCGGCAGCCGTAGCCTCCGCCCCCCCAAAAACAGGGTTGCAGCAAGCATGGGTTGTTGAGCTGTGGGGACACTTTGTGCGACACCTGCAACTCACCGGTACAGCCCTGATCGGGGCCATTGCTATTGGACTGGGTCTCAGCCTCGTGGCCTATCGCCGCCGCCGGCTGGCCGAAGGCGTTGTCTATATCTGCGGTTTGATGCAGACCATACCGTCCCTTGCTTTACTGGCACTGATGATCCCCGTGTTTGGTATTGGCTTTGTGCCGGCGATCATTGCGCTATTTTTGTATTCACTATTACCCATCGTGCGGAATGCCATTACCGCACTGGCCAATACCGACCCCACCTTGGTCAGGGTGTCGCGGGCTTTGGGTCTCACTTCCTGGGAGCAGTTACGCTACCTCCGTCTGCCCCTGGCGACGCCAGCGATCTTTGCGGGCATTCGCACTGCTGCTGTCATCAGCATTGGTACGGCGACGCTGGCAGCCTTTATTGGCGCTGGCGGGTTGGGCGAGCCCATCGTCGTCGGACTGTCGCTCAACGATACCGACATGATTCTGCGCGGTGCCATTCCTGCCGCACTGCTTGCGGTTCTCGTCGAGCTGTCTTTTGGTGCTCTGGAGCGCAAGGTCAGTCCGCCAAAATAAGTGTATGAGTCAAATCGGCGGTGTCTATTCTGTGGCATCCTGTCGGATTGTTCGGATGTTTGAGGAGCGTTTTTGGAACCCTTACAAAGAGAGAATATTCGGTTGGCGGCAACGGTGATGATCGTTCGGGACAAACCCGATTCACCGAGTCCTGCCATTGAGGTGTTTATGATGAAGCGGCCCGGGCGGGGTGACTTTCCTGATCTTCATGTCTTCCCAGGCGGCAAGGTAGAAGAAACCGATTGGCAGCCGGAGCTATGCCCGGATCTGGCGGACAGTGAAGCCAGTCAGCGCCTCGGTATAGACGAGGGCGGACTGCGCTACTGGGTGGCCGTCGCTCGGGAGTGTTTTGAAGAGTGCGGTGTGCTGTTGTCTCGAGACGCTCAGGGGAAAATTGGCATACCTGCTGCCCAGCGCCAGCAGCTGGCCATTCAGCGGCAACGGCTGCTGCAAGAGGACGTGACATGGCATGACATGTTGCGCGAGCACAATTTGACCATCGCCAGCGACCGTTTGGTGTATTTCAGTCACTGGCTGACTCCGCCGTCTGTTCCTCGCCGATTTGACACACGTTTTTTCCTTGCGGCCTTACCCGATGGCGAGGTGGCTTTGTCGGATACCCAAGAAACCATTGCGGGCGAATGGATTGAGCCGTCTCAAGCGCTGGAAAATCACAAGCAAGGCAACTGGCAAATGATCGGCCCCACTTTGCGATCGCTGGATACCTTGACCGCGTTCAGCCGCGTCGACGAGGCCTTGGCTGAGGTCCGAGCAGAGCGACATGTCAGATCCTGGACTCCAGCGTTGGGCAGCGACGGCATGCAGCCATTTCGAGCCGGTTACAGCGATCCCGGGCTTAAGGCAAACCCATGAGTGATGATGATTTAACTTGGCAGCATCTCTCCTCTCGTTATGAAGAGGCGGGCTTGATGTTGTTTGAAAAGCGCATCGATACACTGCGTAATCCGCGTAACGGTCGTACCTTCGATCGCTTGGTTTTAGAGTCCGTGGACTGGGTGAACGTAGTGGCGCTGGATACGCAAGGGCGATCATTGATGATTCGCCAGTTTCGTTTTGGCGTTGGCTACAACACCTTGGAAACGCCCGGCGGAATGGTGGACCCCGGAGAAGACAGTAAGACGGCCGCGGCCCGGGAGTTGCTTGAAGAAACTGGCTACACCAGCAAAACCTGGCACTATTTAGGCGCGGTTGAGCCCAATCCAGCGTTTCACAACCATTTGTGTCATCACTGGCTGGCTCAGGACGTCGTATCGACGAAAGCGCAGGATCTTGGTGATGGCGAAGCCATTACGCTGGAGTTTATGACTCAGAACGAGGTGCGCAAGGCGGTGGAGTCAGGAGAGTTGAAGCATGCTCTTGCGCTGTCGGCCCTAGCGCGGGTATTTCCGATTTGGCCAATGCCCTTTGCGCATGCCGATCCGTAAAACTATTGATGGACTGAGGTTATGGCTGAGGCAGTAGCAAGCAGTGAAGAGTCCGACGTTATGCGTCTGGCGGCGTTGTTCAACCGGATTTTGGGTGAAGACAAAATCCGCTTGTCTCCACCGGTACAGATGCTCTGTGACGCGATGATTGGGGCCCGCCCAGATGTTTTGCTGGCCGTGAATACTCAGGGGACCATCCTATTCGCCAGCAGTGCGTGTTTAAAACTGTCGGGTATGAGCGCTGAGGCGCTGGAGGGTGAGGCTTTTGAAACACTCCTCGATGTGCGGGATCGTCCTGACTACCAGCAGTTTTTGGCGGATTCGGTCCTGCCGTTGGCAGGGCAATCGTTTTCAAGGCTTGGACCCTTGGATGTACGCATTGCCCCCGCTGTCGAGGCGCAAAGAGGCCAGATTCGTTGGGCCGCATTGCGGGTCGGCTCGATAGATCTACTGCCTAATCCGGACAGCAACAACGCGCTGTTTTTTTTCAGCCTGATAGACATTACTCAGCGGGAAAAAGAGGAAGGCAGGATTCGGCAGCAACTGAATTTTGATTCGATGACGGGGCTGCCGAGCCGCTACAATCTGATCGCGCAAGTCGAAAAGCATATTGAAAGCAATCAAGGGTCTCGCCATGACGCGCCCTTTGTTTTCGTGTTCTTTGATTTAGACCGTTTTAAAAACATTAATGACGCCTTGGGCCATCGTATTGGAGACGAATTTCTGGCAGCGCTGTGTTCCCGCTTACGAGCATTGTTTGAAGACAATCAAATTTTCGCACGATTTGGCGGTGACGAATTCATCCTGTTCCTACCGGAGATCGCAGACTTGGATGAAGCATCCGATCTGTGTTTAAGCGCACTAGATCTGATGCGCGAACCGACAGAGGTCGCCGGTTATTCACTGTCTTGCGGGGCCAGCTTTGGCCTGGCCCGGTATCCAGATCATGGCACCACGATTGATGAGCTCATACAAACAGCAGATACCGCCATGTATCACATCAAGAGGCTTGGTAGCGGAGGGTGCGCGGTATTCGAAGCATCCATGAGTGCGGAACGATTTTCCCAGCTCGAACTGGAGCAAGAGCTCCGTCAGGCTCTCGCTCAAGGAGACTTTGTAGCGTTCTATCAGCCTATCGTCGATCTTGCTACTGGCGCGCTGATCGGGGTAGAGGCGCTGGCGCGGTGGCGTCATAGCCGCTTGGGGTTGCTGGAGCCCAGCGCATTTTTGGCCTTGGCTGAACAGGCGGGCTTGGTCCCTGAGATCGATGCCTTGGTGCAAAAGTCTGCGCTGCACCGCGGCGCTCACTGGCGAACCCTTGG
This sequence comes from Gammaproteobacteria bacterium, assembly GCA_042091155.1. Lineage (GTDB taxonomy): Bacteria > Pseudomonadota > Gammaproteobacteria > Pseudomonadales > Azotimanducaceae > UBA4421. Next base: position 13,796 of record JBELHZ010000028.1, read on the forward strand.
ACACGACCTTACGGTATCCATCAACTGCTCATCGGCGCAAATTGAGCGCCCTGATTTTCTGCAATTGGTTGAGTCTCTGTGCGAGGAAACAGGTTTCCCTCTCGAGCGCCTGCAGATCGAGCTCACGGAACAGACCCTAGTCCGTCACGTCGAGCGCGCTGCGGCCAACATTCAGGCGCTTCGTAGCAAGGGTGTGAAAGTAGCCATTGACGATTTCGGCATGGGCTACTCGTCACTCAACTATTTGCGCCAGTTCCCGGTGGATGTTTTGAAAGTTGACCAGACTTTTATCCAAGAAATACAAACAGAGAGCGACGCCAAGGCCGGTGTGAGTTTGGCCGATGCGATTATCGCGATGGCAAAAGGCCTAGGGCTGAATGTCATCGGTGAGGGGGTTGAGCGACCGGCGCAGCTCGCCTACCTGTACCAACAAGGCTGTGATCAAGCTCAAGGGTATTTGTTTGGCATGCCCGGTGATGAACAAGAGGTGTTGTCCGCTCTGGCTGAAGGCGGATACAAAGACGTTGTAGAGGCGACAGTTTCCGCACGGGAAAAGTGACGGCTGTAGGTGAACCGATCGTTAAACCGGCATCGCTCGAACAGTTATCCATGCGCAGGCGATGGGTTAGACGTATAGTAGCCGTTCTCGATTCTCATGGATCTTCCAGTGAAAGGATTTACGACCAAGGTTGTGCACAACGACCGCCAAGACACGATTGAGCACGGATCGCTGCATAAGCCGATACACGCCAACGTTGCTTACGGGTATGACGATGCCAAGGAATTGGCGGCGGTTTTTCAGGGCACGAAAAGTGGCTACAGCTACGGCCGGCAGGTGAATCCGACGGTCACAGCCCTGGAGTCAAAGATCACCGTCATGGAGAGCGGTGTCTCCAGTGTTTGCTTCGGCACCGGCATGGCCGCAATTGGCACCACAATGTTTGCCCTGCTGAGATCTGGCGATCACATCGTCTCCAGTGCATTCCTGTTCGGCAACACCAACAGCCTATTTAACACCTTTGGGCAAATGGGCATAAACGTCAGCTTCGTCGATGCAACTTCTTTGGAAGCAGTAGCCGCTGCCGTCACAGAAAAGACCCGCGTCGTGTTCGTTGAAACCATCGCGAATCCGCGTACTCAAGTCGCGGACCTGGTGCGTATCGGTGAATTTTGTGCTCAACATGGGCTGGTCTATGTCGTTGATAACACCATGACGTCGCCCTACTTGTTTCAGGCCAAGGCGGTGGGTGCCAGCTTGGTGGTAAACAGTTTGACGAAATACATCGGCGGTCATGGCAATGCCCTCGGTGGTGCGGTGACGGAGATGGGAAATTACGATTGGTCCACCTTCCCCAACATTTATCCAGAGTATCAGGGCGGTGACCCCGCCAAATGGGGGATTACCCAGATCAAGAAAAAGGGCTTGCGAGACCTAGGGGCCAGTCTGGGTCCTGAGGCCGCCCACCACATTGCCATGGGAGCGGAGACTCTCGCTCTGCGAGTCCAGCGGCAAAGCGATAACGCCATGGCGATCTGCCAGTATTTGCAGGGCCACCCCAAGGTCAAGCGCGTCTATTACCCGGGTCTCGACCATCACCCCCAACATGCGCGTGCCCAAGAGCTGTTTCGTGCCTTTGGCGGTCTTTTCAGCTTTGAGCTGCAGCCCGAGGTGGATCTTTGGGAGTTTTTGAATCGGTTGAATGTCATCGTGAAGTCCAGCAATTTGGGCGATAATCGAACCTTGGCGATTCCGGTCGCTCATACCATCTATTTCGAAATGGGAGCAGAGCGTCGAGCCAGCATGGGCATTGATGAGTCCTTAATTCGAATTTCTAGTGGTATAGAAGACAGTGAGGATTTATTGGCGGATCTCGCCGCAGCGTTTGGGTAGGAGAAAGACATGGGTCGACTAGCGGAAAAGGTAGCCATCATAACCGGTGGTGCTGGCGGCATTGGCATGGCAGCAGGCAAGCGTTTTGCAGCCGAAGGCGCGCAAGTTCTGCTGGTAGATCTAGACGAACAAGCCCTTGTCGACGCCTGCGCGGAAATTGGCGGCAATCACGTCAGTTATCTGGTTGGCGATGTCACCAGCGCGGACGACAATGCACGGATGGTTGAGACGGCCACCGAGCGCTATGGGGGTGTTGATATCTTCTTGGCCAATGCGGGTATTGAGGGTGACGTCGCGTCGATTCTCGATTACGACGAATCTCGCTTTGATCAGGTGATGTCGGTAAACGTAAAGGGGCCGTTCTTGGGCCTTAGAGCGGCGGTTCCGGCCATGCGGCTGCGCAGTGGCGGCAGCATTATCATCACGTCGAGCATTACCGGCGTGCGTGGTGCCCCACGTTTGGCGCCCTATGCAACCAGCAAACATGCGGTTATCGGCTTGATGAAGTCGGCGGCGCGCGAATTCGCCGCCGAAGGCATCCGGGTGAACACCGTAAATCCCTCACCCGTACAAACACGCATGATGCGTTCGATTGAGGCGGGGATAATGCCCGATGATCCGGATGCGGCGCAGCAATCCATGGCCACCAACATCCCCATGCAGCGCTACGCAGAGCCCGAAGACATTGCAAACATCATGCTGTTTCTGGCCAGTGACGAGAGCCATTTTGTGACCGGTTCAACTTATTTTGCAGATGGCGGCAACACGGCTTAAAGTTCCGCGCTTCCCCCTAAATGACCAACAAAAGGATGAGATTCATGGCCGAGGCCTTACTTGCTACCGACCTGACCCTACCGAATAAGCGCACAGGTAAGGTGCGTGATCTGTATGACGTGACGCTGGCTTCTGGCGAAGAGGCCCTGCTGATTATCGCCACGGATCGGATCAGTGCCTTCGATGTGGTTATGCAAAACGGGCTGCCTGGCAAGGGCATTGTGCTGACACAGATCTCCAAGTTTTGGTTCGATCACTTTGCCAGCGAAATCACTCATCACTTGCTCAGTACGGACGTTGCCGATGTGCCCGGTCTGACCGATGCCCAACGCCAAGCCCTGAGGGGTCGCATCATGCTGTGTCGTAAGACCGAAGTGGTGCCCATTGAGTGTATTGCCCGTGGGTACATTACCGGCAGCGGCTGGAAGGACTATCAAAACAGCGGCGCTGTATGCGGTATTCAGCTGCCTGAGGGTTTGCGTAATTCGGATCGTTTGGCGCAGCCACTCTTTACACCGTCAACGAAGGCCGTTGATGGTCACGACGAAAACATCAGCTTTGCTGAGGGTGCCGAAGTAGTGGGCGAGGAACTGATGCAGTGGCTGGGCGAAAAAACGCTGAGCCTCTACAGTGCGGCCCGAGACTACGCTGGCGAGCGCGGTATTATTCTCGCAGACACCAAGTTTGAATTTGGCCAGATTGGCGGTTCCGGTGAGCCGATACTAATTGACGAAATCTTTACGCCAGACAGCTCTCGATTTTGGCCAGCGGACGACTGGGAGCCGGGTCGTGAACAGGTCAGCTTTGATAAGCAGATTGTTCGTAACTACCTCGAGACCGTTGTCGCCAGCGGCGAGTGGGATAAAAACCCGCCGGGACCTGCCTTACCTGCGGAAGTTATCGATCGCGGTATTGCGCGATACTTGGAAGCCTATCATCTGCTGACCGGCGAGCATCTCTCGCTTTAGCCGCTGTTCCTAGCCCTGGCGTCCTCGCGTGGATTGGCCAACCTACAAACGACTCTGTGATCAAGCGGACTACTGGTCCGCTTGGATGCTGGATCAATGCATCCAGCTATTGATTCACAGTGATATCGAAGAAACCTCAGCGGTTGCCGATGTCCTGGGACGCGATCGCAAGATGCCGGCGCTTCAGCAACCTGGGGATCATTCTGGCGACCAGCGCACGGCCATGCATCAGGTCACACTGAGCGAAGGTCAGTGTCGCTTGCTGCTCGCTGTGATCCAGCGCGCGAAAGAGACCCAGCAGTTCACCCCGGATACCCGCGCGAGAGGCCTGGGAGGTTTTGCCGAAAGCTGCGAAGAATTGCTACGGTGGCGGGTCACAGAACATAGCGGGCGTCAGCATGACCCAGTCTAAACAACAGACGTCGTCCCAGCCTCGGGCGATTCGCAAAATACTCATCGCCAATCGCGGTGCCATCGCACGACGTATCGTGCGGGCTTGTAACGAGCTGGGTCTCGAAAGCGTGGTGGTGCATACCTCGGTCGATGCGCAGGCGCCCTATATTGATGAGGCCAGCGAAGCCCACGCTCTGAAGGGTTTGCGGCCAGCAGACAGCTATTTGGATCAAGAGCAACTGCTGGGCATTGCGCGCTCCAGCGGTGCCGATGCAGTGCACCCCGGTTACGGTTTTTTGTCGGAAAACGCCGGCTTCGCGCAAAGAGTAATCGACGCAGGTCTTACCTTTATTGGCCCCGATCCGGTATGGCTGGAGCGTATGGGCGACAAAGTGAACGCCCGCCGTATTATGGCCGAACAAGGCATGCCAATATTCGATGGCAGCGATTTCATTACAGATTTGGCCACTGCCCGCGAGATTGCGCTGACCATCGGATTTCCGCTGGTGGTGAAGCCGTCGGGCGGAGGTGGTGGCATGGGTATGCAGGTGGTCGATCACATCGAGGCATTGGAAGCCGCCCTGACCCAAGCCCAAACCGTTGCCGCGGCGGCCTTTGGCAGCAGCGATGTCTATCTGGAACGCTGGATTCCCCAGCCCCGCCACATCGAATATCAAATCTTGGCGGATGAGCACGGTAACGCCATGCATCTGTACGAGCGCGAATGTTCGGTTCAGCGCCGGCATCAAAAATTGATCGAAGAAAGTCCGGCACCGGGCATTGAAGCCGCGGTGCTGCGTAAACAGGCCGAGCGTGGGGCCGAGATTTGCGCCCAGTTGGGCTATAACAATGTGGGCACGCTGGAAACCCTGTACAGCGATGGCGGCAGCGGCTTTCTGGAAATGAATACTCGTATCCAAGTGGAACACGGTGTGACCGAAGAAGTAACGGGTATTGACCTAGTGCAACAGCAGATCCTGCTCGCCGCCGGTGGCCGACTGCCGGAACCTGCTGAGCTCAGCGGCCACGCCATCGAAGTGCGGCTTTACGCCGAAGACTCTCAGACCCTGATGCCGTCAACCGGTGTGCTGCGCACCTTTGCACCTCCCGTGCTTTTTGGCGTGCGCGTGGAAACGGGTTATCAGCAAGGTCAGGAAGTCAGCCCCTACTACGACGCTCTGCTGGCCAAAATTATCGCCAAGGGCCGTACCCGGGAGCAGGCCATTGGGCGGGCTGTGGTGGCACTGCAAGCGTTTACGGTTCAGGGTGTGCAAACCAACGCAGCGTTGCTGCTTCGCGTGTTGCGGGATACGGATTTTTTGCGCGGTGAAATCGACACCGGCATGGTCGCGCGGATTTTACGTACAGGTGAGCGGATTCCCGCCCTCTGAAAAAAGCCGCCGCGATGCTATATTTTCCGGCCGGGAAAAGGAGAGAGAGACAGATGGCGAAACAAGACGTCGAAAGTGAAGTAACGGGTAACGTTTGGAAAGTGCTGAAGAGCGTCGGCGACAGCGTGAGCGAAGGCGAAGTCATCATGATTTTAGAATCCATGAAAATGGAAATTCCGGTGGAGGCCCCGGGGGCTGGCACGCTGACGCAGGTCTTGGTGGAACCGGAAGAGCAGGTTGAAGAAGACCAGGTGGTCGCCATTATCGAAAGCTAATGCGCATCCAACACAGCCAAAAAACTAAGCGGAGAGTTCAATGAGTTCAGATTTAGTCACGATCGATATCAATAACGGCATCGCCGATGTTCGTCTAAACCGAGAAGAAAAATACAATGCCCTCAGTCAGGACATGTTCGATGCCATCATAGATGCAGGGCTGTCCCTTGCCAGTGCTGACGACGTGTCCGCTGTGGTCCTGTCGGGCAACGGCAGAGGCTTTTGTGCAGGACTGGATATGGCAAGCTTTGCCTCAATGTCCGACGGTTCGCGAAAGTCCCAATCCGGTACCGCCTCGCTGTTGAAGAAAGATGAGCGACCAGAAAATCGGGCCCAACGCCCTGCCTTGGTTTGGAAGCAACTGCCCATGCCGGTCATCGCCTCGCTCCACGGTGTGGTGTTTGGTGGCGGTTGCCAAATTGCGCTGGGAGCGGATATTCGTATTGCCGCACCGGACATAAAAATGTCCATTATGGAAATCAAATGGGGCTTGGTTCCAGACATGAGCATTACCCAAACTCTGCGCGATCTGATGCCCATGGATGTGGCGAAGGAACTGACGTTTACTGGCCGCATTCTCAATGGCGAGCAAGCCAAGGATGTCGGGTTGGTTACCCGGGTTGCAGACGATCCCTTGGCGGCGGCGATGGAGCTGGCGGAAGAAATTGCCGGTAAGTCACCGGATGCAGTACGTGCGGCCAAGACCTTGTACGAACAAGCTTGGCACGCTGATACGCGCACGGGCCTAGAGCTTGAAGCGTCTTTGCAGGCCGGGCTGATCGGCTCGGCCAACCAGATTGAAGCCGTGAAGGCGAATTTTGAAAAGCGTCCGCCGAGCTTTGCCCCGGCGTCATCAGCCCACGAACATTCGTAAATCATGAGTTGGGAAAACGAAGTCAAAGAGCTGCAGCGACGGCGCTATTTGGCGCAGCAGCAGGGTGGCGAGGCGGGTATCGCCAAGCAGCATTCGCGAGGCCGCATGACCATCCGCGAGCGTATCGATGTGCTGCTTGATGACGGTTCGTTTCGTGAGCACGGTCGGGCAACCGCCAGTCCGGTGTACGATGATAACGACGAGTTGTTGGAATACGCTCCGGCGAACTATGTCGTTGGTTTTGGTGCCATCGACGGTCGCAGAGTCACGGTAGGCGGTGAAGACTTCACGTTGAAAGGCGGTTCGCCCAATGCAGCGGGCTTGCGTAAAAGCGTCTACGCCGAACATTTGGCGGTACAGTATCGAACTCCCTTGGTGCGCATGCTCGAAGGCGGAGGCGGCAGCGTCAAAGGCGGCGGCAAAAAAGGCGGTACGGTAGGCGAGCCCGTATATACCGAGCCACGATTCAAAATTATCGCCGATGCCATGGGCGTGGTGCCCGTTGCATCAGCGGCCTTGGGTGCGGTTGCCGGCTTTCCTGCCGGTCGCTTGGTTGCATCGCATTTCTCCGTCATGACCGAGCATACGGCGCAAGTACTGATTGGTGGCCCTGCCTTGGTGGAGCGCGCCCTAGGGGTCAAAATGACAAAGGAAGAGCTGGGCGGTGCGTCGGTGCATTTGCGCAGCGGAATTGTCGACAACCTGGCGGTCGATGAGCACGATGCGCTTGCCCAGATTCGCCGTTATTTGAGCTATTTGCCAAGCAGTATTTGGCAGCGCACACCGCGTCATACCACAGACGACCCGATTGATCGCCAGGAACAGGCGTTGCTGTCTATTGTGCCGCGGGACAGTAACACCGGCTTCGATATGCGCGCTGTGCTGAACATGATTTTTGACGCGAGCAGTGTGTTTGAAATGGGGGCGCTGTACGGCCCCAGTCAGATTTGTGCGTTAGCGACGTTGAACGGTCAGCCCGTGGGCGTGTTGGCGAATGACTGCTTGCACTATGCCGGGGCCATGACCGCTGAGGCGGCGCAAAAATACCGGCGTTTCGTCGAAATGTGCGACACCTTTCATTTACCGATTGTGAACTTGATCGACCAGCCGGGCTTTATGATCGGGCCGGAATCTGAGGCTGCGGGCACCATTCGTTACGGCATGGCGGCGGTAGCCGCCGCTGCCCAGTCCACGGTGCCTTGGGCAGTCATTCAAGTACACAAGGGGTTCGGTGTGGCCACCGCCGCGCACTATGCCCCCGGTGCTTACATATTGGCTTGGCCTTCCGTAGAATCCGGCCCGCTGCCGGTTGAGGGCGGCGTAGCGGTCGCCTTTCATCGTGAAATCGCCGCAGCGCCGGATCCTGAAGCCAAGCGTCGGGAATTGGAAGGTCGTTTGCGCGAAGCGCGTTCACCCTTTCCTCGCGCGGAGTCGTTTGCTGTTCATGAGCTGATCGATCCGCGCGAAACCCGTCCGGTGTTATGTGAATGGGTCGAGTGGATTCAGCCTCAGCTGGACACTCTGGTCGGTCCGACACATTTTCCGGCACGACCGTAAAGCGACGCCTGAGGGCGTTTGAATAATGTGTCTAACGACACCGTTAATTGGAGAACTACATGTCTATTTCATTTGCCGATCAGGTCGCCATTGTCACTGGAGCCGGTGGCGGACTGGGTCGTTGTCATGCCCTTGAGCTGGCTCGTCGTGGCGCCAAGGTCGTGATTAACGATTTGGGCGGCACCATGGACGGAAGCGGCGGTTCCTCCGATGCGGCGGAGGCCGTTGTCGCTGAGATCAAGGCCATGGGCGGTGAAGCCATCGCCAACGGCGGTTCTGTATCTGACCGAGCCGGTGCGCAAAGCATGGTGGACGACGCGATGAACGCTTGGGGACGCGTTGATGTGCTCATCAATAATGCGGGCATTTTACGCGATAAGTCATTTTCTAAAATGACCCTGGACGATTTTGAGATGGTTGTGAATGTGCACCTGATGGGCGCAGCTTATTGTTCCCATGCCGTATGGCCTATCATGCGCGCGCAAAACTACGGACGTATTTTGATGACGACCTCACCAAGTGGTCTGTACGGCAACTTCGGTCAGACCAATTACGGCGCAGCGAAAATGGGTCAGGTCGGTTTGATGAACAGCATGAAAATCGAAGGCGCTAAAAACAATATACACACCAACAGCATCGCGCCGGTCGCCGCCACGCGTATGACCGAAAACCTAATGCCAGAGGAAGTGCTGGAAAAGCTGGGGCCAGAACTGGTGACCCCTGCGGCCATCTTCTTGGTCAGCGAAGAGGCGCCTAACGGCGTCATCTTGCAGGCTCAAGGCGGTCAGTATTCCTTGGCGGCAGTGGTTGAAAACAGCGGTGTGAACCTTGGCGTTGATGCGACGGTGGATGATGTGGCGTCAAGCTACGAAGCCATCGTCGATATGGCCGAAGTGAAAACCCGAGGCATGTTGCAGCTTAACTAGACCGAGACAGATATCGGGGCTGGAAGCAACCAGCCCCGACGGCTGATCGGTCCATACGAAGGAGCGTCAATCCATTGGCAGCCCTGATACTTACGTTGATATTGGCTTTCGTTATGGCCAGTGTGCTCTGGTTTACCCTGGGCAGTCGGATTCAGTTTGTTGAGGACTCCCGCGAAAATGATTTGGCGAATGTGGTGGTCTATGGCCTTGGCGCGCTTCCGGTCAGTTTCGTGATCGTCTTCTTTGGTATTGGCGGTTGACGCACAAGATCCATGCAGCTCCCCATCGACATAGAAAGCGTCAAGGGCTTTTTACACCCAGACGAAGGCGCGGCCCTGTATCAGTACGCCCAGACATCTGCATCGCTGGGGCCTTGTTTGGAACTGGGCAGCTACTGCGGCAAGTCCACCGTGTATCTTGGCACGGCGGCTCGAGACGCTGACGGCCAAGTGTTTGCCGTTGATCATCACCGAGGGTCCGAAGAGCATCAACTCGGCGAGGAATACCACGACCCGGAACTGTTTGATGCAACAGTGCAACGAATGGACTCTCTGCCTACCTTGCGACACACCCTATCCCAAGCGGAACTGGAACCCTGGGTTGTCCCAGTAGTTGCTGCGAGCGCGCAGGCCAGCAAATATTGGTCGATCCCGCTGGGCATGGTGTTCATCGACGGTGGTCACAGTCTGCAAGCCGCGATGACGGATTATCGACGCTGGAGTCCCCATGTTGTTGTTGGCGGCATCTTGGCCATTCACGACATCTTTCCAGATCCTGCAGACGGCGGTCAGGCCCCCTTCGACATTTATCAGTTGGCGTTGGCGTCTGGCTTGTTTGAAGAAGTGGAAATGCGGCGCACTTTGGCGATTCTGCGCCGGATATAGGCCCTAGGCCGGTTCGACGGTTTTAAACAAACTCGCTGCTGGCGTGAGATCAAACAACGTATCTGCGGCGAGGAGCACGGCGCCTGCGGTCCATGTGGGTTTCTCGTCGGGCCAATAGGCGTCATCGGGGAATACATAGCCCGTCCACCAGCCGCCATCGTCAAGCTGAAAGCGCTGAATGTTTTGATACAAAGTGGCAGCTCGCTTGTCTTCGCCAGCGACAACGCAGGCCATAATGAGTTCGCAGGTTTCGGCCACGGTGATCCAAGGTTGCTCCTCGACGCAGCGACAGCCAAGGCCCGGTTCCACGAAAGTATCCCATTTTTCATTCAGACGCTGTTTGGCAACCTCACCCCTGATGACCCCTGTCAAAACCGGATAAAACCAATCCATGGAGTAGCGTGCCTTAGACTCCCATGTGCGATCAAAGCGTTCGGGTTTGTTGCGCAGGGCATCGCCGAGCCGATGACGCGCGCTTCGCCACGCAGTACAGTCTTTGCCCAAGGCGTCGGCAACATGGCAGGCGCAGGCAAGGGATTTGTATATGGCGCTGCAGCCCGTGACCAGCGCGTCTTTTGACGTGCCGGTGCGGCTGTCTACGGCCCAGTAGATCTCTCCGCTGGGTGCTTGCTGGGCGAGGACGAAGGTTATGGCTTTGCCAAGCATGGGCCAAAACCGGCCCAGTGCCCCGATGTCGCCAGTGGCCAGGTAGTAGTGCCACAGACCGGTCGCCACGTAGGCGACAAAGTTGGTTTCCGCGCGGGTGTCATCGGCGACGACGTTGTTTTGATAGGCCGCGAACCAAGCACCGTCCTCACGCTGGTTGTTGGCCAACCAGTCAAAGCCCTTTAGCGCAGCCTGATGATGGCCAGCCACGGTCAAACCCATCACCGCTTCCACATGATCCCAGGGATCCGTGATGCCGCCTGCAAACCAAGGCAGCGCGCCGCTGGGTAGCTGAAGCCGAAGAATGTAAGCGGCTGTGGCCTGCAAATTTTCGGCGAGCGTTATGGGTGCGTGGGTCATGGGTCAGGGTTGCCTGAAGTACATGACCACACTCTTGCCCAACAAGGGGTTAAGCAATCGATCCAGTGTTTGGGTCAACCATGGCCGGTGCATCAGATCCCATACCAGCAGGCGATGGTATTGCTGGACCAGAAAATGCTCATCGGCGTTTTTCCAAAACAAGCACTTAAGCCACCAATAGGGCACATGCAGGCTGTGGGCCCAGTGGCGCGTCAGAAACTTCATGCCCAAAGTCTGGATCCGCTGCTTCAGCTCGCCGGTACGAAAAATTCTGACGTGTCCGCCTTCGACTTGGTGATAGGCATCGCTGAGCTGCCAGCAGACCCATTCCGGGAAATAGCGCGGCACGCTGACGGCGAACAAACCTCCAGGTTTCAGCACTCGCTGAATCTCACCGAGAAAGCTGGTGTAGTCGGGAATATGTTCCAGCACTTCCGAACAAATCACATGATCAAAGGTGTCATCGGCGAAGGGCAATTGGTGGCCGGTGCCCTGAATAAAGGCGCAGTACCCACCCTTGTCTGCCGGTATCGGAAAATCCTGCAAACGTTCTTTGGCCGTTTGTAGGTCGGTCAAGCCCAGATCCAGTCCGATGATTTCCGCGTCGGCCAAGAGGTAGGCTGAAATGCTGTGACGGCCTTCACCGCAGCCAAGGTCCAATAGCCGGTCACCGGGGCGTACGTTCAAACGGTCAAAGTCGATGGTTTCAAGACTCACGGGCAATCACCTGATGATAATGTTGGGTAAATTCCCCAGCAGCTCGTGCCCAAGAAAACCGGTCAACAATGCGTTGTCTGCCTGCCCGACTCAAGCGCGCGCGCGCTTCAGGATGATCAAACAAATAGGCAATGGCATCGGCCAGTGCCTGGGGGTTTTTACTGGGCACGATCATACCTGCATCGCCCACCACTTCGGGTAGCGCGCCACCATCGGTGGAAACCAAGGGCACTTCGCAGGCCATGGCCTCACCCGCGGGAAAGCCGAAGCCTTCGTATTCCGAAGGCACGACGGCGACGCTGGCTCGGGCGTAAAGCCTGACGATATCCTCGAAAGACAGCCCGTGATGGAATTCAATACGGTCACTGAGGCCAAGTGAATGGATGAGCGTCTCGGTTTTGCCACCGATTTTGGGCGCACCAATGAAGGTGAGTTTCAGATCAGGGTACCGCTGCGCCAGCTCTGCGACCGCAGGAATCAGGTGTTGGGTCCCCTTCAGGGGCTGATCTGCGCTCGCGGTGGTAATGAGGTGAAACGGCTCTCTGGGTATGTCAGGTTGTGGCTGAAAAATTTCAGCGTCGATGCCATTGAGTACGACGGCGATGCGCTTGGCGGGAATATCGAATGCGCTACTGATGTCGTGCTGGGAATTTTTACTCACCGTGGTGATATGCGGTAGCAGGCGAGCGACGCGGATTTGCATGCGCAGAAACAAATGCCAGCGCCGGATCAACAGATCCATGCCCCAGTCCTTGTTGTTTTCCAGCGCGATGTCTCGATCAAAGGTAATCGGATGGTGAATCGTGCTGGTGACCGCATAACCACGGCGCTGCAATCCCAGCAGACCGGTGCACAAACTTTGGTTGTCGTGAACGATGTCGTAGTCCGGTCGCTGGGTTTTGAAGTAGCGTAGTAGGCGATGCCCGAAGGTAAAGGGTTCCGGAAAACCGCCGCTCAAAAACGACAGCCATTCGAATAGATTGATGGGGTCCAGCCACTTCTGCTGACCCAAAGCCCTTGTCGGTTTCGGGTGCTCGTACAGATTCAGGCCGGGCAGCTTGATCAGACCGACCCGAGCGTCCAGATCAGGATAGGGTTCGCCAGAGATCACATCCACACTGTGCCCAAGGTCTACCAAGGCCTTGGACAGATGCTTGAGATACACGCCTTGACCACCGCTGAAGGGGTTGCTGCGATAGCCCAGTAAGGCAATCTTGAGTGGCCCGTCAGAGCCGGGATAAAGCGTGGCGAGAGTTGCGTCCATAATGCGAGCGAGTCCAGCCAGTAAGTGCGCGCATGGTAAAACACCGTCCGGTTTCTGAATAGGCCACATCGGTGGCTCTGCATCATAATTCTTGGGATTTGCTCTGGTAGTGCGCTAAGAACATGAATAGAATTTGATTAATTTTTTTCACGGATGAATTTAATTCATGTCACAAGTCGAAATACGCCATCTGCGGACACTGGTTGCCCTACGGGAAACCGGCAGCTTGGTCGACGCTTCCGAGCGCATGTTTTTGACCCAGTCGGCTCTTTCGCACCAGATCAAGGAGTTGGAAGGACGGCTGGGCTGCTCGTTGTTTTTGCGCAAGACCCGACCGGTGCGTTTTACCAGCGCGGGTAACAGACTGTTGGAGCTGGCGGATGAAGTGCTGCCGCGATTCCACAAGGCGGAACTGGATCTGCAGCGCTTTGCTGGTGGCGAAACGGGTCGCATCATCATGGCCATTGAGTGTCACAGTTGTTTTGAATGGCTGCTGCCCGCCATAGATGCCTATCGCAATGATTGGAGCGATGTGGAGCTGGACATATCCAGTGGTTTTCACTTTGCACCCTTGCCTGCCTTAGCCCGGGGTGACTTGGATCTGGTGATTACCGCAGATCCGGTGGACGAGGCCGGTATCGCTTACTTTCCGATATTCAGTTATGAAGCTCAGCTGGCCATAGCGAAAAATCACCCCTTGGTCGAAAAACCCTGGGCCGATCCCGAAGATCTGGCGGGCGAAGTGGTGATCACCTATCCAGTTGATCGAAACCGGCTGGATCTGTTTACCGGCTTTTTGCAGCCCGCCGGAGTGGAGCCAGAGAAGGTGAGACATGCAGAGCTCACCACAATGATCGTTCAGTTGGTCGCCAGCGGGCGGGGCGTGACCTGCCTGCCAAACTGGGCCTTACACGAATATCTGCAGAGCGACTATGTCGTGGTCCGGTCGTTGGGCGAAGAGGGCATCTGGCCCACGCTGTACGCCGCCGTGCGCAAGGATCAAGCCGATGCACCGTTCATGACAGCGTTCATCGACGTGGCCAAGAAGGTCTGCTTTGCCAACCTGCGCGGCATCGTGACCGCAGAGCTCGGTTAGTTGAGCGCATTCAATACCCTGGTCGCCGGCTTCAGCCTGGGCCTAGGTCTTATTTTGGCCATTGGCGCTCAGAACGCCTTCGTGCTCAAACAGGGCATTCGTAATCACCATGTGTTCTGGATATGCCTGTGCTGTGCGGTATCCGATGCGGTGTTGATTCTTGCCGGTGTCGGCGGCTTTGCCAGCTTGATGGCCTTGTACCCGTGGATCGATCCGGTGACCCGCTACGGTGGTGCGTTGTTTTTGCTGGCCTATGCTGCGCTCAGTTTCAAAGACGCCATTTATGACGAGTCGGCGATGGATTACTCCGCAACCGAAAAGCCTCAGTCCCTAGGCTCGGCCTTGCTCGTTTGTTTGGCCTTTACCTGGCTCAACCCACACGTCTATTTGGATACTGTGATCCTAATTGGTTCGGTTTCCACCCAATACGCCGGGCAGCGTGAGTTCTTCGCCCTAGGCGCCGTGATATCCAGCTTTGTGTTCTTTTTTTCGCTGGGCTACGGCGCGCGCTATCTCGAACCCCTGTTTGCGAAACCTCAGGCGTGGCGTTACCTCAATCTCTTTGTTGGCTGCACCATGCTTGCGATAGCGACCAGCTTGGTGCTCTAACCTGGCGTTAGGGAATTAGGGTGTGCTCAAGCCAACGCCCCGCGTCCAGCTCGTATTGGGTACGATCGTGAACACCATTGGCTTGGTTCAGATCTAGGCGCTCGATCTTCTCTGGCACCAGCAACAGGCCGCGAGCGCCTTCCGGTGCCACCAGTGGTGTCGGTGGATTGGTGTTTTCCAACGCGTTCAGCAGGTCCTCCCGGCTGCTGACCACGCTGCTCTGAGGCCGTTGCTCGTAGAGCCAGTCCATCTGCTTGGGCACATCTGGCCGCAGCTGCCAGCTCTCGGCAATATGCTCGGCGGGCAATGCCTCGCAGCGCGCCTGTATGCGGTACTGAACCTGTATTGAGGGCCACCACACGTGTACGGCCACTTGCTTCTGAGTTTGCTCCCACTTGGGACTGCTGGCGTTGACGTAAAGGGCCAATCCCTCGGGAATGTCGCGCAGCACCAGCGTGCGCGCTTGGGGAAGGCCACCCTCGTCTACGGTTGCCAACACGCAAACCGCTGCCATCGGGTCCTTGGCTTCTCTGGCTGCCCCTCGGTCCGCTGCGAAACGCGCCATGGGATCGCTCATTTGAGCGAACCGCGTTGGGCTGCGTCTGTCTTCAAAATGTCAATCCACCGATCCACGCTGACAAAACCCTGGCCCCAGCTGGTGTAGTCCCCAAGGTCTGCGGCAATGCTGGCATCGTCTTTGCCCGCTTCCAAGCCAGCGACCACGATACGTCGTGTGTCCTCAATCGCCGCTAAAGAGCGAGCCACCGCCGCACTGTCCGCCAGGGGGCCGTGACCGGGAATGATGATAATGTCGCTGGGCAGGTCACGAATCACCCGTCGCAGATTGCTGATGTAGCCGTCGACGCTGCCACCGCTCGCGATATCAATGTAGGGGAAGGCACCGTTGAACAGTTGGTCGCCCATATGCAGTACGTTGGCCTGTTTGAACCACACCATGGTGTCGCCGTCGGTATGACCTTGGGGCAAATGAATGAGCAACAGCTCGTCACCGTTAAAGTGAATGGTCACGGATTCTGCGTAGGTCACCAAGGGCAGTGCGCTGGCGGACAGACCCTCTCGAGAGAGTAAGCGTGCGCGAACGTTGTCGTGGGCAATGATCACGCCGGTTCGGCCAAATTCAGCATTGCTGCCGATGTGGTCGCCGTGGTGGTGGGTGTTGAGCACGATGCGCGGACGATCACCGCCAAGTGCTTTTAGGGCGGCTTCGATCCTGCCCGCTAATGGTGCGTACTGATCGTCGATGATCAGCGTGCCATCGGCACCCGAAGACACGCCGATGTTGCCGCCCGCACCTTGCAGCATGTAGACGTTTTCAGCCACCTGCTGGGTTGTGACGTTGACATCTGCAAAGCGGTCGGCGGCGAACGCTTGGCTGGCCAACACAACAAGTGTCAAAGCGGTAAAAACGCTAACGAAATAATGCTTCATACGGTCAACTCCAGTGGTGATTGCCGGAAGGCCCGGCGCTTTGCCCAGGCTGTCGCCTTCAGGCATTGACGGTACGAGCGGTCTTGCTGTGCTCGTTCCATTGCTCCGGTGCCTTGGCCTGATGCTCTTTCATTCGGGCGTAGAGCAAGCCATGGGCGTTACCGCTGAATGAATCGAACAGCATGTTATCGGTATCCGAATGGCGGACGTGATTCATCAGCCGCTCAAAGACGAAAATAAACTGGTTGGTATGGCGCGCGCGTATTTCTGTTTTGTAAAACAAATCAAATTGGTCGGTGGTCTGGCCCAAGGCAAAGGAGATTTCCAGCAGCTTGCGACTGAAAATTTCCGGATCGCCCTTACTCTGTTCCGAGAACATTTGCTCGCTGTTGATCTCGCCGGACGAATAGTCGGCAAGCGGGCCGTGGCTGGAAATATAGAGCATGCCTGATATGCCCCCAAGCTGATTGCGTACCGTCTCCGCCAGACGCAGGGTTGCCTCCTGCCGCGCATAAGTCTCGCTGGCCGCAAGCTTTTCAGATTGGATGATAGCCTGCTCGGCAGTGCGGGCGATCTCGTTCGCCTGGGCGCGCATGGCCTGAGTGTTCTGAATGAGCTCTTGCTGCTGCAGAAAGTAGCCGATGACCAGCCAGAGGAAGGCCAGCGGAGCGAAGGCGCCCTCCAGAAAGCTGCCAACCTCTTCAACGGGCAGATTCACAAAGCCCGCCCAGCCGACGCTGCTGCTGACGTAAATGAATCCGGTAATCAGCCATATCGACGTCAGCGACAGACCCATGAAAATCCGCCAATCCATTTTCATGTTGGACTTAGGCTTCGTCTGAATTTTCGCGCTGCCGGCGCAGTTCAGCGATGTCTTTTTGCATTTCGCTCAAACGGAACAGCACGTCCGGCATTTGATCGCTGATGCGCCACAGGAAAAAGGCGATAAGACAAAGTACAAGAAATGAAAAAAGACCCATTACGGTTCCTCGGTTCTAGTGAGAGACATTAGTAGTGACAAGTGCAAGGGTATCCAAGACCATGTGGAAAGGCACCCTTCGATTTTTTTCTTCCAGATGAGATGCCAAGTTTTATGAAAGGGTTAACGCTTACATTCCCCGCTTTGGCGTCAAATACTCCTCAATCTTGCAGCAGCCTGGCATCAACTCATGCCAATCGCCCCCAAGGGTAAGCCTGACTGAGCCGAGGGTCGGCATGTCCGGGCCGATTTTGTGTCGGTCTTCCTGCCTGAGTACAAGGTGTACTAGATCGCTGATGCCCGGATTGTGCCCAATCAGTGCAGCGCTGTGGCAGTCATCCGGCGTGCCTTGCAGGCAGTCCAGCAAGGTCTGAGTGTCAGCAAGGTACAGTGACGGTTCGTAGATCACCTGACTTTGCCAGACGTTAGCTAAAGGCTCGGCGGTTTGTCGTGTGCGGGCTGCCGGGCTAACCCAAAGCCACTGGGGTGGCGCTGAGTTATGTTGCACCAGACGCTTTGAGAGGCGTTGCACATCTGCCAACCCCCGTGGGGCGAGTTGGCGTTGGGCATCGGTTTGGCCAAACACAGGGGTGTCCGCCTTGGCATGGCGAATCAACCACAGTGTTCGGCGGGTGGCGGACATCAGTCCCAAAGGGCGAAGAATTCGTCCATGGCCTGCATCTGACCACCGGCGACGGCGGAAGGCACGATGATCGGTGTTTTGATGCCGGCGTCGAACCAGGCTTCGATGCCCTGGCGCACGTCGCTGGCAGAACCGAACAGAGTGGTGTCCGCCAGCCAGCGGTCGGACAAGCACTCTGGCACGCGGTCATAGTCTTTTTCAGCAATGGCGGCTTCGACACCGTTCATTTCCTCTTCGAAGCCCGCTTCTTTCCAATAATTGCGGTAGTTGGGCAGGAAGGCGTAACTGGTCAACGTTTTACGGCATACCGCTGCGGCGGCCTCTTTGTCATCGCTGACGCAGGTGGGGATCATGTTGCCGATAAAAAAGTCGTCCCGTGCCTTGGTCTCGTCACTGAGATTGCCAAGAGAATGAGCCATATGTGAGCGTGCGCCGTTAGCGAACACCATGCCGCCACCAATCTCTTGGGCCAGCTGAATCATTTTGTCTCGCAGGGTGGCCAGTACGATGGGTGGCAGATCACCGACTCGTGGCACGGCCTGCATGTCTTCGACGAATTGGCGCATATCGCTCAGTGGCTTACCGGCGGTAATGCCCATACGGTTCAGAGCCGGTGCGTGGCTGACGCCAACACCAAAGCGAAAACGACCCTCAGATACCTCGTGTAAGAATGCAGCGGTCTGAGCAAAGTCCGTCGCGTTGCGGGTGTAGATCGGCGTGATACTGGTTCCGATCATGACGTCGGTGGTGTTTAACGCGATGGCGTTACACAGCGAAAGACTGTCGCCCAAGCTGGGGCCAAAAATGCCGGGGAAACCACGGCGTTCAATTTCTTGGGCCAGTTCGATGGTGCGCAGTCGGCGGCCGGGCACTGCGGCTAGGCTTACGGCAGGTAGTTGGGTCATGGTCTCTCCTCTCCAAGTGGTAAATCAACGGGAAGAGATTACGCGAGGGAACGTCGATCACCAAACCGGCGGTGGGTGCTGCCTCAGTGTTTCAGGAGGATCTGCAGTTGCTCCAGAAGCTGTGCGTTCTGTTCTGGGGTACCGACGGTAATGCGCAGGGAATCGCGCAGCCGTGGTGTGGCGAAGTAGCGCACGAGTATGCCGCTGGCTTTGAGACCCTGATAAAGCGATTCAGCGCCAGCGTCCTGCGGGGCTTTGGCGAGCAAAAAATTCGTTTGGCTGGCCGCCACGCTAAAGCCCAAGGCGTGCAGCCCGCCGGCGAGCACCTCGCGGTCCTTACGTACCGCTGCCCAGGTTTGTTGGGCGTAGTCTTGATCGCGAATCGACGCCAAGCCAACCGCCTGACTGATGGCGTCGACGTTGTAGCTGTCTCGCGTTTTTTCCAGAATCGGCTGAATCAGCGATGGGTGGCCAAGCAGGTAGCCCAGTCGTAAACCGGCCAAGCTATAGCCCTTGCTGAAGGTACGCAGAATCAGCACGTTGTCCCGTTCGCGCACCAGCTCGGTTGCGTCGGCGGCGTCTTGGGTATCGACAAAGTCAGCGTAGGCCTCGTCCACCAGCAGCACACCGGTTAGGTCGCTGGCGAGTTCGCGCAGCTGTTCAATGGCAGTGAAGTAACCGCTGGGCGCATGGGGGTTCACCACGCAGGTGAGTTGAGCGCCGGCGGCGTTGACCTTGGCTGCGAAATCGCCGGGCAATGACCAATCGGCGGACAACGCTTGGGTAAACATGCTGGCGCCCTGAATTTGCGCCAGTACTGGATACAGGGAGTAGGTTGGCTCAGTAGAGGCCACAACGCCGTCTGGGGGAACGAAGGTGGTAATGGCCAGACGCAGTGCTTCGTCTCCCGCGTGGGTAATGACCACACTGTCCACGCTGACATTATGGTGTTCGGCAATGGCTTGACGCAGCAGTCGCGCGTCGGGCTGTGGGTAAATGCGAAGCTGTTCGGTCGCGAATGACGCCAGTGCGGCCGCTACTCTCGGGCTGGGCGGGTACGGGTTTTCATTGGTGTTTAGCTTGATGCTGCGGCCGTCTTCGGGCTGTTCGCCGGAGGCGTAGCCTTGCATTTGTGCAATGTTGGGGCGTTCGTATTGGCTCACACTGACCTCCCGTCCGTATTGGTCAACGGTGAGGAACCGCCATCCGGGGAGTCCGCATGTTCCAGCGTCGGCTCAGGGTCAGCCGACCGTTCGGCCAGTTCTTGAGCCGGTGCCAGCAAGCGGGCGATCCACGCTGTGTTCGGATTTGCCTCTAAGGCGATTTTTGCGCTCATGGTCAGCGGCACGGACAGCAGCATACCGACGGGTCCGAGAAGCCAGCCCCAGAAAATCAAGGAGACGAAGACCACGAGAGCCGACAACCCGAGGCCCTTGCCCATGTAACGGGGCTCCAAAATGTTGCCCACGATCGTGTTGACGAGGAAAAAGCCCAGCACGACCAGGCCGGCTTCGGTGGGGCCAAGCTGTACCAAGGCCAAGAGTACTGGCGGTATCCCGGCAATAATGGAGCCGATGGTGGGAATGAAGTTCAGTAACATGGCGACCAGGCCCCACAGCACCGGAAAATCGACGTCCAAGGCCCACAAAAATGCGGTGACCATTACGCCCGTGAATAGACTGACAGAGGTTTTGATGGCGATGTAACGGTTCATGGTGCCAGTGACGCGACCGAAATGCGCGAGATCACGTTCCGGGTGGGTCAGTACCGCGCGTAGCTTGGGATAGAAGCTGGTGGCTTCGGCGAGAATAAATATCACCGTCAAAATAATCAGAAATCCGTTGCTCAGTACGGAGCCCAAACTGCGCAGTGCACTACCCGCGAGGGTGAGCAAAGACCCGAGGGGAAACGCATCGGCAAGCAGGGCCGGATTGAGGGGGATATCCCAGCTTTGCAGCAGAACCAAGGCGTCGTTTTGCAGGTTGGATAGCCGTTCTTGGTAGAAGGGCAGTTTGGCGGAAAAGTCTGACGTGCTTTGGGTGAGCAAGGCGGCGATCAGACCCAGGGCAAGGAAGATGCCTAACACCACTGACGTCAGCGCCAAACCATTGGACATACCCTTGGACTTGCACCAGAAAAGGGGCGACGCGGCGATGGTGGCGATGAACACAGCCAGCAACATGGGTACGACGATGGTTTGTGCAGATTTCAGGCCCGCCAAAATGACGATGAGGGCCGCAAAGATCAGCAGGCCGCGACCGGCGTTATTGACCGGTTTGTTGTTTTGATCGAATTCTGTCATGGCCTTTGCTCGTTGCGGTTGCCTGAGTTAACGGGGTTCTAGGTGAAGGGGCGCTGGTTAGCCAGACTGGGTACTTGGCGACGAATGTCGGCAACACGGGCCGGGTCTACCTCGGCAATGGCGTAACCGTCGCCCTCCGGTAACTCGGCAATCACCTCGCCCCATGGGTCGATAATAATGGAGTGCCCATACGATGCCCGATTCGCACTGTGTGCACCATGTTGCGCCGGCGCAATCACATAGCTCTGGCTTTCGATTGCGCGTGCCCGCAGTAAGGCATGCCAGTGCGCTGCGCCGGTGGTGGCAGTGAATGCAGAGGGCA
>JBELHZ010000088.1:0-6590 GCA_042091155.1 Gammaproteobacteria bacterium
CCAGAGAAACGAAAGCCTATGTCCCCCGCTTACTGGCAATTTCTGCCATCGTCGCGGACCCGGAAGCATTCGGTATCGAGCTACCCGCCATTGAGAACATCGATCCACTAAGAGAAGTTGCGCTGCCCTCACCCTACGACGTCGCCGTTGTGGCAAATGTCTTGGCCATCGAGGTGTCGGAAATCTACGAATTCAACCCTGCGCTGCGTGGCTCTCAGTGGTCGAGTGAGAACCCCTTGCGGCTCATTCTACCCAGTGACTGGAACGACGGAAACGAGCCGGTAAGGGAGGCAGAGCGCCGCCTAACGGCCATAGCACCGGACGAGCGCGTTGCTTGGCAGGAAATTCGCGTGCTGAGCGGCGATACCATCAGCGAAATCGCGGATACTTACGGCGTTACCAGTCAAACACTCAAGACATTTAATCACTTAGACAGCGACCTGCTTCGGATCGGTCAAACCCTCCGAGTACCAGGACCTAGCGTGATTAATCCACCGAGCAAGGCCGGGACTACGCTGTACGTGGTGCGTCAGGGCGATTCGCTTTGGGAAATTGCGCAGCGAGCAGGCGTCAGTGTCAGCGCCTTAGTCAAACTCAACCGGATCGGGCCCCGAGATGTTCTGCGAGTCGGCCAGAAAGTCTTGGTTCCTGGAGAGACAGCACCGCTGTCGACGGTTATGGCATCAACCGTAGAGCCGGTACCCGTCAAGATGCGCAAAATTCAGTACCGAGTACGTCGTGGTGATTCGCTGAGCCGAATCGCTCAGCGCTTCCGCATACGGGTGAGCGATATCGTTTCCTGGAACAACGTGGATCCCCAGCGATATCTGCAGCCGGGCCAGGGCCTCACCCTGTTCATCGACGTTATTGGCGGTTAGCCCTCTCACGAGGCTCTGAGCTAATCGCTTCGGGCAACACCGACTGAGGCTTCTGCCGCGGCAAAAAACGCACCAAATTCCAGCTGCTGATCTCTCGCGGTGACCTGCTCTTCTAACTGCTGCATCAGCGCTTGCCCTGTAGCCCCAACATCGCTGGCGAGCACTCGGGTCACGACGATCAGTGCGCTGCCCTCGGCTGTTGTCGCGGTGCCAACGCTCTTGCGACCATCCTGAGGACGCGGCAGCGAGAACGCTTCGGTGAGGATACTTTGCGCCACGTTGGCGGGTCCGTTCGGAGTCATGCTCGTCCGAGTAATCAACTCGTGGGTTTCCCAACGCTTGCCCAGGTCGTTCGCGACCTGAGACACCGATACACCCTCTTCCAATTGTGCCAGAGCGTTGGCCTTGTCTGCTTCAATTTCGCTTCGGGCCGCTTCCTGCTTCAGTTCATCAAGGATCCCTTGCCGCACATCGGCCAACGACAATTGCTCAGAGGCGTAATATTGGGCCACCCGAACAACCGCGGCTCGATCATCGTCCAGCAAAATAACGGGACTGTTTTCCCCTTCCAGACCCTCGGTCGAAAATAAACTGTCGATCACATCTGGGTTGCCCGCCAGTGGCCACGACTTCGCGTCTGGCCCATTGGTTTCCGTAACATCTTCCGCGCGCTGAACAGACAAACTCAAGGCGTTAGCGGTTTCTGACAGTTCGTAACGCTCCTCAAACGCCCGCTGTTCGAGCTCCTCTACAGCCGCTTCAAAGGCTTCTGCAGCGGCTTCAGAGCGCAGGCGATCAAGGATTCTGCTCTTCTCCTCTGCGAAGGTTGGCACCTCAACAGCGCCTATTTCGTTCAAGCGAATCAGATGATAGCCAAATTCGCTCCGCACAGGCCCTGATACATCGCCTGCATTTTCTAATGCCCAAAGAGCCTCTTCGAAAGCCGGGTCAAAGGATCCCTGAGCCATCATTCCCAAGCCGCCACCATTGTCCGAAGAGCCGGGATCATCCGAGAGTTCCTTCGCCAGCGCGGAAAAATCCTCACCGGCAGCGAGCCGATCAGCGGCACTTCGGATTTTCGTTAACGCGGCGCTTTCGTCCGTTTCCTCATCCACAACCACGAGAATATGGGCCGAATCACGCTGGGCTTGTTGGTCCAACGCGCTGATATCGTCTTCGTAAATGGCCTTCAGAGCTTCGTCGCTGTCATCAACGTCGACACTTGATCGCAAATCGTTCAGAGACAGCTCGAGCCATTCGACGTCGACAGACGGCTCTGTGACGTAAGACGTTCGATCCTCTTCGTAACGTGTCGCCACTTCTTCCTCGGCAATCTCAATGCCGTCGAGGTAGTCCTGCAGCTTCAAGTCTAAATAGGCAATGTCACGACGCTGATTCAACAACGCGGCCGCTTGAGCAACTTCCCAGTCTTCGGCGAATGAGGTTTCGGCGATACTTGCGCGCAGCAACTCGGAACCCAGTCCCTGACGAACTTCCTGTATGAATTGAACTGGCGCAAAGCCCATCAGCTGAAGCTGCTGGCGATACATAGCCTCACTGAATTCACCGCCAATCTGATAGGCAGGACTTTCCACTAGGCGCCGATTGACTTCGGCATCAGAAAATCCAATGTCCAACTGTGCCGCGGCCTGGTAAAGAACCTGACGGTTGACCAGCTGATCAAGCGCGTAATTTTGCAGCTGCACACGATCAATATCCGCCGGGTCAAATTCAGGCCCCATCTGCGAGAGCAGACGACGTCGCTCACGTTCGGTTTCTACAGACAGAACACCCTCTGTGATATCAAAGTCACCGACGGTGGCAACAGTTGGGACATTTCCCATAAAAATATTGGTTGCACCAAACCCGAACAGGGTCAGCACTAAAATAATGGCGACCACAAGGACCTTGAATCCCGTGGACTGGGTCTGATCTCTCAATTGTTGCAGCATCTTTCTTAATCTTTCTTTCGTAGTCTTTCTGGATCGTTCACATTTGGTCTTGGCGAAGCATCATCGTTTGGAAAAGCGATCGCGACATCGCTCTAGAGGCAAAAGCCGAAGCACTACCCGATCGGTTCCCAAACACGGCTTTAGAATACAAAACCTAAAAAAAAGGGCGCAAAGACTGCGCCCTCAGACAGCGACCTCAGCCGCTGTAGTCGAGTTGGTTAGTTCAAAGCGTCCTTCAATGCTTTGCCCGCTTTAAACGCAGGAACCTTGGCAGCAGCAATTTGAATTGCTTCGCCGGTCTTTGGATTACGGCCAGCGCGCGCAGCGCGCTCACGGACCAAAAACGTACCAAACCCAACCAATGCTACAGACTCACCATCGCTCAAAGAGCTCGTAATGCCCTCAAGTGCCGCTTCCACAGCCCTGGCAGCAGTCGCCTTAGGAATGTCTGCCGATTCGGCTACGTGGTCTACCAATTCACTTTTATTCAATGTCTTACCCCTCGCTTGTCGCGTTAGAAGATTTTCAGATTAGTCACGCTCTCACGTTTGGCACTAGACCAAACTCGGCGCTGTCCTAACGCGATTATTTAAAAATACCCTCGCGGACGCGCCATCATATAACAACCCAAGTGTGCTGTGGCAACCAATTATCGAAATCTGGCAACAATGGTTGCGCCTAATCATAGTATTGCGTCACTAGTGAGGACTGATGCTGGGTGCGCCTTCTTCCTCGCCCTTTCGTTCCACTCTCTCTGTCTGAGCGTCGTCTCCCGCATCTGCAATCCGAGGCACTGGCATCCGATCCAAGGCGACCTGAAGGACCTCGTCCATCCATTTCACACAGTGGATTTGCAAATCGTCCTTTACGTTTTCGGGAATTTCGGCCAGGTCCTTCTCATTTTCATGGGGAATAATGACCTGCTTCACTCCACCCCGGTGTGCTGCCAGAAGTTTTTCTTTTAGCCCCCCAATGGGCAGCACCTGGCCGCGCAGCGTGATCTCGCCGGTCATGGCCACATCGGCTTTTACTGGAATTCCCGTTATCACAGAAACCATTGCCGTGCACATGCCTATGCCCGCGCTGGGGCCGTCCTTGGGCGTCGCGCCCTCGGGTACGTGAATGTGCAGGTCGGTTTTTTCATGGAAGTCTTCGGGCAAGCCGAGCACGCTGGAGCGACTGCGTACAAATGTGAGGGCGGCTTGAATTGATTCCTGCATCACATCACCCAGTGAGCCGGTCTTCGTCTGACGGCCCTTCCCCGGCATCGACACCGCTTCGATATTCAGTAGCTCGCCACCTACCTGGGTCCAGGCTAACCCAGTCACGATGCCGACCTGATCCTTTTCTTCGGCCCGGCCGTAACTGAACTTACGGACTCCGCTGTAGTGATCCAATTGATCCGGTTCGATCACCGTTTTCGCAAATTTCTTTACTGCTTTTTTCCGCTTGCCCTTAGCCTGAAGGTCGGCGCTTAACGATTGTTCTTTCACAACCTTTCGTGCGACCTTCGCGATCTCTCGCTCCAGACCGCGGACACCGGCTTCCTTCGTGTAGTAGCGAATCAGATCAATCAGCGCCAGCTCGGTTATTTCCAGTTCATCATCCTTCAAACCATTATTTTTAATTTGCTTCGGCACCAAATAGCGCTGGGCGATGTTGAGCTTTTCGTCTTCGGTGTAGCCAGGCAGACGGATCACTTCCATGCGATCCAATAACGGGCCAGGAATGTTCATAGAGTTTGAGGTGCAAACAAAAAAGACGTTTGAGAGGTCGTAGTCGACTTCCAAATAGTGGTCGTTGAACGTGTCGTTTTGTTCCGGGTCCAGGACTTCCAGCAGAGCGCTGGAGGGGTCGCCCCGCATGTCCATCCCCATCTTGTCTATTTCATCGAGTAGGAACAGTGGATTCACCACTCCGGCTTTTGACATTTTCTGGATGATCTTGCCCGGCAGCGAACCAATGTAGGTTCGGCGATGTCCTCGAATCTCGGCTTCGTCGCGAACACCGCCTAGGGCCATTCGCACAAAGTTACGGTTGGTCGCCTTGGCAATGCTTTCGCCCAAGCTGGTTTTGCCCACGCCAGGCGGTCCTACCAAGCACAGCACTGGGCTCTTGGACTTGGACACCCGGTTTTGCACGGCCAAATATTCGATGATGCGCTCTTTCACTTCGGTTAAACCGTAGTGATCGGCATCGAGAATTTCCTGTGCCGCAGCTAAATCCTTACGAACCCGGCTGCGTTTGCTCCAGGGGATATTCAACATCCAGTCGACGAAGCTCCGAACGACGGTGGCTTCTGCCGACATGGGTGCCATGTTTTTGAGTTTGTTCAACTCCGTCTGCGCCTTGCTTTTGGCTTCCGCGGGCATTCCTGCTTCGTTTATTTTGGCCTGCAGTTCGTCCACTTCCGAGGCGGAATCATCGCCCATCTCTTTTTGGATGGCCTTCATCTGTTCATTGAGATAGTAGTCGCGCTGACTTTGTTCCATCTGCTTTTTGACACGTCCCCGCACCTGCTTTTCAACTTGCTGCACGGCGAGCCCGTTATCCATCAGGCCCAGAAGGCGCTCCATTCGGGTTTTTATCTCTACGGTTTCTAAAATCAACTGGCGCTCGTTCATTTCCAGAGACATCTGGGCCGCCATGGTGTCCATGAGTCGGGATGGATCATCCAACCCGGATAACGAAGCAAGGACTTCCTGTGGGATCTTTTTGTTGCCTTGGGCGAACTGTTCAAAATGCGACAGCAACGATCGAACCACTGCGTCCGCTTCTCGAGACTCCATCTCGAGCTCTTGCTGTACGTCGACTTCGGCGCGAATGAACTCACCAGTGACATCCACTTCTTTGACGACGGCCCTGCTACCGCCTTCGACCAACACTTTTACCGTACCATCCGGGAGTTTCAGTAACTGCAGAATGGTCGCAACGGTACCCATCGTGTAAAGGTCTTCAGGGCCGACGTCCGCTTTCTCGGATTCTTTTTTGGCGACTAAAAAGATCTGTTTGTCGTCGGCCATTGCCGAATCTAAGGCCACGATTGAGCTCTTTGTTCCAACAAATAACGGATGAACGCCGTGCGGGAAGACAACCATGTCACGCAGTGGCAACACGGGTAACAGCTCTCGAAAGGAATCAGTCATATAGATGGCTCAGGCAGTTAATGGAATAACGACACTGTATACCGAGTACAGTGCCCTTCACATCCTGTTGTCTGAGTCGCGTAGAAGTATCAACGCTTAAGTCGCACTCCTTCGGGCGTTTTTACGCCTGAGGTAGCGCCTTAAGAGCTACCTTCCTTGGGAGCGGCTTGATCGATGTTCTCGTAAATCAACATGGGCGAGCTTTCGCCAGTGATGACACTTTCATCAATAACCACCTTGCTGACAGACTCAGACCCAGGTAAGTCGTACATGGTGTCTAACAACACAGATTCAAGTATCGATCGCAAACCACGAGCTCCCGTCTTTCGCTCCGTCGCTTTCGCCGCGACGGCTTTTAGGGCGTCCTCGCGAAAATCGACTTCAACACCTTCCATCTCGAACAACTTGGCGTATTGGCGTGTCAGCGAGTTCTTCGGTTCCGTAAGAATTCTGACCAGTGCATCGTTATCAAGCTCTCCCAGTGTTGCTACCACTGGCAATCGGCCAACAAATTCCGGAATCAGACCGTAGCGAACCAGGTCTTCTGGCTCCAAATTCTGAAGCGTTTCGCCTATGCTGTCTTTATCCGACTCGCCCTTAACCTGCGCACCAAA
>JBELHZ010000003.1:0-8837 GCA_042091155.1 Gammaproteobacteria bacterium
AGCGCCGCAGCGCCGATGGCAAAGCCTTTGCCCATGGCGGCCGTGGTGTTGCCCAGTTCGTCCAGTGAGTCAGTGATCGCGCGAGTGTCCTCACCCAAGCCACCCATTTCTGCAATACCGCCAGCGTTATCAGCGATGGGTCCGTAAGCGTCAACAGCCATGGTCATGCCGACAGTGGCCAGCAGGCCTACAGCCGCCACGCCAACGCCGTACAGGCCGGCCAGCGACGTAGAAACGAAGATGATGGCGCAGATGATCAGGATAGGCCCAACCACCGACTGCATGCCGACCGCGAGGCCAGTAATCATGACGGTAGCGGGTCCGGTTTCTCCAGATTCCGCAATGCGTACTACCGGGGTAGACGACGTGTAGTACTCGGTAATCAGACCGATACCGACGCCGCCTGCTGCACCAAACAAAACGGACAGCCAGATGTTGTTGGAAACACCCAAGTTACCCATAACAACGTAAGCCGCTGCGATAAACAGGACAGGTGTGCCAATCATACCGATGCGCAGTGCGACGGCTGGGTTGGCATTCGAGAATGCTCGGACAATGCCGATGCCGATGATTGACGCAATCAGGCCAGTAGAAGCAAGGGCTAAGGGCAGGAACATCAGAGCTGCACGTGCGTCGCCCTCGCTGGCACCGGGTACCAGTAGGTTCAAGGAGCCCAATGCCAACGTTGAGGCAATGGCGATGGTAGCGATCATCGAGCCGCAATAGGATTCGAAGATGTCGGAACCCATGCCAGCGACGTCGCCGACGTTGTCACCAACGTTATCGGCAATGACGCCCGGGTTTCGTGGGTCGTCTTCTGGAATGCCTTGCTCTAGCTTACCAACCAGGTCAGCGCCGACGTCGGCACTCTTGGTGTAGATGCCACCGCCCACGCGGGAGAACAGAGCCACAACCGAAGCACCCATGCCGAAACCGTGGATGTGGTGTGCGCTTTCTTTGTCGCCGCCGAAGTAAAGGTAGACTAAGCCGAGCCCCATCAAGCCGAGGGATGCAACGGCCAAGCCCATGATGGATCCGCCATAAAAGGCGACGGACAGAGCCGCGGCCTGGCCCTCATTGTGAGCAGCAGTGGTGGTACGTACGTTGGCCTGAGTTGCCGTGTACATGCCAAACCAGCCCGCGCATGCGGACGACAGGGCGCCAGCCAAAAATGCGATGGCCGTTTTCTCGCCCAGCCCAGGAGTTAGGTACACCCCAATGAGCAAGACCAAGGCGAAAATAGCCAACATGGTGTATTCACGCTTCATGAAAACCATGGCACCTTCGTGAATCGCGTCAGCAATTTTCACCAAATCTGCGCTGCCCGCGTCGTAGCGACGCACAATGCCGTAAATGATGACAGCGACCAAAAGGCCAATGGCACCAATTAATGGTGGAATGAGGGTTGAAGTCATTTGAATCCCCAGCAAATAAATAAAAAAGGTCGAGGTGCGTTAACCGCATGCGTCGATCGCGCTCACGGCAAGGTCCCCACTCCGCAGAGCGCGCGTATGATAACAGTGTGACAAGGACTTGCCAGTCGAAATCCCGATTCAAGAGGGTTAAGGCGCCCGGTCAGCCTTGTGCGAGCAGTGCGCGTAAATCAATGATGGCCGCATTGGCGCGAGAAATGTGGGAAGCCATGATCAGGGAATGGTTAGAGACCAAGCCAAAGCCGTCGCCATTCAGAACCATGGGGCTCCACAATGTCTCTTGAGTGGGCTCCAATTCGCGAATGATTTGACGCACGGAGACTCGAGCGGCCTTTTTATCCAGCACTTCACCGAAATCGTTTTCCACCGCTTCGAGAACATGCAGTAGGGCCCAGGTGAACCCCCGTGCTTCATAGAATACGTTGTCGATTTCAAGCCAAGGGGTTTGCACCATCTGTTCGGCTGGTGTGGCCGTGCTCTGACTGGCGTTGGCGTCGCCGGCTAGGGATGTATCGAGTTGGCGTTTTCCCACGCTGGCAGACAGGCGTTGGGAGAGGCTGCCAAGGCGCGTGTCCATTGCCGCGAGCCAAGCCTGGAGGTTGTCGCTGCGGGCATAGAATTGCGCATCATTGGCTGACTGGTCGGACAGCTGCCCGAGATAGTTTTGAAAATAGGCGATGCCGGCTTTGTATTCGCCCTCAGTGTCCGGCAGGAACCACGAGTTGTTATCGAAGAAGAATTTCCCCTCCGCCTCGGCCAAGTTCGGATTTTCCGCAGACTGACTTTGCGAGCGCGAGAAGTCGTTTCGGTAGACTCTGGCGGTATCTCGGAGCATGGTCAGCGCGCCCATCTCCCATGACGGCATATTGTCCAACCAGATACCGGGAGGGAACAAATCATTGGTGAGATAGCCGCCAGGCTTTTCTAACAATGTTTTCGCGACGGTAATGGTTGTCGCCGTGGTGAGATATCCGGTGACATTGGTGTCGCCGGACTGTCCCAATTCTCTCGCTGCCGTTTCGATATCAAAACGATCAGGCTCTTGGCTCCACCAAATGCCCAAGGCAAGCGCCGCAAGGAGATAGATCGCCGCCACGGTGACCCCTCCTTTAAAAAGACCGTTGGCGGATGAGTCGCCGCCGCCCGTGTCGCCCGAGCTAAACCCTTCTCCCAAGGGGTGGGCTTCAGTGGGATCTGGTCCGATGGTGTCGTCGCGGCGTTGCCAGAATTTCCAGTTCATATCGTGGTCTCGTTGGGTGCCTGCCCTAGAGCAAATTGGCTTTGCTGTTTAATCTACAGGAGGCGAGTCATGGTCGCGCGATAAACATCTTAGAGCATTGCGCCAACGGTTGGTGCCCAGGCTTGTCTAGATGCGCATCGGTTCGCGTTTACTACAGTTCAGTCGTTCTTCGGTCGGGTGCTCGTTATTGCGTCGTGTTCATCCAAGCATCCATGGGGATGACAGTGAAGCTGGTGTTCAGGCTACCGCCGTTATCAAAGGTCATGGTCATCGGAAGCGACTTCGCCTCTGCAGAAAGGTTGCTGATCATGAGATGGTTGCCGCCAGGCTGGAAAACGACTTGGCTGTTCGGTGCGATGGTAATTTCGTCCAGAGGCCGCATTGTCGTACCGCTCGCTTCCAACGTCGTCGTGTGCATTTGTACGTCGGCGGAGTCCGACGCAATTTTAGTGAGAGTGATGGCCGCAGAGCCGTGATTCATGAGCGTGAAGTAGCCTGCACTCATCCGCTGCCCCGGCGCCGGTTCATTAACCCTGGCTTCCACGAGGTGTAAGGCCGCGATTGCGGTATCACGCGCCTCCATCTCACGATCGTTATGTGTTTCCGACGCTGAAGAGTCGTTGCCGGCGCTCTTGGCGGAATCGCTGTCTGTGCCGCATCCCTGAAGTGTCACTGCAATCAAGAATATGGCGAGGGCCTTTGCAGCGCCAAGAGGATAAACGGTACGGTGGTTGATTTTCATTGGGTACAAATTCGCTCCAATCGGTCAGGTGTGGATATTTCAGTTGCCGCCCGGGGGCGTCGATTTATGTTGTTTCGGGCGAATCCTTCTCGAAGCAATCGATACAGTTCCCTCGCTCGTCCGTCGTTGGCTGCGGAAATACGGTACCGGCAGCCGGGCCCTGCACTGCGAACCAAGTGATCGATGGCGTCCGTTAACGCCGACGCCGACAGTCCTCGAATGATAACGCTTTCTTGTTGAGACGTATCGATTGCGTTGACGAACTCGAGAGTTGGGCCAACGGACAGATGCTCTGGGTCGATTACGCGACTGCGTGTGAGCAAATCGCGCGCGAGGTCCGTGTTGCCCTGTCGGGCAGCCGTCAGCGCCAAGGCTACGTAGCGTTCAACAATCTGCTCTAACCCTCGCTCGGCTTCCGTGTTGTTAGGGTCGAGTGATAGTGCATGCCGATAAAGGTATGTCGCGCTGTCTGGCTTCGATACGTCCAAAAGGTCGCTTGCGAGTGCTTTTTCAGCACGGACTAAGAGCGATTCGACTTGGTTTTCTTCTTCGGCGCTGAGGGGGCGACTCGACGATGTTGTGGGATCCACTGAGATGCCGACGCAGCCCCAAAGAAAAAAAAGCACCACACTGGTTGCAACAGCGCGCCGGGTGCCCGCGGCCCCTGCACAAGTCGCTCTTAAAATGACGTCAGGACTGTTTCGACGCATGTTGATGAGGGCGTTGGAAAAGATTCGGCGACCTTAGCATATGGGCCTGCATCTGTCGGTTTGCCTGACAAAGTTGTCAATGAATCGGTACCATGCTGTGACGATTCAATGGATATCCATACCCATCACCCCAGAGGAGCATTGAGGTTGTTGACGTTTCTAGCCAATAAGAGTGGCGGTGCCCAAGGGCGTTTGCGAGGTTGGTGTATCGGGCTAACAATGACGTTGCTGGCTGTACCCTTTTTTACCGTGCACGCAGCGGCTCAATCGAGCGCGATGGCTCAGAGAGCGGATAGCTCAAGCTGGCTCAATGAAGAGCCCGACTTTTTGCCCGTGGACGAGGCGTTTCAATTGCGGGTCTCGATGCAACCCAATCGCGTGATCTTGGCACGCTGGGAAATTGCCGATGGCTACTACCTTTATCGTCATCAGTTCGACCTTCGGCTTGACGCCCTTGATAGCGGCGCCATGCTTGGTGAACCACGCATTCCTGGCGGTATCGCCAAGCGAGACGAGTTTTTTGGTGATGTAGAGGTCTATTACGGCTCGATCGCCATGCAGATACCCGTGGTTGGCACCCTGCCGGACAATGCTGAGATTCATATAGATTATCAGGGTTGTGCGGATGCCGGGCTATGTTACCCGCCTGAGACCCGCAGCTTTTCCGTCTCGGGCAGTTCTTTGCTGGCAAAAGCCCCGAGTGGCAGAGGCAGAGAATCCAGTCGAGCAAGCCCAGAGTCCGATGCTTCTGTTACCGCACCGCTTCAAAGTGTTGGTGAAGATCGGGCGATGGCCAACGTACTGCAGACCAGTAGCTTTGCCGTGGCCTTGGTGTTGTTCTTTGTTGCCGGTATCGGCCTGGCCTTTACCCCGTGCGTTTTCCCGATGGTGCCGATTTTATCCACCATCATCGTTGGCGAAGGGGAGGGCTTGACCAAAACTCGTGCGTTTACCCTGTCTTTGGCCTATGTACTGGGTATGGCATTGACCTACGCCTTGGTTGGATTGCTGGTGGGGCTGTTTGGTGCTGAGCTCAATTTGCAGGCAACGCTGCAAAGCCCATGGGTGCTGACCAGTTTTGCTATCGTCTTTGTGTTGCTGTCCGGGGCCATGTTCGGTTTCTACGAACTGGCCTTGCCTCAGTCCTTGCAGCAGTGGATTGACGAGCGCAGCGCTAAACAGGGTGGTGGGCGGTATCCATCCGTGTTCGTCATGGGCTCTTTGTCGAGTTTGGTGGTATCACCCTGCATCTCTGCCCCCTTGGCCGGAGCGCTGATTTATCTGTCTAACACCCAAGACGCGGTCTTGGGCGGATCTGCGTTGTTTGCCCTAGGGTTGGGTATGGGCGTTCCACTGATGGTTGTAGGCGGCAGTGGCGGGCATTGGCTGCCACGCGCCGGTGCCTGGATGAATACGGTCAAGGGTGTCTTTGGCTTCGGTCTACTGGGTGTCGCAGTATGGCTGCTGGAGCGCCTGCT
Source organism: Gammaproteobacteria bacterium (assembly GCA_042091155.1). Classification (GTDB taxonomy): domain Bacteria; phylum Pseudomonadota; class Gammaproteobacteria; order Pseudomonadales; family Azotimanducaceae; genus UBA4421. Next base: position 5,604 of record JBELHZ010000003.1, read on the forward strand.
ACCGGGATCGGTTGCCCTGGCATTGTGGGCAGTATTATTGGTGGCAGGTGGCGTTTACCTTGGCGCACTGGAGTTTGTGCCTAAACAATCCGGCCAGCGGTTTGGTCAGGTTGTTGGTCTGATGATGGTGTTCTGGGGAGCAGCGTGTCTGTTTGGAGCCAGCGCTGGCGCCGTAGACCCATTCAAACCATTGGTAGGGCTGGCCGCAGGCGGGTCATCCGAGCAGGGGCGTAGTGGCGAGGTAAGCTGGCAGCCCGTGAAGTCGACGGCAGATGTTGAGCAGATGATGGCGTCAGCGAGCGGGCCGGTGATTCTGGATTTGTACGCGGACTGGTGTATCTCCTGCAAGGTGATGGAGCGGACGGTGTTCCCAGAGCCAGCGGTGGCGGAAAAACTGGCGCAGTTCACATTGCTGCGCGCTGACGTGACGGCCAATGATGAACAGGATCAGGCTCTGCTGAAGCGTTACGGGCTCTTTGGTCCGCCGAGCCTAGTCTTTTTCGGCGAAGATGGGCGCGAGTTCGAAGAATTTAGAATTCAAGGCGAGGTGGATGCTGAGCGCTTGAGTGCCCAATTAGGTCTGGTTCTTGCCGCCGATGGAAAAAATTAGTTCAGTAAGTTCTGTTAAAAGTCGCTAATAAGGCAAAAAACTAGCCTAACTTCGGATAAGTAGTAAACTCGGCTCAATTCTACTAGGCTTTACCTATACCGATCAGCCGCGTCGTAAATCAAAAGGACGTTCAACGTGTCAAAACGCATACTGTTACTCAATGGCCCTAATTTGAATTTGTTGGGCACGCGCGAGCCCGAGGTTTACGGTTTTGAGACCTTGGCAGACATAGAGACGCGGTTGATTGACACCGCAGATGCCGGTGGTGCCCTCGTGACCTGTATCCAGAGCAATGCTGAGCACGAGCTTGTGGATGCGGTGCATCAGGCAAAGTTGCTTGATGTGGGCTTCATCGTGATCAACCCCGGGGCCTTTACCCATACGAGCATCGCATTGCGCGATGCGCTGCTGGGGGTCGCCATTCCCTTTATCGAAGTTCATTTGTCCAATGTTCATGCGCGGGAAGAATTCCGGCATCACTCATATCTCAGTGATGTGGCCGTTGGTGTTATTGCCGGGTTGGGTTCGAAGGCATATGACTTTGCCTTGGATTATGCGTTGAGTGAACTTGCACAATAGACAGTGGCTTCAATTGTTAGAGCGGGAGCGCGAACATGGATCTTCGAAAAATAAAAAAACTGATCGAACTGGTGGAAGAGTCCGGCGTTGCCGAGCTTGAAGTCAGCAGCGGCGATGAGTCGATCCGCATTTCTATGGTGACGGCGGGTGGGCAGGCGGCAGTCCCGGTGGTTGCTGCACCTGTTGCTGCTGCGCCGAAAGAGGCCGCTCCGGCATCGCCAGCGCAAACGCTCAAGGCACCGATGGCCGGTGTGTTTTACCAAGCGCCGAGCCCAGAAGCTGATCCGTTTGTCAGCATCGGGCAACAGGTCAGTACCGGCGATGTACTGTGCATTATCGAAAGCATGAAAATGATGAACGAAGTGACGTCCACGACGTCTGGAACGGTCAGGGAAATACGTGTTGCCAACGCCGATGCAGTTGCCACCGGTACTGCTTTGTTCGTTATTTCGTGAGTTGGTTGCAGTTCACCCTCGCGGTTCGAACCGACGAAGCCGCTCAATTCGAAGAAGCGATGCTGGCCAATGGCGCTGTGGCGATCACATTTGAAAGTCAGGCCGATGAAGTGGTGTTGGAGCCGGCACCCGGCGAGATCCCGCTGTGGGAGCACATCAGTCTGTTGGCCCTGTTTCCTGTCGCGGCGAGCATCAGCGGCTTGAATGACGCGCTGCGCAGGTTGGATCCCAATATTCACGAGCGTTTGGATGTGACCTTCATCGCCGAAGAAGATTGGCAGAAACGTTTGGCAAACCATACGGTTCGCGCGGAATTTGGTGGCCGTCTGTGGCTGTTGCCGAAATGGGAATCCCGTCGGTATGCCGGCCCCGCGGCGGTGGCAGCGGACCATGTGCCAGCAGATAAAATGGCTCTGTACTTAGAGCCGGGTCTGGCTTTTGGCAGCGGCAGCCATCCCACCACACGCATGTGTCTTGAATGGATTGCGAGCCATTTGTTGCCCGACCGAACGGTTCTCGATTTTGGCTGTGGATCTGGAATTTTGGCCATTGCCGCAGCCCTGCTGGGCGCGCGCGTTATCGCCGTGGATTACGATGACCAAGCGGTTCTGGCGACTCGGGAGAACGCGGAGTTCAATCAGGTCAGTGATCGGGTTGAAACCTTTTCACTGACGGAATTCGAACACAATCAGCAACGCTGGATTGGCCACTTTGATGTGGTGGTCGCCAACATTTTGGCCGCGCCCATTATTGATTTGGCGCCGACGTTTTCTCAGGCGTTGGCGTGTCCGGGCCAACTGGTGTTGTCTGGAATTTTGGATCACCAGGCTCAGCAGGTCGTTGACGGCTATCCAGAGATCAAGTTCGCGCCAATGACCTCGGAAGCCGAGTGGGTTTGTTTGACAGGAACACGAGACTGACCAACCGGCGTTAAATGCTGTCGCATTCCATCGGTAGATGCCCAGATCTGCTACAGATTTGGTCGCGTTGGGTCTATGATGTTCGCCCCATAATATTTGGTATCACTTCATCATCGTCATGTCGTCTCCTATGCCGTTATTTCATCCTATTGCTCTGGCGAATGGCGACCTTACGCTGCGTAACGGTGCGGCCTTGGCGCCCATGGCGGGCATGACCGATGTGCCTTTTCGCACACTGGCGTGGTCTTACGGCGCTGGCCACATGGTGAGCGAAATGGTGACTGCTAAACCGGAATTATGGGATACCGGCAAAAGCCGGTCTCGGCGCGTATTGATTGATGATGTAACGCCTCAGGCTGTCCAAATTGCCGGATACGATCCGTTGGTAATGGCAGAGTCGGCTCGTCGTTTGGTGGGTGAAGGCGTTGAATTGGTTGATATCAATTTTGGTTGTCCGGCAAAGAAAGTGTGTCGCAAGGCAGCGGGTTCGGCCTTACTCAATGACATCGATCAAATTCAGCGCATCGTCGGCGCTGTGGCGTCGGCAGTGGACGCACCAGTATCGATTAAAACCCGGATAGGACTGACATTGGATGACAATGTCGGCACCGAGGCTGCGATCGCGGCACAGAACGCGGGTGCTCAGCTTATCGTGATGCATGGTCGCAGC
>JBELHZ010000003.1:8937-105331 GCA_042091155.1 Gammaproteobacteria bacterium
GGGGGAAGCTCAGCCTCACCGTTTGCGCGAAGCCAGACAGCATATTCAGGTGCCTCTGTTTGTTAACGGCGACGTGATCGACGCGCAGTCGGCGTCCCGAGCGATGGCCGCGAGCGGCGCGGATGGGGTCATGATCGGACGAGGTTCCATGGGCCAGCCGTGGATCTTCGCCAAACTGCTGGGACGGCCCTTGCCCAATACTGCCGAACGCTTGGATGTGATTGACCGACATTTGGCCATGATGCACGAATTTTACGGAGATGAAGCAGGGGCTCGTATTGCTCGCAAACACATGCAGGCTTACTTGCAGCGCTGGGGCGCTGGTCAGTTAACCTCGTCGTTCATGACACTGACCGATGGGCGTGCTCAGAACCGGTGGCTGCGCGAGCACCGCGAGATGTTGTTTGGGATCGCCCAAGCCGCGGCTACCCAGGTGGGCGCGCAAACACCGGTTGCCGCCTGACGTGGCTTGTAAGGAGAAAGTATGTCGTTAAAGGTTCGCCGAGCACTGATCAGTGTTTCAGACAAAGCGGGTGTCGTTGAACTGGGCCAGGCGTTGACCGACGCCGGTGTGGAAATACTTTCTACTGGTGGCACCTTCAGCGCGCTACAAAGCGCTGGCATTGAGGTTATTGAGGTGTCTTCGCACACAGGTTTTCCGGAGATGATGGATGGCCGCGTAAAGACGCTGCATCCAAAGATTCACGGCGGGATCTTGGCGCGGCGCGGTACCGACGAAGAGGTCATGCAGGCCAACGACATCACCCCCATCGATTTGATCGTGATCAATCTCTACCCCTTTGCGGCGACCATTGCTCGTGACGATTGCACTGACGAAATGGCCATCGAGAACATTGATATTGGCGGACCCGCCATGGTGCGCTCTGGTGCTAAGAATCACGCCAGTGTCTTGACGGTCACCGATCCGACGGATTATTCAGCGGTGATCGCCGCCTTGCAGCACAGTGGAATTGACGCTGTCATGCGTCGCGCCTACGCGGTAAAAGCGTTTCGTCATACGGCCCAGTACGATGCCACCGTGGCAGGGTATCTCGGGGCTGACGAGAAGCTGCCGGACTCGCTGACTCTGACCTATAACAAGATGGACGAGATGCGATACGGCGAAAACCCGCATCAGGCCGCTGCATTTTACCGTGAAGCCGGCCCGTTGCTGGCCGGTACCATTGCAAATTATCAGCAGCTTCAGGGCAAAGCTCTGTCCTACAACAACATTGCAGACACAGACGCGGCCTTGGAGTGCGTCAAAGCCTTTGACGAACCGGCCTGTGTCATCGTCAAGCATGCCAATCCCTGCGGCGTGGGCATTGGTGCGGACCTTGCTCAAGCGTACACAAAGGCCTTCGCGACGGATCCGACGTCGGCCTTTGGTGGCATCATCGCCTTCAACCGACCGCTTGGCGGCCCGCTGTTGAATGCCATTTTGGCCAAGCAGTTTGTTGAAGTGGTGATTGCGCCGTCAGTGGATGATTCGGCAGTAGACGTTGCCAAGCAGAAGAAAAATGTCCGGTTGCTGGTTTGTGGCGCACTAGACGCTGCGCCCAGAGGCCGCGAGATCAAACGTGTTGGCGGTGGCTTACTGGTGCAAGATGCGGATGAGCTCTGCTTGGACGAGGCCGCCCTGAGAGTAGTGAGCCGAATTCAGCCCAGCGAAGCCCAAATGCAAGACCTGTTGTTTGCTTGGAAAGTGGCCTGGTTCACCAAGTCGAATGCCATCGTTTATGCTCGGGACCTGCAAACTATTGGGGTAGGTGCCGGCCAAATGAGCCGTGTAATCAGCGCCAAAATTGCGGGCCTGAAGGCGGCGGAAGAGGGCCTTACGGTGCCTGGTGCTGTTATGGCATCGGACGCGTTTTTTCCGTTTCGCGACGGCATAGATGCCGCAGGTGAGGCAGGTATCGCAGCGGTCATCCAGCCCGGTGGTTCGATGCGTGACCAAGAAGTGATTGATGCAGCTGACGAGCATGGTCTTGCCATGGTATTTACCGGTGTACGACACTTTCGTCACTAACGGAGCAGCGAGGAACACAAGAGTATGAAAATTCTGGTGATCGGTTCAGGTGGGCGAGAGCATGCGCTGGCGTGGAAGCTCAAGCAAAGTGCTGGCGTGGACGAGGTGCTGGTTGCGCCGGGTAATGCAGGCAGCGCAATGGAATCGGGCGTGCGTAACATCAATGTCGCGGCGACAGACATCAGTGGTTTGATCGAACTTTCTCGCAATGAAAACATTGATTTTACCGTGGTCGGTCCAGAAGCACCCTTGGTGGCAGGAGCAGTGGATGCGTTCACCGCAGCAGGATTTCCATGCTTTGGCCCCACGGCACAGGCGGCGCAATTGGAAGGCTCGAAGGCTTTCAGCAAAGACTTCATGCAGCGTTATGGCATTCCTACAGCGGCTCACGAAACCTTTAGCGATGCGGCGTTAGCGAAGGCTTATGTCAGTGATCGTGGCGCCCCCATCGTGATCAAGGCGGACGGATTGGCGGCCGGTAAGGGCGTTATCGTTGCTCAAACCCAAGAGCAGGCGTGTGCGGCCATTGATGACATGCTCAGCGGTAACGGTTTTGGTGAGGCGGGACACCGTGTGGTGGTGGAGGAGTTTTTGCCTGGTGAAGAAGCGAGCTTTATCTGTCTATGTGATGGCTCGACGGCAATTCCCTTTGCTTCCTCCCAAGACCATAAGGCGCGAGACGATGGCGATCGCGGGCCCAATACCGGTGGCATGGGAGCCTATTCGCCGGCGCCGGTTGTGACACCCGAGGTGCATGGGCGCGCGATGGCCCAGGTCATCATGCCAACGCTTAACGGCATGGCCGCTGAGGGCACGCCCTATCGCGGATTTTTGTATGCAGGCCTGATGATCAGTCCTGAGGGGGAAATCAAGGTGGTCGAATTCAATTGCCGATTCGGTGATCCCGAAGCCCAGCCGGTGATGATGCGGTTACAGAGCGACTTGTTGCCCGCGTTGCAGCAGGCAGCGGCGGGCAAGTTGGAGACCGACAGTTTGCGTTTCGATTCTCGGGTGGCACTCGGAGTTGTTATGGCCGCAGGTGGTTATCCAGCGGATTACGAAAGCGGCGATGTTATAACCGGGTTGGACAAGAATCTTGAAGATACCAAGGTATTTCATGCTGGTACGAAACTTCAGGGCGAAGCCGTGGTCACGGCCGGTGGCCGAGTGCTGTGCGTTGTCGGTGTTGGCGATTCTGTAGAAATTGCTCAGGTGCGTGCCTATGAGCGCATTGAATCCATCGGCTGGCGTAATCGATATTTCCGTAAAGACATCGGCTACCGGGCAGTCGGCCGAGAGGCGGGGCAGTAGCATGACAGCACCGTCCAAGACCGAGCACCGAGAGAACCACCCCTTGGACGGTTTGATTGCAGGGTTTGACCGTGGGCTGCGCACCTTGGCCGGTGTGCACCAGGCCTCTCGGCCAAATCCAGGGGGTGATATCCCCGAGGCTGATCTGACGGATGCCGAGCGCCAACACGTGGCCGGCCTGATGCGCGTCAATCACGCCGGGGAAGTGTGTGCCCAGGCGTTATATGAAGGCCAAGCGCTGACTGCCCGAGACCCGGGCGCTAAAGAATCGCTGATGGCCGCTGCGACGGAAGAGCAAGATCATTTGGTTTGGTGTCGCGCAAGGCTTCGCGAGCTAGATGCTCGACCCAGTGTGCTGGATCCAGCATTCTTTGCTATGTCCTATGCGCTGGGTGCGGCAGCCGGCTTGCTGGGTGATCGCATCAGTTTGGGTTTTGTTGAAGCCACCGAGGATCAGGTGGTGCAACATTTGGACGAACATCTGCAAACCCTTCCCGAACAAGATACAAAAAGTCGCAAGGTGCTTGAGGCCATGCGCGCCGACGAAACCCGGCACGGTGCAGAGGCGCTGGCTCAGGGTGGAGCGGAATTTCCGCAGCCAGTGAAGCGCGGGATGCGCGCCTTGGCCAAGGTCATGACGGCGACTACCTACAGAGTTTAGTCTGGCTCCCTGATTTCGAATGTATGGGATATCGCTACCCCAGCTTTTTCCAACATGATCGATGCTGAACAATACTTTTCAGCGGTTAGCGCGATGGCGCGACCGACCCTGGCTTCGTCGATCGCGGTGCCGACGATAACGAAATGAATCGCTATTTCTTCAAAAACTGCAGGCACCGCGTCGGCACGTTTGGCGTTCAGTGAGATCTCCACGTTATCAATCTGTTGTCTGCCTTTGCGCAATATCTCGACCACATCAAATGCCGTACAGCCTCCCAAACCCATCAGCATCAGCTCCATAGGGCGACTGCCTTTGTCTTGACCGCCGCTGTCAGGTGGGCCATCCATCAAAACCTGATGTCCAGATTCGTTTCTTGCAACAAAGTGAACGTTGCCCTGCCAACTGATATCTACCTGCATTGTCTTTTCCTGATTACGCCTTTTTCGGCGGGATTCGAGGCCAGCCGCTTCCGCATCCGGTCAATTTGCCCGGTTGAATCCTTGATTTTCGAACAAAGGCAGTCCGTAAACCGCAGCTCGTAGGGATTTTACTACCGTTGGTCACCCTACGGGCGCGATTTTGCCAGTGAGGCATAAAGTCAAAGATCAAGAAAGGCCCACTGGTTCACATTCCTTTTTGGGAAGCAATTGCCAAAGAAAGGAATTGGTAAAGACAGGAATTGGTAAATACAGGAATTGCTAAAGAAAGGAATTGGTAAAAAAAGAAAGAAGGATCAGGCCAAGACTGAAAAGGCAGAAAGAAGATGCAAGAAAAAATTCGATCAGACAAGCGCGTGAATGGAAGCACGGAGGTTAGTAGCGAAATGAGTAAGCGAGCCTCCTACCTAGAGCACGACCTAGAGCACGACGCAGGAAAAGACGCAGGCAAAAACAAACTGTCTTCGAGTTGGAAAGAAACAGGAGAGATTGCATGAAAGGTAGAGCAAGAGAAATCAACACGCACAATAATGCGAGCGCGATGGTAAATCCTATGAGAGGAGCGGCGAGCAGACCAGGCGCCTTGGCGTCACGTCTGATGTCTACCAATCGATTGGAAGAGGCAAATGGGCGATGTGCGCGTGGCGACGATATTGAGCAACATTATGAAGCCTGCCGGGAACAGCTCGAATCAGCGATGCCGATCACACTGAAGTGCCTGTCAGCGGTAAGTGTTATTGCCGAGCCTATCTTGGTCGCACTGCTTCACGGGGCGGCGATTCGAAAATTCAAAGCAAAAGATATGGTGCTGGCACCGGATGAGCCGGACGATCGGATTCATCTCGTTGTTGATGGTGTGATAACGCTGCATACCCATACCGAGAACGGGCGACAGATCATCAACGATTATCTGGGTCGTGGCTTTCTTTTCGGAGAAACTGCATTGACGGAACCCGAAGGAGCTGATTTTTGGGCTTGTTCCAAAGGGGTGAGCACCGTGGCTTCGATTAACAAGGAGCGATTCATCGAAGTGGGCATGGCCAACCCCAGCTTGTTTCGCGTGTTAACGGCGCAATTGATTCAACGGTTACGGTCTGCAGACCACAAAGCTCGTGATTTAGCATTTTTGGATGTGAGTGGCCGTGTTGCCAACGCGTTACAGCAATTGGCAAAAGGGCCTTGCGCCATTACCCATCCGGACGGCATGCAAATCCGCATGACCCGACAGGAAATTGGCTTAATTGTGGGCTGCTCTCGTGAAATGGTCGGGCGGGCGATTAAGGCACTGGCTCAAAAGGGCGCGATTGAAGTGAGCGGCAAAAATATTGTCGTCCGGGGAACGCGCTAGCGATCAAACAGCTCTGACAAGGCCGTGCCCGGACTGGGCTGGCGCATCAGGGCTTCACCAACTAAGAAGCAGTAAACGTCATGAGCGATCATGGCGTTTACGTCTTCTCTTGTTGCGATACCGCTTTCGGTCACGACCGTTATGTCGGCTGGTATTTCAGACAGCAAATCGAAGGTGTTGTTCAACGAAGTACTGAAGGTTTTTAGGTTTCGGTTGTTGATGCCGATAAGCGTGGGGTCCAGTGTGAGTGCGATCTCGAGTTCCTCTCTGTCGTGGACCTCGATGAGGACATCCAAGCCGATCTCTTGGGCCGTGCGATACAGCGACTTCAGTTCCGTCGGTGTGAGCGCGCTGACAATGAGCAGCACACAGTCAGCGTCCATCAGGCGCGCTTCAAAAATTTGGTATGGATCAATGGTGAAGTCTTTGCGAATGATGGGCAGTTCTGTCGCTGCCCGCACTGCTCGGAGATAGGCGTCACTTCCTTGGAAATATGCTTCATCGGTTAGCACAGACAGACAGGCTGCGCCGTGGGCCGCATAGTCTTTGGCGATACCAGCCGGATCAAAGTCTGCTCGAATAACACCCTTGCTTGGCGAGGCTTTTTTGATTTCTGCAATGACACCCGGTTGTTTCAGCATGGCTTGTTTGCGCAATGCGTCAACAAATCCCCTCGGGTTCGGCAGTACGGTATTGGCCAGCCGGGTTTCCAGTTCGGCTTGGCTCTCACCGCTCTTGCGTTCAATCAGCTCGGTTTTTTTTGTCGCGATAATGCGATCAAGAATTGTGCTCATGATTGGGTGTCCGTCTTGGACATTAGCGAGGTAATCCGCACCAACTCCGTCAGTCGTTCGTTGGCCAGGCCGCTGGAAATTGCGTCTTGGGCCATGGCGACACCGTTCGCCATGGAATTAGCGATACCGCTGACATAGATGGCGGCGCCGGCGTTAAGTGCAACGATGTCGGCGGCAGCGCTGCCGTCATCGGTGAGGGACTGCTTGACCAGAGCAAGACTGGTTTCCGCCGAATCCGCCACGATGGCCGCGTTCTCCTCACGGGTTCTAGGCGCGAGACCAAAATCTTCAGGGGACATGTCGTACTCGGTAATGACTCCTTGCTTCACCTCCACCACATGAGTGGGGGCATCCAGCCGAATCTCATCCAATCCGTTGCTGTGAACCACCATGGCGTGCTCGGATCCCAACAGCTGCAGTACCTGAGCAACTTTGCGCTGCCAATCCTGAGAGAAAACGCCAATCACCTGGCGCGTGGCACCGGCAGGATTGGTCATCGGTCCAAGCACGTTCATGAGCGTGCGAATGCCAATTTCCTGACGTATTGGGCCGGCGAAACGCATGGCGCTGTGATGGGCTTGCGCAAACATAAAGCCAACGCCGATTTCGTCGATACAGGTGGCGATCTGCTCGGGTGTTAGCGCTAACGCAACACCTGCGGCTTCCAAAACGTCTGCGCTGCCGCTAAAGCTCGTCATTTTTCGATTGCCATGCTTTGCCACCTTGGCACCGCTGCTGGCGGCAACGAATGCGGCGGCTGTTGAGATATTGAAAAGCTTGCTACCGCTGCCGCCGGTACCGCAGGTGTCCACGACCACCTCGCTTTTAACAGGCACCTTTGTGGAAAGGTTACGCATGGTCATCGCTGCGCCGGCGATTTCTTCAGGCGTTTCGCCTTTGACACGCAGTGCTGCAAGTAAGGCACCGATTTGGCCCGGGGTGGCTTCGCCTGACATGATCTGATCGAACACGTCAGCCGCATTGTCTTGGCTTAGGTTTTGGCCTTCAACAATGCGGGCCAAGGCTTCGGGTATGTTCATATATTTTCCGTTTCAGCGCTGCAGAAAGTTATTGAGCAGCTGGTGGCCGTGCTGGGTCAGAATCGATTCTGGATGAAATTGCACTCCTTCCACATCAAGCTCACGATGGCGCAGCCCCATAATCGCATCGACTTCACCATTTTCCTCGGTCCATGCCGTGATTTCCAAGCAGTCGGGCAGGCTGTCTGGTTCGACGACCAACGAATGATACCGGGTGGCGAGGAACGGGTTATCCAACGTTGTGAAAACCCCCTTTCCCTCGTGGTGAATCATGGACGTTTTGCCGTGCATTACCTCCTTGGCCCGCACGACCTTACCGCCGAAACTCTGGCCAATGCTCTGATGTCCCAAGCAGATACCGAGCAGGGGAATTTTGCCCGCGAAACAGGCCACGGTCTCCAGTGAGATACCGGCTTCGTTCGGCGTACAGGGGCCCGGAGAAATCACAATTTTTTCCGGAGCAAGGCGCTCAATATCCCCGATGCTGATCTCGTCGTTGCGTCGAACGGTGACGTCTGCTCCGAGTTCCAGCAAATATTGCACCACGTTAAAGGTAAAGGAGTCGTAGTTATCGATCATCAGAATCATGGCTTTGCTCCGGCAGTCGAGTGCTCGGGATTGATCATGCGATTCTCTGCCATGGCGGCGGCACGGAAAATCGCCCGTCCTTTGTTCAGGCTTTCCTTCCACTCCAGCCTGGGGATCGAGTCGTGAACGATACCCCCGCCGGCTTGAATATAGAGGTAACCGTCCTTGATCACAGCCGTGCGAATGGCGATAGCGGTATCCATGTTGCCGTTCCACGCCAGATAGCCCACTGCTCCCCCATAAATCCCCCGTTTGACGGGTTCCAGTTCGTCGATGATCTCCATGGCGCGGACCTTGGGAGCACCCGAGAGCGTGCCCACAGGCAAGGTGGCCCGCAGCACATCCATGGCCGACTTTTCTGGCAATAGCCTGCCTTCCACCGTGGAAGACAGGTGCATGACATGGGAATAGCGTTCGATGGCAAATCGTTCGGTCACTTCAACGGAACCCGCTTGGGAGACTCGGCCCACATCGTTGCGACCAAGGTCAATCAGCATCAAATGCTCGGCGATTTCCTTCGGGTCTGCTTTAAGCTCGGCTTCGAACGCGAGGTCTTCATCTTCTGTGTGACCGCGCCGACGCGTGCCAGCCAGTGGACGATTGGTAATAACGCCATCCTCGACACGGGCGAGAATTTCCGGCGATGAACTGACAATCTGGAAGTCGTCCAAGTCCATGAAGTACATGTACGGCGACGGATTGAGGCTGCGCAGTGCTCGGTACATGTTGATGGAAGGCGCTTGAAATGGAATGTGCATGCGCTGAGCGAGGACCACCTGCATCACATCCCCAGCTCGGGTGTACTCTTTGATTTGCTCCACGGCCTCTTTGAACGCGTCTTCACCAAACTCCGAAACGAAGTCGCTTTCGCTCAGGGTCTGATTGGCGTTGCCATGTTCCAGGCCCTGCACCGGCAGCGCCAAGGACGCCTCGCGGTCTTGCAGGGTGTGCCGCATACGGTTCTCAGCATCGGGATCATCGGCATCGACCAAGCTGATCATTTTCATTCGGCCTTCGAGGTTGTCGACCACGACGACCTCCTCGCTGATCATCAATACGATGTCAGGGGTGTCCAGGCGATCTCCCGAAATACTCGGCTGCAGGCGCTTTTCGACATAGCGCACGGTGTCATAGCCAAAGTAGCCGACCAATCCACCAAAAAAACGGGGCAGTCCATCCACCTCGGCAACGTCGAAGCGCTGTTGAAATTCTTCGATGAACGTCAGCGGATCGTCTGTCTTGACTTCTTCGACCACGGTACCGTCGGTGATGATCTGAACCCGTTCCTTGGTCACCTTGACCACGGTTCGCGCAGGTAGGCCGATGATGGAGTAACGCCCCCATTTTTCGCCACCTTGGGCAGACTCAAGTAAATAGCTGTAGGGACCCTTGGCGAGTTTCAGATAGACCGACAGCGGAGTGTCTAAGTCAGCAAGGGCTTCGTGTACGACGGGGGTGCGCCGATAAATGGGATTGGAAGTTGTCATGTGTCGTTCCGAAGAAATGAAAAAAGGATTAACCGAGACGTCTGTGCGGGCAGGTGGTCGATAAGCCTCGCCAAAGTCTCAAACGCATTCAGCGTCGCCAGCATCCTCGCCAAGGCGCTTCATTTCTGTTTTGGTGCACACAAGACATTGTCATTGCCTTTTGATCAGTGAGTGTCAAACAACGCCGCGAGTGTAACGGTTCGCGATCCAAACAACACGCGAAGGCTATCACGCCATTAGGTCATTGTGGAGAATCCCACCTGTTAAGGCCGAGTTTAAACAGAGGCCGGCAATATCTCGTTCATCCGATCAAAGACCAAGTTGGGCTCCAAGCTGACCACATCGATGCCGTGGTTGTATCCATTGCGATAGCAGGCCACATCAAGCTGGGCGGCCTTGGCCGCGTCTACGTCGGTTATGGAGTCACCCACCATCAAACTGCATGAAGCTGTTACGCCCAATTGTTTCAGACAGAGCAGTATGGGGTCGGGTGCGGGTTTGGGCAGCGCCGCGGTGTCGCCGCATACTACGGACTGAAAATATCCATTAAGGGATAGCGCGGATAAAAGTGGCAGCGTGAAGCGCGTGGGCTTGTTGGTGACCACCGCCAGCTTTTTGCCCGATCCACGCAGACTATCCAATGTGTCGATGACGCCAGCGTAAGGGGAACTCAGCTCGGCGACATGATCCGCGTAATGATTGAGGAAATTGTCCAGCAATGTATCGACCGCGGCTGGGTCCAGAGTCACACCGTGATGATCAAGGGCTTGCGTGAGCGAGAATCTGGCACCGTGCCCAATCCACAGTCTGGCTTGGGCTTCGGTAACACCGGGCAACCCCGCATTTTGAAGGCTGGTATTGAGCGCGCCACCAAGATCCGGCGCGGTGTCGACGAGGGTGCCATCCAGATCGAACAAGTACGCATCGTAAGATTTCATTCAGCTATGCGTCGGCAATTTCATCTCGCATAGCGCTGATGGTATCCGTGTAATTGTCGGCACCAAAAATCGCCGTACCCGCCACAAAGGCATTGGCACCAGCCGCGGCCGCCGCTCCGATATTGTCAATTTTAATGCCACCATCAATCTGCAATCGGATGTCGCGGCCGCTGGCATCAATGAGATGTCGTGCCTGCCGGAGTTTGTCGAGGCTCGAGGGGATAAAGGCCTGTCCGCCAAAGCCCGGGTTCACAGACATGATGAGGATCAGATCCAGCATATCGATGACGGGTTCAAGAGCACTGAGCGGTGTTGCAGGATTAAATACCAATCCCGCCTTGGCACCACCATCGGTAATCATGCTCAACGTTCGGTGCAGGTGTTCGGTGGATTCTGGATGCACGGTGATGTAGTCAGCCCCGGCGGCAAGGAAATCTTCTACCAGCCGATCAACCGGTTTCACCATCAGGTGAACGTCGATGCAGGCGTCAATCCCCGCCTTACGCAGAGCGCTGAGCACCAAGGGGCCGACGGACAAGTTGGGAACGTAGTGATTGTCCATCACATCGAAGTGAATGGTGTCAGCACCGGCAGCTAATACGTCGGAGACCTCTTCGCCCAGACGAGCGAAGTCGGCGGCCAAAATCGACGGACAAATCCAAGGAGGAGCGGAAGGGTTCATGGCGGCTCACGTTTCATAAAGGGCTATGTTAACCGAGCTGTTACCAGATGCATGTGTTTTCGACGGCAAAGACACGGCTAGTCGTAGGGCGGCTCCGCGTTGGCATAGGCGTACTCTTCAGGCGTGCCGATATCTGTCCATTTACCGTGGTGGATTTGGGCCGAGACTTGGCCTTTGGCCACTGCCTTGAATAACAGATCTCGCAGAGAAAAAGCCCCTTGGGGCGATCCGATAAACAAATCCTGATGGATCAGTGCAATACCTGCGTAAACGTAGTCTGTGCCTCGCGACCGGACGCGGCCCTCAGTGCAGTCAAAATCACCGGTGTCGCGGCTTGCGGGTGTTGGTACAAGCACCAGGTGTGCCAAGTCGCCCTCGCCGAGCCCAAGAGGGGCGTTGGCAAAATCGAAGTCGGTGTAAATGTCGGCATTGCAGACCATGAAGACGTCGTCCTGGAGCAACGGCAACGCTTTTTTAATGCCGCCTCCGGTTTCCAGAAGTTCTGCCTCGCGGCTATACCGGATGGGCAGGCCTATGGCCATCCCGTCACCGATCCTACGCTCAATCTGCTGGCCTAAATGGTGGGTATTAATCACCGCTTCGCTAATGCCAGCCTGCTTGAGCCGGCCAAGTATTCGCTGAATGAGCGACTGCCCTCGCACCGGAAGCAGTGGTTTCGGCGTGCGATCGGTCAGTGGCGCCAGTCGGCTGCCTCGACCTGCCGCGAGCAGCATGACTTTCATCGGGATCTATCGGCGTTTGATGCCGGCTGCATCAACGCGTGTTGTGACGCCGCGGATGCCCAACGCCCGAGCAGTTTGGCTAGCGCGATCAGATCAGGATATTGATGGGCAACCGCAGCGGCACGGCTCAACACCGATGGGATATAACCGAGGTGACTGGACTTACCATCGCGCAGGTGCAGCCTCGCAAAAATACCGACTGCCTTGATTTGCCTCTGAATCGCGCAGGCATCATGCCACCACATGACCTTTTCCGACGAAATGCTTGCCAGTAGCGGGTGACGCCCCGCAAATCGTCCCAATGCCGCGCAGATAAGTTCTTCGTCGTGGGTGAAATAGCAATCTCTCAGTAGCGACGCCGGGTCGTACAGCGCGGGCCCAATCAAGGCGTCCTGAAAGTCCACCATCCCGATTGTGCTCCGTTCGCCGGCTTCGCTGCGGAGCAACAGATTACGGCAGTGATAGTCTCGATGAACACAGACCTTGGGTTGTTCGAGCATCGCCAGCACCAAGGTTGCGCGAGCGTCTACAAGCGTGTCGGCGTCTGTGGGCCCAGGTGTCGTTTGTATCAGCTGTTCGGCAAACCACTCAGCGCACAGATCAAACTCCATAATCAGACGCGCTTCGTCGTAGGGGGGGATATTTGAGTCGGCGATTTCCTGTAGCGGCAGCAAGGCGTCCAGTGCGCTATCGACGAGCCGCTGTAACACCAAAGGGTCGCCTCCAGCTGACTCATAGGCGTCGGACAAGTGAAGGCTTCCCAAGTCTTCCATAAGGAAAAATCCGCGCTCGAAGTCCGAAGCCAGTAGTTGAGGTGCGCCAATGCCCTGAAACACCTGGGCCAAGGCCGCGAATTGCAGGTTATTCTCAAGGGTCGGTGGACTCCGCATGGCAACCCAGGATCGGCCGGAAGCATGGGTGCGCAAGCGAAAGAAGTGGCGGTGACTTGCCTCGACGCGCAGGGCTTCAAGAAAGATGTTTGTGTCGTCGATGGAACCTTTTGACTGAGTCTCGCCCTCGAGCAGTATCATTTGCTCAAGACACCAACCAGCAAGTTCGTTCTCTGTGTTTTTTTCTGTAGGCACGATTAGATTATATCCGAGGAGACAATTCTTTTATCATGCCTCGATGAAAAACACCCGCTCCTCTCTAAGGCTGCTGACAGCGCTAACTCTGTCGCTGCCGGTCGGTTCCGTCCTGGCAACGGAAAATTCCAGCGCGCCTGCAAGTGTGGGCCCCTATTCGAATTTGGGCGTCGATCTTTACCAGCGGCATTCTGAACCTGATGCAGCAAATTTTGGTCAGTGCCTCGGTAGCTATGTGCTCCCACAACACCTGACACCGAAGGCCGTGGTCAGCGATTCTGGTGACCGAGTGATTACCGCGGAGCTGGACAGTTTGGTGGGTCGGCAAGCCGGAGTGGTGCATCTGCAGGGCGACGTCGTCATTAATGACGGACAACGCGTCTTGCTGGCGGAAGAAGCCCTGCTGAATCAAGGTGATCGGCGCCTGGGCTTTCCCCAGGGCTTGGTTGTTGGGCAAAACGACTTGGTGGTGCAGGGTCAGCAAGCCAGCATTGGCTTAGACGGAGAAAGTTTAGATTTACGTACCGTGCAATGGCTGATGCCCAAACAAAATTTGCGCGGCACGGCCTCGACACTCCAGCGCTCCAGTGCGGGTGCTGTGGTATTGACCGACGCCGAGTTGACGCGCTGCTCTCCGGGTAACACCGGTTGGTCTTTAGGGGTCAGGGAGTTGCAGATTAATGAGGCAGAGAGCGCTGCGCAGGCCAAGGGCGCGGTGCTGCGGATCAGGTCTGTGCCTGTCGCCTATCTGCCACGGATGCGGATCTCCATGGACGGCAAACAATCGAGCGGCTGGCAAATGCCTACCGGTGGTGCCAGCAGCCGGGATGGTCTGGAGCTGGGGATTCCCTATTACTGGGACGTATCGCCAGCATTGGACGTGACCATCACACCTCGCTTGGTCAGTCGACGCGGTGCGGGAGCAGAAGGCCAAGTTCGATACGACAGCCCAATGCAAAATGCCACCGTCGACCTGTCGTATCTTGCCTCGGATGACCTCTACAACGGCTTGTTTGATCGTAGGACCTACAAGGCATTGGGCGGCGAAACGACGCTGGGCTCCTTCGATTCTGCTGATCGTTGGCTGGTATCGATAGATCAGGAGGGCAGTTTGGGCCCGCTGACAACCCGAGTGGATTTCGCGCGAAGCAGCGACCGCGACTTTTTCCGTGACCTTGATTCCTATGTTGGGCTCACGAACCCCAACGCGCTCAGTCAATTTGCTGAGATCGCTTACACGACGGATACATTGGATTTGCGCGTTCGTTCTCTAGGATTCCAGCGATTAGATGAGCTTGATACCTTGGATTACGAGTCCAGTCCGGCCTTGATGCTGAACTACAGGTCGAACTCAAGTCAGCAGGGGTTTACTTGGGCGATGAAGTCTCATTGGGCGGATTTTGATGCCCAGCGAGCCCGCTTCAATGCGGGTCAGTTGGCCATATCCCCCAAGGAAGGGAGCAGAATTCACGTCGAACCCTCCCTGAGTTTTCGACGGGACGGAGCCAGCGGGTTTTGGGCGCTGCGTGGCGGCTACAAGTTCACCGAATACGATCTGGACGGGCCCATGTCGAACCTAGGTTCCTACGACGATCCGCAGACAGACAGAGGCATTGGGTTTTTCAGTGCCGACGCGGGACTGTTCTTCGAACGAGACATCACGGTGGGTAGTGATCGGCTGATGCAAACCTTGGAGCCGAGAATTTATTATTTGAATCAAGCCTACGAAGCGCAAGATAGCTTGCCGGTGTTCGACAGCATGCCGCTGAGTATGACCTTTGATCAGCTGTTTTCTGACAACCGTTTCGCAGGACTGGATCGCATTGGCGATGCAGACCGTCTCACCCTAGCGGCTACCAGTCGCGTGTTGTCCGCTTCAGGAAGAGAGCTAGGATCCTTCGCTATGGCCTACATGGATCACTTATCGAATCCGCGCGTCGAGTGGCCTGGGCCGGCTGATATCGGTGCCAGTGATCTGGTGGCCAGTGAGCAAATCATCAATGTTAAGGAACGCTGGCAACTGCGCGCGCGGCAATTGTGGAACGAGGATCGTAGTGCATGGGAAGAGCTGGGGGCGTCATTGCACCTGCGTGGAACCGGACGCCGCGTCTATAATGTTGGCGTGAATCGGCGTGTGCTGGACGATATTGAGCAGGCTGAGTTCTCGGCCTACGCGCCCCTTAACCATAATGTGGCAGTAACCAGTCGATGGCACTACGATTTGGAAGGTCACCGAACATTGGAAGCCTTTGTTGGTCTGGAGTACGACGATTGCTGTGTCCGGTTTAGACTATTGGCCCGTCAATATTTGGAAAATCCAAGCTATAGGAATTATGGCCTGCCACAATCGCTTTTGCCACTTGACGATCTGCGCACAGATCGCAGCGTCATGTTGGAAGTGCAGTTAAAAGGTTTGGCGGGATTTGGTAGTAAAGTAGACGCATTGCTGCGTCGTAGTGTGTACGGTTATGGCTCGCCAGAAGGGTTGGGGCGCTAAAGCAGGTGTCGCTTCATTCGGCGAGATGGGCTGTCGTTAACGGAATTGATCAGGGAAAACATGAATAATCAAATCGTGAAAAGTAATGCAGCGTTTCCGGCCCAGGTCGGTAACTGGTTGGCGACACTGCTGTTGGTCCTGCTGCCTCTGCAGGCAGCTGCAGAATACCAACGCCTAGA
This sequence comes from Gammaproteobacteria bacterium, assembly GCA_042091155.1. Classification (GTDB taxonomy): domain Bacteria; phylum Pseudomonadota; class Gammaproteobacteria; order Pseudomonadales; family Azotimanducaceae; genus UBA4421. Next base: position 24,757 of record JBELHZ010000003.1, read on the forward strand.
AGCCATCGTCGCCGTGGTAGACGATGATGTTGTGTTGGCCAGTGAACTGATGACGCGCTTGGAAACCGTGCGTCGCTCCATTGCTGAAAACGATCTGCAACCGCCCCCCGGCGATGTGTTGATCAATCAGATCATGGAGCGCCTGATTATCGAGAACATTCAGCTTCAGGAAGCGGAAAAGCGCGGCGTGACCGTTGACGATGAGTCCTTGGCGCGGGCTGTGGGCAGCTTTGCGAGCAGCAACAACATGACCATGGAAGAGTTTCAGCAAAACCTGGCCGAGGACGGTACAAGTTATCGCCAGTTCCGTGAAGACATTCGGTCCGAGTTGATCATCTCTCGACTTCAGCGCGCAATGATTAACCGGCGAATCGCGATCAGCGAGCAGGATGTTCAAGCGCTTTTGAATTCTCCCTTTTACCAGCAAATGTTCTCAGACGAGTACCGAGTGGGACATATCATGCGCTCCCTTGAAGACGATGCGACCGAAGCCGATAGGGAGGCTGCAGTGGTCGAAGCTGCGGGATTCGCAGAAGAACTGCGCAACGGTGCGGACTTTGCCCAAATGGCCATCGCCAAGTCATCAGCCAGTACAGCGCTGGAAGGTGGCGATCTTGGTTGGCGGCGTGCAGGGGAACTGCCTACCCTGTTTTCGGATGCAGTATTGGATATGCAGGTCGAAGACATTGTCGGGCCGATTGTCACCGGCTCCACGATTCACATCATAAAGTTACTAGAGCAGCGCGGCGCAGGCACTGAGCGTCTTGCCCAAACCAACGTCAGCCATATTTTGATTCGGCCTTCAGAGATTGTTACCTCTGAGCAGGCGCGAGAACAGGCCCAAGAGATTTACCAACGTATTCAAGACGGTGAGGACTTTGCTGAACTGGCGAAAGCGTTTTCAGAGGATCCGGCCAGCGCGCTAAACGGCGGCGTCTTGGGCTGGTCGACTCCCGACCAGTTCGTGCCGCAATTTGCCGAAGTCATGTCGCAATCGGATGTCGGCGAGGTGAGCGAGCCATTCGAAAGCGAATTTGGTTGGCATATTCTTTTGGTAGAAGATCGGCGCGAACAAGACATGAGTGATGAGGCCCGACGGAATATGGCGATGGATCTGTTGTTCCGTCGTCGATTTGAAGAAGAGCGTCAGGAATGGTTGAAAGAAATTCGTGACGAGGCCTTTGTCGAACTGCGTCTCTGACGAGTCGCTGCCATGATCGCCATCACACCCGGTGAGCCAGGAGGGATTGGTCCGGATCTCGTGATTCAGGCCGCCCAGCACGATCGATCTCAGGGCTGGGTCGTCGTGGCGGACGCGAAAATGCTGGAAGAGCGAGCTCAGCTACTGGATTTGCCATTGTCCATCAATGAAGATCTGGAATTGCCGAGTACACAGGCGGGCGTTCTTACCGTGCTCAACACGCCTCTGGCAGAATCGGTGCGTGCGGGAGAACTTTGCGTCAATAACGCCAAGGGTACGTTGGATGCTTTGGATCGCGCCATTACTGGGTGTTTAGAGGGGCGCTTCGCTGCCTTGGTCACTGGGCCAATGCAAAAGTCTGTGATCATGGATGCGGGCTTTGCATTCTCAGGCCACACCGAGCATCTGGCCGAGCGGTCGGGTGTGGATGATGTCGTCATGATGCTGGCCACGGGTGCCATGCGGGTTTCGTTGGCGACCACCCACCTGCCCTTGCATGCGGTTCCAGGCGAGCTTACACAAGCGCTACTGGAGCGACGGCTGCGCATTCTGCATCACGCCATGCAGCGTCAATTTGGGTTAGCGGCACCGCGTCTGCTGGTTTGCGGGCTCAATCCACATGCTGGCGAGTCGGGCCATATAGGCCGTGAAGAAATCGATGTCATCACCCCGGTGTGTGAGAAACTCTGCGCCGAGGGCCTGCTGATTCGCGGTCCGTTGCCTGCAGACACCCTTTTCACCCCGCAGTATTTGAACGACGCCGATGCGGTGATGGCCATGTTCCACGATCAAGGCTTGCCTGTGCTCAAATACTCAGGCTTCGGCAATGCGGTGAACATCACATTGGGGCTACCCTTTATACGGACCTCGGTCGATCACGGTACCGCCCTGGATTTGGCGGGCACCGGGAAGGCCGATTTGGGTTCTTTTCTCGCAGCATTATCAACGGCGAACACCATGATGGAACGAACCCGTGCGACCGCGTAAGCGCTTCGGACAGCATTTTCTGCACGATACGAGGATTTTGCAGGGTATTGCGTCGGCGATGGCGCTGCAGCCCGGGCAGCAGGTGTTCGAGATCGGTCCGGGACAGGGCGCGCTGACCGAGTATTTGTTCGATCAACGCTTAGAGCGCTATTTGGCGGTTGAGATTGATCGCGATCTGGCACCGCTGCTTCCCGCTAAGTTCCCCGGCATAGAGGTGTTGGAGCAGGACGTATTGCGAACGGATTTTGCCACAGTGTTGAGCGCATCTGACCAAGCGGGCTCCGGCTGGCGGGTGGTCGGCAATTTGCCGTATAACATCTCATCACCTCTGCTGATGCAGTTAGTGGATCATGTGCTTGCCGAGCCTGTGAACGTTGCGGACATGCATTTTATGCTGCAGAAAGAGATGGCCGAGCGCTTGAGCGCCGTACCCGGCAGTAAGGCCTGGGGACGATTGAGTGTGATGACACAGGTCACATTGGATGTGCAGTACCTGTTTGACGTGCCGCCAGAGAGTTTTCGACCACCGCCGAAGGTTGATTCGTCGATTATTCGACTGACTCCCAAAAAGGATCTAACCCTCCCGGTTACACGAAAGAGCTTGGATCAGGTGCTGCGTTTGGCCTTTGCTGGTCGTCGTAAACGCATGTCTAATGCCCTGAAAGCACTCAACCTTGACTGGCAGAAGCTGTCGGTAGATCCGGGCCTGCGGGCGGACGATGTCACGATCGAGAATTTTTTGATCATCGCCGGTCAGGTGGAAAGTCTGCAGGATCAAGGTTTGTCAAAAGAATAAAGCGGGGATCATATTTTGCCTGAAAGCAGCGTTGAGCAACCCATAGAGGTGTCGGTAAACGTCCATTACCTCGACCGAGAGTCTGCGCCCGAGGAAGAGCGTTACGCTTTCGCCTACACCATCACGATTATTAATCACGGTAGCGTAGCCAGTCAGCTACTCAATCGGCACTGGATTATTACGGATGGTCGTGGCGACGTTCAAGAAGTCAAAGGCCCTGGTGTGATTGGGCAGCAGCCCTGGTTGGGCGAAGGCGAACAATTCAGCTACACCAGTGGTGCTGTGTTAAAGACCCCGGTAGGCACCATGCAGGGCAGCTATCAGTTCCGTACTGATGGGGACGTTTACTTCGATGTGCCGATTGATGTGTTCTCGCTTCGTGTCGACGGTATGGTGCATTAACCGCAGTGGCCGTTTACGCCGTCGGCGATGTTCAAGGCTGTTGGCGAGAGCTGGAAGCGCTCTTGCTCAACGTTCAGTTTAAGGACTCGGACGAACTGTGGTTGGCGGGTGACCTCATCAACCGCGGACCGGATTCGCTCAGGGTGCTGCGCGAGCTTCGGGAGTTCCGGGCGCAAACGCGAATCGTCTTGGGGAATCATGATTTGCATTTTCTGGCCATTGTTTTTGGTGGTCACTCGGCTGGCGCCAAGGATACCTTTGACGAGCTGCTGGCAGCAGACGACGTCGAAGAGCTGGCGCATTGGTTGCGTCGTCAGAAGCTCCTGCATACAGGTTTCGGACACACCATGGTCCACGCCGGTCTGCCGCCCCAGTGGGACCTCAAGCACGCGCAAACCTACGCGCAAGAAGTGGAGGCGGTGATCGGCCAAAGTGATCAGGATGCCGAGACGGCGGATATTACGTATCGCGATTTCTTTGCCGCAATGTACGGCAACAAACCATCGCATTGGGATCCGGCATTAACCGGCATGGAGCGATTGCGCTGCATCGTCAATTATCTCACGCGTATGAGGCTGCTGTACCCGGACGGTTCCTTGGACTTTGCGCATAAAGGTCCGGTGCGCGATTTGCCGCAGGGGCTAACACCTTGGTTTGCCAGTGAGCCCGGCCAGCGTGATGGTCAAACCGTATTGTTCGGACACTGGGCCTCACTGAATGGCGACGCTCGTGCACCGGGATGTGTCGCCTTGGACACAGGCTGTGTCTGGGGTCGAAAGCTCACGGCTTATCGATTGGATGATGGTGTCAAAATAACTCAGCCAGCCATGACCGGGCAGTGATGTGTTAACAGAAGATCTCGACGTTTATCTTGTAGGCGGCGCAGTACGTGATCGCCTCATCGCCGAGCGAGCCGGTCAAAATGCCGATGCCTCGCCCAGTGATCGGGATTGGGTGGTTGTTGGCGCCGCGGCGCAACAACTGCTGGATCGGGGTTTCGCTCAAATCGGCAAAGATTTTCCCGTCTTTTTGCACCCGGACACCAAGGAAGAATATGCCTTGGCACGAACCGAGCGAAAGCGGGGTGCGGGTCATACGGGTTTCGATGTGGACGCCAACCCAGGCGTGACATTGAGCGAAGATCTCAGCAGGCGAGACCTAACCATTAATGCCATTGCCCAAGGGGCCGATGGGCAGCTCATCGATCCCCACGGTGGTGAAGCGGATATTGCTGCAGGATGCCTCCGCCATGTTTCCGATGCCTTTGTGGAGGATCCCCTGAGGGTTTTTCGGGTGGCTCGCTTTGCTGCGCAGCTACCGGGGTTTGAGGTGGCGCCAGAGACTCAGGTGCTGCTTAGGAACATGTGCGATGGCAGAGAATTACTAACGCTGTCGGCGGAGCGTGTTTGGCAGGAATTCGTCAAAGCCTTGGCCGCGCCTCAACCGCATCGATTCTTTGAGGTGCTGCGATCCTGTCACGGGTTGTCTGATTGGTTGCCGGAATGCCAGGCTATGCCGCTGAACCAGTTGGCACGGCATCGGCCAGAACCGCTGGAACGTTTCGCTCTGCTTCCGTTAAGCGCCGATGATGTACAAGCCTTAGCCGAACGCTTGCTGGCTCCCAAGGCCTTTTTGCAGGCAGCAGTGGATCGCATGTCCTATCTGTTGCTGCTTTCCGATTGGCCGCAAGTGGATGGGGCGGCGTTGTTTCAGGCCGTTGAGCAACTCAAAGCGCTTCACGACAGCCGACGATTGGTCCTGATCATGCAATTGATGGATTCACCCGCACTTCGGCAGAGGCTTGAGCGAGAGCTGTTGCCACTGTTGGTCGAACTGAAAACCTTAGCGCTGCCCGCAGATAGGGCGGCCACACTGAAGGGCGCTGCGTATGGCGAGGCTCTGACAGAGATTCGGGTTCAGTACTTGAATGAACGGCTAGCTGCGCTGTAATGCGCTGGGCTAGCGCTGCCGATAAATCTCGACTCCAACAGATTCCGCGTCGCTGACCGCCTGGGGTTTTTCAACCCGGACAGTAACGGCCTTGGCGGTTGGATGACCCAAGGTCAATGCCGCTAGGTCTTCAACCAAGGACTCAATTAGTAGGTATTCCCCTTCGATTGTTAGCTGCGCCGCCTGAGATGCAAGCTCTGCATAGTTCAATGTATCGGCTATGTTCCGGCTTTTCGCCGCCGGTTGGGTGTCGGTAAAAATCGTCAGGTTGATGACCACCTGCTGAGTTTGGATCCGTTCTTTAGGCAAGATCCCGAGAATGGCGTCGACGGTTAGGTTATTGATGAGCACTTTGTCCCACTGACTATCGCATGGGGTCATATGGCCGGTAACTCAGTCATCGGCCACCGCGGCCGCGTGTTAATGGATAAGTTTTCTTGCGCACCGCCAAGCATTCTCAGCGCTCCCGCGTAGGCGATCATCGCGCCATTGTCCGTGCACAACGCGAGAGGTGCATAAACGATCTCCGTCGTTAGTTTGGCAGTAAGTTCGGCGCGTAACCGCGTGTTAGCGCTTACTCCGCCCGCAATCACCAGCTGCTGGGCGCCGGTTTGCTCAATCGCCCGACGACACTTGATGACCAATGTGTCTACGGCGGCGATTTCGAAAGCGGCAGACACGTCCGCAATGTCTTGCTTGGACAACGTGCCAAGGGATTGCACAGTATTTAGAGCGTAGGTTTTTAAGCCGCTGAAGCTAAAGTCTAGGCCAGGTCGGTCCGTCATCGGTCGAGGGAAGCGGAACCGAGTTGGGTCGCCCCCTTCGGCTTGCTCGGCAATTTTTGGACCGCCCGGATAACCCAAGCCCAAAAGTTTCGCCGTTTTATCGAAGGCTTCGCCAGCGGCGTCATCAACGGATTCGCCCAAAATCTCGTAGTCACCAAATGCTTTCACGTGCACCAGTTGGGTGTGTCCGCCAGAGACCAGTAGCGCCACAAAGGGTAGCCCGAGGGCGTCGGTTTGTCGGTCGATCAGGGGCGCCAACAGATGCGCTTCCATATGGTGAATGCCCAAGGCCGGAATACCCAAGGACCACGCGAGGCTCTTGGCAAACGACGCGCCAACCAAGAGCGCGCCCATCAGCCCGGGTCCTGCGGTGTAGGCGATACCGTCGATGTCATCCAGTGTTTTGTCTGCGTCCTGTAGCACGCGCTGAGTCAGTGGCGTAATCTTTCGCACATGATCGCGAGATGCCAGCTCAGGTACCACCCCGCCATAGTCCGCATGCAGCGCGACCTGACTGTGAAGGGCTTGAGACAGCAGCCCGTTTTCGCTGTCGTACAGCGCTACGCCTGTTTCGTCACAGGAGCTTTCAATGCCAAGAATGATCATGTGCGCATGGTACAAAAATGCTGGGCGCTATGCCCTGAATTTAGCGCTGTGGGCGGCAGGTTCTTAAATTTTGGCGCTTTTCGGCCAGATTGAGGGTTCTGTTTATCGCGCCCCTGATTCCGGGGTTGCCGCCCTACATGCCTCTGTGTAGAATCCGCGCCCTCATTGGAAACAAGTTGAACCATGCCTCACGTAAGAGTCAAAGAGAACGAACCTTTCGACATCGCACTGCGACGCTTCAAGCGTTCTTGCGAAAAAGCTGGTGTACTCAGCGAAGTACGTCGTCGAGAATTTTATGAAAAGCCCACAGCCGTACGCAAGCGCAAAGCCGCTGCCGCAGTGAAGCGTCATATTAAGAAGCTGCAGCGCGAATCTCGTAAGTTCGAACGCTCCTACTAGAGATCGTGTGCTGCCGTTGCAGGCAGTGATCACAGGAACGGTCGGGTCATTCACTACGTAGCACGTCAGGTATCGACGTGAGCGTGATGGGGCCGCGTGAGTATTGAAAGCCCCTCAGACAGGGGCTTTTTTGTTTCTGTTTTTTAATCTCGTAGACCCAGGCGGGTAGGCCAAAGAAACGGAGGACCGATGTCCGCATTGAAAGACACGTTAAATCAGGCAACGAAAGAGGCCATGAAGGCCCGGGACAAGAATCGTGTGGGCACTCTGCGTATGGTGAATGCTGAACTGAAGCGCATCGAAGTCGACGAACGTCGCGATCTGACAGACGAAGACGTTTTTACCGTCTTAAACAAGATGCTCAAGCAGCGCAAGGATGCGTGGCAGCAGTTCACGGATGCCAGTCGTGAGGACCTTGCGGCGATTGAAGCCTACGAAATCAGTGTGATCGAAGGATTTTTGCCCGCGCAAATGGAAGGTGACGAGTTAGACGACTTCGTCTCTGGACTGCTGGTGAAATCCGGTGCCCAAGGTATGCAAGACATGGGTAAGGTCATGGGTTTGCTGAAAAGCGAGGGTCAAGGCCGGGTAGACATGGGTAAGGCCAGCGCCTTGGTCAAAGCCCAGCTGGGTAAACTCTGATCCGTTCACTTTTCGCGCCGCGTTAAGCTGCGGCGGCAAAAGCCTGTGCTATCCTCTTCAGTCAACGTTCTCCGGATCCGTTCGTGGCAGGTTTAATACCCCAGTCCTTTATCAATGATTTGATAGATCGCGTCGACATTGTTGATGTGATCGACGGGCGTGTGGCATTAAAAAAGACCGGCAAAAACTACTCTGGGCTGTGTCCATTTCATGACGAAAAGTCCCCATCTTTTTCGGTCAGTCCCGACAAGCAGTTCTTTCATTGTTTCGGCTGCCAAGAAAGCGGAACCGCTCTGACGTTTTTGATGAAATTCGAGCGAATGGAATTCGTCGAAGCGGTGGAAACCTTGGCAAAGGACATGGGCCTCGTGGTGCCAAGGGAGAAATCCAATCGACCGTATGTTGAGGTCGATCAAGGGATCTACGATGCCTTAGAGGGCGCAGAGCGGATCTATCGGCAGCAGCTGCGAGGCGCTGAGATAGCCGTCGAATATCTCAAGGGCCGAGGGTTAACCGGCGTCACCGCACGAGATTTTGGTATTGGTTACGCCCCTGAGGGCTGGCAAAACGTCAGCGAGAAACTGCTGGCCGAGGGCGCGACCAGTGATGCGTTGCTGAAGGCAGGTTTGACCATCAAAAACGACAGCGGTCGGGTGTATGACCGGTTTCGACACCGCATCATGTTTCCCATTAGAGATGTTCGGGGGCGCGTCATCGGTTTTGGCGGTCGCAAGATGGGGGATGAAGAAGGCCCCAAATACCTTAACTCCCCAGAGACACCGGTCTTTTCGAAAGGTCGGGAACTCTACGGTCTGTACGAAGCACGTAAGGCAGTACGCAACATTGATCGACTGCTGGTTGTCGAGGGGTACATGGACGTGGTGGCCTTGGCCCAAAACGGGTTCCCAAATGCGGTAGCCACCCTGGGAACGGCGACGGGCGAAGCCCACTACCACAAGCTGTACCGCTATACCGATGAGGTCATCTGTTGTTTTGATGGCGATAAAGCCGGGCGCTCAGCGGCCTGGCGTGCCCTGGAAAGTGCGCTGCCGGTCTTGAACGAACACCGCCAGCTGAAATTTGTATTTTTGCCCGACGGCGAAGACCCCGATTCCTTGGTGCGGGATCAAGGCCCTGATGCTTTCACCCAATTTTTGAACAACGCGACACCGGGTATTGAATATTTGTTCAGCAAACTGAGTGAGGGCTTGGATCTTCAGTCGTTGGATGGACGAGCGCGCTTTATGGGGTTGGCGAACCCCTTCGTGGAAAAAATCCCTGACGGCATTTTGAAAGATCTGGTGAAGACGCGGGTTCGAGATATTGGCGGCATGGCCGCGCCGGTGACCGGTTCATTCCGGGTGCCGAGTCGGCCCATTGTTGACCGTGAGGAATCCTCAGATGTGGGTTCTGCATTGGCGCAAAAAATGCTGAGCATGTTGCTTAAGGCACCAAGTTTGTGGGCATCGTTGGACGAGAGTATTCGGCGCGACATGCTCGCCCAGAGCAGGGATATGGGGCTGTTGGGGCGACTGGTGAATTTTTTGACCGATCATCCAGAGGCCGACGCAAACGAAATTTTGATCGGATGGCCTGAGGAGAGAGAGCAGGGTCAACTGATTGATTTTGCTAAAAAAATTTCTGCTTCAAGCCGTGATGCTTGGCCGAAAGAATTGGCGGACGGCTGTACCCATTTACTGCATCAGCAGCAAAAGAAACAAAGGCAACGGCAGCGCGCTGAACTTCTCGCACAGGGCGATGAGCAAAAAATACTGGAAACACTTCCTGTGCCAACGTCACGAGGTGATGCGGCCCCCAAAAGTTAATCTTGCGACGCTTAATCTGCACTGTTCTCTGGCACAAGAGTTGGGCCGTTGGTATAATCCGGAGTCGCACAGCGTAAATCGAAAGGCCTCGGACAACCCGCCAAGACGTTAAGTAAGGACTTTGGCGAGCTTCCCCGTCCACCTAAACTCCGAGCGCCGATGCGTTAGTTAATGCTCCTGCAGAGTTGAGGAGGGTAAACCATTAGCTCTAAACGGTGACTGTTCTTTTTCAAGAGCACCGATCGCGTCGAGAACACACACAGGGCTACCGCGGCTTGCATCAGCAGAATGCTGAGACGAGTAGGCTATGACCTGACATGGGAAGTTATGAGTAAACAAATAACAACGGCACAGCAGCATTCGCGCCTCAAAGAACTGATTGCCAAAGGCAAAGAGCAGGGCTATCTCACCTATGGTGAAGTAAACGACCACCTGCCCGACGATATTTCGGATCCTGAGCAGATCGAAGACATCATTCGAATGATCAATGACATGGGCATCACGGTGTATGAAACTGCGCCGGATGCCGACGATTTGCTTTCAACGGAAGAAAATACGGCTGACGAACTCGCGGCTGAAGAAGCAGCGGCTGCGTTGGCGGCGGTTGAGACAGAAGCGGGTAGAACCACTGACCCGGTGCGCATGTACATGCGGGAAATGGGGACGGTTGAGTTGCTCACGCGAGAAGGCGAGATTGCCATTGCCAAGCGGATTGAAGAAGGCATCCGCGACATGCTCACCGCGCTGGCCAGCTATCCGGGTACTGTCGAGTACCTGCTGGAAACGTATGCTGAGGTCGTGAAAGAGGAAAAGTTGGCGGATCTTCTGGTTGGTTACTTAGACCCAACCGAGCATGTTCCTGCGGCCACGCAGGTAGGAGCGGACGGGCCGGTCAAATCAGACGACGATGATGACGAGCCAAAGGGCCCAGATCCTGTTGAGGCCAAGAAACGTTTCTCTCTGCTGAAGCGCCAGTTCAACAAGTACAACAAGCTGGTTGAAGAGAAAGGTAAGGGCAGCAAGGAAGTTGAAGCGCAGCAAGTGAAACTCGCAGAAGCCTACTGCTGTTTTAAGTTGGTGCCCAAGCACTTTGATTACATGGTGTCCTTGGCCCGTGATTCCCAAGAGGTGGTTCGACATCAAGAGCGCTTGTTGACCAATGCAGTGGTTCGTCGTGCCCGTGTGCCGCGTGATATTTTCCGCAAGGAATACCAAGGCAGCGAAGTCAGCATTACTTGGATCAACAAAATCGGCAAGATGAAAAAAGAGTACGCGTCGGGTATCGAAGCCCAGCGTGAAGACATTAATCGTTGCCAAAAGAAGCTGAAGGCGCTGAGTAAGATTACCGAACTGTCGGTGCTGGAAATCAAAGACATCAATCGCCGCATTTCCCTTGGCGAAGCCAAGGCCCGCCGTGCCAAGAAAGACATGGTAGAGGCGAACCTGCGACTGGTGATTTCCATTGCGAAGAAGTACACCAACCGTGGATTGCAGTTCCTGGACCTTATTCAGGAAGGCAATATCGGTTTGATGAAGGCCGTCGATAAGTTTGAGTATCGTCGCGGCTACAAGTTTTCGACCTACGCGACCTGGTGGATTCGTCAGGCGATTACCCGGTCTATTGCTGATCAGGCAAGAACCATTCGTATTCCCGTGCACATGATTGAAACCATCAACAAGCTCAATCGTGTATCCCGCCAGATGCTTCAGGAGATGGGTCGTGAACCCACGCCGGAAGAACTGGGTGAGCGCATGGAAATGCCCGAAGAGAAAGTGCGTCGCGTGCTGAAGATCGCCAAAGAGCCTATCTCCATGGAAACACCCATTGGCGATGATGAAGATTCGCACCTGGGTGACTTTATTGAAGACAATACCATTGGGTCACCGATCGATTTGGCGACGGGTGAAGGTCTTCGCGAAGCCACCAAGGACGTGCTGGGCGGCCTGACCGCGCGCGAGTCCAAGGTGCTGCGCATGCGCTTTGGTATCGATATGAATACCGACCATACGTTGGAAGAAGTCGGTAAGCAGTTCGACGTCACCCGGGAGCGGATTCGTCAGATCGAAGCGAAAGCGCTGCGTAAGCTGCGTCATCCGAGTCGTTCAGAACATTTGCGTAGCTTCTTGGACGAAAGTTTGGAGGGCGGTAAAGGACGAAACGTCTAAGCCGCCAAACGGGCTGCCTGATGTGCATCAGGCAGCAGTTGAGAAATTGGGCCTATAGCTCAGTTGGTTAGAGCAGTGGACTCATCAAAATGGTGCGCCTGATACTGAAAGGGTCAGGATGAACGGGATGAATTCAGGGAAACCGTAGCTGTCGTTTTCGCCAGCCGGCAATCCTGAGCCAAGTCGACAGTACACTGTCGGAAGGTGCAGAGACTACCTGAGAACGGGTGGCTTTTGAGAAAAAGCTCCGAGTGTTCTTAATAACAGGCTAGAGCGTCCCGCTCCCTAACGCAGCACCGTGCCGGCGAGGGAGATGAGATAGTCCGCACACGGTTGAAAAATCGTGAGAATGTGAATCCATTGGTCCCAGGTTCGAGTCCTGGTGGGCCCACCAATTTCTCATCCAAGGGTGTCTGTCTAAGCGTTAGATCACTCGTCACCTTCTGTTTCGAATGGTCAAAAACCTCAGGAAATCTCAAGACGTTTCCTTGCATCTAACGCGTTCGACGGTAGAGATTTGACGGCGTCAGCCGTAGTTCACACGATCTCAGGTAAAACCGATACTTGAGAGTGCGCATGAGACTGGGGTTCCGCTTAGATATGACCTTCGCGTCTTATGCTGTTGTCGCGAGGCCAATGGAATTAGCCCTGCCTGCCAGTTCTTGGATTCGCAAGTGGACATCCTGTCCAAGCCCTTCCTAAATGTGGCGCGAAGACACGCTCTGGAGCGTCATGAGGTGTGATCCGACACCAGTAGCGACGTTGCAGGCTGCATAGTCGTTGGGGAAGGCGGCTGGCAGGGCTGTGGTTATCGACGTATAGGCAGGCGCGTATAGCGCCGATAACCGAAGAGGTGTCGCAGTCGTTGCAGACACCTCAGCCGTTGGTGAAGGACTAATTTATTCGCCTGGACGGTGGATCACTTCTTCAGTCCAGACGTAGTCACCTTGGCAATCGACATAGTTGTAGTAGTCATGACGCGCTCTCCAGCCGCCATTTGCCATCCATTGCTTGTGCTCCATCAAGCCAGCCATATCCGGAAAAACAACGATATTAGCGAACGTGCCAGGAGCTTTGGCGCCACCTATGTTGGGTATGAACGTAAACCAGCCAATGTTTCCCAAGCCCTCAGGATAAGACTCAGCGATGGATGCGTGCTTCGATCTCAAGGACTCAACGGACACTCCCTCTTTGCGCGTGCACCAATTCCACATGGCAAAACGCGAATCGCTGGTGTTCAATGCTTCCATGTCCGCCCATTGAGTGTTGAGCGTGGACATCTTTAGATCACACTGGGCAATGCTCTGCCACTCTTGATTGAGTTTTTGACCCTCGGGAGTACCAACCCACAGATCCCAGGATTTCCCGGAAGTGGCGTGATCTGAAACAAGATGTTCTACAAATTGCGTGTTGCTTCGACTATCAGGGTTGTCGTGAGTAATAAAGGGCATGGTGCGCACGACAGTCAGTTCAACATCATTCGCCTTGGACCAAGCGATATACTTATCAAACATTCGCTCGTATTGAGCCATGTTTTTGCCTTTGTTCAAGGTACAAAGCTGCGACTGGACGTTTTGTGGCGCGTTTGGATTCATCCCACCGGTAAACATGGTTGTTTCGTCTGCAACAGCAACCCCAGACAAAAGCGTGAACGCACTTGCAAAGGTAGTTAATAGCGTTTTCTTCATCGGATTTTCCTCTTATTTTTTGTATCCACTGATTTTCGTGCGAACGCACGAGTTGCGAAGTTAGCATTAAATCTCAAAAAAGCCTCCTCTATTTTGAGAGGCTCTTGACTGCTTCTGCGGCTTCTTAAACCTCAAAACCAAACCGCTTGATCGTCTTAGGTAAGCAAGCGGCGTTGGTCTGATGTCTTGACCGATAGCCAACGAGTCGGGCTAAGTGGGAGAAAGGCAACAGATACACAAAAATGAGGAGCGAACTTATGTTGATTGCCGTTAGAGCGGAAGTTGAGGACGAGGGATCGTGGCGGCAGGGGTTTAAAACCCATAGCGAGCTATTCAAGCGTCAGGGCGTGTCCATTGCGTACATGGGTTCTGCGGATGGCAAGTCTGTCCTCAGCGTATTCGATACGAATGATGTGGACGAGTTCATGAGGATTTTCAATGATCCTGCGACTGCGGAAGCGATGGCAAACGACAAGATTACGGGCGGGGTTGAACTGTTCGTGTTGGATGAATCGTTCAGTCCGCAATAGAACCAGCTTGGCTGTCCAGAAGGTCCGAGAAGCGGGGCAATCTGTTGGGGCTGACGGATTTTCGGACGAGGTTCGTTCAGCCCTACATTTGCTCTGAGCGCTTAGCAAGAGTCACCTAGGAAAAGGCAAAAGAGGCTTTGGTCTTCCGCATGTGCTACGCGATGTATGACTCGTTGTCTTCCCAGTTCACCATTCCACCAAGCTGTTTTTTTGCGTTATAAAGAGCGCGGGAGGGTGTGCGTCCCTGGTGGGAAATGGCGCCCTACCAACCAATAACAAAAGAGATAATAAAAATGATTAAGAAATTCAGCCTTTTCTGCGTGCTTGTAGTGACAGCGCTCACTGCCACCCTTGCCAAAGCAGACGATCACATGTCGCCACAAAATGCGGTGACGTCGATCGTATCGTTCTCAACTCAAAATGCCGCGGGAGTCGTGGGTGCATTAACAACATTTGCGCAGAGCGACTGCAGAAAGAATGCGCCGGTCAACATCCGACTCATGGCGGACAACTGGAATGGAACGGAAACGAATACGCATAGTGTTCTCATGACCTTTGCGTCGCCAGGTGACATGGCATCAACGTTCCAGGCATTCGCACAATGTGCTCCTTGGCAGGAGCTCATGGCATTCAGTGGCCAAAACTCGACTCCGCATAGCCAGTACGTCGTTCGTCCCGTAGTTGTCGGAGGAGATACGACGAAGGATGGTGCCTATACCGTATGGCAGATGCGGGTTGAGGATGAAGCGACTTATGCCAAGGCGTTCGAAGAATTGATGCAAGAGCAGGTTAAAAACAGTGATGTGGCCGGGGCTTATGGTCTTTGGCGAGTAGTAGGCGGCTCTGACCAAGAAGTGACCCACATATCCTTTGCGGGAGCTCCAAACATAGCGGAACTGCTGAGTGGAAGCATGCAGCCTACAAAGGCCGTTCAAAAATTCTATTCTGAGGTAGGTGAGCTTCGTTCCGTAACAAGACAGGTAATGAACACTGTCGTTGGCGATTTCTAGTCCAAAAAACGGGGCCGTCTAGGGTTGGGTCCGCAGCGCCTCCAGCAGTTTTCCATTATCGACTTGTATACGCGTGCGTATGATGCCGATGCTTGGAGAGGTGTTGCGGGCACTGACATAGACATCGGCGGGTGGTGCTTTGAGCTTTACACAGAGACACAAACGCCCGCCATTGTATCGATGGCTGAATACATCCTCCTCTGCGAAGCAGATGCTAGTTGCTTTCTGCACGCTCGCCGGTGGTAACAAGCCCTCATCCTCCTAGGTCATAACGTCTCATTCGCTTGATGATGTTGTCGCCACAATCCCCTCAGGTCCTTATCGCAGAAGAACTGTGGAATCTTTGCGGCGAAGATGAACATGGATCGTAGCGACGTGGCAGTGAGATTATTGCCGCCATGGGATCCACACAACACCCATTTCGTTGGTCTCAATCTCAAGAGCTGGGCGAGGCGTTGCCTAATCGAGCAAGCCTCACGCCAGCCACATGGCCTCGTTAGAGAGCCCTACTCGACGATGCCGCCACCAACCTCGAGATAGTTTGCAGTAGGTCCGCTGTTGCAGCTGAGCAATTCACCATACAGCGATGCTTGCACCAAGGGCCCACCTCCACGCACAAATTTGTCCGCGTTAGCGCCTTTCTCCTGCAATGAAGATGACCATCCCGCCTGATAGAAGTCTGCACCGTTGGCTTCACCGCCCTGCATTGGGTACCAACGATAGATACGAGCCGTGCTGTCTATTTCTGTTAGGAAGGCGTTCATTTTCTGATCCGCCGCCGAAAGGCTTTCTTGCGTTGCGCCCGGAAGCATTGCGCAAGCTGAGAAGTCCACGACGCCATCTGTAGACGGGCCTACTTCATCACGAACCCTGACCCAAGCAAGCTGAGCGTGGGACTCACAGGTATAAACATCGTAGAAGTCTGCGGCGAGATCCGTAGCGAGGAACTCCGTTTGGGCCACAGCCTGATCTTCTAGGCTCGACGAGAATCCAATCCAATAGACATCTGCCTCAAGCGAATCGTAGTAGTAAGGGGTAAGCACCAAGCCGGTGTACCCAACGGTGGAATTTTTGTCGAACCATTTGTCCCACTTTTTTGCCGCTTTAAGAAGGTCGTCCATATCCTTGCCTTCATTAAAGCTACAAGCATAGGTCTCCACTCCGCCGTACTCGGGCACCTGAAGATGATCGTCTGCAACAGCCGAACCCGCAGAAAATAAAATGACGAGACTAGCCACCAGATTATTGAAATAACGCATTCCCTTTTTCCTTTTTTGTTATTGGGGACTTCAGCTTTCAGTATGAGCGAGTAGCTTGCAACAGGTTTTAAGGGTGCCAAAGCCGCATTGGCTGTTTACCTTTTGGGAAGTTGTGGATTCGGTTCGACAAGGTCATGACTCCAAGTGTGATAAATGATATGTTATAACATAATTCTGTAAAGGAGCCCTTCATGCAAACGGTGCTTTCCAGCAAACTCCCGGTGACAGTGCTTTCTGGGTTCTTGGGGGCAGGTAAAACAACCGTTTTAAGCCACATTCTCAACAACCGTGAAAACAAGAGAGTTGCCGTCATTGTTAACGACATGAGTGAAATCAATATCGATTCTGCCATTGTCCAAAGCGAAGTATCTCTCAATCACAGTGAAGAGAAGCTGGTGGAAATGAGCAACGGTTGTATTTGTTGCACACTCAGAGAGGATCTCTTGGAGGAGGTGACCAATCTTGCCCAACAAGGGCGATTTGATTATCTCGTCATAGAGTCGACAGGCATCTCAGAGCCCCTGCCCGTTGCAGAGACCTTTACTTTTGCTGATGAAAATGGGGTCTCGCTCTCGGATGTGGCCGAGCTGGACACGATGGTCACCGTGGTCGATGCCGTCAATTTTCTGAAGGATTATGACGATGCCAAATACCTCCAAGAAACCGGAGAATCGCTGGGAGAGAATGACGAGCGGAGCATTGCCGATCTTTTGGTCGATCAGGTTGAATTTGCCGACCTGATTCTCATCAGTAAATGCGATTTGGCTGGCGCCAGTGACGTCGAGCGTTTATGCGCAATCCTGAAAACCCTCAACACACACGCGAAAATTGTTCGGATTTCACACGGTCAGGTACCGATCGACGAGGTGCTGAACACGGGTCTTTTTGATTTCGCCCGAGCGCAGCAGGCGCCCGGATGGCTTAAAGAAATGCGCGGCGAGCATGTTCCGGAGACGGAGGAATACGGTATTGCAAGTTTCAGCTACGAAGCCCGCCGACCGTTTCATCCAGAGAAATTTAGCCAGTTTCTCCACAACACCGAACAATATGGCAAGTTGATTCGTTCGAAAGGCTATTTTTGGTTGGCCACAAGACCCGAGTTTGCCGGCCAGTGGAGCCAAGCCGGAGGCATCGCCCGTTACGGCTTCGCGGGCATGTTCTGGAAAGCTGTGCCAAAGGAAAACTGGCCGGAAGACTCGGACTATCTCGCATCTATTGAAAAACAGTGGGTGGAGCCTTTCGGTGATATGCGGCAAGAGCTGGTCTTCATCGGTCAAAACTTGGACCAGCAAGGCATGACCCGAGCACTCGATGAGTGCCTGTTGAGTGAAGAGGAAGTGCTGCGCGGCAGAGTCTATTGGGAAACACTATCGGATCCCTTTCCTGAGTGGGAGCAAGTGTGAACGCCGTAAGTCCGAGGGAAGCCGGTGCCCCGGCATCACAGATCCTAAGCGATGATCAGAATCCAAACGCCGTTGCTGGTAGTGATCCTGCGGTGCTGGCGGATATTTACGAAGCCGAAACCAATATAGCGATGTGGCAGCGGTCTTTTTCTGAAAGCTTTCAACGCCTTGTCGACGAGTTTGTTTCGTCTCGGCAGCAACCCTACCTATCGATGATTTGTGCGCCCAAGGATGCAGGCTCCCAATTGCGAAAGGCACTCGGTAGCGCACACTTTAGTCCGCTAGCGGATGATGCAACTGAGCTGATCGGCATGTTTTGCTGTTTGTTTGAGCTGGACCAAGTCGGGCTACGTATGACCGTTTTGAGGGATACGATGTGCCCCAAATTTCACGTGGATCATGTCCCTTGCAGAATGGTGACTACTTACGCCGGTGTGGGAACCCAGTGGTTGCCCAACGCAGTAGTCAAACGTGACAAGTTGGGGATTGGGAGTGCAGGGAAGTCCGATCAAGAATCTGGACTCTACGGCAGCGAGGCCGATATCCGGCAGATGGCGTCTGCAGACGTGGCTTTGCTAAAAGGTGAAGGATGGCAAGGCAATCAAAATGCTGGATTAGTCCATCGTTCACCGGCGATACCCAGTGGCGAGAGCCGCTTACTGTTGACGCTGGATTTCAGTAGCTAGAGCGGCGGGCTAACGGCCTAGATGGAACCGCTCAGTCGTCAGTTGCGGGATCGAAACGTTCTGTTTGGAAGGGGAAACCGTTCAGTTGCCGCACGGCTTGAGGCTGTGTACAAAGTGCATTCAGACGCGCTCGCAGTCCGAAGAGAGGCTCGGTTCCTCTCCCCTGTCACCAAGGGTATCGTCCAAGGGACGTCGATGAGGTCGTGGAAGATTCGAGGCGTATGCTTGCGGCGTTTGATGCTGTAGGCGCCCGTTTGAAAAGCCTCAGTCGCCGAGCGCGTACGCGATCACCTTGCCGCTGAAGGTGGGTGCCGATTCCACTGCTGAGTCAGCATTATGGCTTTCCTCACGGTCTGGTCTTCCACCCCCAGCGGGTTCCAGCACCAAGATGTACTGCTTTCCGGAAGCGGAACTGATGTAACTCATGGGTGTACCACCTGAGCTTCTTTCGAGGTCCGAGGACCACAGCAGCTCACCGTTTTCGACGTCAATTGCCCGCAGCTTGCCGTCCATAACGCCAGCGTTAAAGATCAGGCCGCTCGCGGTGACAAAGGAGCCTGCGGAATAGGGCAGTCCAATATCCAGCGCGCCAAAGCCTCGACGCCAAACGATTTCCTGGGTGGTCATGTCGACGACCGCGATTTCTCCGTAGGGCGGTTTTAGACAGGGAATCGATAGCGGCGAGCTGAACAGTTCGACCTTGGCCGCAAAAGGCGTGCCGCGCTGGGGGCCGCCGATGCCATAGCCTCTGGCGAAACCATCGGCCTCGCTGCGTCGCGCATCGTTTTCTCGAGCGATCATATGAACCTGCCAGGGTAGGTGCATATTGTTCACCACCATAAGCTGGCGCTGTTCATCAACAGCGACGGATCCCCAGTTCATACCGCCGGCTGGCCCCGGGTAAAGCAGCGTGCCCTGCACTGATGGCGGTGTCATAGGGCCCTCGTAGCGCAGGTCGCGCAGCGTTTGACGGCAGGCCATCTGGTCGAAGGGCGTAATGCCGATGGTGTCTTCATCACGAATGAGTGGATAGGCGAAGGACGGCATACCGGTGGAGAATGGCTGGGTCGCGCTGGAACGCTCATTAGGTAAATCCGTTTGTGGAACCGGTCGTTCGGTAACTTCGGTAATCGGTTCGCCGGTCTCCCGGTCAAGGACAAACAGCTCGCCACGCTTGGTTGGCACGATAACGGTTTTGCGGCGCTCGCCACTGATTGTCAGGTCAACCAGCGTGGGCTGGGAGGGCACGTCGTAGTCCCAAATGTCGTGATGGGTGGTCTGAAAATGCCATCGGGTCAGTCCGGTTTTCGCATCGATGGCGACCACAGAGCTGGCGTACTTATCCATCACCTGTGTGCGATGGCCGCCGAAATAATCTGGTGTCGCGTTACCCGTTGGCACATAGACCAACCCGAGTTCATCGTCGGCGGATGTCAGACTCCATACATTGGGTGTGCCGCGAGTGTAGGTCTCGCCTTGGGGCGGCAGCGACGTATTACCCTCGCGTCCCATATCCCAAGCCCAAGCAAGTTCTCCCGTGCGCGGGTCGTATGCCCGGACAACGCCGGATGGCTCGTTGGTTTCCTGATTATCAGCAACCCAGCCGCCTACCACGAGTACGCCACTGGCGAGAGTAGGCGGAGACGTGACGAAGTAGAAATAGGGCTTCACCTCACCCATGCCCGCCAGCAACGATATTTGGCCTTCGTCGCCAAAATCTGAGCAGGGTTGTCCTGTGGTCATGTCCACGGCGATCATGCGCGCATCGGTTGTCGCGGTAACGATACGTTCTGCGCATATCTCATCGGGCTGAGCGTCGGGCAATTTGACGTAAGTAACTCCCCTGCAATTACCGATGATGCCGTAGGGCGGGGTATCGTTTTCGGGGTCGAAGCGCCAGCGTTCAGTGCCTGTGTCTGCGTCTAAGGCCAGCATGATGTTTTGTGCCGTGCACAAATAAATGCCATCACCAATTTGCAGTGGGGTGGCGCTGAGACGACCCACCATGCCGGTTTCCGCTTCCCACACCCGGGTAAGCTTGTGCACGTTGTCGCGATTGATCTGATTCAGCGGCGCGTATCGGGTGCCGGCTTTGTTGCCGCCATAGGCGTCCCATTGCTCACTGTTTTGGGGTGAGGCAAGGTCTCTATCCGGTAAGGGCGTCACATCGCTGCTGTTAAGATCAACAATCATCGACAGCAGGACCGTTACCGATGCAACCGTCGCCACCTGAACCGTACGCATACTCAACAACGCGGGCGTGTTATCACCCCAGAGCTTGCGTCGAATCCGTGGTGTACAAAGCCACAAGGACAGCAAGCCAACGATCCAGATGCGTGAGCCTACGGACCAAAAGTCGCTGCCAGCTTCGCTGACCGCCCAAATCAAGGTGAGCAGCAGAAGCACGGCAAAGGTATAGAAACCTCGGGTTGCGCCGCGAATCAGATCTATGCCGCTGGCGAGCATCAGGATGCCGGCGACCACGTAGTATGCGGTGCCGCCGACAAGCAGCAGCTGCAGGCCGGGCCAAAGCATGGCAGCGCCGAATGCAGCGATAAGAGTGCCGGTAACGTATGGGTTGGATCGCTTGTCTTGCTGCATCGTTGGAGCCTTATGCTGTTTAGCCGCGCATGTTATTTATCACATAATTTGGTAGATCGGCTATGGCCACACGTTCTTGGGCCATGGTGTCTCGATTGCGCACGGTAACGGTGTCGTCTTCTTCGACGGTTTGAAAATCGACGGTTACGCACAGTGGCGTACCGACTTCATCGTGACGGCGATAACCCTTGCCGATATTTCCTGTGTCTTCGTAGAAGATGCGGCCTATGCCTAAGCGCATAAGATCGTTCTTGATGGCTTTGGCTTTGCTGACGATGCCTTCGTGATTCCGCTTGAGCGGCAAAATCGCCACCTTAATGGGAGCCAGGTGAGGCTTGAAGGCCATCACGGTGCGTTCGCTGCCATTTTCCAATGTCTCGACGGTGTAGGCTTCATTCATGATCGCCAGTACGCCCCGATCAACGCCGGCAGACGGCTCAATAACAAAGGGTACATGCCACTTCTTGGCTTCGAGATCCTGCAGCGCCAGTTTGGCGTTGGAATCTTTGTTGGGTTCGACCTTGGCCGTTAGGTCGAAATCACTCTGATTCTTGGTATGGGATCCCAGGTCGAAATCTGTGCGGTTAGCGATGCCTTCCAGCTCTTCAAGTCCGTGCGGGAAACGATACATCACGTCGACGGTGGCCTTGCTGTAGTGAGCCAACTCATCGGTAGGCACGTGGTAAAGCTCAAGCTGGGAACGTCCAACACCCTGTTGTTCCCACCAGTCCAAACGCATCTCTACCCACTTGCTGTGCCAGTCTTCGTCTTCACCGGCCTTGACGAAAAATTCGAGCTCCATTTGCTCAAACTCGCGCACGCGGAAGATGAAGTTACGGGGTGTAATTTCGTTGCGGAATGCCTTGCCGATTTGGGCGATGCCAAAGGGCAGTTTCGGTGAGGTTGAATCCACGACATTCTTAAAGTTCGTAAATATGGCTTGTGCCGTTTCGGGTCGCAGATAGGCAAAGTTGTCGCCGTCTTGCACGGGACCGACCTGAGTTTTGAACATCAAGTTAAACGGTCTGGGTTCCGTGAGATCTGTGGATCCGCAGCCCGGGCAGGCATCGCCGTCAAGATGATCGGCTCGCCATCGGCTTTTGCAGGCTCGGCAGTCCACCATCGGATCGGTAAACGTTGCTTCGTGGCCGGAATGACGCAGCGTCATCGGGTTGGTGAGGATGGCGGCATCCAATCCCTCGATGTCGTCGCGTTCGTAGACCATGGCACGCCACCAGGCGGCTTTAAGATTGTTCTTCAGCTCGACACCCAGGGGACCGTAGTCGTAGACCCCTTGCAGGCCACCGTAGATGTCGCTGGATTGAAAAATGAAGCCTCGACGTTTTGCTAAGGAGACAAGCTCCTCCATGGATGTTGCAGTCACAAATTTTCCTGAACAAATGTATCTGTGGGGTTGGGAAGCGATCGACGCTTCGACGGGCGCGACTATACCGTTAAAGCAGGGTAAATTCAGCGTTGTAGAGGGGTCGGCTGCGCTGATGCCAACATGTACACAGGGAGAGATCAATTATGTCGAGCAATTTATTTGACCTAACGAACAAGGTCGCATTAATCACCGGTTCCAGTAAGGGAATAGGGCGCGCTATCGCGGAAGAAATGGCGCGTCAGGGCGCCAAAGTTGTGATCAGCAGTCGCAAAGCGGATGCGTGCCAAGAGGTTGCGGATGCCATTAACGTCGAAGCGAAAGCTGCGGGAAACGCAACCGGCGAAGCCATCGTCATTCCTGCCCATGTGGGACAGCGCGAGGCGCTTGAGCATCTGGTAGACGAAACCCGCGCTCGCCTTGGACAGATCGATATTTTGGTGTGCAATGCGGCGGTAAACCCGTTCTATGGATCCATGCAGGAACTACCCGACGATGCCATGGATAAAATTTTAGGCATTAACATCAAGTCGAATCATTGGTTGGTCAACATGGTGCTGCCGGAAATGATTGAGCGCAAAGATGGCTCGATCATCATCGTGTCCAGCATTGGTGGGTTGCGCGGTAGCCCGGTTCTCGGTGCCTACTGTATTTCTAAGGCGGCTGACCTGCAGCTGGTGCGCAATTTGGCGGTGGAAAACGGCCGACACAATGTTCGCGTGAATGCCATCTCGCCGGGCTTGGTGCGCACAGATTTTGCGCGTGCGCTGTGGGAAAACCCGGACGTTCTTAAGGAGCGAACCGCAGGCGATCCGCTGAAGCGAATTGGAGAGCCGAGGGAAATCGCCGGTGCCGCCGTCTATTTGGCCTCTGCGGCAGGGTCTTTTACCACGGGACAAAATTTTGTGGTCGATGGTGGCGCGACGATCAGTTAGTTTAGTGGTCTACAAACGCCGGTTTCATAACGAGTAAAGCAATGGAAAATGATTTAGAAAGACCTCGCTGGTGGGCACAAGCCCTGTTGATCGGTGCGATCGTCAGCGCAGTGCTGATGGTGATGGCCGGTTTTGGTACTCGTCTTGGCATGTGGGACTATACCGGCGGCTTCACCATTGCGAGCGGCGGTGTGATGCTCGCCGCTGGGGTCTTTTTCTTGGGCGTCATCGGCTACGTCGTGTGTCTGCGCAAAGGCCTGCCAAGCGAGCGTTCCAGCATTCTCATCGGTTTACTGATTTGCGTGGTGCTTTTGGGCCAGTTTGGCTTGCAGATGAACGCGGTCTCCTCGGTGCCAAGGATTCACAACATTTCAACCGACACCATGGATCCGCCCAGTTTCGATGCCCTTGTTGCGATACGCGATGCGGCGGGCGCAAACCCGTTGGCATACGACGCGGCAGTCTTGGCCGAGCAGCAGCAGGCGGCGTATCCGTGGGTGACGACCCTGAACTCTCCGATCAGTCCAGCGATTATGCTGAATGCAGCGACGATGGTTCTTGAGGATCTGGGCCTGGAAGTGATCAACGTATCCGTAGAAAAAGGTATTGTTGAAGCAACGGATACCACGTTTTGGTTTGGCTTCAAGGATGATGTGGTGGTTCGCGTTCGTGCTGCTGAGAGCAATGGCGGCAGTATCGTAGACGTGCGCAGTGTGTCGCGAGTCGGACAGTCAGATCTGGGCTTAAACGCAAAGCGTATAGGATCTATTTTGGATGGACTGCGCGACGCCTAGAACCGGTCAGAAATTCAGCACCTGGCATTCCATGGTGTTGAGATCGACGACTCCAACCGCATTTCTGCCGGCCATCATGCCGGCACATTCCCCCGGATTGAAAATCGTCTGATCGCCACTTTGTTCGAGTCGGTAGCGATGGGTATGCCCGTGCAGCGCCAGGTCCTGATCGGCCAGATGGCCTTCAAACTCCAATGGGTCATGGACCACGATGATGGTCTTCTCCGCCCAGTGCAAATACAGAGGCGGGTCTTGGAAAGTGAACCCATGCTGCGCGATCGCGCTTTCGAGAGCCTCGCGCTCCTGATCGTTATTGCCGAATACACCAAAGAGCGGTGCCGCCAAATCGGCAAAGACATTCAGGGTTTTCGCTTGGCTGATGTCCCCGGTGTGTATCACTCGCTCCACCGCGTGGTCATTGAAGAGCTGAACAATCTTGCGAACGTTCTTGAGGTTGTTGTGGGTATCGCTGACGATGCCGATTCGCATAAATCTCTCTCGAAGCGGTGGCTGTACCAATAAAAACGCCAGGCGTCGGCCTGGCGTTTTTACGTTGTTGGTCGAGTGAGCTCGACTAGGAGGCGCGCTCCAGAACATGAATGGCACAAGCGCTGCCCAAACCGATCACATGGGTCAAACCGATTTTGGCACCGTCCACTTGGCGTGCTCCTGCTTCGTTGCGAAGATGGGTGCTGACCTCATAAATGTTGGCGATGCCTGTCGCACCCAAGGGATGGCCCTTGGAGAGCAGGCCGCCAGATACGTTGACGGGTATGCGGCCGCCGAGGGCTACCTCACCATCGTCGATCATGCGCCCGGCATCCTCTTGCTTGCAGATGCCCAGATTGCCGTAGTGCAGTATCTCAGCGGTGGCAAAGCAGTCGTGCAGTTCGATGAGATCGATATCTTCTGGCCCAAGCCCAGCCATTTCATAGGCTTCTTTGGCTGCTTTCTGGGTGCAGGAGTTCACATCGGGCATGACCAAGTCACGTTCCTGCCACGGATCAGATGCCAGCACCGATGCGCGAACTTTAATGGCGCGATCCATCAGCCCGAGTTCCCGCACTTTCTTTTCAGAACAAATAACCGCTGCCGCAGAACCGTCGACGTTGACCGAGCACATCAACTTGGTGTTCGGATAAGAGATCATTTCCGCGTTCATGACTTCTTCGAGAGGCGTCTCGATCTGGTACATGGCCTTGGGGTTCAGGGTGGAATGGTGGTGATTCTTGACCGATACCTTGGCGAATTGCTCAAACGTGGTGCCATAGTGTCGGGCGTGCTCCATGCCCGCTTCGGCAAAAACCGCTGGCATGGTGCCAGAGCCAAGCAGGCCCTCTTTCGGAATACCGGTTTTAGCACCGCCGCCGCCTAACAGGCCCTTGCCCATTTGCTCGACGCCCACGGCGAGCACGACATCGTAGAGGCCGGCTTTTACCGAAGCCCACGCTTCGCGAAATGCCGTCGCCCCAGTAGCACAGGCGTTAGCAACATTGACCACTGGCATGCCGGTCTGGCCAATTTCCTGCAGCATCCGCTGTCCGACCATGCCAGAGGCTTGGCCTAGGTTGCCGCAATACAAGGCTTGCATGTGCTGGATGCTCAGGCCGCAGTCGTCTAAGGCCATCAGCGCCGCCTGGGCGCCGATTTGCGGGACGGTTTTATCCGGGAATCGCCCGAATTTGATCATGTCGACCCCTACGATATATGCGTCGGTCATAGTCGTTCTCCGTTATGTTCTGGTCTGTAAAATTGGTGCAAAGGCACTAGGTTTTGGGTTGAAAAAAGTAAGATAGGTAACTGTTGCCGTCTGCATCCTTGCGGCCCAAGGCATCGTCAAAGATAACGTCTACGGGCATATCGAATGCTATGTTCTCAGGATCAGGCTCAACATTGATTAGGTTGCCCTTAATCGCCGTGCCGTCGTCCAGGTCGACGATGGCACTGATGTAAGGCACGTCGATGCCGGGGAACGATCGGTAGACGATAGAATACGAATAAAGCTTACCGCTGTTGGGTAAGGTGACAGGGCTCATTTGATCTCTGGCACCGCACTTGGAGCAAACGTTACGTTCTCCCAAAAACGTGCTGCCGCATTGTCCGCACTTTAAACCCTCCAGATAGGGACTCCCATCTTCCGGAATTTTTAGATACGGCACTGCTGGTAATGGCTGATTGCTCATGGCTCCCCTCAAAAAAAGAAAAAACAGGCACTCGGGGCAACAGGCAGTTGCCGAGGCTGTCTCGATCATACTATTGCCCACAAGATGACGATAGACCGAGATGCGCGTCACATTTTAGGTTGGTTGGGGGCAAACTTTTCGACCGCAAGAGAATGATCCTCGTATGGTCAAAGTGGTTTGAACGACCAGAAAATGAGCGTCTGGAGCGAATTGATGAACTCACTTAAAGTTCGAGACTACATGTCAGTAGATGTCATTACGTTTGCGCCTACCGATGGCGTGATGGACGCCATGTCCATTTTATTGAAGCAGGGTATTTCAGGTGCTCCGGTGGTTGCTGAAGATGGTGGCTTGGTGGGTGTTCTTTCGGAGGTGGATCTTATGGAAGTCGTTGTACAAGACAGCTACTACAATGAAAACGTCGGTATTGTTGCGGATTTCATGCAAGCAGCGGTTGAGCATGTTGACCCCGATATGGATATTTTGAAACTGGCTCAACGGTTTGTCAGCAATCATCGCCGCCGCTATCCGGTGCTGCAGGATGGTGTTTTGGTGGGTCAAATCTCTCGTCGTGATGTACTGCGTGCCGCCATGCAATTTTTTTCTGGCTGAAGCCTCCCGGTGACGGCTGTTTGCCGCGCACCCACATCAAGGGAGGCCTGGCAGAGTCAGAGCTTGGCGCGGATGATTTCGTTGACCTGCTGCGGATTGGCCTTGCCTTGGGTGGCCTTCATGACCTGTCCCACAAAAAATCCCAACATCTTGTCTTTGCCGCCACGCAACTCATCAAATTGTTTTGGGTTGGCTGCAATCAGATCATCGATGATCTGCGTCAGCGCGCCATCGTCGTTCATTTGAGCCAAGTTCAAGGTTTCGATGAGTTCGTCCACGTTTGCATCTGCGCCGGCTTCCCACAGCGCATCAAACAAGGTCTTAGCGGTTTTTGACGATAGCGTGCCGTCTTCAATGCGTCCGATGAGCTGTGCCAGCAAGGCTGGAGTAACTGGACATTCGGCAAGGGAGATGTCCTGCTTGTTTAGGTAAGCCGACAGCTCGCCCATGATCCAGTTTGCGCATTGTTTGGCACTGGCCTTGGCCGCTACGGCGGCATCAAAATAGACGGCGCGATCAATATCACTGCTAATGGCGGTGGCATCGTTCTCAGACAGACCCAGTTCTCCAACGTAGCGAGCGCATCGTGCGTCTGGTAGTTCCGGTAATTCGTCGCGAATGCGCTCAACAAACGCTTCACTGATGGTCAGTGGCATCAAGTCCGGATCCGGAAAATATCGGTAGTCGTTGCTGAGTTCCTTGCTACGCATGGACCGCGTTTCGTCCTTGTCCGGATCGTACAGCCGCGTTTCTCGTTCGATGCGACCACCGGATTCGAGTACGTCGATTTGTCTGGCAATTTCGTGCTCAATGGCCTGCTCGACAAATCGGAACGAATTGATGTTCTTGATTTCTGTGCGTTCGCCAAAGGCTTCCTGTCCCACGGGGCGAACGGATACGTTGGCATCGCAGCGCATGCTGCCTTCGGCCAAATTGCCGTCGCAGATCCCGATGTAGCGGACCAAGGTATGCATTTGTCGAAAGTAGGCGGACGCCTCCTGTGCCGTTCGCATATCCGGTTCGGAGACGACTTCCAATAACGGTGTGCCGGTACGATTGAGGTCGACGGCGGTTTGGCTCGGGAATAGATCGTGAATGGACTTTCCTGCGTCTTCTTCCAAGTGTGCTCGGGTAATACCGACGGTTCGAGGCTTGCCCGTTTCTGGCGTGATGGTGATGGTCCCCTCGCCTACGATGGGGGTTTCGAACTGGCTGATTTGGTAACCCTTGGGCAAGTCAGCGTAGAAATAGTTCTTCCGATCGAAGATGGAGTGGAGGTTGATCTGAGCGCCAATGGCCAGGCCAAAACGCACGGCCATCTCGACTGCACGTTCGTTCAGCACTGGCAGCACGCCGGGCAGGCCCAAGTCGACATTGCAGGCCTGGGCGTTGGGTGCCGCACCGTAGGCGGTGCTCGCACCAGAAAAAATCTTACTTTCGGTGGCCAACTGTACGTGGATTTCTAGGCCGATAACGCTTTCCCAGTTCATGACGCATCTCCAGGACGACGCCGATGCCAGTCGGTGTGCCTCTGAAATTGGGCCGCTAGCATCAACGGTAAATCTTCTCGAAATGCGGGTGCGATAAGCTGCATTCCCATGGGCAAGCCTTGGGAGAAGCCGCAGGGAACCGACATGGCGGGCAGTCCCGCTAGGCTGGTGGGCACGGTATACAAATCTTGTTGGTACATGGCCACTGGATCGTCGGTTAGCTGGTTCTTTTTGAATGCGGGCGTTGGCGCCGTGGGTGCTAGCACCAAGTCCACCTCGGCAAAGACATTGGTGAAATCTTGGGCGATGAGGCGGCGAATCTTTTGCGCCTTCAAGTAGTAGGCGTCAAAGTAGCCCACCGATAACGTATAGGTGCCCGTTAGAATACGTCGCTTCACCTCTTGGCCAAAACCTTCTTCCCGGGATCTTTCGTAAAGGTCCTGTAAAGACTGAGGGTTTTCACAGCGGTGGCCGAAACGCACGCCGTCGTAACGAGAAAGATTTGTCGAAGCCTCAGCGGATGCCAACACGTAATAAACCGGTATGGCCGACTCGGTATGAGGTAGCGACACCGACTTGAGGGTGTGGCCGAGCGTTTGCAGCTCTGCTTTGGCCATTTCTAAGGCATCCATATACTCACTGGAGCGAAAATATTCGTCGGGCAGTCCAATGGTCAGTGGCTGATCAAGCTCTGGAATGCCCTTGACCGCCAGCTCCGCTAGCCAGGAGTCATCACGTTGAGCGCTGGTGGAATCCCGGTGGTCGAAGCCAGCCATCACACTCAGCATGAGTGCGGCATCTTCCGCATCGCGGGTCATGGGGCCTGCCTGATCAAGGCTGGAGGCAAAAGCGATCATGCCGTACCGGGACACTCTGCCGTAGGTTGGCTTTAGGCCGGTGATGCCGCAGAGGGCTGCGGGTTGGCGAATGGAGCCGCCAGTATCTGTGCCCGTCGCAGCTGCTACTAGACCAGCGGCCACGGCCGCCGCCGAGCCTCCGGATGAGCCGCCGGGTACGCAGTCGGTGTTCCAAGGATTGCTCACCGGGCCAAAGAAGCTGTTTTCGTTGGACGAGCCCATGGCGAACTCGTCCATATTGGTTTTGCCAACGCTCACCATGCCGGCTTCCGCCATTTTTGTGACGACGGTAGCGTCATAGGGCGCGATAAAATTGCTTAGCATCTTGGAGCCAGCTGTGGTCAAGACGCCATTGGTGCAGAAAATGTCTTTATGGGCGAAAGGCAGTCCCACTGTGGGTCGTTGATCGCCAGCTGCTCTCTGCTGATCTGCCTGAGCGGCATGAGCCAAGGCGTTTTCCGGGTTGACGGTAATAAAACTGTTAATAGCCGGATCCGCTTTTTGGATACGACTCAAATGCTCTTGGGTCAGTTCTACACTCGAAAAGTCACCTTTTGCCAGTCCGGTACTCATCTCGCGCAACGAAGAAAATTCACTCATCTTTTGGTTAGGCCTTATTCAACGACGCGGGGGACGAGGTAGTAGTGGTCACCCGTGCTGGGTGCGGTCTGCTGAAAATGCGCTGGATCCGGTGACTCGGTCACCACGTCGGCGCGCAGACGCGCTGAGGCGTCAAGAGGGTGAGACAAGGGTTCCACCCCATCGGTATTGATGGCTTGCATCGCATCAATCACAGCCATGATCGACTTTAGATCATCGCTGGCTTGCGCTTGGGCGTCCTCGTCCAAGGCAAGCCGCGCCAATCCGGCCAGGTGGGCGACATCAATTGTGCCGTCAGAAATCTCTTGGGACATGCTGAAGATCAGACTCCGGTGTAAAGACGT
Organism: Gammaproteobacteria bacterium; assembly: GCA_042091155.1. Lineage (GTDB taxonomy): Bacteria > Pseudomonadota > Gammaproteobacteria > Pseudomonadales > Azotimanducaceae > UBA4421. The sequence continues at coordinate 54,893 of JBELHZ010000003.1, forward strand.
GATTGTAAACCGGTTATTCAAGGATTGCTGTTGTCGGATGAGGCTTTCGATCACCGATGCGGCCTTGGTTGGGCGAGTCTTTGCAGATTCAGGCAGATTACCCTCCAGTTGCCTCATGTTAATCGTGCTTTTCGAGCACCTTATGCCTATGATTGCGCTTTATTTTTCGGAGCTTGTGCGACGATGTTAAAGAATTTCCGCGGTCTCTTTTCGCGCGACCTGTCGATCGATCTTGGTACGGCGAATACGCTGATTTACATTCGTGAGGAAGGCATTGTTTTAGATGAGCCTTCCGTCGTTGCATTGCGCCAACAAGGCAATCAGCGCAGCGTCGCCGCGGTGGGTCTGGACGCCAAGCGTATGTTAGGTAGAACACCCGGCAACATCACCGCAATTCGTCCTCTCAAAGATGGGGTGATCGCAGATTTTTTGGTCACAGAAAAAATGCTGACCTACTTTATCGCCAAAGTTCATGAGAACTCGTTTATTCGGCCCAGTCCCCGAGTGCTGATTTGCGTGCCCTGTAAGTCTACGGAAGTGGAGCGCCGTGCAATCAGAGAGAGCGCACTGTCAGCCGGCGCCAGAGATGTTCGCTTGGTTGAAGAGCCTATGGCAGCGGCTATTGGTGCGGGTCTGCCGGTACACGAAGCCGTGGGTACCATGGTCGTCGATATTGGTGGCGGCACCACGGAAATAGCCATCATCTCGCTGAACGGCGTGGTTTTTTCGGAATCGGTTCGAGTGGGTGGCGACCGTTTCGATGAGTCCATTGTGGCCTTTGTGCGACGGACTCAAGGCAGCCTTATTGGTGAGGCGACGGCCGAGCGCATCAAGCAAGAGGTGGGGGCAGCCTACCCTCAAAAGGACATCCGGGAAATTGACGTGCGCGGGCGTAACCTGGCGGAGGGAATACCTCGCAGTTTCACCCTCGACAGCAATGAAATATTAGAGGCGCTGCAGGAACCTCTGTCGGTGATTGTCCAAGCGGTAAAAGCCGCATTGGAACAATGCCCTCCTGAGTTGGCGTCAGATATCGCGGAAACCGGCATGGTGCTCACTGGTGGTGGTGCATTACTTCGCGATTTGGATGTTTTGTTAGCAGAAGAGACCGGACTGCCGGTGATTATTGCCGACGATCCATTAACCTGTGTGGCCAGAGGGGGCGGCAAGGCATTAGAGTTGATGGATCAGGCAGGTAACGTGGACTTATTGTCAACATCTTAACGTCATGACATGCCCGTGATCCCAATCGCGACAAGAATCGCAATCGCCGGAGGGTAGAATTAAAACGCTTTTCGCCAAACGACCGGGAGCAGGCTATCTGCTGATCGCCTTGCTATTGATTTCCCTAGGCCTGATCTGGGTGGACGGCAGCGGCGCGAAAAGCTCAAAAAGCAACACGGCTTGGGTGCCCGGCGGTATGGAAAATGGCCCGGCGAGCAGTTTGCAGGCTTTGCGTCACGCGATACTTTTCTTAACAGGCCCCGTCTATTCCTTAGCTCAATCACCGTATTCTGTTGCCGTCACCGTGTCGGATATCACCGCCGACAGGCAGTCGTTGTTGCAACAGCGCGACGAACTCAATGCCCAGCTTTTGAGAATGCAAGAAGCGCAGTTGCGCGTGGGCTATTTGCAGGCTGAAAACGCGCGCCTAAGGCAGTTGCTGGGTTCGAAAGCCCAATTGCCGAGTCAGGCGACTATCGCAGAAATCATCGGCGTGCCCCCGGATCCTCAGCGTGCAGCGGTCATCCTCGACAAGGGAGAGACTGATGGCATAGCGCCGGGACATGCCGTTGTTGATGCGCGGGGCCTGATCGGTCAAGTTGCCGAAGTCTCTGGAAACATAAGTTGGGTGTTGTTGATCTCAGATCGAAATCACGCAATACCGGCGCGTATCAACCGCACCGGCGTGCGTATGATTGTCGGCGGCATTGGTTCGGCGGATCGCTTGGTCGTTGAAGATCTGCCGGTGTCTACGGATTTACGCGAGGGCGATTTGATTGAGACATCAGGGTTGGGCGGACGCTTTCCCGTTGGATACCCTGTGGGCTTGGTCTCGAGCGTGGAGAGTACTCAGTCATCGCCGTATCTGCAGGCGAACATCACGCCATCTGCTGCCTTGCTCAAGGTCGGTCATGTGCTGATCATCCCGCCGCCAATGCAGGAAAAGGCACCTGAGTTAGACCAGAGCATTGATGTGAAAGAGAGGGAGTCCTGAGATGCGCTCCGGGGCCCTCTTCATGACTGTGCTCATCTTGTTGAGTTTGGTGCTCAGCGTTTTCCACTTACCCGAGGCCTTCGCGGACTGGTTTTCCTATTGGCGACCACAGTGGCTGCTGTTGGCTCTGGTGCTGTGGGTGCAGCAGGTTCCGCAGTTTCGCGGCGTGCTGTTCAGAACTTTGTTTGCGAAACATGCGACGGATGATGGCACGTTGACGCGTCGCGTGTTGTTGGCTGTTTGGCTTTTTGGCTTCTATGTGGACGCGCTATTGGGAGATCCGTTCGGCTTGAATGGTGCGGTTTTTGCGTCGATCACCTTGTATTTAATGTATTTCAGGGACCGCTTGCGTCTGCAGTCTCTTTCTCAGCAGATGATCATGATTTTCATGATGGTGTTTCTGAGTGAGATTTTTCGCGGCTATATCCACAACGCGGTGTTCAATCAGGTGTGGGACCTCCAGCCACTGACACTTGCCGTGAGCAGTATGCTGTTGTGGCCGTTTTATCATTGGATTGCACGACGCTTCATCGGCGCGTCGCTGGGCCACTGATCGTGACTTCGGAAATCCGCCTGCTGCTGGCGTCACAGTCTCCGCGACGCTCAGACTTGCTGACACAGATGGGTCTTACCTTTGAGATAGAACCCGCTGACGTCGATGAAACGCCGGAAGCCGGCGAGCACGCGGAAAACTATGTGCGGCGATTGGCACAGAGTAAGGCGCAAGCGCTGTGGCGGCCGGGCTATTTGAATTTGGGAGCCGATACCATCGTCTTTATTGATGGTCAGTTGCTAGGCAAGCCCAAAAATGAGGCGCATTGCATCGACATGCTGCTGCAGCTTTCAGGTCGTACCCATCAGGTGGCCACGGGCATTGCTCTGTACGATGGCAAGGAGACTTGGACTGAGGTTGTGACCAGCAACGTCCTGTTCCGCTCTGTGACGCGACGTGAAGCCAAGGCCTATTGGACAACGGGTGAGCCTCAAGACAAGGCCGGTTCCTATGCGTTGCAGGGCTTTGGTGGCATTTTTGTTCAACGTATCGAAGGCAGCCACAGCAGCATCATTGGACTGCCTATGGCAGAAACCGAGCAGCTCCTAAACCGAGCGGGTTTCGATACATGGTCGGAGCGACAACGTGGCTGAAGAATTGCTGATCGACGTATCACCCTTTGAATCCCGGGTAGCGTTGGTAAAGGATGGTGCCGTTGAAGAAGTTCATTTGGCGCGTTCGGCGGGTTACAGCGCGACCGGCAATATGTATCTTGGCAAGGTGGTTCGGGTCATTCCGGGAATGCAGGCAGCCTTTGTGGACATTGGCCTGGAGCGCCCGGGTTTCCTTCATGCCTCGGATATCAATCGCCCGCTCGTCGTAACGGCCAATGAGGCAGACAGTGACAAACGAGGTATTCGCGATCTACTGCACGACGGACAAGAGCTGCTGGTTCAGGTGGAGCGCGACCCCATAGGCACAAAGGGCGCGCGGCTTTCCACAAATCTGGCGTTAGCCTCCAAATACTTGGTATTGATGCCCAAGGGCGATCAGGTCGGTCTTTCGCAGAAAATTACTGACGAAGGCGAACGCGTCCGGCTGTTTAAAGTGCTGGGCCCCTTGGCAGAGAGGGCTGATGCGGGTCTGATTGCTCGAACCTTGTCTGAGGGCTCGCTCGCGTCCACCCTCACCGATGACTTCAGTCACCTAATGCGCCATTGGGCACAGGTGCTGAAAACCGTTGAAGGCGCCAAGGCCCCGTGCCAAGTGTTTCAGGAATTACCCATTCAGACGCGTTTGGTTCGAGACTTGGTGGGCAGTGAAACCGCGGCTATCGTTGTAAACGATGCAGACATATTTCAGCGATTGCATGACTATCTGAATCAATATGGGTCTGACTACGTCGACAGACTGAGATTCTATGACGATACCCAACCACTGTTTGAGCGGCACAACATCGAGCAAGAAATACTGGCGGCGTTGGAGCCTAGCGTTCGTCTGAGCAGTGGTGGAACCTTGGTGATCGAACAAACCGAGGCGTTGACGAGTATTGACGTGAATACCGCTGGCTTCCTTGGCACAAAAAACTTAGAGGAAACCGCCTTTGTCACCAACATGGAGGCAGCTGCGTCTATTCCGCGGCAGCTTCGATTACGCAATCTCGGCGGTATCATCGTGATCGATTTTATTGATATGCAAGATGTTGGGCATCAACAAGCCGTATTGGCCAAGCTTCAAGAAGCGCTGGATCGCGATCCCGGCAAAAGCCAAATGGAGGGTTTTTCTTTTCTGGGACTGGTGCAATTGAGCCGGAAGCGTACGAGAGAAAGTCTCGCCCAGGTCATGTGCGGAGGTTGCACTCACTGCAATGGCTTGGGTTATGTCAAAACGGCTGAATCGACGTGCATGGAAATTTTCCGGGCAATTGTCGCAGAACACCGGGTCTCAGCGAGTGACTCAAGTGCGACATCGGCTGCCAACGATGCGGGGGGTTATGTTTTGACAACCAATGCCGCGGTAGTTGATCGCTTACTCGATGAAGAAGCCTCGGTCTATCAAGTGCTAGCGGCGAAGCTGGGGCACGATATACGACTGGAGGTCGATTCGGCCTATCGCTACGACCAGTTTGACTTGGTCTTTGTCCCGAGCTGGGCGAGCTAGGGTGCATCGTTGAATTCGCCAGAGCCCAATTCTATGAATTCCAATGCGCCAGAAAGCACGCCGTCTCAGGGTGCCGGGCGTTGGATTCGTCGGCTGGCGATTCTGGTTACCGCCTTTGTGTGTGTCTTGGCAGTAGTCCAAGTCTCCGGGCGGCTGGCTTTTCATTTTGTTGACCTTCTTGGTCCTCAGATAAATCAGTCCTTGATTCCCTTGCGTGCTCAGGTGATCGGGCCGGTAGGCGATTGGCGTGGATTTAATCCGGTCCTGCGCGCGCAGCGTGTGGCGTTTCCGGCGGGTAATTTGGTCGACGTTTATGTTGAGCTGGATTTTTTTCGCAGTGCCATGAGCGGATCTTGGGTGTTTCGACGCTTCTACAGCCAAAGCGGCGACCTGAGTATCGTCCACACAGACGCAGGTTGGCAGCTCAAGGACAGCCAGGATCAACGCCTGAATATCGATCTCCAGCAGATTATCCAGTCCAGTGAATTTATCGATGCATCCATTGATGTGGTTGCCGAGCGTGCGGGTCAGCGGTTTCAATACGAGGTGTCGCTGGGCCTCGAAAGCCGGGGCAGTATGCTCCAAGGCCAATTGTCGGTTTTGAGTCCGATTGCTGAAGCGCAGCGGCAGCAATTTACGATGAGATATCATCACCAGCTGCCACCGGATTCTGATCAAAATCGCGACCAAAGACAGGTACAAAGACGGCTTGAAGCTCAGGGCTTGCTCGTGATGCCCGCGGGTTTGCTGGGGGCCGGGGGGATGATTCTGGACGTCTCCGAGGGCCGGTGGCGAAGCGATGGTGTCGCAGGAAATGGTCAATCCACTGGACAAGGACGTGTACTGGCTACCCTGCATATCACGGACTCACCCTTTATCCAGGCGGGTAAAACCGCATCGGTGCGCGCGGACGTGGCACTGATCGACGACCGGGAATTTCTGCTGGCGGAACTGCAGGCGACGCTGGAGTCCGATGCGGCAATACCCCTTGAATTACCGCTGTTGTTTCTTGAAATCAGTCCTGCGGACGTGTTCGGACAATCCCTCGCTGATGCGGTGCGTTTGGAAGATTCCTCGCTCGCTCGCGTGAGGGTGGTCGATGTCGCTCTGGGGCCTATCACAGATTTTGCCAATGCCGTGCTCTCATCGAACGAGGTAATTGGTGAATGGATTGCGGGTCTGAGTGCAAAGGCAGATGTTGAGCAACTGATCGCTCGTTACGATGATGTCGTTGGGCTGGAATTTTGGGCGCAAGCCAATGGGGTCAGTCTCTCCGCTCATCGGGGTTCACCTTCGATCACCAACAGCCAAGCCGAAATTTTCGGTGACCTTCAGCAAATGAGCCTTCGGGTGAGTGGCGAAGCCGTCACCATGCAGTTCCCGGATCTGTTTGCCGATGCATGGGATCTTGATAGCGTGCAAGGCGATCTCATGTTGTTGTTCCGTCCGGGTTACGCCTCTGTTCGCGGCGCGAATATTCAGGCTGTTTCTGGTGCCAGTCGAATTAACGGCGGCTTCGCGACTAGCCGTCCGCAGGCGCGATACGAGCAGCGAGTATCGATCAGTCTTCAAGTCGACGAAATGGATGTGTTGGCGGCGCGCCAGTACATTCCTTACAAACTCGACGACGGCTTGCGCCGGTGGTTAACCCAGGCGCCATTGTCTGGCAACTTCAAGAATATGGCGGCGGCACATCACGGCCAGATTCATGTGCCGGTGGGGGACACGACCAGTCGCCGCTTTGAATTGGTTGCCGACTTCAGTGACACAATGGTTCGTTACAAAGACGACTGGCCCAGACTGAACGCGGGCGCCGGTTCGCTTCATGTGGCGGGACGACATACGTACGCAAAGTTGAGTCAGGGGGAAACTGGCGGCCTACCGATTGGTGGCGCGGACCTGCATGCAGATGCCAACAAGGAAATGCTGTTCCTGGGGTTGGAAAGGGCGTCTCAGGCCTCTTCAGCGTTGAATTTCGTCCGCAATTCGCCGTTGCAGGAGTCCTTACGTTTCGTCACGCCGGAATGGAATGCTCGCGGTGATATCAACATTGTTGCGAAGCTTCAGATCCCCTTGGTGGGTGACCTAACCAATGACTCGCGCTTGCAGATCGACCTTGAAACGGAATTTGAGTCGGTGGACTTCGACATGCCGAATTATCGCTTGGTTTGGCGGGAACTCTCCGGCCAGCATCGGTTTTCTTTGCCCCATAACTTGCAGGGAAGCGTCAGCGGAAAATTGTTTGATCAGCCTGTGACGGTAAACATGTCTCATGATGTGGAACACACGATATTCCAATTGACCGGCAGCCTGTCTGCCGAAGACGTCTTTCGTGTCGCCGCGCTGCCGCAAACGTCGTTGCTGACGGGCCACACGGATTTTGCCGCCAAACTGCAGGTCACCATGGATGGTTCCTCAACGGCGCGTCTGCAATTGGAAACCGATCTGGCAGGCATGGCGGTGGCGCTGCCCGGCGAGTTTGGTAAGGCGCTTACGGCTCGATCCCCAAGCACATTCGAGCTGGCTTTTTTCGGCGAGTACCAGCGTGCCAGCTGGCAATACGCCGGGACTCAGGGATGGTTCTTAATGCCTGATGGCGAGGCGCTAACGATTACTCAGGGTGCGTTGGGAATTCACGCGGAACCCTTGCCGGTGGCAGCGGACTATTCGGGCGTGTTAGTGAATGGCGGTCTGGCGATATTGGATCTAGCGGACTGGGTGTTCGATGGCGGCGACCCTGTGGTCAATTTGCCCTTTGATTGGCAGATCCGCGAGCTGGAGATTGGTGAATTTGTGGTCAATGACCTTCGTTTTCCCAATGTGCAGCTAAACAGCCAGGGCAACGCAGAATCTGTTTTTTTTGAGCTCCGCAGTCCTGATCTGGCTGGCAGCGTGGATTTATCCAACCCGGATTCCCTGGCCATAAACCTATTGACCCTTCGGCTGCCGGGGTCCACTGGCTCTAACAATGGCCTCGAAGGGAATTTGGATCCGATCGATGTAAGCGTTGGACGGGCGCTACCTCGCGCAACGGTGTTTATTAATGAGTTGTTCATCGATCAAGATCCCTTTGGTCGTTGGCAGTTTGATGTGACGCCACAGGAAGATGGCGTGCGTTTCGATTTACAGGACGTTCAAGTAAACGGTCTGAACATCGTAGACAGTGCGGTCTTCTGGGATTTGGAGGAAAACCGCAGCGCATTCTCCGGCACTGCACTAACGAGCGATTTGGCCGAGACCTTGCCTCTTTGGGGCTATGCACCGGTGATAACCTCGGAATCGGCCTCGGTTGCCGGTAACTTGAGCTGGGCGGGATCCCCGGCCAATCTGGAGGGATTCCGCAGTGAGGGCGAACTGTCGCTTAAAGCGAACGACGGGCGCTTTCTGGAGGTAGATGCCGGTGCGGCGGGTTTGCGCGCGGTCAGCTTGTTCAACATTACCGCCTTGACCAAGAGAATCAGTCTGGACTTTTCCGACGTGGTTGGTGGTGGCATCAGTTTCGAAGAAGCGTATGCCGACATTCAGCTGGAGGATCAGACCATGCGCTTCACCAAAAATCTGATCATAAAGAGCACCTCTTCCCGCTACGAGCTGGGCGGTGAAGTCGATTTGCGCAGCAACCTACTGGACGCGCAAATGATTGTCACACTACCGGTAAGTGACAGCCTGCCTTGGTACGCCGCATACTTGACCTTCGTTAACCCCTTGGCGGGAATCGGAGTGGCTGTAGGAGAGCGAGTCTTCCGTAAACCCATCGAGCGCATGAGTTCTGCCAAGTTCTCGATAACAGGCAGCTTGGAAGAGCCGGACGTGGTGTTCACTGAGCTGTTCAATCAAGACATTGAGGTAACGGATTCGGCGGGAGAGCGCCTGTCTCCGGATTTACTTAAGGCCCAGAAAATGAGCGGCGAAACGGTTTCGCCAGCGCCTTGAATGAATTGCCAGCCTGCACACTAAGTTCCCAGCGCAGTCGTAAACAGAAACAACCGGTAAGGTTCCAAGATATGAATGAAGTAGTCGCAACCGTAGAGAAGCAGTTGTTGCAGGCAAAGGGCATGAGCCTGAGTGATATCGAGCACAGTATCGGCACGCTTCTGGGGCGTGAAATAGATTATGGCGAAGTGTTTATTCAAAGCACCCGCGGCGAATCTTTCGGCTTGGAAGATGGCATAGTCAAAGACGGTTCGTTTGGCGTGGAAGCGGGCATTGGTGTTCGCGCCCTCGCCGGTGAGAAAACAGGATTTGCCTACAGTGAAGACATTCGTTTAGACGGACTGCGAGAGGCCGCCAAGGCGGCTCAATCCATTGCAGGGGCAGGAGCCCCCCGTGGTCTGCCTAGCTTCCGGGTTGGGGCCTATCCCTCTCTTTACGCGGCCACCGATCCAATCAGTAGTCTCAGCGACGAAGATAAAGTCAGTCTGCTGCAAAGAGTGGATCAGGTTGCCCGAGCGCAGGACCCGAGAGTTCAAGAGGTTAATGTACGCATTTCGGGAAACCATGAAACCATGCTGGTGATGGCCAGCGACGGCACGCTGGCGGCGGATATCCGTCCCTTGGTGCGATTCGATGTATCGGTGATCGTTGAGCACAACGGTCGTAGAGAGCGTGGCAATGCTGGCGGCGGTGGCCGGCGCAGTTTGGATTCCCTTGCCGAAGGCGACTGGACGGACAATTTGGCCAAGGAAGCGGTGCGAATGGCCTTGGTCAATCTTGAGGCCGTTGACGCGCCAGCGGGTCCGATGCCCGTCGTTTTGGGTCCTGGTTGGCCCGGCGTATTGCTGCATGAGGCGGTTGGGCACGGATTGGAAGGGGACTTCAATCGCAAAGGCAGTTCCGCATTTTCCAATCGCGTCGGTGAACAGGTCGCGTCACCGCTTTGCACCGTGGTTGATGACGGTACGCTGGAAGCGCGCCGCGGTTCCTTGAGTGTGGACGACGAGGGTACGCAAACCCAGATGACCACCCTGATCGAAAATGGCGTGCTCAAGGGTTACATGCAGGACAAACTGAATGCGCGTTTGATGAACGTCGCTGCGACCGGTAACGGTCGCCGTCAGTCCTTTGCCCATGTTCCTATGCCGCGCATGACTAATACGTACATGCTGCCGGGGCAAGATATGCCAGAGGATATCATTCGATCTGTGAAAAACGGGATCTACGCGGTCAACTTTGGTGGGGGTTCGGTAGACATCACGTCTGGACGCTTTGTGTTTTCGGCCACAGAGGCTTATCGCATTGAAGACGGTAAGGTGACGGCACCGATTCGCGGTGCGACGCTGGTGGGTAGTGGTCCAGAGGTGATGAATCGGATCTCCATGGTGGGTAATGATCTGGATTTGGATGGTGGTGTCGGTGTCTGCGGTAAGGACGGTCAGTCTGTGCCGGTCGGCGTTGGGCAGCCAACCCTGAAGGTTGACGAGATCGTTGTCGGTGGCACGGCCACTTCTTGAAAGCCCCGCAGTGCGATCAGGGCATGCTCAACATGTCAGTCCACAATGTCATCGGGTGCGTTCAGAGTCGATCGCAGGAACTTAAACAGAGCCCGTTGTGCCCGTTTATGGGCCTCGGAGGGCTCCTGGTTCACGGCGGGTCGATTGGCGGAAGCCGCATTGACCAGCTGTCGCAACGTCTGTCTTTCGACGGTGGGGTGCTCGGAGATGAATTTTGTGAGGGCACTAGGGTCGGAAATAAGGGTGTCGCGCCATTGCTCCAGGCTGTGAAAAAAGTGGCGAGCAGCGGCAGATTGGCCGTCGATGTCGGCGAGCTGCGCTTCGATGGCCTCGATGTCGACCTTGCGCATTAATTTGCCGATAAACTGCATTTGTCGCCGTCCCCCCTCGCGGCTGTTGATGGCAGCGTGGGTTTCGATGGCCTGTCGAAGGGCATCGGGCAGATCGATGCGGGCCCTAACATCGGGTTTGAGCTGAGTGAGGCGCAGGCCGATTTTTTGCAGTCGTTGGGCTTCGCGCTTCAGCGCAGATTTGGAGGGTTCTTCGTGCATAACGTAATTTTAAAGGAAGCAAAGCATTGGAGTTTATAGAGCATCAGCAAGAATTGACCGTATTGGTTGAAAAAATTCTCGGCGAGGCAGAAAGCCAAGGCTCCGATCAGGCCGAAGTGTCGGTGAGCATGGAGCAGGGCTTGGGGGTCAGCGTGCGCAAAGGCGAGTTGGAAAACCTGGAGTTCAATCAAGATCGCGGCTTTGGTATCACGCTGTATTTTGGCAAACGTAAGGGCTCGGCGAGCACCACAGACAGCAGCGAGGCGGCGATCCGTGAAACCGTGGCGGCTGCGAAAGGTATTGCCAAACACACCGAAGAGGATCCCTACAGCGGGTTGGCTGACGCCAGCCTGATGCCGACGGCGCCGGTCGCATTGGACCTGTACCATCCCTGGGACATTGAGCCAGAGCAAGTGGCCGCGATGGCCATTGAGTGCGAGGCAGCGGGACTTGCCGTCGATGGCAAGCTCACCAATTCGGACGGCGCGCAAATCAGCTCCCAGCAGGCGCTGCGAGTTTATGGCAACAGCAATGGGTTTCTCGGAGCCTACCCCAGCACGCGTCACAGCATGAGCTGCGTGCTGATTGGCGAAGACAATGAAGGGATGCAGCGCGATTACTGGTATACGCTTTCGCGCCGTTGGCAGGAATTGGAGTCTGCTGCCGCCGTCGGTAGAAAGGCCGGAGAGCGAACAGTAGAACGTTTGTCTCCGCGCAAAGCCCCCACCGGTAAATATCCGGTGATGTTGGCTCCCAATCTTGCCGCCGGATTGATCGGTCACCTCAATGGTGCCATCAGTGGTGGTGCACAGTACCGTAAAGCCTCTTTTTTGTTGGATGCAATCGATCAACAAGTGCTCCCAGAATGGTTGACGCTGAGTGAAGAGCCGATGATGGCTGGCGGGCTAGCGAGTGCTTACTTTGATGGCGACGGGGTTGCCACCCGAAACAATGTTTTCGTGGCAGAGGGCCGGCTGCAACGCTATATCCTGTCGACCTATTCCGCGCGCAAACTCGGGCTTGAAACCACCGGAAATGCGGGAGGTGTGCATAACCTTCACCTCAGCGCGCCCATGGTGCCTCACGCGGACTTGATGGCTCAAATGGGAAACGGCCTGCTGATAACCGAATTGATGGGTCAAGGGGTTAACGGTGTGACCGGCGACTATTCACGGGGCGCTTCAGGGTTTTGGGTTGAAAATGGTGGGATAGCCTATCCGGTGGCAGAGTTCACGCTGGCTGGAAACTTGAAAGACATGTTGCTGAACATCGTGGGCCTCGCCGATGATATAGACATCAGGAGCAGTATTCGCGCGCCGAGCTTGCTGCTTGAGTCGATGACTGTGGCGGGTCAGTAGGTCTATAAATAGACCCAGCTGGCGAGGCCAAGAAAAATGAAAAATCCGGCCACGTCGGTGATGGTGGTGAGTACCACGCCTCCGGCGATAGCGGGATCAATGGCCATGCGCTTGAGCAGGCTCGGGAGCAGACTTCCTGCGACAGCGGCGATCAGGATCGTTGCGACCATGGCAACCCCAATGACGAAACCGAGCTTCGGGTCGTCAAAAAAGTAAGAGGCTCCGAGGGCGACGATGGTCGCCCAGAGCAAGCCGTTCAGTGTCGCGATGACGAACTCCCGATTCAGCATCCACAGCATATTGCTCCTACCCAGCTGACCGGTGGCCTGACCGCGAATGACCAAGGTGAGCGTCTGGGTGCCAGCGATGCCGCCCATGCTGGCCACGACGGGCATGAGCACCGCAAGGGCGACCACCTTCACGATGGTCTCTTCAAACACGCTGATGACCGCTGCTGCCATCAGTGCAGTGACGAGATTGATGCCCAGCCAGATAGCCCGACGGCGCACGGCTCTGCGGACTGGTGCGAAGGTATCTTCGTCAACGACCAAACCGGCGGGAGCCAAGAGGGCTTCTTCCGCGTCTTCTATGATGACGTCGACCACGTCATCAATGGTAATTCGTCCCAGCAAGAAACCGTCGTCGTCGACGACGGGTGCGGAAATCAGGTCGCGCTCCGAGAACAATTTTGCGACTTCGGTATCGGCCTCGCCAACGTGAATGGCCGGCTCTTCAGTGTTCATGATTTCCCGCACCGTCACCGTTGGGTCAGCGGTCAGCAGTTTAGTCAACGGCAACATACCCAGATATTCGTCCCGGCTGTTCACAACGATCAATGCGTCGGTGGTTGCCGGCAGATCTCGACGCAAGCGCAGGTAGCGTAGGACCAATTCAGCAGCGTGCCGAGGCCGCACCGTAATGGTATCGGTGTTCATCAGACCACCAGCGCTGTCTTCGGGGTAGGAGAGTACCGATTCCACTCGGGCGCGATCTCGGCCGTCTAGATTCTCGAGCACCTGATTGGTGATGGTGGTTGGTAGCTGCTGCAGAATGTCGGCAAAGTCGTCTGTATCCAGATCATCCGCAACCGCCACAAGTTGGGCCGTGTCCATGGCCTCAAGAAATTCGGCGCGCACGTCGTCTTGGAGGTACTGCAAACTTTGGTTGCGCACGTCACCGTCGACCAAACCCCAGATAATTCGGCGGGTGGCTGGCGTGTTGGCTTCGAGAACCCCGGCCACTTCGCTGGGGCGTAGAGACGCCAAAAGCACCTTGATGTCTGCGGTGCTGCCGCGGCTGATGCCCTCCAGAACGTCTTCGAAGTGTTGTTGATCTGGTGTCATGACGATTCCATCTCATGGAAGCCCGCTTTGATGAGTGCGGTCAGCGCCGCAAAGGCTTCATTTTCGTCTTCTCCTTGCACGAACAATTCGACCTCGCTTCCAACCGGCGCGCCCAGCAGCAACAAATTCATGATTCGCTTGGCGTCGGCCTCTGTACCGCCTGCATTGACGACTTTGACCTCCGAGGCAAAATTTTTGGCGGCATCGACCAGCTTAGAAGCGGCTCTAGCGTGAAGCCCGAGCGGGTTAACGATGGTCAATTTGGCGTGTCGCATAACGAGGCTGGATACGTAGCGCGTGCTAAAAGCGCCTACTGCTTTCCCAACTCACGGTGACGGACCAATACCTGATCGAGTTGTTCAGAGAAGTGAGCGGCCAAACGTTCAGACATATAGACGCTGCGATGCTGTCCGCCCGTGCAGCCGATACCGATGGTCAGGTACACCCGGTCGTTGTCGGCGAATCGAGGGATCCAACGCTCAAGATACCTTGTGATGTCATCGAACATCTCGTTGACCAGCGGTTTTGTTGCTAAATAGCCTGCTACTTCTTGATGTAAACCGCTTAGCGGGCGCAGTGCCGGTTGCCAGTGGGGGTTTGGTAGACAGCGCAGATCAAAGACAAAGTCTGTGTCCACTGGAATGCCGTGTTTGAAGCCGAAGGAACGAAACAGCAGATTGACCGAGGCACCGTCGTATTCGAGCACACGGGTGACGATTTGTTCGCTCAGTCCTTTGCTGGAAATTTTTGTCGTATCGATGGTTAGGCTGGCCAGATCTGCAACGCTGGCAAGGATGCTGGCTTCCCGATCAATCGCTTCTCGAAGATCGACCTCGGCATTCGTCAGCGGGTGTCGCCGGCGTGTTTCACTGAAGCGTTTGACTAGGGTCGGGCTGAGGGCATCGAGATAGAGAACCTGAGTGTCGATGCCCTGATCGCGCAGCTGCAGCAACAATTCGGGGAAGTGTTCCAAGCCGGAGCTTCGCGCGTCGATACAGACCGCAACCTTTGAAAGCTTGCCCTGTGCCGCCGCGTAACGCCCCATTAGATCATCAAGAAGATCAACGGGTAAATTGTCCACGCAGTGATAACCAGCATCTTCCAGCGTTCTCAAGGCCGTGGATTTACCCGAACCCGAGCGGCCGCTGACGATGACCAGTTTCATGCGAGTTTACGATTCAGTTCAGGCTGAACGAGTCCAGAGTCGATCCGCAGCAGTTCACGAAAGAGGTCGTCGTCTGACGTCGTCGCGCGTAAGTCATCGAGGTTCGAAGGATCAGAAAACAACTGGGCGAGTCGCTGGAGTGCAGCGATATGCGCTGTTTGCTCATGGCGTGGCACGAGCAAGACGAAGACTAAGTCGACGGGTCTTTGGTCTGGTGCCTCGTAATCAATGGGCTGTTCCAGCGTATAAAATGCGCCGGCAATGGTTTTGCAATCGGTGCGACAATGGGGAATGGCAACGCCATCGCCCAGAGCCGTGCTGCCAAGCCGCTCGCGTTCAACCAAGGCGTCGTAGATCTCATCAACGGCTTCCTCGCCGTCTTCTCGAGTCGGATCGACCAGCTCCTGCGCAATAGATTGGAAGAGCCGTTTACGACTGCCAGCGCGTAAGTGGCAGTGTACTGAGGTCCTGCCGACCAAGTCGTTAACGGTTAATGCATTGCTCATAAAAGCAGACTCTCATGACTTACCAGTTGAATGTTGTTCATCGCAGCGTTGGCCTTTGGGCCCGATCTTACGGGCCTATCTTACCGACCAATTCGCGCAGAATCTTGCCGCTGTGTATGGAGCCTTCGCGAAGTGCGCTGGCTGCCAGCCGTTAAATCTCGTGTCGCGATGTTCTGTGGTGCCCGCCGTTATGTCGCGCAACCGTTTTTTCTTTGTGTTTAAGCAGTTGGCGATCCATTTTATCAGCCAACTTATCAATCGCCGCGTACATATCGTCTGCCTCGGCATTGGCAAACAATTCAGCCCCAGGAACGTGTGCGGTAGCTTCTGCCTGATGGCTGTGTTTTTCAACATTTAACACCACATGCGTATGCGTTATTTCGTCACTGTGGCGTTCAAGCTTGCTCATTTTTTCACGAACATGGTGCTGTAAGGCGTCCGTAAGGTCGATCTGATGGCCGGTGATATCGAGTTGCATAGTGTCCTCCTAGAGGATCCGGTGAAGGGTCTATCAACTTAAGCAAGCGCGACAGATTAGACCAATTGTTTCCTTTCGTTTGAGGGAGGAATCGACAGTGATTCTCGATATTTGGCTACTGTTCGACGTGCAACATTGATGTTTTGCTCGGATAGTATTGCGGCAATTTTGCTATCACTCAACGGTTTGCGAGGGTTCTCTTCCGCGGTAACCTTGCGGATTAACGCGCGAATCGCTGTGCTGGATACCTCGCCGCCGGTGGCCGTGCCGACATGGGATGAGAAGAAGTATTTGAGTTCGTACAAACCGCGTGGTGTCGCCAAGTATTTGCGATTGGTCACGCGGGATATGGTGGATTCATGAAGGTCTACTTGCTCAGCGATATCCGCCAAAATCAAAGGCTTCATCGCCTCCGGGCCCAGTTCCAAAAAATCTTTTTGCACTTCAATAATTTTTGTCGCGACCTTGAGCAGGGTGTCATGCCGTGTTTGCAGGCTTTTCAGAAACCATTTGGCATCCTGAAGGTTATCTCGCAGGTAATCTTTGTCGGGTCCCGCGGGAACGCTTTTGATCATGCCCGCATAGGTGCTGTTAATCCGTACTTTTGGCAACGTATCGGGGTTGAGTTCAACCAGCCATCGCCCCTTCTCCTTACGGACTAGGACATCGGGAACTTCGTAGTCTGTTTGATTCAGCAGCAGTGCCGCGCCGGGTCTGGGCTGCAGGGTTCGTATGAGCGCGACCACTTGGCTGAGTTCGTGTTCTGACAGTTGAGTTTGTCGAACCAGCGCAGCGAAGTCCTTACTGCCTAAAAGCGCTAGAAATTGATCGACCAGCAGCTTGGCCTCGTTGAGCCATGGCGTTGCTTCATCGAGTTGCTCGAGCTGTATCAGCAGGCACTCTCGGAGATCCCTCGCACCCACGCCCACCGGGTCAAAGCGCTGAATTCTCTGCAGAATTTCGGTTACTTCATCCTCGGTTGGCGGCGCTTCGGTGCTCTGATTGTTTTGCGCTAAGGTCGCACAAAGGTCGTCGATGGAGGTGCCCAACAAACCGTCGTCGGTGATGGCATCGATAATGGCCAAGGCTATGACCCGGTCAGATATGGCCATGGGTGTGAGGTTGAGTTGCCACAGTAAATGGCTCTCCAGTGTTTCCTGGGCGCTATCGTTGGCTCCGGCATCGTAGTCGCTGTCGCCGGATGCCCCCGACGGTGTTTGGGGATAGATATCGTCCCAATTGGAGTCCACGGGTATGTCGTCGGCTAGCGGTTCGTGAAGTTGGTCGCTGACTTCGGACTCCGTGATGCCGTCGATGGCGACGTCGGCAGCATCGTTGGAAATCATTTCCTCTGGGTAGTTGTCGGGTAGGTCTGCGAGATCGGGGTCGGCCACAGAGTAATCGTCGTCGAAGTCACTGTCGTTGGGCTCGGCAGCGGCTAAATCCATTGGCTCGTCAGAGGCCTCGCTGTCGGAAAAATCATCTTGAGAATCAGCAGTTTCATTGTCTGGAGAATCTGGCCAATCGTCTTCGGTTTCTAGCATCGGGTTGCCGTCGACGCTGTCTTGGATTTCCTGCTCCAGTTCCAAGGTACTGAGTTGCAGCAGGCGAATGGCTTGCTGCAGCTGAGGGGTCATTTTGAGTTGTTGACCCAGCTTTATGGAAAGGTTTTGCTTCATCGACGGCGGCTGATGTGGATGATGCTAATCAGGTGTTGCATAACTACCCAAGTCGGTAAGGATGGACCGATGCGATGAACGTTCCAATGATGTGTTGGAACATCGATATCTCGGCAATGAGGAAAGGTTAAGCAAATTCCTTGCCAAGATAAACATTTTGTACGGTCGCATTTGTCAGAATGTCTGTTGGCAGACCGTTTGCGATTACCTGTCCCTGATGAACAACGTAAGCGCGATGGCAGATATCCAGCGTTTCCCGGACATTGTGATCCGTAATGAGAATGCCGATGCCACGTGCGGCCAATCCGAGAATTTCGGCCTTGATATCAGCAACCGAAATGGGGTCAACGCCAGCGAAGGGCTCGTCGAGAAGGATGAATTTAGGGTCTGTCGCCAGTGCCCGAGCGATTTCCAAGCGTCGGCGCTCGCCCCCGCTCAAGCTCTGTCCTAAGCTCGTGCGCACATGCTCCAGTCCAAATTCTTGGAGCAATGATTCCAGACGGCTTTGTCTTGCCTGGGTATCAAGGGCGGGGTTGAGTTCGAGCATGGCCATAATATTGGCTTCAGCGGTCAGGGTTCGAAACACACTGGCTTCTTGAGGCAGATAGCCAAGCCCTTGTGCCGCTCGTTCGTGCATCGGCGCATGGGTGAGCTCTTGGTCATCGAGCCAGACCTGTCCGGCATCCGCCTTGATCAGGCCGACGATGGCATAAAAGCAGGTGGTTTTGCCTGCGCCATTGGGGCCGAGTAGCCCGACGATTTCGCCTCGGTCAACACGGAGCGAGACGTCCTCAATAACGGTTTTTTGCGCATAACGCTTTCGTAACGACTGGGCTGTTAGTGTCATGGCGCTGACGGATTTGCGTCTGTTGCGCTTGCTGGAATGCTGAGCTGCATTCTCACTCGCTCAGAGGTTTCTTTGTCGCCGCGGGCGTCCAGTTGTCTTTCGATGAGGTTGTATCGGATCAACGCGCTACGGACTTCATTGCCCGCCTGAATCAACGACGCGCTCCCGGCCAGCTCTAGCAGTCCGGAGCTTGGCAGGTAAACGATCGTCTCCGCCCTGGCGGTAGTGTCTTCAGTACGGCCCGATTGCTCTTGCCAAAAACTGGCCGGTTGGCCGCTGGTTGTAATTCGCTCGACGCGATCGTCGCTCATTTGAACGAGCACGCGGTCTCCGTTGATGCGCATGCCGTTCATGAAGGCAATGACATTGCCTGAATATTCAATGCTGTTTTGAGCCTGCAGAAAAACCGCGCTGTCACCTTCGATGGTGAGCCCGTCATTTTGACCCGCGCTAGACTCCTCCGCGGTGGCGCTGATGCCCTGCAGAAGTCCAAACGTAACCGCCGCAGCCAAAACCCATCGGCGCAAAATTGTGTTCTCGATCACCTTAAGTGCCCTTGGATTGTTGGTTAAGGAAAAGCTTGCTGACGACGCGAGTGTTGTCGCTTGCTGCAAAGCTCAGAGTGCCTGTGTTTAGGTTCAGGTCAAGACCATGGCTGGTGGTGATGAACTGAGCGTGACGGACCACCACGGGCTCGTCGGTGACCGCTCGCTGCTGTGACGGAAAAATGCTTAATCGCGGCGTAAACAGGCGCAATGCATGGCGTGGATCGATTTGATCTTGTGTGATTTGAACATCGCCGCGCAGATCCAGCTTGTCCGCTTCCGTTGCCCGATCGACGCTTCGGTCCTGGATGCTGGAAATTTCGCCCCGGGCGGCTTGAATCAGCCAGGGTCGCTGTTGATCGGTGGTCATTCGTATCATCGGCTGTTCAACCTTCACCAACTGGAGCGATTGGAATTGCTCCAATGCCTGAGCGCTGACTTCATAGCTCAAGGCACCGGCTGCGGAGAATACGCGCCACGTCACCTGGGTTGCTGTGCTTGTCGGTTTTAGCGACGTGAATAACGTATCGCGTTCCTTATTCCCGTCGCCCGTCAGGGCAGGCGATGTGCCGGATGCGTTTTCACTGTCAGGCCAAAGCAATAGAAAAACCCAGAGCAGGCCAGCCAAGGCAATAAGCGGCACGCGCCATTGTGTCAGCGTGTTCGTTGTGTCGGCTTGTTTGGTGGATTCGAGCATCAGTACCTGCGATAGAATGTCCTAGGGACGCGCTACTCGTAGTGCCATCGTTCTTGGGCGCGTAACAAGAGCTCGCTCAGTTCGACGATGACGCCTTCACCACCGCAGCGCTGGGTGACAAATTGGGCTTTGGCGAGTACGGCTGGGTGCGCATTGGCGACGGTCGCGGCGAGTGTTACGGCGGGGTGTTCGAACAGTTGGAAGTCCTGAATATCATCACCGATGGCACAAAGGTTAGACGCGGGAAATCCCTCAAGAATGAGCTCATCTAATGCCTCCGCCTTGCTGTGAGCTCCCTGGCGAATAAATGAAATGCCCAGCTCTTCCGCACGCCGCTGCACGACGTTGGAATTGCGCCCTGTGATGATCGCAAGCGCAATACCTTGGGCCGCTAAAAGCTTGAGGCTGCCGCCATCTTGGACATGAAAGTGCTTTTGCTCGCTGCCATCCGAGCTGTAGATAATCTTGCCGTCGGTCAGCACGCCATCGACATCCAGGACGATGCCCGCAATAGAGCGCGCTAGGTCGTACAGTGGGTTTTGTGTGTTATTCATGGGCGACGCTTCCTATGCCTGCTGGGCCAGTAATGCGTTGTAGCCGATCCATGCCAACAACATGACGGTGCCTTCGAACCGCGTGATGACCGCGCGCGAGTTCAAGCCATAGGCGAACAAAGCCAGCATCAACGTGAGGGCCAGCATCATGCCGCTGTCTCGCCAAAGCGCTGAAAAGTCCAGTGCGGTCGCGCTGACGATGCCGGGAACCGCCAGGACCGCCAAAATGTTCAAAATATTCGAGCCAACGATGTTGCCGATAGCAATGTCCGGTTGACCCTTCATGGCCGCACCAACGGTAGCCGCAAGCTCTGGCAGGCTGGTGCCAATGGCAACAATGGTCAGACCGATGATCATGCTGCTGATACCAAGCTCTATGGCGATCTGAGTGGCGGCATAGACTAAGAGTTGCGCGGCGGCGAGTAGTACGAGCAGCCCCGAGATCAGCCAAAAAATCGCGCTGCCTTGATTCATTTGAGGAAGCTCTTCGAGTTCGCTGGCCAGGGCGCTGTCGGCCGGGTCCGTGTCTTTTTCCGATCGCAACAACTGCCAGAGTATGTACATCAGTCCGCAGAGCAGAATAAAACCGTCTAACCGATCCAACTCGCGGTCGAACATGAGGATGATGGCCAGAGTTGTGGCGCCCAGCAGCCACGGTAGCTCCCGGCGAAGCACGTTTTGCGAGAAAGGCAGGGGCGCGATGATGGCGGTTATGCCGAGCACTAGGCCAATGTTGGCGATGTTGGATCCGATGGCGTTGCCGACGGCCAAAATGGCGTTGTCCTCAAGTGCCGCGATCAAGGCCACCACGATTTCCGGCGCCGAAGTGCCAAGAGAAACCACGGTCAAACCAATCAAAATGTTGGAAACGCCCAAGTTGGTTGCCGTAGCTGCAGCCCCGGACAGAAATCTGTCTGCGCTCCAGATGAGAGCCGCGAATCCGACCGCCATCAATAGTAAGTTGACCCACATACGGGTATGTCCTGTGTTATGCGCTTGTGGCGTCCTTTCGAGCAGACTTGTGTATCGATACAAAACTCGCTCGTCACTAATCGAGACTCCGCACTTTAGTCGCATCACCAGCCGGAGCCAAGGCATCCGTGCCACGATTTGTCCGGTTCGAAAGAGCCGTTTACCCATGTGCAGTGTTGTGTGTGTCGATATCGCGTAAGATAGCGTCCGGGCAACGACCGTATTTTTCACGCTGGCTGTCCAAAGGGTGGAAATGTCCGACGCAGGATCAGGTGGAAAATAGACTATGCAAGATGACGTCAGGAACCGAGTGGAACGCGCCATTCCCGGTGCTCAGGTCACGGTGGAAATTGAAGGTAATCGAGCCGCGATTGTAGTGGTCAGCGAGCATTTTGACGGCATGAGTCGAGTCAAGAAGCAGCAAGAAGTGTACGCATGCATCCAAGACTTGATTGCCACGGGTGCCTTGCACGCTGTGTCGATCAAGGCAGAAACGCCGTAAATCCATGGATAAATTGCAGATTGAGGGCGGCATTACGCTCGAAGGAAGCATCCGTATCAGCGGCGCGAAGAATGCTGCGCTGCCCATCTTGGCGGGCTCACTGCTGTCAGCAGAGCCCGTATCGATATCAAATTCACCGCACCTGCATGACGTCACCACAATGATCGAGCTGCTTGCCTGTCTGGGCGTGGACGTGACGCTGAACGAAAACATGCAGGTTGAAGTTGCCGCCAAGAACCTCACCAGTCTCCGTGCGCCTTACGAACTGGTGAAAACCATGCGGGCATCGTTTTTGGTCCTTGGCCCTTTGCTGGCGCGTTTCGGTGAGGCGGAAGTTTCCTTACCCGGAGGCTGTGCCATTGGGTCTAGGCCGGTGGACCAGCATTTGAAGGGCCTTGAGGCCCTCGGCGCTGAGATTGAAGTGACGGACGGATACGTGCGAGCCCGCTCGAACGGGCGGTTGGTTGGCTGCGATGTGCATATGGATCTGGTTACGGTCGGCGGTACGCAGAATCTTATGATGGCAGCGACGCTGGCGTCAGGTACGACTCGGCTTTTCAATGCGGCCTGTGAACCCGAAACCGTCGACTTGGGTAATTTTCTTAACGCCTTGGGTGCGAAGGTGTCGGGTCACGGCACATCGACTATAGAGATTGAGGGTGTTGAAGCGCTGCACGGCGGTTCTCATCGCGTGATGCCGGATCGCGTGGAAGCGGGCACCTATCTTGTGGCGGCGGCGGTGACTGGCGGTCACGTGCATTTGCGTGACGTCGAACCCGAAACCTTAGGTGCTGTGCTGGACAAACTTCAGCAAGCGGGAGCCGACGTCACGGTTGGCGACGATTGGATCGAGCTGGATATGGCCGGTCGACGCGCAAGGGCCGTGGACATCGAAACATCACCCTATCCGGGTTTTCCTACGGATATGCAGGCCCAGTTCATGACCTTGAACGCGTTAGCAGAGGGCACCGCGACCATTAATGAGAATATTTTTGAAAACCGGTTTATGCATGTGCATGAAATGAAGCGGTTGGGGGCGGATATAGAGCTTCATGGCCAATCCATGGCGGTGGTTCAAGGCGTGGAAGAACTGCGTGCCGCGCCGGTGATGGCAACGGACCTGAGGGCTTCATCAAGTTTGGTCTTGGCGGCGTTAGCGGCGGTTGGTACGACAACAATTGACCGCATTTATCACATCGATCGTGGTTATGAGACCATTGAAGAAAAGTTGGGACAAATGGGTGCCAAGGTGCGACGCATTAGCTAGTACAGCGCACGTTTGATGGACGATTTGGACAGACAATAAATACAGCGTAATCGCACAGTCGGTAACGGTGACCCTTTAACCCCCTGTAAGAAGGTTGATTCATTCATGGGATTAGTTATAGCCCTGAACAAAGGGCGTATTTTCGAGGAGTGTCTTCCGCTCCTGGCGGCCTGTCAGATACAGCCGACCGACGACCCTAAAAAATCGCGCAAACTGATATTTGATAGCGTCACCGGCGGGCACAGAATCATCGTGGCCCGTTCGGCTGATGTGCCGACCTATGTGGAGAATGGCGTCGCTGATGTGGGTATTACTGGCAAAGACACCATTTTAGAGTACGGCGACGATATGACGTTCTACGAACGCCTCGACCTAAAAATAGGTGCCTGCCGGATGATGACCGCGGGTCCCGTTGGTGTGCCAGAGCCTGATCAGGGTATTCGCGTCGCGTCTAAATTCGTCAACATCGCGCGCAAGTACTACCAAGGCCAGGGCAAGCAGGTGTCTTTAGTGAAACTGTCTGGGGCCCTGGAAATTGCGCCACTGCTCGGTTTGGCTGACTGCATTGTGGATATTGTAGATACGGGCAATACGCTGAAGGCAAACGGTCTTGAGGCGAGAGAAACGATTTGCGACATCAGCACTCGACTCATCGTTAATCGGGCGTCGATGAAAACCAAATTCGAGGCCGTCCAGCGTTTGATTCACCAGCTTGAGGAAGTGGTCGCTGATCAGGGTGCGCAGGAAGAGGGTGTTTAGCGGTGCGTGAACTTGACGCCACATCGGCGACGTTTGCAGCGCAGTTGGAACAACTGCTGGCCTGGGATTTGGGGGTGGACAGCGATATAGACATCGCGGTTGCGCAAATAATCAAACAGGTGCGCAGCGCAGGTGATGAGCAGCTGCTGGCCCTGACGCGCACGTTTGACAACCTAGACGCGCAAAGCATGTCCCAGCTTGAGATCGACAAAGGCGAGCTGGCGGATGCATGGGCTCGGCTCGACTTAGCCTCACAGCAAGCGCTGACTACCGCGGCAGATCGCATTCGCCGGTTTCATCAGCGGCAACGAGAAGACTCTTGGTCGTTTACTGATGAGCTGGGCTGTGAGCTAGGGCAAAAAATCCATCCGCTGGATCGGGTTGGGGTATACGTTCCCGGCGGCAGGGCGGCCTATCCGTCGAGTGTGCTGATGACGTTAATACCCGCCAAGGTTGCCGGCGTGGAAGAAGTCGTTGTGGTTTCGCCCACCCCCTCTGGTGAGCGTAATGACATGGTTTTGGCGGCGCTTCACTTGGCCGGGGCTGATCGGGTGTTTACCCTAGGAGGTGCTCAAGCCGTCGCCGCTCTTGCCTACGGAACGGAATCGGTGCCACGGGTGGATAAAATTGTGGGCCCGGGCAATGCCTTCGTTGCTGCAGCCAAGAAGCAGGTCTTTGGCCAAGTCGGTATCGACATGATCGCGGGTCCAAGCGAGGTGTTGGTTATTACTGACGGCACAACAGAAGTGGAATGGGCAGTCTTAGATTTGTTTTCCCAAGCGGAGCATGATGCCTCTGCTCAGGCGATTTTGATCAGTACGGACCGAGGCTTTTTGCAGCAGGTGGCGCAGATGATCGAAGGCAAGCTGCCAACCATGCAGCGTGCCGACATCATTCGCGAGTCCCTTGACGGGCGAGGCGCGCTTATCTATTGCGAGGATCGTGAACAGGCCTTAGAGGTCGCCAATCGCATCGCAGCAGAGCATTTAGAGCTGGCTGTTGCAGATCCTGATCCTTGGATTGCTGGGCTTCGTCACGCCGGAGCGATCTTTATCGGCCCGCATACCGGAGAGACCTTTGGCGATTACATGGCCGGTCCCTCCCACGTGCTGCCAACGTTCGGCACCGCACGGTTTGCGTCTCCCTTGGGCGTGTACGACTTCCAGAAACGCAGTTCCATGATCCGCATGTCGCGTCACGCAGCAGAATCCTTGTCTGCGCAAACGGATTTGCTCGCGACGTCAGAGGGTTTGGAGGCACATGCATTAGCCGCCCGCGTGCGAGGAAGCGGCTCTCAGGAATGAATGAGTCCGACGAGTCTGTTGTGCCTGATCCAGGCCCAGGTCACCTGACGCCGGCGGCTCTTTACCGCAGGAGTATTGATCTGGGTGAGGTGATGCCGGATGCCGCTCAGGCCGCGGTGATCGACCTGTTAGACCAACTCTTTGAGCGCGCTATGAAGCGACAAACGCCGAGCAGCGGACTGGTCAAAGACGTCCTAGGCAAGTGGTTTGGGCTCTCATCATCAGCCGTCGCCGGCTCCGTACGAGGTCTTTATATTTGGGGCGGCGTTGGTCGCGGCAAGACCATGATGATGGATATGTTTTGCAGCGCGCTGCCTGCCGAGCGGCGGCAGAGAATGCACTTCCACCGGTTTATGCGACGCGTTCACGACGCCTTGGGGCGCCATTCGGGTCAGGCCAATCCACTGCTTAAGGTGGCGGATGAAATCGCCGCAGGCGGCGACATACTGTGTTTCGATGAGTTCTTCGTCTCTGATATTGGCGATGCCATGATCCTCGGAGAGGTGATGACCGCCCTTTTCCAGCGCGGGGTGTCTCTGATTGCGACCTCGAATGTGGAGCCGGTCAATTTGTACAAAAATGGATTGCAGCGTTCGCGCTTTTTGCCGGCCATTGATCAGATTTACGCCTACTGTGATGTACACGAAATCGACCCGGGTCAAGACTTCCGGCTGCGAACCCTTCAGCAGGCCAAGCTGTACCACCACCCACTGGGCGACAAAGCCCAACAGAGCCTGCTGGCCGGTTTCAGTGCGCTAGCGGCAGAATTGGAAAAGGACAACGTCAAGCTGAGAATTGAAAACCGTATGATTGAGGCGGTGAAAGTCGCCGGCGACGTCGCTTGGTTTGATTTTCCCAGTATCTGTGAGGGGCCAAGGAGTCAAAACGACTACATTGAATTGGCGACCCTGTTTACGACGGTGTTGGTGAGTAACATCCCGCTACTCGACGCGTCTCGCGAAGACGCCGCCAGGCGTTTTATCAGTTTGGTCGACGAGTTTTACGACAGACGAGTGAAATTGATCGTTTCGGCAGACCAGCCGATTACTACACTATACCAAGGCCAGCGACTGACCTTTGAATTTGAGCGAACGCAAAGCAGGCTATTGGAAATGCAGTCAGAAGCATATTTGAGCGAAGCCCATGTGGCATCTTGAGGTTTAAAAGGTCAATTAAGTTAAATCTATTGGCTTCCGCGGCTTCAGGCCTGTTGTAAAGCGACAAGTGCTCCACTATCATTCGCGTCCCTTTTTTTAGGGTAAGTCGGCGAACCCTATAATCATTCATCGACCCAGAATTTTGCTAGTCCCGGATGGTTTGCGGTCATATCAGTAGGTGTGGCGGCAAGCTCGGAACCAGGTCCGGCGTAGATCAAGTAAGAGGCAGAACATGAAAACGGTAAGTATGCGCGAGCAGGATGTCGTCCGGGCGTGGTGGATCATCGACGCGGCGGACAAGACCCTTGGTCGTATTGCAACAGAAGTTGCCAGCCGGCTGCGTGGTAAGCACAAGCCAGAATTTACTCCGCACGTCGATACCGGAGATTTCATCGTGATCGTCAACGCGGAAAAAGTACGCGTCACCGGTAACAAAGAACAAGGCAAGCTGTACTGGCGTCACTCGGGTTATCCCGGCGGCATTCGCAGCACGTCGGTAGAGAAGATGCGGGCAGAACATCCCGAACGCATGTTGGAGATCGCCGTGAAGGGCATGTTGCCAAAGAATCCATTGGGGCGTGCGATGTTTCGTAAGCTCAAAGTATATGCTGGGCCTGAGCATCCTCATACGGCACAGCAACCTCAGGTCCTGGAGTTTTAGATGACTGATTACAACTACGGAACGGGTCGACGTAAGACCGCTGCAGCACGGGTATTCATCGCGAATGGCACCGGACGCATTATGGTAAACGCTCGCCCGTTGGACGAATTCTTTGGTCGCGAAACGTCGCGCATGGTGGTAAGGCAGCCGCTCGAGGCTGTTGACCTAACGGACAAATTAGATCTGAAAATCACGGTCCGCGGTGGCGGGAGTTCTGGCCAAGCCGGCGCGATTCGTCACGGCATCGCGCGAGCATTGGTGGAATACGACGAGAATTTCCGGCAGCCGATGCGTCAGGCAGGTTTTCTGACGCGGGATGCGAGAGCGGTTGAGCGTAAGAAAATTGGTCTGCGTAAAGCGCGTAAGCGCCCACAATTCTCCAAACGATAATCTTGGAGGGGTTTCACAACCCTTTGTTGGCCAGCTGTGGGAAGGGATGACAACTGTGGTAGTCTTCCCCCGCTCGGAAACGGCCGTTCGAGAGGGAACGGTCATGGCTGGAGAGATTAACATTCGAGGGTCAAATCCGAACGAAAGGTGGGCTGGCTGTAAGGCCAGCAGGCAAGTCAGGTCTGCTGTAAACGCGGCAGGGTGGTAGCAGAGCGCCGCTATTAAGGAGATGTCTGGGGCGAGTTTTCTCAACCGGGCAGCTAGGGTGGCGTGTTTTATCAGGGACAATAGCCGAACGGCTGATCTGTTCAGGCTAGGAAACTAACTAGACAAGGGAGCTTACCGTCGTGAGCGATGGCGCAGTGAAAGATGCCCCGAATGGGGAAGGTGAAGGGGGCTCAACGAACAGCCGCCGCTATTTCTTGATTCAGGCTACCTCAGCGGTAGCTGCCGTCGGCGCCGTCGGCGCAGCGTGGCCGTTCATCAAATATTGGACGCCCAGCGCCAAGGCAAAGGCAGCCGGTGCGGCAGTGAAAATTGATGTGTCCAAGCTGGCTCCAGGCGAAATGCTGAGCCCAATCGTCGCTTGGCGCGGTAAGCCAATCTTTGTTGTTTACAGGGATCAGGCGGTGATTGATTCGCTTGAAGTGGATACCAACGGACTGGCTGATCCGGATTCTGCGAATCCAGACCAGCAGCCCGAATTCGCCGTTAATCCGTGGCGCTCTGAGCGGCCAGAACTCGGTGTATATGTTGGCATCTGTACCCATCTAGGGTGTTCCCCCAAGTACGTTGAGTCAGAAAACTTTGAAGAGACCGGCCAGGGCGGCTTTTTCTGTCCCTGTCATGGCTCCAAGTTCGATTTGGCGGGCCGAGTAGTTGAAGGTGTCCCGGCACCGTACAACTTGGAAGTCCCGCCTTATCAATTCGAGTCCGATACAGTCATCGTGATCGGCTAGAGGTGTTTTAGGCTCGGCGGTGACGTCAGCCACAGAACGGCTACAGAAGACAAAAATTAATTCTTAAAGACCCAAAGTCTGAAGGAAAAAAACTCGTAAAGTTAAAAGGTGTTGCTTAATGGATAAGACCGAAGCACAAGGCCCCAAGTCAGGCCTTGCAGGTGCCATGGAGTGGTTGGATAAGCGTTTTCCGGCTACAGAGACCTTCGAATATCACATGTCGAAGTACTACGCGCCAAAGAATTTCAATTTCTGGTACTACTTTGGCTTTCTCGCCATGTTCGTACTGGTCAATCAGTTGATAACGGGTATCTGGCTGACGATGAACTACGTTCCCAGTGGGGACGGCGCATTTGCCTCGGTTGAATACATTATGCGAGACGTCGAGTACGGCTGGCTGATGCGTTACCTCCATTCAACCGGTGCTTCTTTCTTCTTTGTCGTGATCTACCTTCACATGTACCGTGCCCTACGCTACGGCTCATATCGCGGCCCTCGAGAGCTGCTTTGGCTGATCGGGATGGCGATCTTTATTGCACTGATGGCCGAAGGCTTTTTTGGTTACCTTCTTCCTTGGGGCAACATGTCCTACTGGGGCGCTCAGGTAATTGTGTCGCTGTTTGGCGCGATTCCCTATATCGGCCCAGATTTGATGGAGTGGATCCGCGGCGATTTTCTGATGTCCGAAACGACGCTGAATCGCTTTTTCGCTCTGCATGTGGTGGCACTGCCATTGGTGCTGTGTGTCTTGATTTTCGTCCACTTAGTGGCACTGCACCATGTGGGCTCCAATAATCCTGATGGCATTGAGATCAAGAAAAACAAAGATGAGAACGGTATTCCCAAGGACGGGATTCCGTTTCACCCGTATTACACCGTGCACGATATTCACGCGATGGTGGTGTTCCTGTTCATCTTTTGCGCGGTCGTTTTCTTCGCACCAGAGATGGGCGGCTACTTCCTAGAGAAGCCAAATTTTGAGATGGCAGATCCACTGAAGACGCCTGATCACATCGCACCGGTCTGGTACTACACGCCGTTTTACGCCATGTTGCGTGCAGCAACATTTCCGCTCTTCGGATTGTCCGCGAAGTTCTGGGGATTTGTTGTCATGATTGGCGCCATCGTCATACCCATGGCCTTGCCTTGGCTTGATCGTAGCCCGGTGAAGTCCATGCGTTACAAGGGTTCCATCTCTCGCATCATGCTGATGATCTTTGTCATTAGCTTCTTCATTCTGGGGTATCTGGGTACTCAAGCGCCCTCGAAGGCCGGCACCATTGCCGCCCAGGTCTGCACAGCCCTGTACTTTGCCTATTTCATACTGATGCCTTGGTACACCCGGGTAGAAAAAACTCAGCCTGAACCGGAGAGGGTCACGGGATAATGAAAAGATTACTGATTACTCTGTTATTGGCGATGCCTGTCGCCGCATGGTCTGCAGGTGGCTCTGATTGGGCGATGGAGGATTTTGAAGGGGATCTGCGCAATTTGCCGAGCCTTCAGAATGGTTTTAAGCTCTATACGAACTACTGCATGGGCTGCCACGGCCTGCAGTTTCAGCGTTATCAGCGAACCGCCGATGACCTAGGCATTCCTCACGATCTCGCGCTAAAAAACTTGATTTTTACGGGTCAAAAAATTGGCGACCTGATGACGACAGCGATGCCGAAAGAGGAATCGAAGGCATGGTTTGGCGCAGCGCCCCCGGATTTGACCATGGTCACCCGAGTGCGCGAGCCGCATTGGGTCTACAACTATTTGAAGACGTTCTATGTTGATGAAAGCCGTCCCTTAGGTGTCAACAACAAGGTGTTTATCAACGTCGGTATGCCCAATGTGCTTCTGGATCTGCAGGGTGTCCAACGACAAGTTTGCACCGATGGCGTTTGCGATGAACTGGTTGTCGAGGCTGGTACGGGAGCAATGAACCCAGAAGAGTTCGATTCAGCGATCTATGACCTGACGAACTTTCTGTACTACGTTAGCGAGCCAGCTCGGCTGGAGCGTCAGCGAACTGGGGTTTTCGTGCTGCTCTTTTTGATTATTCTCGGCAGCTTTACGTACCTGCTGAATCGTGAATATTGGAAAGACATAGATCATTAATCCGCAGTTGAAGATGTGGCCGCCGATAGCGGCCGCATGCGCATTTGACGTCGCAAACGAGCGATCCCGCCCATCATAAGAGATAAACGCAGATGAGTATTGTTACCAAGCGGTCAGCAATGACCCTATTTTCGGATCCGAGAGACCAGTATTCACATCGCGTCCGTCTAGTTCTGGCAGAAAAAGGCGTGACCGTTGATGTCATTGATATTGTTGCAGGCAAAGAACCGGAAGATTTGGCCGAGTTGAATCCCTACAACACGCTGCCGACACTGGCAGACCGGGATTTGGCCCTCTACGAGGCTAACGTCATTACAGAATACTTGGATGAACGTTTTCCTCATCCGCCCTTGCTGCCCGTTTACCCAGTGCAGCGTGCACTGTCCCGTCTGTGGATCTCACGAGTCGAAAAAGAGTGGAGCACTCGATTAGACTTGCTGATGTTGGGCAAGGGCCGCGAAACTGTGTTGAGCAAGGCGCGCAAAGAACTTCGCGAGAGCATTATTGCCATCGCCCCGATTTTCGCAGAAAAGCCTTTCTTTATGAACGAAGAGCTCTCTCTAGTCGATTGCTGCGTTGCGCCCATTCTTTGGCGATTGAAGGCAGTGGATATTACGTTACCAGAGCGTTCAACGAAGGCGTTGCATCTGTACATGCAATCCATGTTTGAGCGCGACGCATTCCGCGCGAGCTTGACGGAAGCTGAAATGGAGATGCGTGAGTGAAGCCACGCCGCCCTTACCTTTTGCGAGCGCTGTACGACTGGATCGTTGATAGTGGAGAAGTGCCCAATATTCTGGTGGATGCTGAGATAGACGGCGTGGTCGTTCCTCAAGAACATGTCCGCGACGGGCAAATCGTGCTCAATATCTCCCCCCAAGCCGTCAGAAATTTGAGTTTGGGCAATGAATACATTATGTGCGAAGGACGGTTTTCAGGCCGCAGCATCGAATTGATCCTGCCCGTAGAGAGCGTTCGTGCGATTTACTGCCGAGACTCTGGGCAAGGTTTGGCCTTCGACGATGAAGACATGATGACCGACGAAGTGGCTTTTTCGGCCGACGGTGTGGAGCGTCCCCAAGACCCGGACACGTCAGCCGATGCGCCCGCCGCGCGAGACGACGCGGATTCTTCGGGCACAAAACCAACGCTCCGCTTGGTTTAGTTCACCGAGTCCTTCGACTTAGTCCAATGCAGGGTCGGCATACTCTTCTGGCAGATAATCAAACACCTTGACGATTTTTTGGACGCCAAAGGTCTTCTGCGTTTCCGCGACGACCAAGTCGGCGTCGCTGGGTGTGATTTTGCCCAGCAGGTAGACTACGCCGTTTTCTGTCACCACTTTTACCCTGCCCGCTGGAACATCTGGCGCTGCCAATAGGCGCGTTTTCACCTTGCCGGATAAATACGAATCATTGGTGCGAGCCAGTAACGAGATTGGGCCGCCTACCGTTAAATAATTGTGCACTTTGTCCGGATCGACTTTGTACAGCGATTCGGAGACCTCGGTCGCTTTTTCCTTCAGGTCTACTGAAGGAACCTCGCCCAGCAGAAGTACCAGACCGTCATACACCGTAGTGACCAAGTGCGCGCCCTTGAAGCCTTCATCGGAGGCCTTAATTTCGCGTTCAATAACAAACTCCAAGGCGTTGTCGTCGATCAGATCGCCCGGAGTGCGCTTCTCTTGTGGATTGTTCGTACAACCAGCCAAAATGATGCCGGTGACAAGACTGTAAAGACCAATGCGTAAGTGTTTGTAACGTTTCATGCGAATGCGTCTTTGATCCAGTTTATTCGGGGAAGGTAGTTTGGCTGGGTAACCGCTACCACGTCAAACCGTGTCGCTGCTTCCGAGGTGTTTTGGGCTTGAAGATAGTGCCTAGCTGTCAAAATAAGTTTCCTCTGCTTGGCGACCAAGATGGTTTCCTCCGGTCGACCGTAGTTCGTCCCTTTGCGGTAGCGAACCTCGACAAATACCGTGATATGAGGCGATTCGGAGGTGTCTCGCATGACGAGGTCTAGCTCTCCTTGGCGACAGCGATAGTTTCTGCTGAGCAAGGTGAGTCCGTGATACTGCAGGTAGACTGCGGCCAGTCTCTCGCTCCAATGGGCTGACATGGACGTATCAACGCGAGTTGCCGGTGGTTGGTCGTACGTTACCGCGCCGGTCGATAATGGCCATATCCAGCCGTCTTTTGATTGCGCTTTGGCGTCCCAGCGTCAATGTGCCGCTGGCCAAGGATAAGGTAAGAGCGTGCTGGTCCCCCAGCACGTCTTGATTTTCGTTCAGCCAGTGGGTCCAAGTGGCGAGACGATAGGCGTCCAACCCTAGGGCAAAAAATTCAATCAAGGGATTATCTTTCAGAGCAAAGGTAGCGGTCATGGATTTCGCGGTGGCGTCTGGGTTGGCCAGCAGGGGTAATTCGGCAATACGGAAATTCGAAAGTTCATCTAAATCTCGGGACCTTGCGGTTTGCGATGTGGCGAATACAGGCAACTCGTCCGCAAAATGAAATCTCAAAGCAGGGACTAGCGCCTTGGATTGCAGGCCGTCGGTAAACGTAACGACAGCCTGTAAGTCCTTTCGTTCTCGCGGTAAAAACTCCAGGTCTTCGTTTAACAACGCGGTTAACTGTTCGCGTCTTAGCTGGCTACCGGACACATCCATTGCATTGCCAACAGCGCGCGTTAGATCCTTTGTTTGCTGGAAATTTGCTTCAACAATGGGCCCCTGCCACTGCGCGTACAGTGCCTGTTTGGCCCGCTCCGCCCAAGGCTCGCCGTTAGAAACTACCATTAGCCGGGTGTGTCCTAGGGATTCAAGGGTTTCGGCCAGAGTCAGGGCTTCATCTTCGATTGCAGCAGCGAACTGATACACGTGACCGGGTGTCCCAACGGAGTTGCTCACGGCATCGACTCGATTGAGCAGCACAACGTTCGGCACCTTGGTTACTGACGCGCTGCTTGACCGTGTTTTGGCGAGTGCGTTCAACATCCCAAGTGCACGCTCTTTCACCAAGGGGCCAATGATGACGTCACTGTCATTTTTATTGGACAGAGCGACTAATGCGCCGTCGTCGAGCTGATTGCTGTCGAAAAAAGTGATGTCTGCGGCACCGTTTTGTGCCGTCTCGGCCGGCGAAAGATCTTCAAGATAGCCGGTCACAAAACCGTTGCGCACCGCGTTGCCTACCGACGTCAGTCGTCCAGATAGGGGCAGCATCACGGAAATTTTTGGCGGACGATAATCCTGGAGTCGCTGCAAGGCGGTGGGCGGTAACGTGGCAGCGGGATGTCGCGTATTCTTCATCTGCCAGTTCTGCCATGCCTTTTGCGCCATTGGCAACGAGCCTGCCCCCGTGATGGCATCGTGCAGGTCTTGCCAGAGCAAGCTGGTCGTTTTGATATCTCCGGCAGCGTTCTGAAATTGAGGGATTTGCCGCGCCGCCGCTGAGAGGTTGAGGGCTGTCTCGACCCTTGGCTCCGGGAGTGACGTGGGTTTTGTCGCGTTGTTCTGCAACGCTGCCCACATCTGATCCTGAAGTGTTTGGGTATGGCGCCCTGACAGTCGCTGGGTCATGACCTTCGTTTGCACAATGCAGTCGATCGCACCGAGAGCTGCGCAGATTTCTTGGATCATCGAAAGGTCCTGCAGCCCAGGAGCAGATACCTCGGATAGGGAGCGCCCTGCGGCCAGCACCTTGCCGAGCCGAAGCCGGGCTAAGGCCATCAGTCTGTGATACGAGTTGGCGAGGCCTGCATTCTCAGGTTGGCTCCGAAGAGTCTGCAGTAATGTTAGGGCGAGGGTGGCGTCGCCTGCTTCGAGGGTGGCGCTGACTGCTTCCAGGAGGTCTCTATCGTTTTGATCTTGAAGGCTCGCAT
Source organism: Gammaproteobacteria bacterium (assembly GCA_042091155.1). GTDB lineage: Bacteria > Pseudomonadota > Gammaproteobacteria > Pseudomonadales > Azotimanducaceae > UBA4421. Next base: position 88,896 of record JBELHZ010000003.1, read on the forward strand.
AGGACCGGCGCAAGGCATCCTCGGGCTTTTGGTTTACAACGGCCGAAGGTGACGAGTCTGTCCGACTCGAGGCTTGCCCAGGCACCGAGGATTGGTTGGTGCTTTGGCATCCAGACAAGGCCACAATACATAAACAAACGGCGAGGAAATGTTTGGGCATGTCAGGAACTCTCTATGTGGTCGCTACTCCAATTGGACACCTGGGTGATATTAGCCGTCGAGGCATCGATACGCTTAATCACGTAGGCGTTATTGCGGCAGAGGATACCAGACGAACGCGGGTGTTGTTGCAGCACATTGACCATACAGGCTGTGAGTTAGTGAGCGTTCACGAGCATAACGAAGAACGGGTAGGTCCTGTTTTGATTGATCGTATGCGTCAAGGCACCGATATCGCTCTGGTCAGCGATGCCGGCACACCCTTGATCAACGACCCGGGATATCTTTTGTTGCAGCTCGCGTGGGAGGCTGGAGTTCGGGTAGTCCCGATTCCCGGTGCCTGCTCCATCATCACGGCCTTAAGTGTGTGTCCGATCCCATGCCAGCCGTTTCGATACGTGGGTTTTTTGTCCAGTAAGCCCAAGCTGCGTCGAACTCAACTGGAGCGTTGGCTTATGATGCCTGACGCCTTGGTTTTTCTTGAAAGCCCTCATCGGATCAGAGCAGCGCTCGCGGATGTCGGCGACCTATCAACTCGTCGGGTCATGATTGGTCGCGAAATGACTAAGCAATATGAGTCCTTTGCAGTGGGCGATGCGCAAGAGGTGCTGGCTCAATTGGCGGAAACTCCAAAGGGTGAGTTTGTGTGCATCATTGAGGCGGCAGAGAGTGTGAGCGCTCGCTTCGATTTATCCCATGTGATGACAACCCTCTTGCAAGAGTTGGCGCCAACCCAAGCCGCCAAGTTAGCCGCGCAAATTTGTGGGGTGAGAAAAAAAGAAGCGTATGAACTCGCTCTTCGACTGAGTGAAGGGCGTGCTGCTCAGTAGGTGGCAAGTAGTCCTAGGATAAGCTTGTACTCGTCGCCTCAGCTCCGTACCCTGCTCGAGAGAGTCAGCCGAACAGTCGCTGGCGCGTCTTTTGACGAGCGGGAGGAAAGTCCGGGCTCCACAGGACAGAGTGCCAGGTAACGCCTGGGGGGCGAGAGCCTACGGAAAGTGCAGCAGAGAGTAGACCGCCAGCAAACTTCGGTTTGTCGGTAAGGGTGAAAGGGTGCGGTAAGAGCGCACCGCGCGCATGGCAACATGTCGTGGCAAGGTAAACCCCACTTGGAGCAAGGCCAAATAGAGATCCATTGACGTGGTCCGCGTTGGGTCCGGGTAGGCCGCTTGAGGCCATCGGTGACGGTGGCCCTAGATGAATGACTGTTCACGACAGAACCCGGCTTACAGGCTGACTCTCAATTTATTAACTGTTCTCCTTCTCTCCCGTTCCCCGTCGATAGCGATGCTTCGTATTTCTGACGACTACCCAGAAAAATTGTTATTTTTCCAAAGCTTATGGCTTTTTTGAGGGTCTTCTTTTGTTGACTCGTTGCGAATCAGGACTATAGTGTGCGCAATTGGGAAAAAGTGGAGAAAAGTGGCGAATTTGACGCACCCTGCGCGTCTCCGATTTTCGTCTCTAAGGTTTTAGGGCCGTATCGGTGTGCGAATGCACGTCAGTGATGACGCTGTAGTGTGATAACGCCCGCTTCAAAAAGTAAATCGTGTTTCGCGGCATCAACAGTGCAACCCTAGACGCCAAAGGCCGGATGGCCTTGCCCGGGCGTAATCGCGAGACTGTAATGGTCGCAAGCGAGGGCAGACTCGTTGTAACGATTGATATGCGAGAGTCCTGTTTGTTGGTCTATCCTCTAAACGAATGGGAGACAGTACAGGCAAAACTGGAAAGTCTCTCGAACATCAATCCTCAAGCACGCTTGCTTCAACGCCTTCTCATCGGTCATGCAACGGATCTCGAGTTGGACTCCGCGGGTCGCCTGCTCCTCCCGGCCATGCTGCGTGATTACGCCAGTTTAGAGAAAAAGCTGGTGTTGGTCGGCCAGGGCAACAAACTCGAAATTTGGTCTGCGGATCATTGGCAGAATCGCCTGAACCAGTGGTTGGATGAAGGCGCTGCCGCGATGACGAACAACGCTGAGTTGTTCGACGGTTTGTCTGTATGACCGAGCGACGAATGGACCACTCTGTAAGTGGAGACGAGCATATCCCCGTGTTGCTGCAGGAAGTCCTGACGCATTTGGTGGGCCGGGCCCCAACGCCCGAGGATCCCGACGGAGAGTCCGAGATTTTTGTCGATGCAACCTTTGGGCGCGGCGGACACAGCAGAAAATTGTTAGAGCGGTTGTCCGCACAAGGTCAGTTGTTGGGATTGGATAGAGATCCAGAAGCCCTTGCCGAAGCGCGACGATTGGCTGAACGCGATCCGCGATTCTCCTTTTGCCAAGCTCGATTTTCTGAGCTTCAGGACGTACTTAGAGATCAGCGTATTGACGGAGTTCGCGGCCTGCTCATGGATGTCGGTGTGTCGTCGCCCCAGCTCGATCGTCCAGAACGAGGCTTCAGCTTCGCTGCCCAAGGTCCATTAGATATGCGGATGAACCCGGACGAGGGATTGTCTGCGGCAGAGTGGTTGAATCAAGCAGATGAGGCAGAGATTGCTCAAGTGCTCTGGATGTACGGTGAAGAGCGCCAGTCCCGTCGCATCGCTCGGGCCATCGTCGCAGCTAGACCCTTGGTGACGACCCTTGAGCTGGCCGACTTGGTTGCTCAGGCCCTGCCTCGCCCCCGGGGGCCTCAGCGCAAGCATCCGGCTACCCGGACCTTTCAGGCGGTCAGGATTTTTGTTAACGAGGAAAGCCAGGAGCTAGATCAAGGGTTACAGCAGGGCTTCAGTTCGTTGGCGGTCGGTGGTCGACTCGCAGTGATATCGTTTCACTCGCTGGAAGATCGCAAAGTCAAACATGCCTTCCGTCAACTCAGTCAGCCGCCCAAGATGCCACGGCGTTTGCCGGTCCAACATCTGGATCAAGAGGTGCAGGGGCGCTTGATTGGTGGTCCTATGAAGCCAAGCCTGGCGGAACTTAATGCCAATCCCCGGTCGCGCAGTGCGACACTTCGCGTGATTGAGAAGGTTCGATAACGCGTGGCTTTGCGAGCAGCAATCAATGGCGTCGGTAGCCCCGTTAAGCCAAAGCGCCGCAAAGCCAAGGTGACGACAACACCGCCCGTGACGCTTGTGCGCTGGCAAGTGATGTTGCTGCTGGCACTCACCTTCGCCGTTGCAGCCAGCGGTCTGTCGCTGGTGAAAGCTGCTCAGCAAATGCGTTCTCTGCACAGCGCCCTGGATGTATTGCAAAGCGCTCAAGACCGCCAGATGGCCGAGTACAGTCGTCTCCTGTTGGAGCGCAGCACGTTTGCGAGCCTACAAACCGTCGAGGTGGTGGCCATTGAAGAGCTCCAGATGAAGTTTCCGCTCGAAGTCGAAGGGGTCGTGCAATGACTGCATGGCGTCACTATCTCTTCTTGGTTTGCTTTATTTCCATCGCGTGTGCGCTGTCTGTGCGCGTGGTTTATCTGAGTGTTACCGAGCGGGATTTTTTGCAGGAAGAAGGCGACAAGCGTTCGATCTACGGCAAGCGGCTGCCCGGCATGCGCGGCATGATCTATGACCGAAATGGCGAGGCTCTGGCCGTTAGTACGCCGGTGTTCGCGGTGGCGGTGAATCCGCGACAATTTGATGCAACAAACAGTGAAAAGCTCGCCCAGTTAGCCGACGCTCTGGGTGTTGAGCTCCCAGCGCTGCGGGAGTCGTTACAGCGAAATAAGAGCAGGGGCTACCTGTATCTCAAGCGTCACCTAAGCTGGGAGCGCATGGACGACATTCGTCGTTTGCGACTCCCGCACTTGTTTTTGGAGCCAGAATATCGGCGCTATTATCCAGCTGGGGAATCCACTGCACATGTTGTGGGGTTAACCAACATTGATGACATGGGTTTGGAGGGTATCGAGCTGACCTTCGAGGAACTGCTGCGAGGCCAAGCGGGGCTGAAGACCGTGCTGCGGGACCGAGAGGGCCGTACCGTCGACGACTTGGATTACGGCAGCCCGCCGCAGTTTGGCGCAGATCTAGAGCTGAGCATTGATTCGCGGCTGCAGTACGTTGCCTATCGCGAATTGAAGTCAGCAGTGCAGAGCCATTCGGCGAAATCCGGTTCGTTGATCATGGTCGACGCCAAGACCGGGGAAATTTTGGCCCTGGTGAACCAGCCGTCTTTCAATCCCAATGGAGCGATCAGCGGTCGAGTGCCCACACGTAATCGGGTCGTTACTGACTTTTATGACCCGGGTTCGACGATCAAACCCTTCACCGCCATGGCCGCGCTTGAGAGCGGCCTTTATGAGGCGGAAAGTGAGATCGAAACATCTCCGGGGTATTTTTGGATCGATAACAAAATGATTCAAGATCCGATCAATCTCAATACCATCACTCTGGCGGAAGCGATCCAAAAGTCGAGCCAAGTGGCGATCGCCAAGGTCGCACTGGATCTGCCGCCAGACTCAGTTTTCGACGTGCTCCAGCGCAGTGGTATCGGTGAATACGTTGGCACAGGTCTGCCAGGGGAGGTGGTCGGTATGTTCAGCAATGTTGGTGCGCAATCGCGAGTCTCTCGTGCTGCGATGGCCTACGGTTATGGATTTACGGTAACACCACTGCAATTGGCTGCTGCCTACGTCACCCTGGCCGGCCATGGCAATCGGCTGCCGCTAAGCATCCTAAAGCAAGATCGTGCCCCGGTGCCGGAGCGCGTGTTTGATGCGGACCATGCTCGAGAAGTCGTGTCCATGATGGAGCGCGTCACTCAGCGCGGTGGTACGGCTACCTATGCGGGCATCGACGACTATCGGGTCGCCGGAAAAACCGGGACTGCGCGAGTACTCGGTCAGGACGGTTATGACGATGAGCGGCATGTCGCTTGGTTCGCCGGCTTGGTGCCAGCCAGCGATCCGCGCATCGTGATGGTGGTGCTGATTAATGAACCGGACAGCGAGCGAACCAGTGGCGGCAAGGTAGCTGCCCCGATCTTTGCTCGGGTAGCCGAGCGCAGCTTACGCTTGCTTGGCGTTCCTCCGGACAACATGGCGGACAACGGGCCGGGGCTTTTGGCCAGGAGACCAGAGTGACCAGCGAACAATTGGGTTTTGATGCGTCAGTTCTGCAGCAGCTGCGCGATATAAGTGAAGCGACCGGTCTCAGTGAAGTGTCCGGTGATGTCAGTCCAGGTGACGTCTTTATCGCCTGTTCGCAAAATAGCGAGCAGCGCCAGGGGCATATTGTTCAGGCGATTCAAGCGGGTGCCGTGGGCTTGGTGATAGATGAGCAAGCGAAAGCTCCCCTGGATACCACATTGCCTGTGATTCGAGTCGCTGAACTGGCGGCCAGGCGCGGCCTTTTGGCCTCCCAGTTCTACGAGGACCCTACGGCTGATATTGAATGCGTGGGGGTCACTGGCACGAACGGCAAAACGTCCATTGCCTACCACGTCAGTGATCTTACTAATGCCTTGGGCAAACCCGGCGGATACAGCGGAACATTGGGTTCCGGCTCGCCGGGTTCTTTAACGCTTGGCGCCATGACGACACCACCACCGGTGACTTTGCAGCGTCAATTTGCCCACTTTAGAGAGCAAGGCATGGAGCGCGTGGCGTTGGAAGTCAGCTCTCACGCGCTGGATCAGAACCGTGCGCGCGATGTTCATTTTGATGTCGGCGTGTTTTCGAATCTGACTCGAGACCATCTGGATTACCACCAGACGATGGAGAAGTACGCCGCAGCAAAGGCCAAGATGTTCAAGACGTGGCCGCTAAAGTTGGCGGTTATCAATGCAGACGATGACCTGGGCCGCAAGCTCATTGGCTGTGTTCGTGCGTCGGAGGTGCTCAGTTATGGAGCCTCTGGTGACATCTCTTGGCGAGCAACACCAGTGCGTCGGGGCATGCACGTCTTATTCGACACACCTTGGGGACGGTTGGAATGCACGCTGCCCATCGCGGTTGAATTTGCGGTAGCGAACGTGGCTGCGGCGATCGGCGTGCTGCTGGGGTCTGGCCACCCCATCACGGATCTTGGCAGTGCGCTGACTCGCATGCGGACGGTGCCCGGCCGCATGGAGGTCGTCCCTGGTGCCTATGGCACGCCGAAAGTAGTGGTTGATTATGCGCACACCCCAGACGCATTGGAAAAAGTGCTGACGGGACTGGCAACTCAGTGTCGTGGGCGATTGTTTTGCGTTGTCGGCTGCGGCGGTAATCGAGATCGTGGTAAACGCCCGGAGATGGCCCGAGCAGCATCGAATCATTCGGATCATCTTTGGCTCACGTCCGATAATCCAAGAGACGAAGCACCTGCAGATATTTTGCAGGACATGCTGGACGGCCTTACAGCTCAGCAGCGTCAGCGCACATCAGCGGTTGAGGATCGCGGCGCTGCCATCGCTCAGGCAGTCCGGTCTGCCAGTGCAGATGATCTTGTCGTGATCGCCGGTAAGGGTCACGAGGACACTCAGGAAATCGCCGGGGTTAAGTACCCCTTCAGTGATGTCGCCTATGTTGAAAATATGTTTAAGGAGAATGCCTAGTGTTACTTTGGCTAACCGAATACCTGTCCCAGTACATTGGTGGCTTCAGCGTTTTCCAATATCTCACCTTGCGCACCATGGTCAGTGTCATCACTGCCTTGGCCGTGTCGCTGATGATCGGTCCAAGCATGATTGCTTGGTTGGGGCGGTCGCAAATCGGTCAGCAAGTTCGTGACGATGGGCCGACATCGCATTTCAGCAAGGCGGGCACGCCCACCATGGGCGGTGCGCTCATCTTGGTGATTATATTGCTCACCACCCTGTTGTGGGGCGACTTATCCAACCGCTACATCTGGTTGATTTTGGCCGTCACATTAGCGTTTGGTGCGGTTGGCTGGGTAGATGACTACCTGAAAATATCGCGGAAAAACTCCGACGGTCTCGCTGGCCGGTGGAAGTATTTCTGGCAATCTATCTTCGCGCTCGCGGCGGTTTTGTATCTGTATCAGGTAGCAGATGTACCCGCTCAGACAGCGCTCTATGTGCCTTTCTTCAAGAGCGTGGCGATTCCGTTGGGCATCTGGTTCGTGCTGCTGGGCTACCTGATGATTGTCGGCATGAGCAACGCCGTGAATCTCACCGATGGACTGGACGGGCTGGCTATTTTGCCTGCGGTCATGGTCGGTGCAGCATTGGGCTTGATCGCCTACGTGACTGGGAATGTCGAGTTTTCCAACTACCTGCAGATTCCCTACATCGCGGGTGCCGGTGAACTGGCGGTGTTTTGCGGCGCCCTGATCGGGGCAGGCCTAGGTTTTCTCTGGTTTAACACCTATCCAGCGCAAATCTTTATGGGCGATGTCGGTGCCCTGGCTCTGGGCGCAGCCCTGGGCCTTCTGGCCATCATTGTCCGTCATGAAATCGTTTTGCTGATCATGGGTGGGCTTTTTGTGCTCGAAACCGCAAGCGTCATTATTCAGGTGATTTCCTTTCGGCTAACGGGTCGAAGAGTGTTTCGAATGGCACCAATTCACCATCACTTCGAACTGAAGGGCTGGCCGGAGCCGCGAGTTATCGTGCGATTCTGGATTATTACCCTCGTCTTGGTGACCATTGGTTTGTCGACACTCAAGCTGCGATGAGCAACTCACCCCGCACTGTGGTGTTAGGTTTTGGCGTGACGGGTCAATCTGTCGCCCGACATCAGTGCGCGAACAATAAGATTCCCATCGTGCTCGACAGTAGATCGCCCCAGCCCGTTGGCGATAACTGGCCAGGGTTGGACCTGCGTTGGGAATCGGAAGAGTGGCCGGAGTCCCTACTGGCTCAGACCGAGCGAGCCATTGTCAGTCCGGGGCTGCCTCTGCAACACCCGCTGGTTCGGCAGGCCCGAGAAGCCAACATAGCGCTGCTTTCAGACATCGACCTGTTTATGTCGGAAGTCGATGTTCCAGTGATTGGTGTGACAGGAACCAACGGTAAGAGCACAGTGGTTTCTCTTGTTGGGCATCTGTTGAGCGCCCATGGCCTGACCTGCGCCGTTGGGGGCAACTTGGGCGTGCCTGCATTGGATCTGCTCAGTGACGCAAACGATATGTACGTGCTGGAATTGTCCAGTTTTCAGCTTGCACATAGCGCGGCGCTGACATTGGCCAGCGCTGCTCTGTTGAATGTCAGTGATGATCATCGAGACTGGCATGGCGATTTCGCTCGATACCAGCAGGCGAAGCAGCGCATTTACGCGGCAGCCGATTACTGCGTTGGCACATTGGAGAGCGAACTTGCCATGAAGGCCCGAGTGGCAGTCGCGCCGCCTAAAACGCACCAGTGGGGAGTCGCAGATCATGACGGCGAATCTTGGGTCTATCATGGGCAGACGCCGCTGCTGCCAATCACCGAGCTGCCGCTGACAGGTCGCCACAATGTTGAAAACTGTCTATGGGCCATGGCCTTGGTCGAACCGTGGATAGCACCACCGGCAGCGGCACAACTTCTCACAGGATTCGAAGGTCTGCCCCATCGGTTCGCAGCCGTTCCGAGCCCGGCAGACATTCGATGCATCAACGATTCGAAGGCCACCAATGTTGGCGCAGCCTTGGCCGCCTTGACGGGCTTTGAACGTCAGCAAAAGGTAATTTTGATTGCGGGTGGTGATAGCAAGGGCGCTGATTTGACGCCATTGGGCCCCGCTATGCAGGGGCGGGTGCGTCAGTTGCTGACCCTTGGGAAAAATGCTGCAGAGCTCAATGATGTTGCAACTCAATATGGAATCGACTGGCGGCACATAGAGACCATGGATCAAGCCGTGGCGGCGGCGATGGATCAGGCGGAGGCTGGCGACACAGTCCTGTTGTCACCGGCGTGCTCGAGTCTGGATATGTACGCCAATTTTTCCACTCGCGGTGAGCACTTCACCCAGTTGGTGGCTCAGTATCAAACGCGATCAAAAACCGAGGTTGATGCATGACTGCCCGAGTGGTCAACATACCAAGGCAAAGCCTGTACCTGCTTGTTACTTGGGTCGTGTTGCTTGTCTTCGGGACCATCATGGTGGGATCGGCATCTGTATCGATGCCAGGCGATTACATCATCAAGCAATTGGTGAATCTGTGCATTTCGCTCTTTCTTGCGGCAGTGGTGCTGACAATTCCGCTAACAACGTGGGCGAGGTTCTACTGGCTCGGCTGGGTTGTTTCGCTGTTTTTGGTGGTCTTGGTACTGGTGCCAGGTGTGGGGTATGAAGTCAAAGGTGCAACTCGGTGGGTTCGAATTGGCGGCTTCAGTTTGCAGGCAGTAGAGGTTGCGAAGTTTGGACTGATGATTTTTCTGGCCGGATATTTGACCCACTATCATGACATGTTGCAGCAGTCGCCAAATCGCATTCTTGTCCCGTTGGCCATGGTGTTTATCGTGTGCGCGCTGGTTGTCGCAGAGCCGGATTTAGGGTCTGCGGCCGTGGTGCTAGCCGCTACGCTTTCGGTGCTGTTTATGGCAGGTGCCAAACTTCGATTTGTACTCTTGATGGTCGTCGGTGGCGCTCTGCTGTTTGCGCTGATGGTTTGGCTAGAGCCCTTTCGAATGCGGCGTATGGCGGCCTTTACCGACCCTTGGGCCGTGCCCTTCGATACCGGCTACCAGTTGGTGCAGGCATTGATCGCCTTTGGTCGCGGAGAACTGCTGGGGCTGGGTTTGGGTGAAGGTATCCAAAAGCTCTCCTATCTGCCGGAAGCGCATAATGATTTCATATTTGCCGTTATTGCCGAAGAGCTCGGCAGCATTGGCGCCATCGCGCTGATCGTTCTATATACCTTTTTTGTCTCCATGGTTTTATCCGTTGCCAAACGAAGCCTGCAAACGGGTAATCTGTTTGCGGGTTATTGTTGTTACTTCGTCGGGTTCACTTTTGCTTATCAGTTTTTGGTGAATGTGGGCGTGAATGTGGGTGTTTTACCAACGAAAGGGCTAACACTGCCGTTTATCAGCTATGGAGGAAACAGCCTGATGGTTTCCTGTGCGCTTTTTGCATTCGTGTTGCGTTGTAGTTGGGCCGAGGAGCGGGCTCCCGCCACATCGCGCAAATCGTCAGTTGGGCGTTGAAGGAGTATCCCGTGGATCAGCTGAGTGAATACCAAGTGCCAGAGATGGGCCGCATACGAACCATCCACTTCGTGGGTATTGGTGGCGCGGGTATGTGCGGTATCGCTGAAGTACTGCTCAATCAGGGGTACTCGGTCACCGGGTCTGACATGAAAGAGTCCTCCAATACCCTGCGACTGCGCAGCAAGGGTGCCAAGGTGTTTTTGGGCCACGACGCTGAATGGATTCAAGGCGCTGATGTATTAGTGGTTTCATCGGCTATCGATCCAACCAATCCGGAGCTGCTTGCAGCCAAGGAGCAGCGTTTGCCAGTGGTGCCCCGAGCGCAGATGCTGGGTGAGCTGATGCGATATCGGCATGGTATCGCAGTCGCCGGTACCCACGGAAAAACCACGACCACCAGTCTGATTACGGAAATTTTTCGCTGTGCGGAATTGTCGCCAACCTTCGTGATTGGCGGTCTCTTGAACAGTGCCGGCACGAATGCGGAGCTCGGGGCCGGCCGTTATCTGATTGCCGAAGCCGATGAAAGCGACGCGTCTTTTTTGCATTTGCAGCCGATGACCGCGGTGATTACCAATATCGATGAAGATCATATGGCAACCTACGATCACGACTTCGCCAAAATGAAATCGGCCTATGTGGAATTTACCAATCGCCTGCCCTTTTACGGCAGCGTAATCGTCTGTGCCGACGATGCGGAAGCCCTTGCCCTGAGCAGCCAATTCTCTCGGTCGGTGATCACGTACGGTTGCTCAGAGCAGGCACAATTTCGAGCAACCGATATTCAAAATACGGGTCAACAATGGACGTTTACGGTGACACGCGGTGATTTGGGACCACCCTTGGCTGTGCGCATCAGCTTGCCGGGTCATCACAATGTGATGAACGCCTTGGCCGCAATTGCTGTTGCCACTGAGGAAAGCATCTCCGACGAAGCGATTTTGAATGGGCTTGACGCGTTCGGCGGGGTTGGCCGACGCTTTCAGGTCAGTGACGCGGTCGAAGTAGCAGATGTGTCAGTGACCTTGGTTGATGACTATGGCCATCACCCCACAGAGGTTGAGGCAGTGATCAAAACCGCTCGCGACGTTTGGCCGAACCGTCGTCTGGTCATGGTCTATCAGCCCCACCGTTACAGTCGTACCAAGGATCTGTTCGACAGCTTTGTTCGCGTACTCTCTGGTGTGGACGCGCTGATATTGCTCGACGTTTATGCCGCCGGTGAAGACCGGATTGACGGCGCTGACAGTAAGGCCTTAGCTCAGGCGATTCGACAGCGTGGCCAGCTGAATCCGATATACGCCGTTGATACCGATGAAGCTCTTGAATTGCTGCCAACCCTTGTCGCGCCCAAAGATGTGTTGGTCGTACAGGGGGCCGGTAACGTCAACACGATATCCAACAGGTTGACTGGCCATGATGGTTAAACGGCTGGTTCTTACTCTAGTGGCCGTCGTAGGACTGGTTTTGGTTTACGCGGCTTGGAGCGCGTTGGACCGTCCGATCCAGACCGTTGTCGTGTCTGGGGAACCTACGCAAGCCGAACGCCGCCGAGTCGAAGAGTCGATGGCTTCGGCTGAATTGGCGGGAATTTTGTCGACAAATCTTGAAGTGATCGAAGCGCGACTGAGACAAATGGGGTGGACCCGTGATGTAACCGTTCGTCGTCACTGGCCCGATCGGTTGGAAATCCGTTTGCACAAAGTCGTGCCGGTAGCCCGGTGGGGAGACCACGATTATCTTGCCGCCAATGGCCAGCCGTTGCAGTTGCCGGATCATTATGCGGATTTACCGTTTCTGAATGCGCAGATCAGCACGCCTCAGCAGACTATGGAGGTTTATCGCTTGTTGCAGCTGTTTGCATCGCGTCAGGCGTTGCGCATCACTCACTTGACCGAGTCCCCGCAGGGAGAATGGCAGGTGGGGTTCGCCAGTGGCATGCGCCTGCGCTTGGGCGCGCGCGATGTTTACGAGCGGATGGACCGGTTTTTGCGCGCTTATGTGGTTGCGCTCAAGGATCAGCCGCGGAGAATTGATTACGTTGATGCGCGCTATACCAGTGGCATTGCAGTACGATTTGAGCTGCAACAAAAGAATGATGAGCCCCTCGCCGGACAGATGGATTTGGCGACGGGAGTGTTGAGCGTTCACCTAAAGAATAATGGATCATAGATATGGCTGCTGATAAACAAACGCAGAGAATCGTCGCGCTAGACATTGGTACAAACAAAATTGCGGCGATCGTTGCGAACGTGAATGCTCAGGGCGAGCTGGAAATTATCGGCATAGGTACCCATCAGTCTCGCGGACTGAAGAAAGGCGTCGTGGTGAATATCGATTCCACGGTTCAATCCATTCAGCGCGCGGTTGAAGAAGCCGAACTGATGTCAGGTTGCGAAATTGATTCGGTGTATGCCGGTATTGCAGGCAGCCATATCCGCAGTTTGAATTCCCACGGCATTGTAGCGATTCGTGATCGTGAAGTTTTTTCCTTGGATATTGATCGGGTGATTGATGCGGCCAAGGCCATGGCGATCCCCGCTGATCAGAAAATTCTCCACGTATTGCCTCAGGAATACATTATTGATGCCCAAGAAGGGGTGAAGGAACCCTTGGGCATGTCCGGCGTGCGACTCGAAGCCAAGGTTCATATGGTGACCTGTGCGGTGAATGCGGCGCAGAACATCGAAAAGTGTATTGAGCGTTGTGGGCTTGGTGTGAACGACGTGATTTTGGAGCAACTTGCCTCCAGCTACTCGGTACTCAGTGACGATGAGCGTAATCTGGGCGTGTGCTTGGTCGATATCGGAGGCGGTACCACAGACATTGCCGTTTTTACCGAAGGCGCGATCAGGCATACCGCGGTTATCCCCATTGCCGGCGATCAGGTCACCAATGACATCGCAATGGCGCTGCGTACCCCAACCCAGAATGCTGAGGACATAAAAATACGCTACGCGTGTGCATTAACACAGTTGGCTAAACCCGACGAAGTGATTAAAGTACAGGGTGTCGGCGACAAACCAGAAAAAGAAATGTCGCGCCAAACGTTGGCGGAAGTGGTAGAACCACGGTACGACGAATTGTTTAGATTGATTCAAGCAGAGCTGCGTCGAAGCGGCTTTGAGAACATCATCGCTTCCGGCATCGTTTTAACGGGTGGCGGGGCGAAGATGGAAGGTTTGATTGAGCTTGCGGAAGAAATATTCCACATGCCAGTCAGTTTGGGGGCGCCACGTCTCGTGGCGGGTTTGAAGGACATCGTAAGGAATCCCGTATACGCAACCAGCGTCGGCTTGTTGCAGTACGGGCTAGAGCGAGAACAGGAACGCACTGAAAAACAAAGCGGCCATAAGAGCAGTACGTTTGACAGTATCAGGAACTGGTTTCGCGAAAACTTCTAGCACCAGCAGGAGAAGGCGATGTTTGAGATAGTGGATAGTGCACCGCAGAACGCAGTGATCAAAGTCATTGGCGTTGGCGGCGGCGGCGGCAACGCCGTGCGACATATGGTCAGCAATGACGTCAAAGGCGTCGATTTTATTGCGGTCAACACAGACGCTCAGGCCCTCAACGGGCTGGGAGCAGAAAGAACCCTGCAAATTGGTAGCAGTATCACCAAGGGACTAGGGGCGGGTGCCAATCCTGAAACAGGACGCGCCGCAGCGGTAGAAGATCGGGAGCGATTGGCAGAGTTGCTGAGCGGTGCTGACATGGTATTTATCACTGCCGGTATGGGCGGTGGCACGGGTACCGGTGCAGCACCCGTAGTTGCTGAAGTAGCCAAAGAACTTGGTATTTTGACCGTCGCTGTGGTAACCAAGCCGTTCAAATTCGAGCGTCGCTCGAAAGTAGCCGATAAAGGTCTGGCGGAACTCGTCGAACATGTCGATTCGCTGATCACGATTCCTAATCAGAAATTGCACGATGTGCTCGGCGACGGTACGTCGATGAAGGACGCGTTCGCTGCTGCCAATAACGTACTGCTTGGTGCGGTCAAAGGCATTGCCGATCTCATTATCTTGCCGGGTCTCATTAACGTCGACTTCGCAGACGTGCGTACTGTGATGTCTGAGATGGGCTCTGCGATGATGGGAACGGGCCGTGCCAGCGGTGCTAACCGCGCTCGCGACGCAGCCGAAGCGGCGATACGATCACCCTTGCTCGACGACATCGATATCAACGGTGCGCGTGGGATTCTGGTCAATGTGGCTGCTGCAGATTTGACGATGGGCGAGTTCATGGAAGTGGGCGACATGGTCGAAGAATTCGCATCAGACAATGCGACGGTTGTGGTTGGCACCGTCATCGACGAATCGCTGGGCGATGATCTGATGGTCACCATCGTGGCGACAGGGCTGGATAAAGTCAGTAAGCCGAGCATTGTTGTAAGCAACGATCCAATACTGGAAAGCGCAGCGGCAGCGGGTGATTACGAGAATTTCGATGAGCCGCCTCACCTGCGTAATCCGGTTCGTTACGGCAGCGGAGTGGAAAATGTCGATATTCAAAGTAAAGACATGGACTACCTCGACGTGCCAGCGTTTCTCAGAAGACAAGCGGACTAAGCACTGATCCGCCGGCTATTCCTCTTGGCGCGATGGCGAGTTAAAGAGGCGTTATGACATGACAAGGAATAGGCATTGTCCACTGCAAATCTGCAACAGACCCTGAGAAACAGTATCAGAGCGACAGGGGTCGCTCTGCATACCGGTCGCAAAGTAAACCTCAGCTTGCACCCTGCCGAGGTCGATACCGGTATCGTTTTCAAGCGCACGGACTTACCCGGTGGGGTGAACTTTCCCGCCCGCGCGGCAGCCGTAGGCAATACCCAAATGGCAACATCACTGTGTTCAGGTGAAAACCAGCTTTCGACGATAGAGCATTTGATGTCAGCCTTGTCCGGACTGGGTATTGATAATGTTGTTGTTGAGGTTGATGGCGGCGAACTGCCAATCATGGACGGCAGTGCGGCGCCCTTCGTTTTTTTGCTCCAATCAGCCGGTGTCCTCGCGCAATCATCGTCAAAGAAATTTCTGCGTGTTCTGCGGCCAGTGAGCGTGAGCGATGGTGACGCGAGTGCCACGCTTTCGCCCTATGAAGGGTTTCAGCTAAGCTACACGCTAGAATACGATCACCCCGTGTTTGCGGCGCATGCTCATACGGCAACGGTGGAGTTTTCAAGCACCAGCTTTGTCAAGGAAGTGAGCAGGGCGCGCACCTTTGGTTTCTTAGCAGATTTTGAAAAGCTCAGAGACCTCAATCTCGCCCAAGGGGGCAGCTTGGATAACGCCGTGGTGGTGGATGATTCGAAAATTTTGAACGAGCATGGTCTCAGGGCGCGGGACGAGTTTGTGAAGCACAAGATTCTGGACGCGATTGGTGACCTGTATCTGTTGGGGTTCAGTATGTTAGGTGGCTTCCACGGTCACAAATCCGGTCACGGGCTGAACAATCAGCTGGTTCGCAAGCTGCTCAGCGAGCCGGATAGCTACGAGATTGTCACCTTTGATCAAGGGGATCAGGTGCCCGAGGCTTATGCCAGGCAATCCACCGAGGCGGCATAAGAGCCCTTCGACCAAAGCCTAGGTGTCGACGTGAGCGCTCATCACTTTGAGCACCAGTTCCTCGACACGGGAAAACGCGGAGAGCGCGTTGAGTTTTGGCACCAAGTCCGGTGCCATGAAGCGCATTTTTGTTGCGACTCCCGCGCTCCGGCAGTTGATGATCAAGCGCGAACCTTTGATGTCGCTGACTTCAATCTGATGTCTGAGTTGGGCGTCGACTGCTGCTCGCAGTTGGTCGGTCCAGGACCTCTGATTTGCTGCATGACGCAGTAACTTCTGCAGCGGGCTGTAGCCGTTTCCTTCGCGCAAAAGATCGTCAACAATTTTAGAGGCCATGGGTTCAACCGAGTGTCAGACACGGAACATGATAGCGGTTTGTGCCGTAAACCGCCCGGCCGTGGC
Source organism: Gammaproteobacteria bacterium (assembly GCA_042091155.1). Taxonomy (GTDB): domain Bacteria; phylum Pseudomonadota; class Gammaproteobacteria; order Pseudomonadales; family Azotimanducaceae; genus UBA4421. The sequence continues at coordinate 105,045 of JBELHZ010000003.1, forward strand.
GCGACCTTGCCCCGAGGCATGACCTTCGCTTTGCACATTGATGGCATTTTGCTATGTTGTCGTCTGCCCAACAAACCAGTCGAACACTTTTATGCAGCTCATCTTGATCAACAAAAGCGGCGAACCGACTCAGCTCGCTCTGCCGTCGTGGAAAATCAAGGCGCTGTCGGTTGTTTTAGGTGTTGTCTGTCTTGGACTCGTCCTATCAGGATTTATGCTGAAACAATCAGATTTTGTGGACGCGGCGGTAATCGACAATTGGCGTGCAAAGCTCAGCGAACAGGATG
>JBELHZ010000089.1:0-6346 GCA_042091155.1 Gammaproteobacteria bacterium
AAAATACGACTTTCAAGAGTGATGTAATTGACCTGTGACGCATTTCTCGACAAAAAGCGCACCGTTCGTTCCTGCTTAGCTGGTTAGAGTGCCGCTTTCAAATCACTGACTCTTACCGACCTACTCACATGAGTCAGCTTACGTACGTCACACAAGTATAGTCCGCGGGATATGCTGTCCCGCATCTTGGAGGCAGGTGTCAACCGACCCTTAATCGTCCTCTAGATGTCAAAATTAAAGTGGCCGGCTTTTATCTGCAACCTACGTAATTCCCGGAGATAGATCGGCACTTTTTAAGGCCCCACCGCCAATGACTGAGGGGGAACAACGCACACATTATTGGACTAGCAACGCCAAGACCAGCCGCCAGACTCTCGATGACAGCTCAATAACTGGCGGCAGACAACCTAAACAGGTCTTTCACAGACTCGTGGTTAGCAAGAGTTGTAGGCAGCCGCAATGATAAGTGGCATGCTAACAAAAGAGATTAGGTGCTCGGGGCAGACTCGGCGGGCAGCAACGTCGGATCCAGCATTCCCTCCGCGACGATGAAATCAATGATTTGGCGAAGCCCCTCACCCACCTTTAAGTTGGAGAACACAAAGGGGCGATCCTTTCGCATGATCTTTGCATCACGATCCATCACCTCAAGTGAAGCGCCAACCAGCGGTGCTACGTCGGTTTTATTAATGATGAGTAAGTCCGAGCGAGTGATACCAGGCCCACCCTTTCGGGGGATCTTGTCCCCGGCGGAGGTGTCGATAACGTAAATAGTGAGATCGGATAACTCCGGGCTGAAAGTTGCACTCAGATTGTCGCCACCACTTTCGATAAAAACCACGTCTAGGTCATCATATCGCTGGCATAATTCATCCACTGCAGCGAGATTCATAGAGGCATCCTCGCGTATCGCCGTATGCGGACAGCCACCCGTCTCTACACCGATGATCCGTTCAGCTTCCAAGGCCTCGTGCCGAACAAGAAACTGCGCATCCTCTTTGGTGTAAATATCATTGGTTACGACAGCGATCTCGTAATAGTCGCGTAACGCAGTGCACAGTGCACGCAACAGGGCCGTCTTCCCGGAGCCTACCGGACCGCCAACACCTACCCGCAGCGTCTGTTTCTTGATCATCTTATGCTCCTTAAATCATTACGAACGGAACAGGCGACAGTACTGATTTTCGTGCCAGCAACTTACCATCGTAAGACCCGGTAGACTCGCCCCTATCTGTTCGTCAGTTAATTCCAATGCTCTATCGAGAGCGGAAGGAATCCGCTGGACTAACTTATTCAGTATCGCCTGCGCGGCACTCTGTCCCAACGGGACGAGTTTCGTAGCGGCGGCTACCTGGTTCTCAAGCCAGGCCCAGACATAACCGTTCAGTGCCATACGAGGACCGAGGCTATAGTGGGCCGACGCCATCGCAAAGCCAGTAACAAAACTCATCTCATCTGATTCGAACGCCATGGGCACACGCAAATGCCTGAGCAGCCGTGCTAGTGCATCCCCCATGGCCGCGTCGGTCAGGCGAAGCTCTGCGGTTTCACGACAAGCCAAGGTGTAGTCATTCCATAATTTTAGCGATTCTGTATTGCCCGCATGAGCTGCAGCCAGCGATCTCGCAAGCAAAGGCAGATCCACCCTCGTCTGACCAAGCTGCAACTGCAAACACAGCCAATCGGTGACTGCCCCGGCATCAGGTAACCACCCTTCCTCCGTCGCCGTCTCCATCCCCTGTGAAAAGGCATAGCCACCAACCGGAAGCGCAGCGCTACTCAGCTGCAAAACTCGCAGCAGCGCCAAGTCAGTGGTGATGATGGCCATGATCCCCTCCGCTTGAATAGGCACCCGGCTCTGGTACGAAGGGGGTGATTTCCGCGCGCACGTTCAGGCCCAAGCCTCGGAGCATATCCTCGAGCACGTGGTCCGGTGTCATACGCAACCAGCACGCACCCACCTGAATATTCACATGGCGGTTGCCGAGATGGTAACAAGCCTTAGCAAAGGTTTCCCAATCAGGCGCTTCGCCACGGACTATCGACTCATCTGCCGCTAAAACCTCGATGAGCTGACCACAGCGACTACGCAATATTTCACCCACTGCCAAGGCCTTACCTCGCTTAAGAAAGATGTGCAGCGTTGCGCCGCTCTCAGTAGCAGTCTTGATCCGTCCGCGTTCTCGCTGGAGATGATCAAGCACCACTCGATCATCGGCTATCCGCGTGGTCTCGGCTTCCAAACGCTCGTAGACCTCAATGATCCTGCTATTCATATTCATTACCGCCCTGGCTAGAAAAGACTGTAGAGCTGCGTCAGTGGCAGTTCGTAGGCAGGCTCGCAACTGAGTATTTGACCGTCCGCGCGGACCTCGTAGGTCTGTGGATCGACAGTCACAGCCGGCATCCACGCGTTGTGAATCATATTGGTCTTACCGATACTTCGGGTATTGCGACAGGCCACCAACCGTCGAGACACACCAAGACTCGAGGCCACGTCGGCGTCGATCGCTGCTTGCGAGGCGAAGCTAATTGCAGTGGCTGCGGGCGCGCCTCCGAAGGCACCGAACATTGTGCGGTAGTGGACCGGTTGCGGCGTCGGGATAGACGCATTAGGGTCGCCCATAGGCGCAGCCGCAATAAACCCTCCCTTAATGATCATGCTGGGCTTAATACCGAAAAACGCTGGTTTCCACAAAACCAAGTCAGCTAGTTTACCGATCTCAACCGAACCCACCTCGTGATCTACACCATGGGCAATTGCTGGATTGATGGTGTACTTGGCCACGTATCGCTTTGCGCGAAAGTTGTCCATTTTTTCATTGTCTTCGGACAGCGGACCACGCTGAATCTTCATCTTATGCGCCGTCTGCCAGGTTCGAGTTATCACTTCACCCACGCGGCCCATAGCCTGGGAGTCCGAGGCAATCATGCTAAAGGCGCCAAGATCATGGAAAATATCTTCCGCCGCAATGGTCTCTTTTCGAATTCTCGAGTCTGCAAATGCAACATCCTCGGGGATAGCCGGATCAAGATGATGGCAAACCATCAGCATATCTAGGTGTTCGTCCACCGTATTGCGGGTGTAAGGTCGGGTGGGATTAGTGGAGGAAGGCAACACGTTATTTTTCGAGCAGGCCTTGATAATGTCGGGGGCGTGACCACCACCTGCACCTTCTGTGTGGTAGGTGTGGATTGTGCGCCCACGAAATGCCGCCAGGGTATCATCAACGAAACCGGACTCATTGAGAGTATCCGTGTGAATTGCCACCTGAATATCAAAGGCTTCGGCGACCGCGAGGCAATTGTCTATCGCGGCCGGGGTCGTGCCCCAGTCTTCGTGAAGTTTGAGCCCGCAGGCACCCGCGACCAACTGCTCCTCAAGTGGCAACGGCAGGCTCGCATTGCCTTTTCCAAGAAAGCCCAGGTTCATCGGCATATTGTCAGTTGCTTTGAGCATCATGCCAATATTCCAGGGCCCGGGCGTACAGGTCGTGGCATTGGTGCCGGTTGCGGGCCCCGTGCCCCCACCAATCATAGTCGTAACGCCGGACATCAACGCCTCTTCAATCTGCTGAGGACAAATAAAGTGGATATGCGCGTCGATTGCACCCGCTGTAACAATCTGGCCTTCTCCCGCGATCACCTCGGTCCCAGGACCTATTATGATATCGACACCATCCTGTATGTCGGGATTACCCGCCTTGCCGATCCCGGCGATACGACCATCTTTCATGGCGACGTCTGCCTTTACGATACCCCAGTGATCTAGTATCAAAGCGTTGGTGATCACAGTATCGGCAACGTCTGCTGCAGATCGCTGGCTCTGGCCCATACCATCGCGGATAACCTTACCACCCCCAAATTTGACCTCGTCACCGTAGCGGGTGAAATCCTTTTCTACTTCTATAAATAAAGCGGTATCACCAAGGCGTACACGGTCTCCAGTGGTCGGACCGAACATCGAAGCGTAGGAGTGCCTGTCAATTGTCGTCATTGCTGCCTCCTCACAACTCGCCCATTACATCGCCACGAAAACCGTATATTTTGCGTGCGCCGCCGTAAGCCACCAAATCGACCTCACGGTCTTGCCCGGGCTCAAAGCGCACAGCCGTGCCCGAGGCAATATTGAGTCGGTAACCCCTTGTTTTGTCGCGCTCAAAAACCAGAGCCGGGTTGGTCTCAAAAAAGTGGTAATGGGAACCCACCTGGATCGGACGATCACCAGTGTTTTTAACAGTCAGCGTCAGCGTTGTTCCACCATCGTTTAAGGTGATGTCGCCAGTCCCAACAAGTATTTCTCCGGGCCTCATTGTCTGACCTCTCTCAGTTAATCGGATTGTGCACGGTGACCAACTTCGTACCGTCAGTAAATGTCGCTTCGACCTGAACCTCGTGCACCAAATCGGGTACGCCCTCCATCACTTGATCCGACGTCAGAATCTTCTTGCCAAAGGCCATGAGTTCCGCCACCGTCTGCCCATCACGTGCGCCCTCCATGATTTCCAGGGTAAGGTATGCCACGGCTTCGGGATAATTCAACCTCACGCCACGATTAAGTCGCCGCTCAGCTAATAAGGCAGCGGTAACTATTAGCAGCTTGTCTTTCTCTCTAGGCAGCAATTCCATCGCATTTTCTCATTACTTTAGTTTTCTTCAGGTCAACCAGATGCGCGGCGGGCAAGCCTCACGGCCCGACAACACTGGACGCAAACAGGTCCACCACCGTTCAAATAATTTGCGTGCTCGCTCGGTGCTACCACCGAGATATCGTCCAATATAAAAGGAGCTAACCCGGCTGATTGCAGCCTCGCAGGTAAAGCCCCCTGCCTTGGCGGATTTGTACAAGTTGGCCAGTGACAACTCATCGAGGGGCTCAGAGAATGGCCCCATCAATAAAAAACCAACTACGGGGTGCCCTCTCAGCCCCACCGAGGCAGTCAGTAACGCACGGCTGTGATCATCCAACAGAAATCGGTCGATGAAGGCGGGTCTGCCATCGACGTCAACTCTGTAATATTGCTCAAAGCGACCATGGTTAAAAGGTTCTTCACTGGCGGGCAACCCGAGGCTAGTTATTTCCCACAGCGCGCACGTAGCGCCGGCATCGAGCTGGACCCGAGTTTCCAAGCTCACATCGGCACCCGGGAAAGCAATAGTCTCCATGGGGAACCATTCGAGACTAGCGCTAGGTTCAACTCGCAAGCGAACCCGCTGGCACTGCTCTGGCAAGTCATGACGAGCTCTGTAAATCCTACCTGCTCCCGGTGTCGTCAACAGACACGCGCTACCTTCACCAACTCGGACATCAATTATCAGCTCGTCACCTGAGACAATGCCGCCTGGCGGATGTAACACGTATATATGCGGCCAATCCGGTCCCTCTGGATAAAAAGGTTTTTGAACGTACAGTGGGCCATTGTGTTTACAACCTGTTAGACGGGATCCGCTGCGACGCCGTTCTACCTCGACTTGCAGATACGCCTGCCACTGGGGAGTGTCGTTGATAAAGATTGCATTTTCCTCAGCGAACATCGTGCTGGCTATGTCTTGCCAGGCGTTGTCGGAACGTGCGCAATACCACCCAAAGGCCAGCGAGGAATGCCAAACTGACAAGTTGTTCGGCGCTAAATCCATGTGACAGGGAGTGGAGCATACCGTCGCTGTGAGCGTGAGCCGATGCTGCACCAAAACCCACAAAGACCGCTAAGTACCTAGACATAAGCCAATTCTCCGCTGAAGGCTGGGCACGGCCTGTTGACCGTCCAGATTACCTAATGATTACTCATAAAAGCCAAAGTCGTCAATTTCGATTCAGATGTCTCATCGATAAGACCCGACACGTTATTCTTGCGACTGTCGGCCCCTGCTTCGTGAGCTCCAATAGGAGCCGCCTGCCTTGACCACCAGTGCGTAACTGCCGTTCGAGCGCTAAGCATAAGGCTGAAGCCAATTACTACGACCGCATTTCGCGCTCAGTAACTTAAGAGAGCCCTAAGTCCTAAAAAAATAAAGTCTATTTTCGCCGTCTCATCAGGCAGACAACCAACACCGACGACTTTTCAACCTAGACCCTCAGTGCTTAATGAGTGCCTTGCACAATACAACAATCGTTTGGTGCTTCATAAATGATGGTCCAAAAAGAAGGCATCATACTATCGCTTGCACCCCAGAATCGCAGGCCCTAACCCACGAACTCTGGTAACGCAGCCACGGCTCTATACCTTGACACACCCAAACAATTTCAGCAAAATTCGCGGCTCTTCGTGACCTGCTCGTCCCGAAGCTATATGGCTACGTAGCTCAGCTGGTTAGAGCACAGCATTCATAATGCTGGGGTCGGTGG
>JBELHZ010000029.1:0-31593 GCA_042091155.1 Gammaproteobacteria bacterium
GTGCTGCAACACTGCAACTCACCGCGCCATCACTCACGTCCGTCATCCTTTTCTCCGTTTCTCCGAGCGTTTTGCCACACCCGTTGTCTCACCCGGCATTCTCAATCAGCTCGGTGACGGGCAGGCGGCGCTCGTCCTCGGTGATGGGACGTCGCTGACCACGCTCTCGCACGAAAACCACGTCGGCATCAGCCGCGTCGCTGTTCACGTAGGTTTGAAATCGCTTCAGTTGCTCGGGATCTTCGATCGTGGTCTTCCACTCGCACTGATAAGTATCGACCACCGTCAACATCTGGCTTTCCAACTCTCGAGCGAGGCCTAGGCTGTCTTCTATGACGACCTCCTGCAGATAGCCAAGCCCGCCCTCAAGCGACTCCACCCAAACGGACGTCCGCTGCAAACGATCCGCAGAGCGCACGTAGAACATCAGAAACCGATCGATGTATCGCACCAGAGTTTCATCATCCAGATCCGTCGCGAACAGTTCCGCGTGACGCGGGCGCATGCCGCCGTTACCACCCACAAACAGATTCCATCCACCTTCTGTCGCTATGACGCCCACGTCCTTGCTCTGGGCCTCGGCACACTCACGAGTGCAACCAGACACCGCAAATTTCAGCTTGTGGGGCGAACGTAAGCCCTTGTAGCGATTCTCCAGAAACAACGCCATCGCGACGGAATCCTGAACACCGTAGCGGCACCACGAGCTGCCGACACAGCTCTTCACAGTACGCAGAGATTTTCCGTAGGCATGGCCGGTTTCAAATCCCGCATCGACCAACTCCTTCCAGATCAGAGGCAGTTCGTGGACTCGGGCACCAAACAAGTCGATGCGTTGACCGCCGGTGATCTTGGTGTACAAGTCGTATTTTTTCGCGACCTGCCCCAGAACAATGAGTTTGTCCGGGGTGATTTCGCCACCGGCAATTCTAGGCACGACAGAATAGGTGCCGTTCTTTTGGATGTTAGCCAACATGTGGTCGTTAGTGTCTTGCAGACCCACCAGCGGCTGCTTGAGCACGTACTCGTTGTGCAAGGAGGCTAGAATAGAAGCGGCAGCCGGTTTGCAGATATCACAGCCTCTGCCCTGACCGCGATCGGCGAGTAATTCCGAAAAGGATGTGATGCCGTTCACCTGACACAAATGAAACAGCTCTTGGCGGGTGAATTTGAAGTGCTCGCAGATCGACTGATCAACCTCGACCCCCAACCGGGTCAATTCATCGTCGACCACGGTTTTCAGTAGAGCGGCGCAGCCGCCGCAGCCGGTGCTCGCCTTGGTCGCGGCCTTGATATCGCCCAGCGCCAGATGCCCGTCAGCCATAATGTCGATCACCGCGCCCTTGGTGACGTTATGACACGAGCAAATAGCTGCCGTCATCGGCAGCTGATCCGCCGCGAGTAACGGGCCACCGCCACTGTCGGGCAAGATCAACGTTTCCGGCGCTTCGGGCAGGGCAAGCTCATTCAAAAAATACTGCAGAATCTGGTCGTATCGTTCGGTATCGCCAACCATGACCGCACCCACCACCTTTTTCGCATCTGCACTGATGTTTAACCGCAGATAGGTGTTTTTTCGCGGATCACGATAGGTATAGGACAACGCTCCTGGCGCGACGCCGTGTGCATCGCCAATGGAGCCGACCTGAACCCCCAATAACTTCAGCTTGGTACTCATATCCGCGCCCCTGAAGACCCCATCACCACCCAGCAGTCGGCTAGCGGCGACTTCTGCCATACGATAGCCCGGCGCCACCAGACCAAAAATTCGGCCCTCGTACAGAGCACACTCGCCGATGGCGAGAATGTTAGGGTCACTGGTCACGCAGTGTTGATCAACAACGACGCCACCACGCTCGCCCACGTCGAGACCGCAATCTCGCGCTAAGTTATCCCAAGGCCGTATGCCGGCGGAAAATACGATCACATCCGTGGTCAGTGATGTGTCGTCGGCAAAATGCATGACCAAGCCGTCTTTGCCGGATTGAATCTGCTGGGTCGCCTTACTGGTCAGGACGTTAACACCCAGGGCTTCAACATGATTACGCAGGCAGTTACTGCCTTCCTCATCGAGCTGAACGCCCATCAGCCCCGAGGCAAACTCGACCACCGATGTCTCGAGGCCCAGATTTTTCAGGGCATTTGCGCACTCAAGGCCCAGCAAGCCACCGCCGACGACCACACCGCGAGCTTTTCCCGCAGCCGCCCGCCTAATGGCATCCAAATCATTCAGTGTCCGGTAGACCAGGCAGCCCGGCAGATCGTTACCTTCGATCGGCGGCACGAAGGGATAGGACCCCGTCGCCAATATCAAACAGTCGTAACGAAATTTCCGACCCTGCTCCGTCGTCACGGTTTGAGCCTGCCGGCTCACGTGAGTGACGCTGTCGCCCAGCACAAGTTCAACATTCGCGTCTTGGTACTGTTGAGGATCGACAAGCAGAAGATCCTGCGCGCTCTTGCCTGAGAACATTTCCGATAGATGCACCCGGTCGTAAGCCGGTTCAGGTTCTGCCCCGATGACGATGAGATCAAAATCATCGCTGTGCATCAGTTGCTCAACCAAGTGATGACCAACCATGCCGTTGCCAATAACAACGCACTGTTTTTTCATGTTTTTTCCTAAATTCATTTGCCTAAGCTGCCTTTAAACCAAAGGCCAGAGACTGGGCCTGGGAAGGTGATATAGCCGTATTGATGTGATCCTGAATGTTGCGCGCGCCCAGGGTGTCGCCAAACAGCACCGCGCCGCGGAGAACGCCGTCTTGCAGACAAAGACGCCGATAAACGCGCTGACTGCTGTCCTCAATGATCGTGTCGTGCGAGTCGATTTCTGGCGGTACGACGCCGGCAAAAAACAACGGCACATCGTCAACTTTCAGGTGACTGCCTTGCACAACGTTGGGTAAGTGCGCGGAGGCCCCAGATAGATTCTGCGCCAGAACCTCGGCTTGCTGATAAATCGGTTCGACCAGCTGATAGTTCGTGCCGCTGACTTCGGCGCATTCGCCCAAGGCGAAGACACCGGCCAGCGGTGATGCCATCGACCCGTCAACGGTAATACCCCGCCCACAGGGGATGTCGGCGGCGCGAGCGAGTTCGGTTCGGGGAATGCACCCAGTTGCCAACACGACGGCACCGAAGGTCTGTTCCCTTTTCGGTTGTGTCATGAACGCGACCGACACGCCCGAGGGTTGTACCCTCAAGGTCTCGATCTCTTCACCCAATAAAATGTCGATGCCTTTGGCGCGCAAGCGATCCACCAGCAGGTCACCAGCACAGGTATCTATCTGGCGAGGCATCAGGCGGAGGCTGCGTTGTATCAGTGTCACCGGGCAGCCGGTGGAAAGTACCGCATCCGCTGCCTCTAGGCCGAGCAGGCCACCACCCACAAACAATATGGGCTCGCCGCGACTCGCCACATCCTGCAGCGCGTCAGCATCTGCCCAGTTCCTCAATGACATAACTCCGGGCATCGGCTGCTCCGCAGCAGGCGGCTTAACAACCGCCGAGCCCATGGCCAGCACCACTTGGCCAAAGTGCACCGACGTGCCGTCACTGAGCTCCGCCCGCCGCATGGCAGTGTCCAGTGACTCCACCCTCACGCCCAATCGATAGGAGATCGCGGGGGCCGAGGACTCGTGCAGGGCGGTATTGCTCAAATCTGCCTCAGAGACTTGGCTTGCCAAGTAGTGGGGCAACAGCACTCGGTTATACCCCGCAACGGACTCTTCACCCGCCAACAAAATGGACCCTTGAAAGCCATAATGCGCGAGTCGCCGAATCAGTTGAGCCGCCGCCATACCACCGCCGATGATGAGGAGGTCGGTTGTGCTGCTGGTGTTTTCCACGGGGAAGACGTTGTTCATTTTCATGGAACGTTCCCGCTGGCTCAGGCCGCACGTTCGGGCTTGGAAACCGCTTCTTCGCGGCCCTGCTGTCTGGCCTCGTGCTGCAGCACACTGGGTGCCTTGTTCGTGGAGTAAAGAAAGTCCAATACCCGCTTTCGGCATCGGTTGTAGTCGGGGTGTTCAGCCAGCTCCAGGCGCCGACGCGGCCTTGGCAGATCCACGTCAACGATCTCGCCGATCCGAGCGGAAGGTCCATTGCTCATCATGACGATGCGATCGGAGAGCAACACGGCTTCATCCACATCGTGCGTGATCATGATGACTGTGTTGCCCAGCTCTCGGTGAATGTCCATGGTGCTTTCCTGCAGTTGGGCGCGGGTTAACGCATCAAGGGCACCAAAGGGTTCGTCCATCAACAGGACCTTGGGCTGCATGGACAGAGCGCGAGCAATACCGACGCGCTGCTTCATGCCGCCGGATATTTCACTAGGCATCTTCCGCATGGCATGGGTCATGTTGACCAATTCTAGGTTGTGACGGATCCACTCATCCATTTCCCGATCATTCTTGCGACCGTGGAATACGGCTTTCACCGCCAGCTCTACGTTGCCGTATACGTCTAACCACGGCATTAAGGCGTGATTTTGAAAGACCACTGCCCGATCGGGGCCGGGCTCTGAGATTTGCGAACCCTCCAAGAAGATGCCTCCGTCGGTAACGTCCAGCAGCCCCGCCAAGATATTGAGAACGGTTGATTTGCCGCAGCCTGAGTGGCCGATCAGAGTGATGAATTCTCCTTCCGCTATTTTTAAATCCACATCGTTGAGTGCTTCAAATACGGTGCCGTCGGTGACGAACCGCTTGCTGATGCGGCTGATGTCTAGAAACGTAGTCATGTGTTCGATTCCTTGAATGAGTGCTACTTAAGATCAGCCGCTTTGTCCCAGCTAAAACGGCGCTGCAAAACAAGCATGAGGCGATCCAGTACAAATCCGATCAGACCAATCACGACGACCGCCGTCATGATGCGACTGAGTGAGTTTGAGGATCCGTTTTGGAATTCATCCCAGATGAATTTTCCCAAACCCGGGTTCTGGGAAAGCATTTCCGCTGCGATCAATACCATCCATCCGGTGGCGAGAGAGAGCCGCAGACCGGTAAACACCATGGGTAACGCACTGGGCAGAACAATTTTTGCAATATTGGTCAGACGAGGCAGCTTGATGACTCGACCTACATTGATCAGGTCACGGTCGATGCTTGCTACACCTACACTGGTGTTGATCACCGTCGGCCAGAGGCAACAGAGAGCCACCGTAAAACCAGAATTTAAAAATGACTTGGCAAAGAACGGATCCTCGGTCACATAGGTTGCCGACACGACCATGGTGACCAAGGGTAGCCAGGCCAAGGGCGAGACCGGCTTGAAGACCTGTATGATCGGGTTAACTGCCTGATAGAACGTATCGCTCAGACCGCATGCGATTCCCAGCGGTATGGCAATAACGGAGGCGATAACAAATCCGAAGGCTACCGTCTTGAGACTGACGATAATTTGATCAAGAAACGTCGGCTTGCCCGTATACGTTCGCCACTTGACCTTCGCCTCTGGATTTTCGGCCAACTTCTTTGCGTTCCGCTGGTCTTGTCGTTCATAAAATCGTGCCGCTTTTTCTTTCTGCTCGTGGTATTCGTCAACCAACACACCGCCTTGGTGCATCACGTCAGCGGGACCAGGAAACTGGCCCAATGACGTCGTAATGCTCTGAGCCAATCCTTGCCAAAGCATTAAGAAAACCACGATACCGGCAAAGGGAAACACCAATGCACGGAGCACTTTTGCCAGCCACTGCGTGCCAGTAGGGCGCACAGTAGCCAGTGAAAAACGCGGCGAAAAAATCACAGAACGTCATCCTTGAGACCGATGATCAGCTTGCGCAAATACTCGTTCGGCTTGGATCCATCGTAGGAGACACCATCCAAAAACTCGGTCTGCTCAGGCTTGAATCCGGACTCTGTTTCGAAATCTGGGAACTCCGAGGCATCCATAATGCCGTCCGCAATCAGCGCTTTGGCTGCCACGGCATACAAGTCTGCTCGATAAACGCTCTTCGCAGTATCGATGTACCAGTCGTCGCTCTTCGGCTCGGCAATCTGACCCCAGCGGCGCATTTGAGTGAGGTACCAAATAGCATCGGAGTAGTAGGGATAGGTTGCGTTGTATCGGAAGAACACATTGAAGTCTGGGACCTCACGCTTGTCGCCTTTCTCGTATTCAAAGGTACCGGTCATCGAGTTTGCAATGACTTCGGCGTCGGCCCCCACGTATTCCGAGCGGGCCAATATCTCCACCGCTGCCATCCGGTTGGCGTTATCGTTTTCGTCCAGCCATTTGGCTGCACGAATCAGCGCCTTAACCACTCGCGCGGTCGTATTAGGGTACTTTTCGGTGAATTCCTTGGTCATGCCAAACACTTTCTCTGGGTTGTCCTTCCAGATTTCGTAATCCGTAATGACCGGCACACCGATGCCTTTGAAAACCGCTTGCTGATTCCACGGTTCGCCCACGCAATAGCCGAAAATGGTGCCGGCCTCCAGCGTGGCAGGCATCTGCGGTGGCGGGGTAACTGAGAGCAAAACGTCGGCATCAATCTGACCACTGATGTCGCCTTTCAGCGGCGCATAGAATCCAGGGTGCAAACCGCCCGCAGCCAACCAATAACGAAGCTCGTAGTTGTGCGTGGAAACCGGGAACACCATACCCATGTTGAAGGGCACGCCCTCGTCAGCGTATTTCTCAACAACGGGTTTCAACGCGTCGGCTTTGATTGGATGCACAGGCTTACCGTCCGCCTGCTTCGGAATGTACTCCTTCATCTGCTCCCAGATCGCGTTGGAAACCGTGATGCCATTACCGTTCAAATCCATCGAAAACGGGGTGACGATATGGGCCTTGGTACCGTAACCGATGGTGGCGGCCAACGGCTGGCCGGCCAGCATATGAGCGCCGTCAAGCTGGCCGTCAATGACGCCATCGAGCAACACCTTCCAGTTTGCCTGGGCCTCAATGGTGACAAACAATCCCTCGTCTTCGAAATAGCCCAACTCGTAGGCCACCGCAATGGGCGCCATGTCGGTCAGTTTGATAAAACCGAAGGTGAGTTCATCCTTTTCCGGCTCGCCCATCTCGGCACTTGCCCCGTAGCTCAGGGTCAGTCCCATGGCCAAGAGGAATAGCTTTAGACATGTCGTCCAAATACTGCGCTGTAACACCGTGTTCTCCTTTCAATTTTCGATTAGGCAAAAAAAAACCCTGCCTCCGTCCGTGACGAGAGCCAGGGCTTCTTTGCCCATTTTTTAATTATGCTCACCGCCTTTGCCGGAGCCGGGAGTGCCAAACACTTCAAGCACCGGGCGTATTTTGGTGATCCATTTCATTTCTTTCTGTTTTAAACGGATGCTAGAAACGTGCCAGATATGCGCACCACGCCCGCCAACCCTTCAAAAACGACTATTTCTTCTCATGAAACGCCAAAGGCTAGGGATTCGTACTCAGCACAAGGGGCGAAACCAGGGTTGATGCGACGAGTGTTGTTAAAACCGCGATGTCTCACGCACCAGAGTCGGGTCTTGAGCGCCTGCACTGCACCAATGCGGTGCGCGCGACTATGGGAAGGTTGCTTGGGCCCATCAGCGGAGCCGGCAGCGCTTTAGCTGATGCCGGGTAATGCCTCGACAGTGTGTCGGTAAAGATCATCGCGAAAACAACGCGTTGCAAGCAAATGGCGCTGCACCGAATCCACAGGCCTGCCCAGCAGATCAGCGCAACCGTCTAACAGCTCCAACGCATTAGCACCGCCCGGCTGATTCGTCTGCGCACCATAAAAAGACAACAGGCCACCCACGGATTCTTGCTCCCCAAAGGGAGTCCGAACCACCCTACCGGACAGAGCCCGTAACAGCGTCTTTTCTTCAATATTCAAGTAGCGCTCGGCGGACATAATGTGTGCTGTCTCAAATACATTATCGGGTTCCGACAGCCAGACGCAGGCTCGCAACAACGCCAGCCTGAGGGCCAAGTGAGTGCTTGAGTTTGCCTCATGCCATTGCTCAGTAACGCACAGTACTTTTTCCGGCGCGTCACGCCAGATTTCGGCACCCCAAATCGCTGCGATACCGAGATTTTGATCGATCGCCAACGTGTTCCAAGGCTCGCCTACGCAGTAGCCGTCAATCACGCCTTCTTCCAGACTGTCGACCATCTGAGACGGTGGTACGACGATCATGCTGACATCAGCATCGGGATCGAGGCCCATGCTGCGTAACCATTTGCGCAGCAAAATCGCGTGGGTTGAAAACCCATGCACCACAGCAAAGGTCAATTTGCGGTCCAGTACCGATGCATCCAGCACTGCGCGTCGGACAAGATCGCTGACGCTGGTCGACGAGACGAGATGATCCTGCGGCAATCCCAGCGCTTTCAGCAATCGATGCCATAAGGAAATCGACAAGGTGATTCCGTTACCGTTTTTGGAGAGCCCCAATCCGGTCAGCAAGGGTACCCGCATGCCGCTAACACCCAGAGTCGTCATCGCCGGCAGTGGCGCAAGCATTTGAGCGGCATCGCGAGAACCCACCGCCAGTTTGTCTCGCACGATAGCCCAGGACACCTCCTTATGGAGATTGACGCGCAGGCCCATTTTACGGAAAAACCCCAAGTGCTCGGCAACGACAAAGGGTGCCGAATCGACCAAGGGTAAGTACGCGACTTCAATTTCGGTTTTCTTCATCTTTCGATCGACCCTACTTATCGGCTGCTTCTATTTTTTTTATTACCGTTGCCGCCACTTCGCCAAGAGACAGGCGTCGCTGCATGGCTTGATCTCGGAGGAATTGATGCGCGCTTTCCTCACTCATCCCATACTGCTGAATGAGTAATAACTTAGCTCTCTCGATATTCCTGCGCTCGCGCAGCTGCTCTTGTGAATCATCCAAGGCTTTCCGCACACCCTGAAACGCCTGGAACTGAGCCATAGCGGCATCGATGATCGGCTTTACTTTTGTCGGATCAATTTCGCCAACCATGTAGGCCGTAACGCCCGCAGCGATCGCCGCATTAATGAAATCCGTCCCGCGTTTTTCCGAGAACATGACGATGGGGGTGGGCTGTTGGGCGGACAAAACGGACAGACTTTCCAGCATGTCTCTGTCCGGTGATTCGACATCTATTAAGATAATGTCTGGGGCCACATCGGAAATATGCTTGAGCAGCGTGCGTCCTGCCTGTCCTGTACTGACGTCCATTCCGCCTTTTGATAAAAATTCGCACACCCACTGTGCGCGCTCTGGCACATCGTCAACCAACATGACTTTATATGAAGGGGATGATGCGGCTTGCATGGTTTTCAATTGGATACTGCGTGGCGTTCACGAGCATCATAGCATGGAGAATTTTTCCTTAAGCGACACGCCCCACCTCAGGCTTCCTGAGACGTCTGGGGTAGGACGTGGCCGCGCTATGACTTCAATTCCAATGGTGACGTTACAGTTTAACGTTAACGGTCAACCAGACCTTGGAGGTATCCGTCGCAAATCCGTCGGATTGAAAATCTGCGTATTTAAGCTGCACGCTGGTTTTCTTACTGACAGGCAGCGTCGCAACAAGATCCAGCTCTGAGCCATAGTCCTCACTCGTCTCCGCTGCACTCAAATCATGCCAAGTTGCCGCCAATTTCAGTTTGCCGACTCGACCGGCCACACCGACGAAGACGTCCTCTACACCACCCGCCGGGGTCACCAAAAACTTGTCTGCCGTGCCCTGAAATTTGTGCAGCGTCGCCAACGGAGTACGAAAGCCCATGACCCCATCGTCACTGCCCAGAGATTCGAATCCGGCAGATCCGGTGATGCCGGCGAAGGACTTAGACAGCGAGATTGAGTACATGGAAGCATCATAATCGATCGGGTTGTCCGCATAGTCCGACTGAGTGGCAACCTTTGCCGACACTTTTATACCCGCCAGACTGCCGACATAACTGAGTCCATAGGTGGCATTCGAATTCGGTAGCCCGTTGCCATTTTGAAAATCCAGCAGGTAGGCGAAGGCTGAGACTTTGTGTTCACCTGCAAGGGTTTTCGTCGCGGTCAGCAAATGGCTCTCGCTTTCCCAGTCCGCAGGCTGTGCGCCGTCGTCTGGCCCGAAGATTCGGTTGACGTTCATGATCAAGGCGTAGTCTAACGACAGAGTCTGTGATGGGCTGTAAACGAATCGAGCGGCGTCATAGGTCTGTTCGTTTTGACGCCAGGCGACGCCACCGACGAAACGCTGATCACCCAAGGCAATCCGTTGTCGGCCAAAGGTCGCAGCCAGCGCGCCAGTGTTGTATTTGATGTAGGCCTGATTCAAATCAAATCCATCGGGATCTGCAACCACTGGGTAAGCTGACCGGCCATTAACCGTCGAGTTGTAATCCTCAGGCCCAATCACGCTGACGTAGTCGGTTTCCAAACCCATCGAAAAACCCGATGTCGACCCAGAAACAAAGGTATACCGAGACCGCAACGTTGAGGCCGCCGCGTCTTCATTGACCCCGTCTTGATCGACGCCTTCAAATCGATAGCGAAAATTCATCGAAGATTTGCCTTCACTAATCGCTGCACTGACATCGTCGGTCACACCGGCAACCGCCGATGCGCTGACCGTTAAAGTCAGTAAGCTGGACGCCACCAAACCGACGGCAGTCAGTCCGGGCGCGAACCCCAAATGCGAAATTACGTTCATTTATTTGCTCCATAAAAAAAGCTCAGACGTCGCGATAACGTCTGAGCCTCTGTGCTCGAAACCAAGTGAATTGTGGTCGCTACGCTACGGGTAGCGAAAAACGCTGTTACCCGTATCTGGGCTCGAACGTCTGTACTGGTTGGGATTCAATAAACGGGCCAACTTTGTTGGCCGAAAATAGTCGAATAACCGGTGTTTTGCGCTCTATGCGCCCAGATTCAGTGCGCCCCAACCTCAATGCGCACTTTTATGCACCACCCCCGGCGACGCATTGCATTGGGTTATCGGTAAAACACCTCGTCCAGGAACCCGAGCATGACGTCCAATGCCTCCGGGGCGTTATCCGCGAAACTCAAACCCAGCAAAGAATTCGACCCAGAATCCAGGAACGCGTGCCCTCTGCCCTCATGCTCCCAGTACTGAGCCGAATGTCCGGCAGCAATCAAGGCTGCTTGATAGGCCTGCACGGATTCCGGGGTAGTCAACGGGTCTTCACTGCCGACAGTGAGCAGTTGCGGCGGGAGAAGACGCTCGGTGGCATCGGGTATGTTGTGCGCTGGCGATACCCCTCGGTACAGCTCAGGATGACTTTGCAGGCTGTACTCGACGCCAAACAGACCCCGAGGCAGCGCGCCGCCGAAATACCAGAAAGGATTTTTCCAAGATTCAAAACCACTGCCGGCGCGACCGTGAAGGTCGAAGACGCCATAGCTCAACACCGCCGCCTGCACAGCCATGCCGTCATCACGGGCGACGTCTTCGGCGGTTATGCCCTCGGGCAAGTAAGACGGTTGAAACGCCAGATTGCCTTGGGAATAGCCGCTGGAACTGAGATTGGGCCCGAGATTAACGACTGCCGCGGCTAAGTGTGCGCCGGCGCTGTCGCCGGTTAAGGCGACCCGCTGCGGATCGCCGCCATAACCCGCTATGTTTTTCTTGATCCAAAGCACCGCGCCAAGGGCGTCATTGACGATTTCATTTAATGTCACAGTGTTGCTCTGTTCGCCTAGCAACCGGTAATCGACATTGCAGACAACGTATTTGCCATTGGTCGCCACGTACTTGGCCGCCTGATCCATGATGGACTTGTCGTTGATCAGCCAACCACCGCCGTGAAAAATGACCAGTACCGGATAGGACGCCTGACCCGACCTAGGGGTATAAATGTCCATACTCAGACCGAAACCGTCCGGCGCAGACCACGGTACGTTGGCCGCTAGGGTATAACGATCGGGATCGTTGTGGGTCAGTGGCTCGTCCGGGCCCGCACAGCCCAAAAACAAAACCAAGGCCAGACACACACTCGCGTTCCGCAACACAGCCATCCAGTCGCCCTAGTTAATTGCCAAAGCGGTAGCGTAGCTTGAGCAAAATCAGATCGACAATGGGTTCGCTGAGGGCATCGTCAAAGAGCTCGCCAAATCCCTCGTCTACTCGGCCGGGTAGGTTACTGCCTCGCGTATAGACCACAAAGAGATCCGACAGGGGCCCAATTTCCCAGCGATAACGAAGCTGAGACGTCAGTCGCGACACCGCAAAGTCGCCGTTTGTTTGTTCGACCAGACCCGCACCCACCGGATCCGCTATCGCCATCAAATCCCCTTCATGGGAGGGAATCTGATAGAAGCCTACTTGTTTGGCACGAATACCCGCCCACTGCAGAGACAGCCTAATCTGCTGCTTGGCGGAGAGAAAAATATCCATACCCAAGCGCGGCTGAAAATCCGACGCATCGTAGGTCGCCATCAGCGGGCCTTGGTCATGCAGCAACCAGCCTTTGCGCTCGAAATAATTGAGGTCTATGTCGAAAGAAAAGCGATCCGAGGGTTGATAGGTCAAACCAAGCGATCCCCGAGTCGTCCAATCACTCAGTTCTTCCTGACGGACGCCAATCAAGGCGCTAAATGCCAGGGGTTTTGATGTGTTCGTGCCATAGCCGATCTCGGCGACGATACGATCGTGTGTCTTAAAGGATCCGTTACCAAAGCTGTTGCGATCATCCCAGCGTGCTGGGAAGTAATCGATTTCGGTACGGATTTCGCTCAGATTCTTGAACATCCAGCCGTTACGGAAGAAGTAGCCGGCGCGCTCCAAACGGCCATCTAGGTTCCAGGAATGCACCAGCATCACCGAGCGCCTTTTGCTTCGCAGGTTCTTCAGACCCCGACCGGTGGACCAATTGTAGATGTACTTTGTGCCCATCACATTGTTTCGTCGGATATACCCCAGATCGCTGACATCGAGCTTTTTGTCTAAGTATTCCAACTGCAGCGCGTGAGCCACGCCTTGACTCGGTGTGTAGGTCAGGTCGGTGAAACCGCCGTAGCCGACCGAATCATCCACATCGCTTGTCAACACCTGACCATCGAATTTCCAGGCCCCGGTTTTACTCAACCAGTGACCGTCAATGCCCTGAACGATGGCGTCTTGATCGGCGTATCGCGTCATGGTGCCCAAGTAACCAATCGAGCGACGACCCTCTCCCGCCTCTTCATAGAGCAGGCGCGCCACGCCAAAATCTCGCCCTTCCGCGGTGACGAAGGTTTCCTGACCGGCGTTAGCACCTTGGGAAACCGTAGCGCGCAGGACCGCATCGTCTTCCACCGCGCCAAGGACGCCATAGCGAAAGCCGCCGCTTTGGCCAGTCACTTTTAGTGCACCAATCAGATCCGTAGGTCGGCCTAGTTCGACGCCAGCCACGTCAAGACCATCCGGCACATCGACCCGAGCAGCGCCACCGATGCGACGGGTGTTCAGCAGCGTGGTTGGCTCGCCGGTGAACGTTGACGTGGTTTGTCGTGAGCCCCCGGCGGAGGGATCGCTTCCTTGAGGCTGGCTTCGCGGGGTCGTACTGAAGACCTCGCGTCCCTCCAAGAAAAACAGTCTTTTTTCTGGAAAAAACGTTTCAAAGGCTGTCAGGTTCACCACCACGTCGTCGGACTCTACTGCACCAAAGTCCGGATTGATGGCCGCGGTCAGCTGTACGTTAGATGACGGCCGCCAAGACACGTCTGCGCCAACCCGGTAATCGTCTTCACCGGTGATTTCATTTCGGGCCGCAGACACGTAGGGAAAGAAAGACACTTGCTGCTTAGGCTGCACATCGGGAGTACGCATGTTCGGTAGGGCTGACATGAACCGCTTCGAGGTAAAGGGTAAGGCAGGCCAACTCCAGCGCTCGTCCAAGTAGGCGACCTTGCGCATCATCCAGAAACCCAGCTTACGCTCGCCCCGTTCTACCGTAGCCATGGTCATCATCGACCAAGGCAGGAACATTTCGGTACTCCAACCTCCTTCCACTTCTGCGGTTGCGCTCAGCCAGGGGCCGTCCCATTCACGGGAAAACTGCCGCTCCGGGGCGACTTTGCCGTCCATCACTGAGCCCCCCAAATTCGAGACGAACCAATAGCCGTACAGACCTTCGCCAGAGGTATCCAATGTGATGCCAAATTCGTCACGATTGATGAACTGGTCGCGGCTTGATAAGCGAGATACCAAGGTGTCTTTTGGCTGTTCCATGAACGCGGCGATGTATAGGCCTTTGTCGGTATAGAAAAGCCGAACATCGGTCTTGTACCGCGGTTCTACCAGCGTATCCGGGTCCATCACCAGCATGTTGTCGTAACCGGGTACGTCGCGCCAAATCGCTTCGTCTATGCGACCGTCGATGGTGACGCCAACATCCCGGTTGCCCATGCCCGGCAACAAAATACTGACGTCCGTGCCAAAGGAGTCCAGTCTCACGGTGGTCACCGGGTCTGTAACGCTCGGTGACTCAGCAGACACCGAAGACATTGAGGGCTGCCCGGCCAAAGGGCGAGCAGCACGTTGAACGATCAAGGCCTCTGTGTCGGCCTTGGGTGAACGCTCTGTCGGACGAAGCGACACGGACGAAGCAGCCAAATCGATTGGCCAGCTTCCTCTCACCCCGTTGCGTTGGGCAATCGCTTTCATCTCGTCAACGGACCGACCGCTCAGCGGCAACACGACCCGAAAGAGCCCGGGCGATTGGTCAGCTGACGGTAACACCTGGGGATTGAGCGCTGAATTTCGCTGCAGTGAGAGCGCCAAGGCTCGGGCATTGTCGGGATCAGTGAAGCTGCCTACCACAAGCGCTTTGTCTGCAAAAACACTGTGAGACACAACCAGTAACACCGTCAGAAGGACCACTCTCAACATACTTCTCCTGCAAAATTCCGAGCAAAACCCGATCGCAACGCCAGATGGCCGCTCATTTTTGCCTTCTGAATTCTCGATTTTCACTTTATAACTTGCATTTTTAAAGTAATAAGTTTAAAAATGCAAGTCACTCGATCGCCAGAGAATTTCATGGACCATCGCTCACAGCAGATGTTGACCGCACCGCCCTTGCCCCTGCTTGTGAAGATGTCGACGCCCAGCAGTATTGCCTTCGTCATACAGGCTTGCGTGAGCATGGCCGAGGTCTGGTTCATTGGCTCGCTCGGCAAAGTATCCTTGGCCGCTATCGCCTTGGTGTTCCCGCTGCTGATGTTGACCCAAACGCTGTCCGGCGGAGCCATGGGCGGCGCGGTTGCCTCGGCGATTGCGCGCGCGCTCGGCGCAAACGACATACCTCGAGCGGAACAGCTGATTTGGCATGCGCTGACCTTAGCCCTTTGTGGCGCCCTGCTGTTGCTGCTTCTCTTTGCCGTGTTCGGCACGCCTTTTCTTATTTTTCTAGGTGGCAGCGGAGACGTGTTGGCCCAGGCGTTGGACTACAGTCTGATTCTTTTCACAGGCGGTGCCTTTATTTGGCTCGTCGGTGTTGTTAGCGCCATTTATCGGGGCATGGGGGATATGCAGTTTCCGGCCCTAATGATGGCCCTGAGTGCGCTCATTCAAGTGCCACTGTCGGGTGTGCTGATTACCGGATCGCTGGGCTTTCCCCAACTCGGAGTTCAGGGCGCGGCCATTTCCGCGGTCATCTCGGGATTGATTCTAAGCGCCGTCATGCTTATTCGACTGGTCAGGGGCAACACGGCGATCAAGTGGCGACTGGTCAGACCAACTTTCGAGCGGCGGCATTTTCGCGACATCCTCAATGTTGCCCTTCCCGCTGCGTTGTCACCCTTTCTTACCGTGCTGACCGTCATCTTAATCACCGCCATTGTCGGTCGCTTTGGCGAACAAGCACTGGCAGGCTACGGCATCGGTTCGCGCATTGAATTCTTGTTGATTCCCTTGGTGTTTGGCATCGGCGCATCCATGACGTCACTGGTCGGTATCAGCGTCGGCGCAGGCGACATCGACCGCGCCGAAAAAATAGGCTGGGTTGGCGGACTGGCCGCCGCGCTATTGGCCGGGACAATCGGCTTGGTTTTGGCAGCGTTCCCAAATGCGTGGATTCCGTTGTTCAGCGGCGATCCGCTGGTTCAGACAGCAGCAACAAGCTACATACAAATTGTTGGGCCTTGGTTTGCCCTCCACGGACTCGGTCTCGTACTGTACTTCGGCTCTCAAGGCGCGGGGGCCATGCGGTGGCCTGTGATTGCCTTGAGCATACGCTCGGTTATTGCCGTCGGCGGCGCGCTGCTACTCACCTACTCCATCAGCGATTTTTCGATTCTAAACCTGGCGCTACAAGCGTCACTCGACGGCGTTTTTTATTCCATCGCGGCTTCGATGGTGGTTTATGGTGCAATTTTGGCGGGCGCGCTTAAACTAGGCGCGTGGCGTCACTCAGGAAGAGCCAATGGAAGCTGATCCAGATCACCAAACTGTCGATTACCGATCGCTTTGTCCCGTCTCCCGATCCTTGGATCTGATAGGGGACAAGTGGACTTTGCTGATCATGCGCGACGTTCTGATTTTCAATTGCAGAACTTTCGCCGACTTTTCGAAGTGTTCTGAGCGCATCCCGACCAACTTATTATCCGATCGACTGAAAAAGCTCGTGGCTGTTGGGTTACTGAAGAAAAAGCAATATCACAGCAGACCCGCGCGATACGAATATGTCCCTACCAGCCGCGGTGAAGATCTTCGGCCGGTGCTACAGGCCATGAAAGCCTTCGGCGAACGGCATTTGAAAGGACAGGCCCCCAACGCGGCGGATTTCTAGACAAGCGATCTCGTACCGACAAAGCCGACCGCTCAGTATTGGCTAGTCCCTCGTCTTTGACCGCCCGGCAACAAGGCCTTCACTGCCAATACCCACGGGTGCGCTCACACCCCCGGACCGCGCCTTACCGACAACGTCTCGCAATGTATATGGTGCATTCAGCTCCTCTGCGCCTGAATCAGCACTCAGCTCGCCAACCCGATAGTAGTCGCCAAGGTCTGAGGCCAAACGGAAATCCACCAAGGCCCCGGCCGCTTCATCCGGCATACCCTGAGCACCAAACCCATGCCCCTCGTTGGTTTGGGTACCCGTGGTCGCCTGATAACCCATGCGGTGCAGTAACTTGGCACTGGCACGCTGCAGCACCTCAGGTCGAACGGACAACATCCAATTTTCCTGCTGACGCATCCAAGGTTTTTGCATGCCGTTGAGCATGACGATTCTGGGCTTATCCGTGTGATTGATGCCCGTACCGTGGAGCAATCTGCCATCGGTAATTACCATGGTTCCGGCTGCTGCATCCAAGTTGATGGCCGGCGGCAGCTTGCCAACCGGTTTGCCTTCACGCACTGCATCGGAAAGCACTCGGTGACTGCCGGGTATGACCAGAGTTCCCCCGTTGGTTTCATCCACGTCAGTAATCGGGGTCAGGATGTTGACCGTCATCGGGCTGCGGGAATCCAATGCATTTCCTTGATCCTGATGCAGCGCTTGAGGCACCCCACCTTCCAGGGATATGGCGGCAATCAGCGATGTGCAAATCCAACCGGGGCCCAATGCCTCGGTCACCAATTGTTCAACCAGCGGGCCGCCTTGAGCAATGTCGGGATGCTGCTCTACGAACAGCTCGAAACACCGGCCCTTGTTCACGCAGCAATTGATGTTCTGACCGCTGGGCGTGCGCTGGGCAATACCCGCGAGCCGCTCGCCTTCCGCCTGGGCTAGCACCCGCTGGCGCATGATCTTGATCTGATCTGCCGAGAGGGCGTCTTCGACCTTGCAGTAACCCCAGCGGAGCAGGTCGTTACGCAACCGATCGATGTCTTTGCTCGGCTGGGGCAGATCCTGATCACGCCAATAGGCATGCTTTGATCCAATCGTCGTGTCGTAATACGAGCCCGGCTTGAATTCCCAGTTGCCCCACTCACTTCTGCGCTGGGGTGGCACAAAGTAAATCTCAGGGTTGTTTGCCAACAGCGACGCCATGGGTTCCTTGGAACGGGTCTCGGCTCGATAGATTTGCCGGTCTGGCGACGATTGTTGGGCGATGAAATTGGGATCGAATTCCTGCGGTACGGTACTCATTCGCGAAACTCCTTTGTCAGTCTGGCGCAGCGCTGGGCCGACGCCGTTCAATGAACTCGTTACATCAAGACTTTTGGGTTCTTAAACCGATTGCTCTGGTTTTCGCCGCCTCTGGGTTCCAGACACTCGAAATCTTTCTCGATCGACAGCGACAGACTCCCCGTCGGTAGCGCGAGTGTCTCGTAGATACCGACCTGTGCCTCATCATTGGCCCAAGCCGCAGCGGCGCGAACGGAAATCACGATTCGGATGACGCCATCACAAAACTCGGCGGTGCAGTCAGCGCCAGCGGGCTCCAAGGTATAGCGAAATGTCTCTCCGCCGGGAAAATCCGTCGAGCCCAATACTTGACTGCCGGCACCAATTTGATCCACTTCCCCGCGATCCAACCGCAGGCGTAGGGTGTTGTCCAATATCCTCACTTTCATAACCAGTTGGGCCTAGCCTTTTTTCCGCGCGCTGGCGTGCTGATCATTGTTAGAACCCTCGGCGGCGTCCGCTTTGCCTGTTTGCTTGTTCACGAACATGCGATTGGCAATGTGGGCAAATACATAGGCCCGCAGCTCCAGATATTTGTGTCTGATGGCAGAGCGCCGGGTCATGATGCCGCGTGCTCCTCAACCGCGGTATCAGGTCGCCAATCACCGGGTTGAGTACGGCTCACCTGAGCTGGCTGCTCGGCTTTTTCCAGCTTGCCCGGAAAGCCTTTGAAATGAGGTACCCCCTGCTCATGATCCAGCCATTCATCCTCATCGGAACACAGTACGGCATCCGAGGAGATAAAGGCACCGGCCAAATCGACCTCGCCACGAAGTTCCGGATACCACCAACCGTGGGGCACTCGGATATGACCTTCCTTCATCGTGTCGTGCACAGCGATTTGGGCGAGCACCGCACCTTGGGGCGTAGAAAGCTTGGCCCAATCTCCATCAACGAAGCCCTCTTTTTGCGCATCCACAGGGTGCAAGAATAAGTTGGGCGCTGGCATTCGGCGACGCAGGGATTCAATGTTTCGCTGACCTGTCTGGAAAAACGGATCTTCCCGAACCCCAGTAAACACCAAGTAAGGAAACTCGTCCGGCTGGACGGGTAGTTCCCGGTAATAAGGCAGGGGATCAAAACCCAGATCCGCCAGCACGCTGGACGCCAGCTCGACCTTGCCCGATGGCGTGGCGAAACCCTTTTGACGATATTTGCGAAATTTCGGCGGTGCCAGTTCCATATAGGTTGCGCTCTCAAACTCGGCAAAAGTGCGACCACCTCGGGACAGTCGATAATCCAGCATGTCTTCTAGCGACGTCCAAGGAAACTCGTCGCCAAAGCCCATACGATGTGCCAAATCCGTCCAGAACTGAAACGTGCTGCTCGCCTCTTCTGGCGCGTCAACTACCTTTTGCGACAGAGACAGTCGGGTGCCCCACCCCCAGCCATCGGCAACATGATCACGTTCGGTAAAGACATCGCCAGGCAACACGTAGTCCGCCAGCATCGCCGTGGGGGTCATGAAGATCTCGTGGGATACGATCAGCTCTTGATTGCGCATGGCCCGATGAATCTGGTGCTGATTCGCATAACTCAGCAAGGCGTTGTTGCCCAAACAGAAGAACGCCTTAATCGGATAAGGATCTTCCGTCGCCATGGCGCGAAAGACATTGGTCGGGTTTGCCATATGGCAGCCCATCACAAGATCCGCATAGGGAAAGCCCCAGGTTTTCTCCGTCGGCTCTTTGAGCATTTCAGCGACGCGGTAGGTGAACACCGGATGATCGTCGTAGCCCAGCTGCTTTTCTTTTTGCGCATCCGGCAGGCGTTCGTGAAGACCCAACTCGGATTCCGGGATGTAGGTTTCAGAGAAGCCACCCAGCGTTTCGCCGCCAACCACATCCAGATTGCCGGTCACCGCTCGCAGGATAGAGTGCAATCTAATCGCAGACGTCGACGACAGCTGCTGATCCGTTATTGGTGTCCAAGGAATCACCGCACCGTCCGCGTTAGCGTACATTCGCGCGGCGGCGGCAATATCTGCTTCGGCAACGCCAGTAATCTCGGCGACCCGAGCCAAGGGATATTCATCGACGCGCTGCTTCAATTCGTCAAAACCAACGCACCAGTCCTTCACAAATGCCTCGTCATACAGGCCTTCGTCAAAAATCACCTTGAGCCATCCCAAACACATCGCCGCGTCCGTGCCGGCTTTCAAACGCAGGTGAATGTCCGCATGCTCCGCCTGATCCGACACGCGAGGATCGAGCACGATAACCTTCGCACCGCGGGCACGGGCTGCACGTATGGCATTGTAGATTGGCGTCCACGAATGCTTACGAGGATTGTGGCCAAACAACACGATGCAGTTTGTGGCACCTAAGTCTGGCTGGGGAAACCAGCCATAGGTCAGACGGTTGACTGCAGCGGTATTGCCCGCACACAGCGCAACGCCGCTGATCCAGTTTGGTGAACCCAGCAAATTCATAAAACGCCGGTCAAGACTGTGCGTGGTTTGCGTGTTCCAGCCAGACGTGGAAACGGCAAAGGACTCCGGCCCGTATTTGGCGGTAATCGACCCGAGCTTTTCGGCTATCTCGTCCATGGCTTGTTCGTAGGAAATCTCTTCCCATCGATCCTCACCTCGCTCGCCGACTCGCTTCAGCGGCTTGGTTAGGCGATCTTCGTGATTGTGGATCAGCGGGACAGCAGTGCCCTTGTAGCAAATGTTGCGCGCCAGCGCAGGATTGTCGTGAGCAATAACGCGTGCCACCTTGCCGTCGACCGCTTCCGAGCGCAGCTGGCAGCCGATATCACAAACCGTGCACACCGAGTACTTTGTTTTCGTTGACGCCATCGTTCCCCTCCAAAAAATATCAAGCCTGCCCAATACTAACTGTAATTCGGCGGAATGGGAGCATCCGCCAGTCAGGTCTTCATGCCAAAAACCGAAAGGATCGAGCCCTATGTCCAAGCCGGGGCTGACTTACCCGCACACAATGGGGCCCGGGCTTTTGTACCATTCTGCGGCTCATCGAAGGATCGCCATGACTGTCACAAACCTTACCGCCGAACCGCGCATCTACCCAAAATGGCTCATCGCCGAACTGCGCTCGGACCATGCTGGCGAGCTGGGCGCCGTAATGATCTACCAGGGCATATTGGCCGTCGCGTCAGACCCCGCCCTGCGAGCTTTCGCGGAAGAACACCTTGCCACTGAGCGACAACATTTGCGGACCCTGGAGTCACTCCTGAGCCAATCCAAGCGCTCGCGGCTGCAGTGGCCCTGGCGCGCTGCTGGCTGGTTCATCGGCGCGCTGCCTGCGCTGATCGGTACCCAGTGGGTTTACGCGACGATCCAAACCGTCGAAACATTCGTCGACGCCCATTACCAACAACAAATCGTTCGCCTGAGAACCGAGCTGCCAGCCAACCCGGTTACCGACATACTGGAGCAGTGCCGTGCTGACGAGGTAATGCACCAAAAGGACGCTGCCGCGCGTGTGGAAGGCAATCCATCCCTCGCCCTGTCCCTCTGGTTAAAAACCGTCGACTTGGGATCCCGGGCGGCTGTGGTGGTGGCAAGACACGTTTGAGTGCGACCCCCTCACTCCCCCAAGTCCCAACAAAAAACACGACACCTCGTAGGTCGCCCTTCTGACTCGGACTCTTCCAACCGCTTCCCTGCGCGTCGTGCGTTCATTCGTCTCTCCCTGCACTACACTTTTAGTTAAAACTTTCACTAAGTCTCCACTTTTGCGTTGAAGAAAAATATTCGCCCTTTTCAGCACTGAAACCCAATCCAGCTGCGGCCAACAAGCAAAATTTGTAGAATTTTTTAATAAAAACAATACCTTAAAAATATTTCGGCAACATCGTCAGGCCAATCGGCGATTCGTTTCGCCACAGGCAATTCAAAAATCGACAAAACTTCGACTTTTAACTTTCACGGCATATTCATGAGCCACGCCCTACTCTGACTTTGCTTTGATCGCGCCATTTCTTGGCTGAGACGGCGACGTTTTTGCCAGCATTGAGCGCTCCGTACTTGTTGCGGATCGCGCAATCAACGCAATGGAAAGGCAGCAGTTTTCCCGCAGTCGAGTGGTAACAATCGACACATGTAAGGATGAAGCAGTTGACTGACGTTCGTGGAGCTCCGTTGAGTCTCTTCCCGGTAGCAGGCTCGAGCTGGTACTCGGGTTTAAGAGGACTCATGAGATTCACGAAGCGGGTGCGTCGGGCGATTGATAACTTAACGTTAAGGAGAGAGGAATGTTAGACCCGAAAGATTACGTAGGCGTCACTTTCTGGATTATTTCCGCGGCTATGGTAGCCGCAACTTACTTTTTCACTGTCGAACGCGACCGCGCGGTAGGCAAGTGGAAAACATCACTGACCGTCGCCGCCATGGTGACTGGTATCGCTGCGATTCACTACTTCTACATGCGTGGGGTATGGATCGAGACCAACCAGAGTCCAACGGTATTCCGATACGTTGACTGGTTGCTCACAGTGCCACTGCAAATCGTCGAGTTTTACTTGATTCTTGCAGCTATCGCTGTTGTTCGTGCTGCCTTGTTCTGGAAGCTATTGATCGCGTCACTTGTGATGTTGGTCTTTGGCTATCTGGGTGAAGTCGGTGCCATGGATTACTGGATTGCGTTCATCATCGGCATGGCCGGATGGTTGTACATCATCTATGAAATCTTCATGGGTGAAGCCAGTCAGATCAGTGCCGCTCACGGTACTGCTGCAAGCCAAAGCGCATTCAACGCTTTGCGTCTGATCGTAACCGTTGGTTGGGCCATTTACCCAATCGGATACGTATTGGGTGCCGGCGCTGATGGTGCCGCTGGCCTGAACATCGTTTACAACCTTGCTGACTTTGTTAACAAGATTGCCTTCGGTGTTGTCATCTGGGCTGCTGCTACGTCTTCTTCCGAGAACGCGTAACAGACCAAGTCTTGGTAGGTGGGCGTTTATCGTCCCACCTATCAAGCCTGCTATCTGCCCTAGGGGCTCAACAACTTTCACTTCATTGCGGGGAAGCTATGCAGGATCACCTTCTAGCCACTGCCCTTGAGCAAACTGTTCACCGCTATGGCGAAGACGCCGGCGCACTGTCTCAAGCAGCCCGACATCATTTATCCAGTCCGGGCAAGCGCACTCGTTCAAAATTGCTTTTTGCTGCCACCCCGAACACCCCAAACATCAAAGCCCTCGTGCACGCCGCTGCTGCGGTTGAGCTGATTCACGAGGCCTCCATCGTTCACGATGATATTCAAGACCAGACCGAACGCCGACGCGGCATGCCTACGGTCTGGCGCCAATACGGTGCCAACGCGGCGCTTTTGCTGGGCGATCACCTGGTTGCAGCCGCCTTTCGCGCTGTAGCCGAAGCCGAGCAGATTGACCCGATAAAGGGTTCATTGATCCTAGCGCTCTCTCAATCGGTCAGCCGCGCCGCATCAGGCCAACACCTGCAGCTGACGAATGCGACCCAGGGCGAATTTAAGGCGTTCTACGACGAGGTCGCGATAAACAAGACCGGCGCCCTGATCGCACTGCCCCTTGAATTTGCCGCGCTGTTTAACGACTGGGAAAACCAAGACACGTCATCGGCCCGCCGCTGCGGCGAACACTTAGGATTGGCCTACCAAATTCTTGATGACCTCAAACCCTACGCAGCACCCGGCAATCTAGCCGCTGACGAGGACATGCAGCATCGCGTAGTCACCGCGCCGGTGGCTGCCTGCAGCACACTGTTTCCCAAGGTTGACCCGTTTCACGCGCTCGTAAACCACGCCAGTCTAAGGGCTAAGGCCATACGCCAATGCCAGCACTGGCTCGATACCGCCTTAGCCAGCGCACGTTATGAAGCCGCGTTTCTAGCGGCGCACAGCGCCTTGGTGGTGGAAAACTTCATCACGGGACAGCTCACCACCAAGCCCATTCGTGAGACCCAATCAATGCCGACCTACAGCCCTTGGCGAAAGCAAACAGCCGTAAGAGTAGAAGCCGTATGAGCGAACGTGTCATTGTCATTGGCAGCGGTTTCGGCGGACTCGCCAGTGCCCTGCGTGCTCGAAAGATGGGGTTCGACGTTACGGTTGTCGAACGCCTAGAGCAATTGGGCGGACGGGCTCAGACCTTTAACCGCGACGGCTTTGTTTTCGACGCTGGCCCAACGGTGATCACGGCGCCGTTTTTGTTCGACGAACTCTTCGAACTGTTTGACCGCAATATTGCCGATTACGTCGAAATCCTTCCGGTCTCACCGTGGTATCGGTACGAGTTTAACGACGGTTCGCATCTGAACTACGGCGGTACGGTCCAGGACACGCTGAATGAAATCGAACGCATCAATCCTGATGATGTTGAAGGTTACAAAAAACTGCTCGCCCACTCGGAGAAGATATTCGATGTGGGCTTTGGGCAACTGGCCCACGTACCCTTCAACAAATTTTGGTTCATGCTCAAGCAGGTACCGGATCTGATTCGACTGGGCTGTTACCGGACGGTTTGGCAATTCACCAAACGCTACCTCAAAGACGAGAGGCTGCGCAGAGCCTTTAGCATCCAGCCACTGCTGGTGGGTGGCAACCCGTTTTCCACCACCAGCATCTACTCGCTGATTCATTACTTGGAACGTCGTTGGGGAGTGCATTTTCCTCGGGGCGGCACCGGCGCGCTGGTACAGGCCCTGGGCAAGCTGATGATCGAGCAGGGCATCGATATTCGCCTCGGCCAAACTGTTGCTCAAATTCAAATCGAAGACGGTCGTGCTACCGGAGTCACCCTAGAGGACGGCACGTCGATCAGCGCCGACAGGGTCATCTGCAATGGCGACCCGGCCTACACCTACAAAAACTTGATCGATTCGACACACCGTAAAACCTGGACCGACAAACGCATTGATCGACTGAAGTACTCCATGGGACTTTACGTACTGTATTTCGGGACAAACCGAAAATACGAGGATGTTGAACACCATACGATCATTTTTGGCGACACCTATCAGGAGTTGCTGCAGCGAATCTTCGACGGCGGCGAGGTCGGTGATGACCTAAGCCTGTATTTGCATCGGCCCACGGCGACGGACCCTGCCCTGGCGCCGGACGGCAAGGACGCCTTCTACGTATTGGCACCGGTGCCTAATTTGCAGCGAGACGACTGGGCAGACGTTAAACAACAGGTGAAAGAGCGCGTCTTGGATATTTTAGAGAGCAAGGTCCTACCCGACGTCAGAGACCATCTGGAGGTCTGCTTTGACTTCGATCCCACGGATTTTGCTCAGCAATACCAGTCTCAGTGGGGCGCTGGTTTTTCTATTGCCCCCATCTTCACGCAATCCGCATTCTTCCGCTTTCACAACCGCGCAGAAGATTTCGACAATCTCTACTTCGTTGGTGCGGGCACGCATCCCGGAGCAGGGGTACCTGGCGTACTCAGTTCAGCCAAGGTCATCGAGCACTTGCTGTTAGAGGATTGTGCAGAGACAACGCAGGCGCTGCCATGTCCAAATTAAGCCATCATCAATTGGATCAGGCAAAAGCAAGTTTCACCGCCAATGCCAAAACCTTTGCCTTGGCGGCAAAATTTTTGCCCAAGGAACGGTACGAAGCCGTGGCCAGACTGTATGCGTTCTGTCGCCAGCTGGACGATTTGGCCGATGCCGCGCCGGCGGGTGTAAACCACGGCGAACTCATCCGCATTCGTGAGGAAATTTGCAGCGGAACGAGCCAAGACCCCGGTATCAGCGACATGCTCTGTTTGCAGCGTGATTTTGAAATCCCCACGACCTTGCTGTTGGATTTCGTCGATACCTTGATTGAGGACCAGTACCCCAGAGCGCTGGCGAATGTGGACGAACTGGTACAGTTCGCCTACGGCGTCGCCTCCACCGTTGGCCTGATGATGTGCCACGTCTTTGGAGTGCGTGACACCAAGGCCCTGCCCTTCGCTGTGGATCTGGGCGTGGCAATGCAAATGAGCAATATCGCTCGAGACATTTTGGAAGACGCCGAACGACATCGGATTTATGTGCCGGCAAATCTGCTACCCACGCCAGTGGATTGTGCCGGCTTGGTTCGAGGTGACAAAGCTCAGCGCGCCAGCGCATATCAGGGCGCACTGAAACTCCTCGCCATTGCTGACGAATACTACGCCAGCGCCGCCTTGGGTTATGGCTATCTGCCACGCACGGTTCGACAGGCCATCAAAGTGGCTGCCCGGCTCTATCAGGCCATTGGCGAGAAAGTCGAGAGGAGCGAAGCAACCTATTGGCAAGAGCGCACGGTGGTGTCTTCTGAACGCAAATGTCTGTTGATCACCGAACTGTTTCTCCAGCGGATGCGAAACGGCTCCAGTACGCTGCTGATCGGTAAATTTGCGCACCGCGAGCAGCTGCACCAGGCACTGGATCGCCGACGCTTCTCTGCCTGATCTGCAACGGTGAGCGACGCCACTGACTTTGACGTAGTCATTCTGGGCGGCGGCATGACGGGCCTGACCCTTGGCTATCATCTGACCCAGCACAATGCACCGGGTTCCGCCGACAAACACCAGTCACTGATTCTTGAGCCGCGCAGCAACTACAGCCGAGATAAGACATGGTGCTACTGGCAGCACGAGGCGACACCCTTCGATGAGGCTATCAGCCATCGGTGGCATCGCTGGACGGTCAGCTGCAACGGACACACCCACGTAGGCGAGAGTGCCACCACGCCCTACGTCAGGGTAGACAGCGCTAGGTTCTATGAGATTGGCCAAGCAGCAATCGCCGCGTCCGACCGCGTCACTCTGCGTCTGGGTGACAGCGCAACACAGGTTCTTCCCAACAAACATGGTGTGTCGGTGCAAAGCGAGCGCGAGACATTTCAAGCCTGTCGGGTATTCGATACGCGACCCGCATCAATCCCCGAAGGCATATTGCTACAGCACTTTGTCGGCTGGGAGATCGAGACAGACACCGACGTATTTGATCCATCAACCGTGACCTTGATGGACTTTGTTCCCGGGGCCCAAGACATCCACTTTTTCTATGTACTGCCCATGAGTCCGCGGCATGCCCTGATTGAAACCACACACTTTTCAGCCAGCGTGCTTGATGAAACGGCCTACGCGGCGGAAATCACCGATTACTTGCGTGAGCGCTTCGGACTGAGTCACTGGCAGATCAAACATCGGGAAACGGGTGTTATACCCATGCCCCGGCACGCGCCAGACCTGTCTCGCAGGCCGCACAGCCGTATTGTTCCCCTGGGCCTGCACAGCGACACCGTAAAACCCTCAACCGGATACTGTTATCCCCATGCGCAAGTTCAGGCACGCCGCCAAGTCGCCGCTTTGTTCACAGAACCGAAGGCCACGGCCATAGCCGCAAGATCACGGCTAAACCGGTGGTTTGACGCGGTGTTTATCGGCTTTCTTGAACAGCACCCACAGCGGGCTGGCGAGATATTTTTGCGCCTGTTCAAGAGCGTCCCCAGCGATGCGTTAACCCGTTTTTTAGGGGATAACGCGAAACCAGCCGACTATTTGCGAGTCATGCTGGCACTGCCAAAAGGCACCTTTATCCTGCAGGCCATGCGACATGTTTGGCGCCCTTAAGCCCTTTTTGTTTTTTCTGAGTGGCAGCGCATCCGTTCTCGTGCTGGCCACCTTGATCGGCACTGGGCATCCGGCATTTGTTGCACTGCTCTGCCTCGTCCTGTTGCTTGCCGGACTGCCCCATGGCGCATTCGATTACCACATTTTGTCCGCCCGCTACGAAGGGTCGGCCTTTGCTTGCGCCCTCGTCATCTATCTTGGCCTAACCGGCATGACCGTTGTGCTGTGGTGGCTCCTGCCGCTGTGGTTTTTGAGCAGCTTCCTCGCCTACTCGGCCTTTCACTTCGGCGACTCGGACTGGCCAGATCAGGGAGCCTTGCGGAAATGGGCCTGGGGGCTATCCATTGTCGGGCTGCCCTGCCTGTTGGCGCCCCGAACAGTGGAACCGCTGTTTGCCGTGATCGCGGGAATCACCGAAGTCGCGCTGCTCACGAAGGTCACAGGCCTGATGTCGATTCCTGCAACAGCCTTGTGCTGTCTGCCGGACCGGGTGTCAGACGGGAACCGCTGGAATCCTAAACCGGTTCTTCTGCTGAGCTACGGCGGGATGTGCTGGGTGGCCGGACCACTGGCGGCATTTGGCTGCTACTTCGCATGCCTGCACAGTCCTTTTCACCTGACGCGATGGCGACGCCGGATTGAGGGCACATCCATGGGTGGTATTCACGCCCTGAGCGCCCTTGTTTTAGTTTCTGTCGTTGGACTTGTGTGGTGGTTCCCGGTGGCCTGGGATGCGGATCTGGGCAGCAGCCTAGACGGCTCTGCCCTGCGCTATACATTTCTCGCCTTGGCCGCTCTTACCGTGCCTCATATGACCCTTTTGTTTTTAGCGAAGCGCTAACCGGATCTGGGATCTAACCGGAACACACCAAAAGCGCCCTCGCTTTCTTCCGGCGAAGGGAATCCGGCAACGATGTCAGGGTAGTTCGGCCGGTACTTGTTCGTGTAGGCCGTGATGATGGCTTCCAATCCGGACGTAACCGGCGTCGCGTTCAGCGAATACCTGCGGTCTTGAAGACGCATTTCAACCGGCGCGCCCTCACCGATACGCTGCACCCAGCCGCTGTCGCCGCTGCCGACCACATACAGCTGGCCTTCCACCTGAACCACCCAGATGATCACGACCCGAGGCAGGGTTCCCGGCACCTTGAGCAAGATCTCATCCACCGTCGATGTGTCCGGCCAGACCGTCGGTTGCGGTGTGGATTTTCCGCCAATGAAAAATCCTGGCAGGGGCCCAATGGGGGTGGCAAAAACCAGTATCAAGACGATGCCAGCAAGCGCCGCGAATAGGCCGTTACGTCGTGTCATATCAAACCTCCTATGGATATCGCAAGATCCGGGCTAACGGAAACCTTAGCACTGTTTCGCAAAACACCTAGGCACATCCGTCTGATCTTGCAGAGCAATTCACGTACAAAGAATCCAGAGAGAACCTTGACTCCACTGCCTTCCCTGACTCAACCTCGATCCGTTCATCTTGCAGGCAATCCACCATGACCAACGACGCCTATTCGTCCGCCAATTGGAATCAACCACCGCACAACCGACACAGTTTTCAGCATATGTCGGCACTGTTCGCATCCCAAACGGTTCATCGGGGTACCGGGCCAGCAGCGGCCTTTGAGTACGCGCTGAAGGATCTGTCCCAGTTGACCTATCCGGTATCAAAGGGTGCCACCGAATCGCTGCAGCATTTCCTCGACAACAGTTTTACCGATGCGTTTTTGGTGCTCAAAGAGGGAGTCATCGTCACCGAGGACTATCGCAATAACATGCAGGATAGCACTCGCCATCTCCTGAACTCCGTGTCCAAATCGTTTGTCGGCATGCTCGCGGGCGTTGCAGTCGAGGACGGTCTGCTAGACACCAGCAAGTATGTTAGCGCCTACTTACCCGAGCTTGCGGACAGCGCCTTCAGCGCAACAACGGTACAGCGTGCGTTAGACATGACCGCAGCAGTGGCCTTCTCCGAGGACTACGATCAGGCCACGGATGATTTTTGGCACGAAGCCGCCGTGGTCGGTTGGCGTCCCGATCTGCGAACGGATTCATCACCGGGTTCCCTGGTCGAGTACTGCAAAGAACGCAGCCAAACCGAGCAACAAGAAGGCGAACATTTTCACTACCGCACCGTACTGACCAATCTGTGTGCGGCCGTGATCGAGCGCGCCACCGGCACGCCTTTCTGTGAATTCTTTTCTCGAAGACTCTGGCAACCGTTGGGGCCGGAACAGGATGCCAGCGTCGTGGTAGACCCCACGGGTCTCCCCTACATGGGTGCCGGGATGAGCGCCTGCGCCCGAGACTTGGCACGATTTGGCGAAATGCTGAGAAATGACGGTTTCTTCAACGGTCAACAAGTCCTTCCGGCGAGTTGGGTACGCGATACGCGACGGGGGAATGACGACCTGCGCAAGTTATTCGCGGCCAGCGACTATCGCGGCCTGTTGTCTAACGGCCACTACCGTAATCAGGTATGGGCAGACCGCGAGTCCGACGAAATCATGTGCATCGGCATTCACGGCCAAATCATCTACATCCATCGCAGCAAGCAATTAGTCTGCGTCAAACTCTCGTCCCACCCATATCCGACGGACCTTGCACTCTACGGCGCCACCTATCGAGCACTGCGCGCCCTCGCGGCACAGATCTGAATGTCGCGCCCCGATATCACATCTGCCGAAGTCATCGTCATAGGCGGCGGCATCATTGGTTGTTCCGTTGCCTACCATCTGACCCAGCTTGGTGTGTCCGATGTCATTGTACTGGAGCGTAAGAAATTAACGTCCGGTACCACGTGGCATGCCGCGGGGCTTGTCGCTCAGCTTCGGGCCTCGCAAAACATGACGCGTCTGGCGCGTTACTCTGCCGAGTTGTTCGCCGATCTTGCGCGTCAGACCGGGCAAGAAACCGGCTACCAGACAACCGGCTCCATGACCGTGGCACTGCACGCCGAGCGGCTGGAGGAACTCAAGCGCCAAGCCACGATGGCAAACGCCTTTGGGGTGAACTGCGAACTCATTGGCCCCGAGCATGTCCATCAGCACTGGCCGGGCATTGAAACCCGCGACGTCTGCGGTGGGGTATTGCTCTCCGGGGACGGGCAAACCAACCCAGTGGACACCACCCTCGCGCTGGCTAAGGGCGCGCGCCAAGGCGGCGCCCGTATTTTCGAAGACACCAAGGTCGATCGCCTGGCCATAAAGCACAATGCGGTGATCGGTGTGTACCTCGACGACGGTGCCCTCATCGAGGCCAAACAGGTGGTGCTTGCAGGCGGCATGTGGTCCCGGGAATTCGCCGCACAGCACGATATTCATCTACCACTGCACGCCGCCGAACACTTTTACTTGGTCACCGAACCCTTGGATACCTTCAGCGCCCTGCGCCCAACGCTGCGAGTGCCAGACGAGCAGGCCTATTACAAATACGATGCAGGCAAATTGCTTTTGGGCTGTTTTGAACTGGAAGCCAAGCCATGGGGCATGGACGGAATCCCAGAGGACTTTTGTTTTGACGCATTGCCGGATGACTTCGCACACTTTGAGCCTGTTCTGAATAAGGCCATCGCACGTTTTCCAGAACTCGCCGACGCGGGCATCAACTTGTTTTTCAACGGGCCTGAGAGCTTTACTCCTGACGATCGATATCTGCTTGGCCCAACACCCGAAGCGGAAAATTTGTTTGTCGCCTGCGGCTTTAATTCTATTGGTATTCAATCGTCTGGCGGCGCAGGCAAAGTCTTGGCGGAGTGGATGCGTCAAGGCAAGCCACCGATGGATCTGTGGGATGTAGACGTGCGCCGGACCTTTCCGTTTCAAAGCCAACAGGATTTTCTGTACGAGCGCACTAAGGAATCCTTGGGGCTGTTGTACGACATGCACTGGCCCCACCGGCAATACGCCACCAGCCGCAACATACGTATCAGCCCACTGCATGATGTGGCGCTCGAACACGGTGCGGTAATGGGTGAGTTG
>JBELHZ010000090.1:0-5939 GCA_042091155.1 Gammaproteobacteria bacterium
CGCGAAGCACATCCGCGTAGCTGGGCTTGATTTCTCCTAAGATCCGCACGCCCAGTCCGGGCCCGGGAAACGGGTGCCGAAAAATCAGCGACCTAGGCAGCCCAAGATGCAGGCCAATTTTACGTACTTCGTCTTTGAACAACTCCCGTAATGGCTCCACCAGCTTTAGGGTCATGCGCTCGGGCAGGCCTCCGACATTGTGATGAGATTTGATCACATGGGCCTTGCCGTACTTGGACGCCGCAGACTCAATCACATCTGGATAGATGGTGCCCTGAGCCAACCAGTTCACGTCTTGCAGCGCTGTGGCTTCTCGGTCAAAGACATCGATAAACGTTGCGCCGATGATTTTGCGCTTGGCCTCGGGATCGTCCACACCGGCCAGCTTGTCGAGGAATTCACTCTGGGCATTGATGGTCATGATGTTCAGTTCGGCTAGCGTGCCTTCGCCCATCGCACCGGAAAAAGCTGCTCTCACCTCTTCGCTTTCGTTTTTCCGCAGCAGACCGTTATCCACGAAAATACAGGTCAGCTGATCGCCGATCGCCTTGGCCAGCAGCGCTGCGACCACTGAGGAGTCGACGCCCCCTGACAGTCCCAACACCACCTTATCGCTGCCTACTTGAGCACGTATCGCAGCGATGGCATCGTCAACAATGTTCGCGGCGGTCCAATCGCCTTGGCAGCCACAAATGTCTCTGGCAAACCGATTGATCAGCGCTTCACCGTTGTCGGTATGGGTGACTTCCGGGTGAAACTGCACACCGAAAAATCGTCGGGTCGGGTCTTCTATGGCGGCGTATGGCGCATTCGCCGAACTGGCCGTGCACACAAAGCCTTCGGGTAGCGCGGCGACTTTATCACCGTGACTCATCCAAACGCTGACCTGTTCCGCCTCGCTGAACATAGAACCTAACAGGTTGCTCGGCTGTTCGGCGTCTAGTTGAGCGTGACCAAACTCACGCAAGTTCGAAGCCACAACTTCGCCGCCAAGTTGGGCGGCCATGGCCTGCAGGCCATAACAAATGCCCAGCACCGGCACGCCAAGCTGAAACACGCTTGGGGGAATGCGAGGCGTCGTGCCTTCGGTTACCGTTTCGGGGCCGCCAGACAAAATCACCCCCGCTGGCGAAAATTCGGCGATTTCAGCATCGGTAATGTCGAAAGGATAAATCTCACAGTACACCCCGCATTCACGCACTCGACGGGCGATGAGTTGGGTGTATTGGGAACCGAAGTCCAGAATCAGTAGCCGCTGGGCGTGAATGTCTCTAAGCGTGCTCTGCATGCACTGGCTTCCTTCTTAATCGGTTTATGCGTGTCTGTGCGGCCTGCTCTATGGAACCGGCTGCTTGATCGATAACGTTTGGAGCGCCGCCGTTAACCCTCAGCTGACCGGATAATTCGGCGCCTCTCGGGTAATGGTGACGTCGTGCACATGGGATTCCACCATCGCTGCACTGCTGACCCGAACGAATTCCGGCTGGGTGCGCATGGTGTCGATGTCCACGCTGCCGGTATATCCCATGGAAGCCCGCAGCCCGCCCATCAACTGATGCACGATAGGGCCCATTGCTCCTTTGTAGGCGACGCGACCTTCCACGCCCTCAGGGACTAACTTGCGGCCGTCGCCGCCGACTTCTTGGAAGTAGCGATCACTGGAACCGTGCTGCTGATCCATGGCACCGAGAGATCCCATCCCACGATACGATTTATAGGTCCGACCCTGATACAGCTCAACCTCGCCGGGCGATTCATCGGTGCCGGCCAACAAACTGCCCACCATAATCGCACTCGCGCCTGCAACGATCGCCTTGGCAATGTCACCGGAATAACGGATACCACCATCGGCAATCACCGGTACACCAGCAGCGATGGCAGCCTCAGCCGCCTCAGAGATGGCGGTTATTTGAGGTACGCCCACACCGGCAACGATCCGCGTGGTACAAATGGATCCGGGGCCAATGCCCACTTTTACCGCATCTGCGCCTGCATCAATGAGAGCCTGTGCGCCGGTCTTAGTGGCCACATTGCCACCAATCACGTCCAAGCTCGGATAGTGCTGCTTGATCCAAGCCACCTGATCCAAGACACCTTGGCTGTGCCCATGAGCCGTATCCACCACCACCACGTCTACGCCGGCTTCGACCAACCCAGATATCCGTGCTTCTGTGTCTTCACCGGTGCCAACGCTGGCACCCACTCGCAACTGACCCTGGGCGTCTTTACAGGCCATCGGGTAGGCCTGAGCTTTGACGATGTCTTTTACTGTGATCATGCCGGTTAACTCGTCGGCTTCGTTGATCAACAGCACTTTCTCAAGTTTGTGATCGTGCAACAACGTCGTGATCTGCTCAAAGTCGGTTCCCTCTAGGGCGGTTACCAAGCGTTCTCGTGGCGTCATCACATCGTTCACCAAGACATCGGTTCGACTCTCAAAGCGCAAATCGCGGCTGGTAATAATGCCCGCCAGCTTGCCTTGGGAGACGACGGGTACCCCGGAGATGCCGTGTTCTTGGGTCAACGAATACAGCTCTTTGAGAGAGGCTTCAGGATGAATACTCACCGGATCTCGAATGATGCCGGACTCGTATTTTTTCACCGCACGCACTTCTCGAGCCTGCTGCTCAATGGTCATGTTTTTGTGCACGATACCAATGCCACCCTCTTGGGCGATGGCGATGGCCAACCGAGCCTCGGTTACCGTGTCCATGGCAGAGGACAGCAGCGGAATGTTCAGCGCGATATTCTTCGTCAGCTGGGATTTAAGCGTGACTTGGGAGGGAAGGGTGTTGGAGAAAGCAGGCAGGAGTAGCACGTCATCGAATGTCAGTGCTTCGTTGGCAATTCTCAGCATTAGTTGCCCCGCAAAAGCCGTATTTTAACGGCGGTCACCTCAGAAGTAAATCTACGGTTATCTCTTAGCTCATAACCGTTCCAGCTATTGTCTTGTCAGCCCAAACACGAAATGATTTGGCCTTCAGTCTCACAGCGAATCTTGGCCAGCGACGTTATGTCTAATCGTTTTCCCATCAACCCAGACGCCACGGCAGAACGCCAAGTGCTGTCCGTTAGCCAGCTCAACCGTCAGGCACGCATGACCATTGAGCAGCGCTTTAACCAGATCTGGGTCAGCGGCGAACTGTCGAGTTTCGCCAGACCTGGCTCAGGTCACTGGTATTTCACGCTGAAGGACAACGATGCACAGGTTCGCTGTGCAATGTTCGCCAATGCCAACCGGCGCGCGCGCATGCAGCCGGCCAACGGGCAGCAGGTTCTGCTGCGCGGTCGTGTCAGCCTCTATGAGGGTCGGGGCGAATTTCAAATCATCGTTGAACATATGGAGCCCGCCGGCGAAGGCGCGCTGAGGGCGGCCTTTGATGCTCTGAAGCGCCAGCTGAACGCCGAGGGTCTCTTCGAACAACAACGTAAGCGCCCCTTACCGGATATGCCTCGGCATGTTGCCGTGGTCACATCACCTACCGGTGCGGCACTCAAAGACGCTCTGTCGGTTTGGCGTCGTCGATTTCCCGCCCTCGCGGTGACCGTAGTGCCCACGTCAGTGCAGGGCAACGAGGCGGAACAGGAGATCCTATCTGCCCTTGGCCGCGCGGCAGCCTTGCAGCCGGACCTTATTTTGCTCACCCGGGGCGGTGGGTCGATGGAAGACCTTTGGGTCTTCAACGCGGAATCCATTGCCCGGGCGATCGCAGACATTGAGATACCCGTCGTGTCAGCTATCGGTCATGAAATTGATGTGTCGATCAGCGACTTTGTTGCAGACCTGCGGGCCCCCACCCCGTCGGCTGCGGCAGAACTGATTGCCCCAGATGGCCAAGAACTAGAGCAGGCATTCCTGAGTCAGTTGCACCGACTGCGGATGGTGCTGGTGGCCCGACTGCGTGAAAAGCGTCTGTCGGTACAGAATGTCACCCTGGGTTTAATCAACCCCGCACGCTATTGCGAGCAAGCATCCCAACGCCTTGACGAGTTGAACACACGGCTATCCCGGGCAGCGACGGCAAGCGTTGAGCAGCGCCAGATGCAGATGCGTGGCACCGCGAACAGACTGGATCTACAGCGACCAGATCGCCTGATGAGGAGTCTTGGTGACAAGGTCAGTGCTGCTCACAGGCGCTTGCAGCAGGTCATGCGACGGACACTCGGTCAGCGCGAGCAGCGCATGGTTGCATCCGCTCGCATGCTGGAAAGCCTCAGCCCGCTGCCAACTCTTGCCCGTGGCTATACGGTATTGAGAGATCCCACGGGATCTGTCATTTCCCAGGCTGCCACATTAACTGTGGGCCAGGAGATCTCCGGCCAGATGCAGGACGGACGATTCACTGCCGAGATCCTCGACACGGCGCCGGGAAAGCTGCTGAACGATACCCAATCACAGCCAACGGAAGAGCAATGATCCACAGGCACTCACCAGCCCATCCGTTACCGGTCATCGGCCTGCTACTTGGCGTCTTGCTACTCGCCTCCAGCGGGTTAATGGCCAGTGAGCCCGCCGCTAGCCCATCGCCCACTGCAGTACCCGGCGGCATCTACCGTTGGTCCCTGCCCGATGGCGCCACTGACCTGCGGTTCAATACCCGCCCGGTACTGATCCGAGGTGCGGAAGCCTTGGTGGGTCTGCCCTTGAGCCAGCCGTTGGGACCCGCTGACATCACCTACCGGCTCGACGATCAGACACGTTCCCATGCCTTCGAGGTCAGTGATAAAGCCTACTCAGAACAACACATCACGCTGAAAAACCGCGAGATGGTCAATCCGAATCCGGAGCAGTTGGCACGTATCAGGCGAGAAAGCAGTCGCCAACGCGCCCTATACTTGACGTTCTCGGACAGAACACCACCACAAAACGGCTTTCTTCGTCCCCTTGAAGGCCCGGTGAGCAGCCTGTTTGGTCATCGCAGGTTTTTTAATGGCGAGCCTCGCAATCCCCACAGCGGATTGGACATCGCTGCGCCTACCGGTGCCGAAATTCGCGCACCAGCCGATGCCGAGGTGACACTCGTGGATCACCTGTACTACAACGGCAAAACCATTTTCTTGGATCACGGTCAGGGTTTGATCACCATGTACTGCCATCTCAGTGAGCCTCTAGTGAACGAAGGCGAGACGGTACAACAAGGACAGGTCATTGGTCTGGTCGGCGCTACTGGGCGTGTCACCGGCCCTCATCTGCATTGGTCCGTGAGCCTAAACGGCTACC
Organism: Gammaproteobacteria bacterium; assembly: GCA_042091155.1. GTDB lineage: Bacteria > Pseudomonadota > Gammaproteobacteria > Pseudomonadales > Azotimanducaceae > UBA4421. Next base: position 5,222 of record JBELHZ010000090.1, read on the forward strand.
GAGTCGATCCCCAACGCATGATGAGCGTGCTTGCCCCGGGCGAAGCAGACTAACTCTACTTCTTAGACTTCTTGCGATGCTTGATGCTGCGCTTGCGCCGATCGACCTGGCGCTGTGTCAGGACATTGCGCTTACCGGCAAAGGGATTTTCCGAGTCGCGCAACTCGAGTTTGACCGGATTGCCCACCAAGTTCAGTGCTTCGCGAAATCCGTTTTCCAGAAACCGCCGGTAGCTGGCAGGCAGCGAACCGAGCTGATTGCCGTGCACGACGATGCGCGGCGGATGCGAACCCGCTCGCGTGGCTACCTTGATCTTGATCGCACGGCCTCGCACCGACGGCGTTGGATGCGCGGCGGCCATATTGCGCACCAGACGTGTCAGCAAAGAGGTCGACACATCAAACAGGCCTACTTTGTACACCTGCTCCACTCGACCCAATAACTTGCCCACACCACTGCCGTGCAGTGCTGAGATCGTGGCTAACGGCACCCAAGGCACAAAATTCAAACGCCGATCCAAGGCTTTTTTCACCTTGTCGCGCTGAACTTGTTCTAGGCCGTCCCATTTGTTGACGGCGATCACCATGCCGGCTCCGGCCTCCAGCGCGTATTCCAGCACGTGCAGATCTTGTTCCACCAACCCTTCTGAAGCGTCAATCACTAGGATCACAACATGGGCACGCTCCATGGCCTGCAGGGCTTTGACCACAGAGAATTT
>JBELHZ010000091.1:0-5937 GCA_042091155.1 Gammaproteobacteria bacterium
AAGCGATTTGTCATGCGGAACCAGATCATCACGAAGCCATTGAAGCGTTTTTCGATAAAAGACCGGGTAACTACCGAGTAGATTAAGATGGGACATCTCCTTCAAAAAAACGCTAGACAAAGAGCTTAGTGCGATGAGCGGTCTCATGACCGCTCTCGAACAATTTTGAATACGCCTGCCTTGCTGGGCATTTATCCATCCGACATTAATACTTCGGCTGTCGTCTTCACGGTGAAATAGATCCCTCAGAATGCCTTCAAGGCCGTATACGCCAGTTCCGCGACACTTGCGCTGGGCGGTGGTTCGGACCCTGCGGCGGCTCAAATAGCGTCTCAGCAGGCGATGGCGATCAACAGCCAGACTACTTCTATGAATCAAATTATGCAGGCTACAGGGCAAGTTACGGCATCGACCACTGAAATGATCGCAACGACGAAGCATTCAGCGCCCCAGCGTAATCTTGAAGCTCAAGCGGACTTAGTTAAAACGCAAGCCGAAGACAGTAATACCTACTTCAGAGATAGCGTGAGCATTGTCCGCGAAGCGCAAAGCTCGCTGAAAGAAATGAATGCAGCGATGAGCGAGGCAAATTCTGCGGTCATTCAAAATATCAAATCTTGATTTCGAGTCGCAGTTATCAGTGTGTTCTTAGAGCGTAGGCGACCGGCCAGAGAACCCACCGTTATCTCGCCTGTTAATCGCTGAGGCTGCGGGAATTTCATCGCGCTATCTTTACAAGCTGTTTGCAAGTGACGAATTGAGTTTGCGTGAGAGAATTCTGTCCGAACGTCTGAATGTGGCCCAACAGCTTCTCATGTCGGCAAGTCACGAAAAAATCTCGATAGAGGCTGTCGCGTTACGTGTAGGTTTCAGCAGCGCTTCGCACTTCTCCAAGGCTTTCAAATCTAAATTCGGTTTTGCGCCCGGTAAGCTCAAGAGGGATCAGCGACGCATCGGATCGCATATGAAGTGGTCGCAGAAGCGCGCACCTAATCCAGCCATTTAATCGCTCGGATCAGTTCCTCATCAAAGTCTTCCCCGGCGTACAACGCTCTCGCTCGTTCGTTGGATTGAAATACGTGCAGGGTGAGGGAGCTTGCACCCAGTTCTCGCACTCGTGCTTCACAGTGCTGCATCAGGCGCTTACCCAGACCGCAGCCTCGTGCTCGCGGGTCGACCACAATCGCTTCCAGGTGTGCGCTGGGATCGTGGCTGAGCATTTCTTCCCGCATACTCACCATAATCAGTCCCGCAATGTTGCCGTTGTCATCGGCAGCGACGTCGATAAAGGACGAATCGGTTTGCCCCGCCAGAATGGCTCGAGCCATCTCAGCATCTCCAGACCAGAGGTGTTCGGGTTGACGCCTTGTCGGAATGGCGAAGTCCGCGAGATAGGGCATCAGGGCTATGATCTGAGATTCATCGTCTGAGACAGCTGGCCGCAATATCATTGCGTTATCGAAAGCAGTGGTTGGCATATATCATTCACTCAACAGGGCAACAGTCCGCCAGTATGGCGGAAGATGATTCCTCAACCCCAGCGAAGAATTGAAAATGATATCGCCGCGTCAGTTACCAACAGTGAGCTCAAATGAGTCAATCGAATCAGAAGTTTAGTCAGCGCACGGCCATCACCCTGGTGATTGCCAACATGGTTGGCACCGGGGTGTTCACCAGCTTGGGTTTTCAGCTCTTAGACATTCAACACGCTGGGGTCATCCTCCTGTTGTGGTTGATCGGTGGTGTCGTCGCTCTGTGCGGTGCTCTTTGCTATGCCGAGCTTGGAGCCGCGCTGCCTCGTTCTGGCGGGGAATACAATTTTCTCAGCCGTATCTACCACCCTGGGGTTGGCTTCGTTTCCGGTTGGATATCCGTCACGGTGGGATTTTCTGCGCCGACTGCCGCCGCAGCGATCACCGCGGCCACGTACTTGAGGTCGGTTTTTCCGGATTTGCACGTGGTGGCTACCAGCGTGCTACTGGTCACCGGTATTGGCGCCATACACCTGGGTAGTCGCAGTGGCTCCAGTGCCTTCCAGCAAGTGTTTACCGGTATCAAAATTGTGCTGATCTTGCTCTTTATGGCGCTGGCCTGGTGGCAGGTCGAAGCCCTGCAAACCGTCGACTGGCTGCCAGAAACGACAGATCTGGCCTTGATTGGTACTGGTGGTTTCGCCGTGGCCCTGATTTACGTGAATTATGCCTACACCGGCTGGAATGCGGCGACTTATCTCAGTGGCGAGGTGGACAATCCCGCCAAGAATTTGCCCCGCATTTTGATCTTCGGGACGGCTGCGGTAACGCTGTTGTACCTAGCCCTGCATGTGACGTTTTTGAGCGTTGCACCGATGGAAGCCATGGCGGGGAAAATTGAGATTGGCTATGTGGTTGCAGATTACGCCTTCGGCCAGACCGGCGCGGCGCTTATCGGCGGGATGTTGGGCATTCTCTTGGTTTCAACGGTCAGTGCGATGTTGCTTGCCGGTCCAAGAGCGCTTCAGGTTATGGGCGAAGATTTTCGTGTATTGAACGTACTGTCTCGCACCACTGTGAGTGGTGTACCTGCAGTAGCGGTGGGGGTTCAGATCTCGCTGACACTGCTGCTCATCATCACCTCCAGCTTCGAGCAGATCATCGTTTTTTCCGGTGCCTTGCTGGCACTGAATTCTCTGGTCACAGTGATCGGTGTTTTGATTTTGCGGGCCCGGGAGCCGGACTTGCCCAGGCCCTTCACCATGCCTTGGTACCCGCTGCCCATGGTGGTGTACTCCGTCATCATTTTATGGACTCTTATCTATTTGGTGACAGAGCGGCCGGTGGAGGGCTTGATGGCCTTGGCGCTCATCACCTTGGGCGGGTTCGTCTATTGGGGGGCCCAACGGCAGGGAACGCGCCAACCGACGTCGGAGAGGTCTGGCACGTAGGTTGGTGCGGGGGTAGCATCTGGGCCACAAAAATAACACAGGGCAGCCAAGACATGAGCGAGCAAGTACAGTTAATTGAGACCTATGCGGATGGTGTGACCACCCTAACCATGAACCGTCCGGATGCGCGGAACGCGATGACCGGAGAGATGATCCAAGGCTTGCTTGAAGCACTGCCGCGTTTGGCTCAGGACCCAGCGGTGCGCTGCATCGTCTTGACCGGAGCCGGTGGCGCATTCTGTGCCGGTGGCGACGTAAAAGGATTTGCCTCTGGCAGCAGTAGTGGTGGTCATGCGCCCAGCCAAGAAGAGCGCACGGCTGGTCTGCGTGGGGGGTTCGAAGTCGCCAAAATGTTGCACGAATTCGCCAAACCAACCCTGGCGGCCATTCCGGGCGCTGCGGCAGGAGCGGGACTTTCTCTGGCCTTGGCCTGCGATCTGCGGATTGCCCTAGATACCGCGAAAATGACTACGGCCTTTGCCAAGGTTGGCTTGTCGGGTGATTACGGCATCTCCTATTTTCTACCGTACTTGGTAGGACAGGCGAAAGCCCGAGAGCTGTTGTTCACGGCGCCGGTGATCACGGGACAACAAGCCCATGATTACGGGTTGGTGAGCCAAGTCGCGGACGCGGCGGGCTACGAGGCGTTGGTGATCGCAACAGCGGCCCAATTGGCATCCATGCCTACCGTGGCCTTGGGTTACATGAAGGGTAATCTGAATGCGGCCTACACCGGCACTTTAAGCCAAGCCCTTGATCGCGAAGCCGCTGGCATGGCGCGCTGTTTTACCACCGAAGATCATAAGAACGCGGCGCAGGCCTTCGTTGAAAAACGCGCTCCCGAGTTTCAGGGGCGATAGATGGCGGCAGGGACAAGCACGTGGGGTTCAAAAAGCGGATTTATTTTGGCCTCCGTCGGCTTTGCCGTCGGACTGGGCAATATCTGGCGCTTTCCCTACGTCACCGGTGAAAACGGTGGCTCGGCCTTTGTCCTGATCTATTTACTCTGTGCCCTTGGTATTGGCGTGCCGATTTTGATGGCGGAATTTTTGTTGGGACGTCGCGGGGCTAGCTCGCCTCCCTTTGCCATTGCTGCCGTGACCGCCGAGACGGGGCTGACGGCGCGCTGGTCCTTGGTGGGAAATCTTACGGTGCTCACGGCATTCGGCATCTTGATGTCCTATGCCGTCGTAGCGGGTTGGGTGCTGTATTACTTCTATAAGGCAGTCACGGGCGACATGCTGGCGCCGTCCGCGGCGACGGCCCAAGTCGCCTTTGACGCCTTGCTGGCGGATCCGCTGACGCTGATTTCTTGGAGTGGCGTGGCCTTGCTCATGGCGGGCACAATTATCGCGTCTGGGGTGCAACAGGGTATCGAACGTGCGGTGAAAATACTGATGCCCATGCTGTTCGCGCTGCTGGTGTTGCTTATGGTGTTCAACGTATTTGTTGGCGGTATGCCCGCAGCGCTTGAGTATCTGTTCACGCCAGACTTTTCCAAGGTTGATGGCGGCACTTTTCTGGCGGCGTTGTCTCAGGCCTTCTTCTCCATCGGCGTGGCCATGGCCGGCATGATGATGTTTGGCGCCTATCTGCCCAAGAGCGTTTCCATTGCGCAATCTGCCATGATTATTGTGGCGGCGGATACCGTCGTGGCCTTGTTGGCCGGGCTCGTCATTTTTCCCATGGTGTTTCACAACGGTCTGGATGTTGGCGCTGGCACCGGACTCATTTTTCAAACCTTACCCGTGGCCTTTGCCCGGATGGACGGCGGGGCCATCGTAGGCGTCGTGTTCTTTTTGTTGCTCTGCGTTGCAGCCATTACATCCATTGTCGGTCTCTCAGAGCCGGTTACAGGTTACGTGGCGGAGCGATTGGGACTGAGTCGGCCCAGAGCCACCGTGGTTACGTTTGGTACACTGTTCCCGTTTTCTGTGATCAGTGCGCTGACCTTCAGCAGTTGGTCATCGTATGAGGTGATGGAACAGCCCATCGCGTTTTGGGTGGAGTACGTGCCGAATCAGGTCATGTTACCCGTGGGTGGGCTTCTGATCGCGACGTTGGTGGCGTGGCGGATGCCCCTGAGGATTAGCGAAGATGAATTGAACTTCACCAACGGCCAGTGGTTTTGGGTGTGGTCTCGGCTAATGCGCTTTGTGGTTGTCCCCGCAGTCTTTATCATACTGCTCACCGGGCTTTAATCTGCGCTCAGACGAGCGCTCGAGCAGTAAGGATTTACTATGCAGCTGACCTACCGTGGCAGCGTCAATCGTTGGGAATGCGATGAGAACGATCACTTAAACGTACGCTTTTGCGAGCAAAAGCTTTATCAAACCCTGCTCAGTGGGCTGTTGTCCAATGGCTGCATTGGCGTGGCGGAGGTGGCAGACCTGCCGCGAATCATCCGTCGTCAGCACATACGCTTTCAGGCGGAGTCTCGTATTGCGGCGCCCTTGGGCGGCTATTTCAGTGCCGTGGTCAGTGATGACTTTCAGGTTGTGGTGGAGCTGCGCAACGAAGCGACCGGAACGGTAGCCTGTTCCATGCTCTGCGACTTTGCCCATGACACGCTGGTCTCTCGACTGCAAACCTTGCCTGACCCAGTAAGTCCCGATGCCGTTGCTCACGCATGGGGTCGCGGAATTCAACAGAATCTTGATCTGCACGATCTGTCGGTGGCCCAGGCAACCCAGTTGGGTTTTCGCACCATTGGCGCCGGCGTCGTCGAGCAGGACGAGTGTTCAGGCGACGGCCTGCTTTTGCCTTATCACTGCATGGGGCGGATCTCGGATTCCATGCCCCATCTGTGGGGCGCCATTTTTCCCGAGCGCCATGCCGACGGTAAAGTGGGTGGTGCCGTGGTGGAATTTCGTCGCACCTATCAAGAAACCTTGTCGTCTGGCGAGTCGTTCCAAATCATGTCAGGCATTGTTGACGTGGGTTCCAAGGTTCAGTCCTTTGCGCACCTGATTTTCAACGTGCGCACGGGTAAATGTTGCGTGAATGCTCAAGCC
>JBELHZ010000092.1:0-5866 GCA_042091155.1 Gammaproteobacteria bacterium
CTGCTTGAATCGTGTGATCCATGGCAAGCAGATCTCGATCAGGGCCGGATAAGCCATAGCCGGTACCCGAGCCGTAAATCAGCGTGGGATTAATGTCCTTCAGTGCCTCCCAACCCACACCCAGCCGATCCATGACGCCCGGCGCGTAATTTTCCAGCAAAACATCAGCGTCTTTGACCAACTCGCGCAGCAGTTTCTTTCCCTCTTCATCGCGAAGATTCAGGGTGATGCTTCTCTTGTTTGAATTGAGCATGGCGAAGGACAGCGGTGTTTTCGCACCACCGGCGCCACGCAGACGTTCACCGGCCAACGGCTCCACCTTGATAACGTCTGCACCGGCCTGAGCAAACAAAAAGGCAGCATACGGTCCCTGATAAATTTGCGTCAGATCAATGACTTTAACGCCCGCAAGCGGTTTATTTTGCGCTGCCATCAAATCAACTCCCCAATAGCTGGCTTACCATCGATTCTGACACATTCCACAGGCGGTCTGCTTGCTCAACATCAACCGCATAGTCACGCACACCACCTCGGAAACTAGGGTCATCGGGGACCACGTCAGCGACGCCGCAATTTTCAAGGTAAGCGCCGCCCATACCGGACAACTCCAGCGCAGTTGCGGCATAAACAGAGGTAGCTGCTCCTTGCGCAACGGTTTTGATACCGCCCTGATCAGCGTCTTCCGGGTTGGTTGCAGACGTCGCGTTGTCCTTAACGAGTTGTTCAATTTCTTCCGCCGCCAGATGCCGCCCTATTGGTGTCGCAATCGCACCCGGGTGAACGGAAAAGGCCTCTACGCCGCGATCTGAAAATCGGGCATTCAGGCCAACTGCAAACAACGCATTTGCCGTTTTTGACTGGCCATACGCCTGCCATTTGTCGTATGCACGCTTGGCATACTGGATATCATCAAAGACCACCGGCGACATCCGGTGCGCCATAGAGGTAAGCGATACCACACGCGAAGGTCCACCCGCCAAAAGCAAAGGCATCAAACACTTAGTGAAATAAAAGTGACCTATGTGATTTGAGCCAAACTGAAGCTCCAAACCGTCTTCGGTCTGGGCGAGCGGACAAGCCATGACCCCCGCGTTGTTCATGAGGATGTCCAGACGATCGAAACGCTGCAGGCATTCGGTTGCTGCCGCTTCGACCTTCGCCAGGGATCCCAGATCCAGCACCACGATGCTGATATCGTGATTGCCGGTGGACGCGACGATGGATGCTCTCGCCGCTTCGGCCTGCTGCGTGTTACGGGCCGCAATCACAACTTCAGCGCCCTTGGATGCCAACGCTCGAACGGTCTCTACCCCAATGCCTGAGGCGCCACCGGTCACCAACGCTCGCTTCCCCGTGAGGTCCATTCCATCCAGCACCTCATCAGCGGTCGATCGATGATTAAAAGAACCCGACATGTCCTACTCCTTTAGCCAGCCTTTATGACGTCCGTCCATTTCGCCCTGAGCGCCCTAAATGAAACGATACGGTTCGTATTGTTTAAAGCGTAACACTCTTTCTTGGGGGCCTGAAAGCCTCTACTTTTGCGAGAGTCTCACCGTAATCTCGTTAAGCCTGGATGGCGTTACGCCTGAGAGAGCACTTGATTCACAAGCGTCTTGATGTAGCCCTTACTCACTTTTTCGAAGCGAATAAGGACCTTGTACCAAACCGCGCCGTACAGAGCATCGATCAGAAGGTCGATATCGAAATGGGCGGGAAACAGATTCTCGTCTTGAGCCCGGCGGAATGCGTCTGCAATCAGCTTAATACGGGGCGCATAGACCGCCTCTTCCATACGCTTGTACAACTGCGGGTCGCGGTGCGCTTCCGCCAGAACGCAGATGGCTGCCTGTCGGCTATCGGCTCGGCTAAGGATTTGGCCAAAGGAGAACAATGATTTTTCCAGATAGCCCTGTAAGGGGCTTGTGCCGTCGTAGGGTGCCAAGGGTGGTAACAGGCGATCCCGCCATACCTCGAGAACCAGATCAGCACGAGAAGGCCACCAGCGATAAATTGTCTGCTTCCCCACGCCGGCCTGACTGGCGACTTTTTCAATGGAAAAATCGATGTAACCCGAGGAGCCCAGCAACTTTACAGTTGCATCAAGAATCGCTTCATGAGAGTTCGAGTTTCGACGTTTGACGTTTGCTTTTTGTTGCATGTCTGCCACTGTTGAGACTTAGGGTCGGATCATCTCACCTCACGAGACGCTTTGACAGAACACGCCCTAAAACGCCCGATTGAAACGCCGACGCTAGGGTGCCCTGTAGTCGTAAATCACGCCGCGTGTCACATACTGCAATGTAAATTCGCTGGATCTTTTGTGCTCAGGATCCTCGCCGTAAGCAGCAAGCGCCGCTTCGTCTTTGAAGGTCATGGTAAATGCCACGCCAAAGCTGTCATCAACAACTTCGCGCTCGCTCATGACCGGTGTACCAACCACAACAGACTCCACCATCGACAAATTCTCAAGGGCCTTGACGGATCGGGTGATTTCCTCAACCACCCCGCTGGGCGTATCGGCTTTCAGCCAAAACACCACGGTGTGGTAGACCTTTCCGGTCTCAGCCTTTGCTGGCACGGCGGAAAGAGCCACGACCAGCGATGTTATTGTTAACAGAATTGGTAAGAGTGAACGCCTAAAAGTCATATCGGGTCTCCGTTGATTTAAACCATCAGTGTCGTTTGTCCTCACCCAGCGCGACTGCCGTCTTTGCGCTGCGGTTAGATATCTGCAAAGCGAATGGGCAGGCTCAGGGCGCGAAAACCACTGGCGTCGCGAATCGCATTAGCAATAGCTGGCGGGCCTGCTACGAGGGCAACCTCGCCAGCACCCGCTGGCGGCAAGTTCGGCTGATCGATAATGTCAATATCGAGAGTCGGCATGTTTCTCATCCGAGCAATGGTGTAGTTGTCAAAGTTCGAACTTTGAATGGTATTGTCGGCGACCTCGAAACGTTCGAGCAGCGCCATGCCAATACTCCACACCAGATTACTTTCAATCTGCGCGCGAAGCTGGTCCGGATTGACGGCCATGCCCACGTCCTGAGCACAGCATAGGTGCAGGACATTAATCCGCTGATTCACCTCATCCACAAAAACATCGGCACTGACCGCCACAAAACATCGGCCGTCGTATATGCCGCAAGCAAAGCCTCGACCGTAACCGGCGGCTTCAGGCAGGCGCCGTTTCGCGCTCAGCTTGCGCGCTGTGGCTAAGCAATGGGCCAAGCGAGGCTGCTCGCCCTGCATTTGCGCAATCTTAAAGGCTACCGGCTCCTTGCCCTGCAGTACCGCCAGTTCATCCATGGCGGATTCAATGGCAAAGATAGCGGACGCACCGTTCAACGAACGCCAAACACCGAGATCTATTGGCAGATCAACGTCTTCGCATTCCACACGCTGATGCGGTGCCTGGTAAGGAGCGATGGCACCCTTCACCACACCAGAATCGTCGGACAGGCGTGCAACGGGCAACAGCCAGCCCGGCAGCCGTTCCCGGGCAAACACCACGTGGCCCGTCACATAGCCGTACCACCAGTCCGTTAGGTTACCCTGATCGTCGCTCGCAATTCTTATTCGATGCGCTGACGCGGGCCGGCTGCGGCTGGCCATAAATTCGTCAGCCCGAGTCCACTGAACTTTCACCGGGCGCCCCACCGCTCGGGCAAGCCTCACCGCATCTCGCTCCACTTCATAATGCTCGCGCCCGCCAAAACCGCCACCAAGACGCTGGGGGTAAATCACCACATCTGATTCAGAAAGCCCAGTATCCATAGACGCGAAGCGCTGCATACCAAAGGGATCCTGAGTGCCGGTCCAGATTTCCAGACGATGATCTGCGCCTGCATCATTAAAACGCGCAATGGCCGCTCTGGGTTCTTGGGCGGCATGGGTCTGCACCTGTACATCAAAACGCAGATCAACAGACCAATCGGCATTCCGTCGATGGGCCTTGTCCTGAAGAATATGTTCTAAATCACCGGCGGCCATTTTCCCATCGACATCGATTAGGCGGCTAATTTCTTCTTCGGTTATCGGTTGCTGCAGATCCCAAGTCACCTGGATCTGCGCAATAGCCTTGTCCACAGCACTCGGTGTGGTACACACCACTCCGACGAAGTCGCCCTCCTCAACCAAGGTCACAACGCCCCGAACCTCCGCGACACCCGAGGTGTCCAAGGACGCAATCTGTGCGCTGCGGACCGGCGGTTGCACAGCACGACCGTACAAAACCCCTGTCATCGGAACATCGGCGGTATAGACACGGCCACCGGTTACGAGGTCTCGAATGCCCAAGGGACATTTGGGGTGCCCTACCTGTGTTTTCTGACGCCCACTGTCAAAAGCATAAAGCGCAGGTACTGCCTGATCGGATTCACGTTCGATCACCAAACCCGTGTCATCGACTAAATCGGCATAGCTTACTTTGCGCCGGTCAGACGTTTGAAAGCCGCCGACATCATCGAGCACAGCAGCCACCGGTTCGCCAAGCTTGGCGGCGGCGCGATCTCTCAAGCCTTCACGCAACGTCGCAGCGGCAATGGCCAAGGGACGCGAAAATGCGGTCAATGACATGCTGCCTGCAGTAACCGCCAGCGGTGGTACATCACTGGTAGATGGCTGCACACCCTGAATGTCTTCGACGTCGATGTTCAGTTCTTCAGCCACAATTTGCGCCAGACCGGTGTTCGCGTTCTGCCCCATATCAACTCTTGGAAAAAACATATGGCAGACACCGCCAGGACGGATTTGCACCCAAGCTGCGCCAGAGGTTTCGTCAGGAAAAATGATCGTTGGAGCAACGGCGACGGCGTGTTTACTCAGTGCGTACACTCCGGTCACGCCAGCCGCCACCCAACCCGTCGCGATCAAAAAATTACGGCGAGATATGGAGACCATTACGAAGTACTCCGCATGACGAGGGCCGCCTTCTTGATGGACTTGCGGATACGGTCATAGGTGCCACATCGACACAGATTGCCGCTCATGACGCTGTCGATATCCGCATCGGTTGGATCGGGCTTATCGCCAACCAACGCCAGTGCCTGCATGATCTGGCCGGACTGACAGAAGCCACACTGAGGCACGTTTTCATCAATCCAAGCTTGCTGCAAAGGGTGCAAACTGCCGTCGCCGCTCGCGAGCCCCTCGATGGTCAGTATGTTTTTGTTCTCAACATCTGCGATCGAAATCAGACAACTGTTTATTGCGGAACCATCGACGTGCACTACGCACGCTCCGCATTGACCGATACCGCAGCTAAACTTTGTCCCCGCTAGACCAAGGTGCTCGCGCAGAACGGTAAGCAACGTTTCATCGCGCCAGTCGGCTGCCACGTGATGCTCGACCTCATTCACTCTCACTTTCATAGCTGCCCTGCCCCTACGCTTTGGCATGATGCTATGCGAGACGGTTCGTATTGTCTAGGATGAGGCGTTATCCCTCATCAAAACGCTCCGTGTCTCTGCGACCATGGGCAATTTGCCTTCCAATGCCGAAATCTTGGTGGCCGATTAAAAGCGTGCGATCACCGCGTCAGCAAATTCTGCAGTGCCCAAATCGCCGCCCAAATCCTGAGTTTTTTCTCCGTGAATTAAGCATGCATCGTAGGCACGGCGAATCCGCTCAGCGCTGTCAGCTAACGCTGGCATCTGACGTTTTTCTGCCAGAAAGTTCAGCATCATGACCGAGGACATCAGCAACGCCAGCGGGTTTGCGATATTGCGGCCGGCAATATCCGGTGCACTACCGTGCACGGCCTCGAAAATTGACAAATCCTCTCCGATATTCGCGCCGGGCACGACACCGAGGCCACCAACCAAGCCAGCGCACAGATCGCTGATCACGTCACCGTACAAATTTT
>JBELHZ010000093.1:0-5795 GCA_042091155.1 Gammaproteobacteria bacterium
ATAGTGCCTGCCCATTATTGCCTGCTATTGTTCCATAAGTTTTGTTATGGGTGAAAAGATGACGACAGAGATAACCGAACAAGAACTTGCCGATGCAAGGCAAACGTGGGGCAACGCGTTGATTGCGATCTCCAAAGCGTTTGAAGACAAAGGCGTCGATGCCGCCAGAATGGCTGCTAACGGCGCGCTTGATGCAGTCTACGGTTATGAGCTTGGACAGGTTCTTTTCAAGCCAACCTTAGCCAGCGGCGAACAGACCTTTCGAATCACGCGAGAGGGTGCGCTTGCATATTTCGTGGGCCACAGCGCCGAATACCCGGGGGGATAGTGGGTTTGGCATCAAAGGCTGGCGTTCCGTTGTTTCAGAAACGGCTGCCAGTTTTGTTCAGGGTGACGTCGCCATGTGGATGGGTTGGGTGACGTTTACCGACAAAAACGGGAACATCACCCAGGTGGACAAAAGCTGGGGTTACAAAAAGGATGAGGTAGGTAGACTGCGTATCGTCCTGCATCATTCGTCGTTGCCCTATCAACCTGAGCGATTTTTGACCTAACATCTAAACCGTAACGAGTAAAAGGAGTCCTTACATTGCTTTCAAATGAGAACTTTACTGTCCGCCCATTACCAACAATTGTGTTCAATAGAGGTGCGGCCAAAGACTTAAACAATCACATTCAAGCGCTGGGTAAGAGTGCGGCTTTGATCGTGACCGACAAAAATCTGGCAGCGAGTGGCGTACTTGAACCAATTTTGGAAGCGCTTCGCGCTGCAAATTTATCGGTTGAAGTGTTTGACGGCGTTGAGCCCAATCCGACCGATTTAAACGTCGAAGCTGGCGCAGCAAGGCTCAAAGAGCTTGGCGATGCCGTTGTCGTGCCGATTGGTGGTGGATCTTCCATGGACTGTGGAAAATCGATTGCGCTGCTTGCCTCCAATCCGGGTACGGTCGAAGCGATGCAAGGCTCCCAGCCGACGCCCGCCGCTGCCCCGGTTATCGCGGTTCCCACAACCGCTGGCACAGGATCCGAAACAAACAGTGCGTGTGTGATCACCAATACCCGACTGGGTCGCAAGACCTATGTGATGCATCCAAGCATTACGCCCGCATTCTCTGTGCTCGATCCGGATCTGACGGTCGGTCTGCCAACCTATCCAACCGCCACCTGTGGGTTTGATGTGCTCACCCACGCGGTTGAGGCCTTCGTTTCAATTGGTGCAAATGCGTATTCGGACACGATTGCGATTGAGGCCATTCGCAAAGTTGCGGGTAACCTGCGAAAGGTTGTGGCGGACGGTCAAGACATTGAGGCGCGCTCGCAAATGTTGCTCGGATCGGCCATGGCGGCACAGGCGTTTAACGTGACGGGTCTGGGATCCGCACATGGTACTGGACACGCTATTTCGGCCAGACTGAACGCCGCGCATGGACAAACCCTCGCGACGATGTTGCCTCATGTGATGGAATACAACATGTCTGTTCGCGAAGAAAAGTACGCTGACGTCGCGCGTATTCTTGCGCCCTCAGGTCCTGCGACCGGCGCGGGCGCAATTGACGCAGTGCTTCAGTTGCGCAGTGACATAGGCATCGAGCGCTCGATCACTGATTTGGGTGGTGAAGGCGACTTGCTGAGTGTCCTTCTCGAGGATGCGATGGCTGATCCGGTCAACATGACGAATCCTCGCCCGGTTGATCAGGCGGGTTTTGAGGCCATGTACAGCGCGGCGTGGTAAGACCGTCAAACACAGGTGTGTTAGAGCGCGGAAGCGCGCTCTAACGCCGCATGGAGTTCGCGCGTAACCACGGTCGGTCTGCGAGGTAATTTCGCTGGTCTATTGGGTTCTGAACCCAGTGGTGCACCCTTCGGAAAACAGGAAGACAGACATGTTAGCTCATCAACACATTACGCCGGGATTGGGGTCTGAACTCGCGTCCGACATACAGTTGACTAGCCTCAGTGATGGCCAGATCAGCGCGCTTCAACAACTCGCTTCGGAGCGAGGTATTGTGGTCGCCCGAGATCAGGTGATGTCATTACAGGAACAGGCGGATTTTGCTCATCGTCTTGGCGAACCCCTCACCAGACCCACCAATCCTAGCGAGATCCCGCAAGAACTCATTCGGATCATGGCTGACGAAAACTCCAAGCACGCCGCAGGCGAGGGGTGGCATTCGGATGTTTCAAGCGAGAGTGAGCCGCCAGGCCTGTCTATGCTGCGAATGGAGGTGGTACCGAGGGCAGGAGGCGATACGCTATTTGCTAATATGTATGCGGCTTACGAGTCCCTATCGCCGGCAATGCAGGCCTTTGTCGAGACGTTGAGCGCAAAGCACGATCCGATTGGGCATTATCTTTACGTTAGCGGGGCAAAAAAACTTGAAGAGTTACCATCGGCGATTCACCCGGTCGTTCGCATACATCCCGACACGGGCCGCAAAGCTCTGTACGTCAACGTTGGCTTTGTTAGCCGGATTATTGGACTAAACCGGCGTGAAAGTCACGCGCTGCTGCAGTTGCTCTATGATCATGTCGCCTATTCGGCAAACATCCAGTGTCGAGTCAATTGGCAGCCGGGTACCGTGGTGTTTTGGGATAACCGCTGTGTGCAGCACTTTGCGGCATTCGACTATTTTCCTGAGAAACGACTCGGCTATCGAGCGACCATTCGAGGTGAAAAGCCGATTTCCTGCGCAGAGATTTGACCGTAAGGGGCTACGTTAGACTGCCAAAAATCGATTGACAGCGCTGATAGTGGTACCGCATGTGCAGCTCTTTATTGAGACAAATAGCGCTTATTCGGCAATGTTAAAACGCGGCCGTATTTGAGATGCTGACGTCAATTGTTCTGACCGGATGATCCTGAATGGATTTAGGTACACGTCTATTTGTCGGTGGCTTAGCTCTAGCCTTGGGCTTGACTGCGTGCGCACCCTTGGTAGGGATTAACGTGCTGCTCTACAACATGTCGCTTACCAATGAGCCAGTTGCGACCAACTTTCTTGTCATACGGTGTGCCACATTTGCGACGCTGGCGTTTTTCAGCGTGAACTTTCTCAGGCGTAAACGGCCGTTATCGTCGGTGGCGCCAATGCTGGTTTTCTGCAACTTCACCGTATTTTTCGGGGCTGTGATTATGATTCAACGAGCTCAATACGATGTTCTGCCGTGGGTGGTTTTGACAATGATTGGCGGCCTAGCGTTTTTTCTTTATCGAGAAAACAGGGCGGAAAACAGCGTGATTTTTCGAGACAGTTGGTAAGCCAATCAGCGGGTTGCCAAGGGACAGACACAAACGGCGAGGGAGCGTGGCCCCTTCGCCCATCATGGGAGGTAATACGTGAGTGAGCGCTTTAGATGGGGACATATCAACGTCAATGTCTCCGACCTAGATCTTTCAATTGCTTTCTACAAGCGGCTCGGTTTCGACATATTCCTCCCCGGTATTCCCTACTTGGGTTTAGAGGCTGACGAATCGGCAGTCGTGCCTGCAACTACTGCTCAGGTGCTGAATATTGCGCCAAACACTAGAGGCCGAGCTTGCATCATGCAATTGGGCAAAGGTCTGCCGAAGCTTGATCTGGCGGAGTTTCCAGTCTCTGGCGCACATGATCCCCTGCAAAACCAAGATCTGGGAATCGTGCGCCTGTGCCTAGTGTCGGAAGACGTGCAGGCAGACTATCGTGATTTGGTGGCGCAAGGCGTCGAGTTCCTCGGGCCACCGACTGCATGCACAAAACGGATGGCGGACGTGGCGATCTGCAGGGACCCAGATGGCACGCTGATCGAACTGATTCAGGTGCATCTTGACCGATGGCCCCGAGCGCCGAAGGACTAACCCCAACGCCCGGCAACTACCGCCGCGTTTTCCATGGCGCCAACGATTCATCGCGACAATCCCATGAGTTCGGTGTAAAAATCTCGCAATGCGGACAACTCTTTTATCACTTATCGGAGCTAGTCATGTTCGACGGAAAGTATGTGATGTGGGGCGGCGAGCACAGCTTGTTCACGCGCAAGCTGCAGGCAATGCTTAACTATCTTGGTGTGGACTATGAGTTCAGACTGAAGACGCAGGATGCCGGCCCGCACGTAGAAGCGCGTCTGGGAACGCATTTTATCCCGGGCCTCGAGACGCCCGAAGGATGGTTCATACACGACTCCACGCCTATCGGTCTGATGCTGAATACCAAGTATCCTGACCGACCGATTATGCCAAGCAGCCCTGTGCAGCGTATTGCCGCCCACTTGTTGGAGGATTGGGCGGATGAGTGGTTTGGCCGCTACGCCATCAGCAGCCGCTGGTGTTATCCACACAACATCGATCATGTTGCCATTGGGTTTTATGCTAACGCCATCGGCAAAACGATGGCGGAGGGTTTGACCGAAGACGAGCGGGTGAAAGCGGCAGAGCGAATCTTGTTTGTACGAGACAATTTTGGGCTGAAGGCCTGCGCGAATCGGGGCTGTGGCCCAGATCAGGCGGCGCATGTTCGGCGCGATTTTGAACAGCTTATGGCCCATGCGGCAGAGCACTATGGTAGTCACCAATTTCTGTTGGGTGATCGTGCCAGCCTTGGAGACTTCACCTTCGCCGGGCTCTTCAAAGCCCACATAGCCGCGGATCCAGAACCGCGCAGTTGGATTGAGGGCAGCGCGCCGGCTATGCTCGATTACATGGATCGCATTTTTGACGCTCGTTCAAACGAGGGCCGATACCTGGCAGACGATGCCTTGCCCGATACTTTGACGCCATTTTTCGAGCACATGCGCGACAACTACCATCGATTTCTCAGGGTCTCTCGCGAAGCGTTGGCGGCGGGTGACAAGTGGTGTGAGGTAGACTTGGGTGACGGCCCGGTGCGAATGCGCTCGCTCAAATACAGTGAAGTCAGCCGTCGTCACATCGCTGGTGAAATCGAAAGCTTGTCGTCAAGCGACCGCGCCGCAGTGGAACGGGTGCTGGGTCCGTTGGGCGTACTTGATGCCTATCTGTTGCCGCCCCTAACCGAGTAAGTGCGCTGTTCTGGTTCGTCCGATAGAACGTGAGGGAACCTAGCTTAACACCAAGTCATCTAACTGAGTGCCCGGCGGGTAGTTGTCGGCAATTTGGTACATGCCGTCCATCGTGATCTTGGAACTCATGGTCACCGTATCACCCGAACCGCCCTCAATCAGATCCAGTTCGGCAACCGCGCAGCGACGTTTGTTCATTGGTCCATCAAGTACGGTCAGTACAAGCCCGTCCTCGCCAGCCTCTATGGCCAATTCCTTGAGCGTGGATTTGAGCATGCCTCCGTGAGCTTCAAAGGTGACTGTGCCCTGAAAATGCATGGCGCCTGAGGCACTGCCGTCGGCTGCGATGGCTAAATCGCCACCAGGCTCGGCGGCAAAGATGAAGGTGCCATCCTCTGCCTGGGTCGCGCCATCGGTTGCTGTGATCGACCCTTCCGATGCCTCAACGTAGTTTCTGAAACTGGCTTTTACGCCCCAAGTTAATGTGGTGAAACTCATCGATGCTCCGTACTGTGCAAAAGGTAAAGCATGCCCGATTGGCGATAAATTGCATCACTGATTCAAGCCGGCAGCCGATACGCGCTTCATCTCAGAGAGCTTTGTGATATTCCGTCAGATCGATACCGAATGCTCGATATCGCGCCTCCACTGCGGCCAAGGTATGAGCGGTCCAATATTCGTGCCCCGGCGCTGGAAAGCCAAGCACCGTGCGCTGTGCAACCGTCGCCTGGGCGATCAGTTTTTCCATCAATTTGTCGGGTTCATACATAGACCACGACCAT
>JBELHZ010000030.1:0-30363 GCA_042091155.1 Gammaproteobacteria bacterium
AGGATAGGCAAACCTCGACACTTCGTATCATTGCAATCCGTGGTCGGTAGGAGCCTATTGGCTGATACCCCGTTCGCTAAGAGGTATTGACGCCACGGAGAGTGAAGACTGTTTTCCTGACTTAACGCCGGTGTTTATCGTTGCGTTAGTGGCGGCGGGATTCCTTTTCGCGGTCACTTCCAAGGCAATCAGTGAATACACTCACATTCCCAGGGCGCGTCGCTAGCGTTCTCCGTGACAGAGAGCTTGCCGACAGCACTTCCTGCAGACAGATCTTTAATTGGTACAGGGTTGGAATCGAGGTAGCTGCGCCATGGCTTCTTCGGAGAACGCTTTCTCACCAAACAACAACGGATAGTAAAAGTGCCGCAGGCGTGCATGAAAATCTCGGACGCACTCAACGTACCGTAAATGCTGCAAAACATCGGTTTCGGCAAGGCTCATCAGCGCCCGCTCCGACAGCAGCGCAGGCGACAATATCGCGGCCTTTGCCATGGCCAAGTCGCGGGCGGTCATGCCAGCATACAGTGCGGTCGTGAGCGGCTGTACCGCCTGATCCCCAACCTGTTGAAAGGCGTAGTACCACTTCCACTCAAAGGGCCGATCAAGTTCGGCGTAGTCGGCCCATTCTGGATGCACGGCCAAAAAAGGTTCCATGGTTGCGGCCTTGGGCAGGTCCCACGCATCGTTCACGGTTTCCCGCTGGGTTAGCAAGATCTCGCCTCCGCTTGGTACGGCGATGGTGCCCTCGATACCGACCTTGGCCCCTACGGGCACGGCGATGGTCAAGAGGATCCAAAGACTCAACAAACTCAGTGCCGCTGTCACGCCATCAAGTCTCCGAGTCGTTATCAAGCGACACATCACTACCCAAAAAATAATGTGCAGCAGCACGATACCCAGCACGAGCAGAGTAGTGGCGATGGCAACCCCGCTGGCAACCGCTACAAGCAAAAACGGCAGGCCCAGTGCGCAAAACAGCACCACGCCTCGAACGACAGCCTTTAGCAGGAACAGACGCGAGCCAAACACGCTGGTGACGCAAAGCAGTTCGTAACGTCCGGCCCGACGCTCTCTTGCATCGAGATCAAACAGCACACCGATAACAAAGAGCGGCAGAAGCACGCTCGCGAGGTAGGCGAAATCTAATTGACCCAACGCGGACAATTCCGGATTCCCGGCATCCGTTTCATGAATCTGGCCCTCCAAGGCCAACATGCGAAGCCGATGTTTCCACGGCAGCTCGTCCCGCAGTCCTAACGCAGCAAACGCCAGAGGGGACGGCGGATCGTAGGTGAGGTGAAAGACGTTGTAAGCAATGTCACCAATGTCGGTTCTGCCTTCCAGGGTCCAATCCTGAGCTCCCATACTGGTGTCGATTAGTGAGTCCAGCAGTGCTTGCTGATGGGCAGACGCCTTCACGCCCACAACCACAGAGAAAGCCGAAAAAACCAAGGCAAACAACATCGTCCACCGAAACGCGGCCTCGCCCCAGGCGAATCTCAATTCACGACGTAGCTCATCTAACATCGTTAACGCCCTTCTTCATATTGCGCACCCCGACCCACGCCATGAATGCACACCAAGCCAGCATGATCAGCACATGTGGGAAGCCCTCCAAAAGACGTGTCGATGCGGACCTAGGCAGGGATGAAACATTTTCCAGCATTCGCCAGTTGGCTGCATTGAGTCGTGTGCGGCGTTCGGCCTCTGGGCTATTGCTGCGTTGGATATCGTCGCTGTAGACGAGTTCTTCGATGTGCAGGGCGTTCAGCTTTTGTACAAAGTCGTATCGCACCCCTTCAGCCTCACGTAAGAAGCGATGATATTGCCGTAGATCGGTTCCTGCGGTGATCACTGAAAAATTCTTCAACGCTAAGGCCGGCGACAGCAGGCCAAACCAGCCCACGACTTGGGACTGGGCTGATTCCTTGGTCATCCTTTTATCTGTAAAGGCATTTAATACCTCGCTCTGTCTTGATTCCGAAACTTGGGCGACAACACCACGAATGTTGATGGGTAAATCGGCGACGTCGGACACCTCATATTGTTCAAGCAACTGTGCCCGTAACGTCGCAAAAGCCGGATCTGCCGCATTATGCCCATCGCCAGTCACACGCAGGGCACGGCTTACCGCAAAATCTGACGCGACCTTGCCATCGACGGGTGACGATGCCACCGCCACAGCGCCCGCAACGGGCGGAATAACCACACAGAGCGCGACCCAATAGGCCAACAGCATCGAAAACGAAGCCGCTGCAGTGGCAACCACGGCAGACAATGCGGAGATCAAAAACACCCAGCTCAGAAGATAGATTGCGTAACCGATGAATAGATAGGCGGCGGCGGTCAAGCTCGCACCACCCCCCCAAGCAATGACCAACCCTAAGACCAAGGGCGCAAGGCTCAGCAGCCCTGCGCTGGCCAAGGCAAGGGTCTTGCCCAACCACAAATCCGTCGCGGTAACAGACGCCGCGTAAAGCAGGTAGTCGGTCTTTGCTTCACGCTCTCGAGGGATCGACCCAAATCCCAAAACAATGAGCAGCAGTGGAACCAAGATTTGATAGGCGAAGGCTGGCGACAGTTCCGCCAAGGGGCCGGCTTGAGCAGCCGAATAGCGCGGCGAGAATAGAGGCGATGCATGAATTGATGCTTGCACGAGACGTTGGGCCGGTCGAGGCGTGCTGACGTCCGGTTTGGTTTTTTGCGACGTACTGCGCATTTCGATACACGCTTCGGCGCGGTATCACAGGCGTCGTGACAAAAGGAGTCCGATGGCAGGTTCTGAGCATGAAGAATTGGTGGAGCTAGGCGGGATCGAACCGCCGACCTCCTGCGTGCCACGCAGGCGCTCTCCCAGCTGAGCTATAGCCCCAAAACCCTGTGCCGCGCGAATCCAGCGAACCCGCTGCGTCTTGGCCATGCGTCCTGTCGAAGAGCGACGACCGAGGGAGCGCGCATATTAGGTAGGCACCGCCGCACTGTCAATTACTGCCTTGATCGCTTGGTATTCTTTATCCAGACGCTTACGTTCTTTTTTTGACGCACCGACGAATTCTAGCGCCGATCGGAGTCTCGCCCGGCTCAAATCCGCGCCCAAAAACATCCAGGAATCAAAGAGCGGTAGCGATACCGCCCTGCCGCTCGTTGCGATAAACAAGGGGAACAAAAAGTCACGAAACTTCAGTTCCATGGCCTGGGCCAAGCCCTGACACAGAGCAAATAACTCGTCCCGCTGCCAGTCGCGCATCTCGTCAAAGGCAGCAAGAGTGTGGTGCAACACCTTCAGCACATCACCACGCTCCATGGACTTGTGCTCGAAATGTTCGTCCCTCAGTTCCGGTAAGTTCCCGAGCAGATAATTCACCAAGGGCAGCAAGTCGGACAAACGTTCGGCCCGCTCTTGTACCATGGGAATGAGCTGCTCCAGCTTAGTCGTATTCAACATCCAGTCCTGTATGCGCTGGGCATACTCAGACGCATCCAAGCGCCGCAGATATTGACCATTGAGCCAGCTCAACTTGGTCTGGTCGAAAATCGGGCCGCCGGTGGTCATACGGTCCACGTCAAAGGCCTCGACCATTTCTTGGCGCGAAAAAATTTCCTCTTCGTTGGGCATGGACCAGCCCATCAAACTCAGGTAATTCACCAAGGCTTCCGGCAGATAACCCATGTCACGGTAATAGGTGACGCTGGTGGGGTTTTTGCGTTTGGACAGTTTGCTCTGATCCGGGTTACGCAACAGCGGCAGATGGATCAACTCGGGCATGGGCCAATCGAAGTACTGGTACAGCAGTTGGTGTTTGGGCACCGAGTTCAGCCATTCCTCGCCTCGCAGAATATGCGTGATCTCCATCAGATGATCGTCCACCACCACCGCCAAGTGATAGGTGGGCATACCGTCGGCTTTCACCAGCACCTGCATGTCGATTTGTGCATAAGGGATACTGATTTCCCCGCGCAGACGATCCGTAAATGTACAGTCGCCCTCTTCCGGTACCCGCATACGAATGACGTGTGTCTCGCCAGCGGCGATGCGTAAGGCAACCTCATCGGTACTTAGGGCGCTGCAATGCCCGTCGTAGCGGGTGGTTTGTTTGTTCGCCTGCTGCTCCGAGCGCACGGCATCCAAGCGTTCCTTAGAGCAAAAGCAATGGAACGCGTGCTGCTTCTGCAGCAGTGATTCAACATGGGTCGCGTATATCGCCTTGCGCTCGCTTTGGCGGTAAGGGCCGTGAGCCCCCCCGACATTGGGACCTTCGTCCCAATCCAGCCCGAGCCATCCCAGCGCATCAAATATCGCCTCTTCAGAAGCCGCAGTGCTGCGCGCCTGATCCGTGTCTTCGATCCGCAGCACAAATTGCCCGCCGTGATGACGGGCAAAGGCCCAGTTGAACAACGCCATGTAGGCCGTACCCACATGAGGGTCACCCGTGGGTGACGGTGCGATACGAGTTCTAACGAGAGCAGTCACTACGCTCTAAAATCCCATCTTCACGACGTCCTCGGGAATCAGCGGATAACGAATACCCGATAACTTTTGCGCCACGCGCACCACCTGACAGGCGTAACCAAATTCGTTGTCGTACCACACGTAAAGCACCACACGATTGTCCTTGGCAATAATAGCCTCACCATCGACGATGCAGGCGTGGCGATTACCAACCAAGTCGGATGACACGATTTCGGGAGAGGTGGTGAAGTCAATTTGACGCTGCAAACTGCTGTGTAAGGCCGCTGAACGCAGGAATTCGCGCACCTCGTCTTCGGTTCCCGCTTTTTCCAATGTCAGATTCAAGATCACCAGAGACACGTTGGGGGTCGGTACCCGAATGGCGTTGCCCGTGAGCTTCCCTTCCAATTCGGGCAGCAGTTTGACCACGGCGGACGATGCGCCGGTTTCCGTAATCACCATGTTCAATGGCGCACCACGCCCACGACGGTTCTTCTTGTGGTAATTGTCGATTAAATTTTGGTCGTTGGTGTATGCGTGCACGGTTTCCATGTGACCGCACTCAATACCGTACTGATCGTTTATGGCCTTGAGTACGGGCACGATGGCGTTGGTGGTACAGCTGCCCGCTGCCAACACCCGGTCGCTCTCAGCGATCTCGTTGGTATTGATGCCGGAAATGATGTTCTTCACCTCGCCCTTGCCCGGTGCGGTCAGAACCACCTTGCCTGCACCTTTCGATTTGAGGTGTTCTGACAGGCCATCCATATCACGCCACGCACCCGTATTATCAATGATCAGGGCGTTATGAATGCCATAGGACTCGTAGTCCACCTGATCGGGGCTGGGGGCGTAGATCACGCGAATCACGTTACCGTTCGCGATAATGCACTGGTTTTCTTCATCGACCCGAATGGTGCCCTGAAAACTGCCGTGTACCGAATCTCGGCGCAGCAGGCTCGCGCGCTTGATCAAGTCATCCTCACTGGCCTTGCGTACCACGATGGCACGCAGTCGCAGCTGGCTGCCACTGCCTGTTTTTTCAATCAGCAATCGTGCGAGAAGACGACCTATACGCCCAAACCCGTAAAGCACTACATCCTGGGGCGACGCGATCGGTGCTGCAGACGAGCCAATAACACTTTGGCACTCCTTGGCAGCAAACTCTTCAGGACTTGTCTCGGCCGAGACCGCATCGTCCATGTACTTGATGGCCAGCTTCCCAAGATCAATGTGGCAAGGGCCGAGGTCCAGGCCGGAAATCGCCTGCAAGATCGGAAAGGTCTCGAATTCAGACAGCTCATTCTGGGCAACCTGCCGCACGTAGCGGTGGGTTTTCATCAGTTGTGTAACGCTCTGGTTATAGAGAGCTCGCCCAAAACAATAGACAACAATGTTCTCGCGATAGAGTTTGCCGATCAGGGGAATCATCGCTTCGGCCAAGGCTTCGCGTTCTTTCCAATCGGGGAAGTAGTCATCTAGTTTCGATAGAGGCACGGTTTCTCCTTTATTACTCAGAGGTGAATCTCAGAGACCAACAGCCGACTGATGCCAATAGCACGGCACGGCAGGCGCAGGTTTCGGCGGCGCCGCATTCTACCACCAAGTAACGACCGATCCTACAAAAGAGCGGGTGTCCGGAGCGCTAGCGATAACTTTGATTGATGCCTGCGAGCACCTCGCTCCCCGGACAGAGCGTCTCTTCCGTCAGCTCGTTTAAGGGCCGGGTGGTGGTTTCCATGATGTCATGGCACTCAAGCGCTTCGGGGTCAACGTACAGCAGGCCGGTGGCCACCTGACCTTGCTCCTGCATTTTTTGCACGTAGGTCATTGCGCCGATTCGATCATGAGGATCGTAGTTCGCATCAATTTTGTAGAGTTGCAGCGTGCTGCCATCGGGCATGGCAATATTTTCCTGTGTCCCCTCGGCGTAGTCCGCGGTAATTTCTGGCTGGCCAAAAATCAGATCCGCATTCACCGCGCTACTCGCATGCTCACGAACAAATTCAAAACTCTTGGTGGAACCGCTGTGATTGTTAAAGGCGACACAGGGCGAGATGACGTCGATAAAGGCCATGCCCTTATGCTTGAGCGCAGCCTTAATCAGTGGCACCAGTTGGCCCTTGTCACCGGAAAAACTTCGCGCGACGAAGCTGGCGCCCAACTGCAGGGCCATGCTCACCAGATCAATGGGTTCGTACAGATTCGGCACACCCTTCTTACTGGTAGAGCCCTTGTCGTTGGTGGCAGAAAACTGACCCTTAGTCAGGCCGTAGGTGCCATTGTTGTCCACCAAATAGAGCATGTTCGTTCGTCTGCGCACCACGTGGGCGAATTGACCTAAGCCGATGGAGGCGCTGTCGCCGTCACCGGAGACGCCAACACACATCAAATCCCGATTCGCTAGATTTGCCCCGGTGGCCACGCTGGGCATACGACCGTGTACCGAGTTGAAACCGTGGCTACGATTCAAAAAATAGCTTGGGGTTTTGGACGAGCAACCGATTCCGGACACCTTCGCAAAGCGATGAGGCGGCAAGGACAACTCGGCGCAGGCCTGCACGATGGCGGCACTGACGGAATCGTGGCCACAGCCCGCACATAAAGTGGAAACCGAGCCTTCGTAATCGCGACGCGTTAAGCCCAATTCGTTGACGGGCAGATTCGGGTGATGTACCCGTGGCTTCGATACAAATGTCATGATGTCACCTCGGTCAGGCGGGCCAGTTTGTGTTCTTCGTAGTACTCGCTGATCCTGGCGTCGATAAAGTCCGCGGAAATCGACAATCCGGCGAAGTACAGAATGGGAATCAGCTTTGCGGGATCGGTTTGCAGCTCATTGACGAGCAATGTGCGCATCTGACCGTCGCGGTTTTGCTCCACCACGAAAATCAAATCGTGATCTGCGACAAAGGCCTCTACTTCAGCCCCAAACGGGAATGCACGGACCCTGCAGGTGTCCAGGTGAATTCCGCTCACGGCCAATTTGTCCAGCGCTTCAGGGATCGGTAGCGACGTAGTGCCGTAATACAACACGCCAACTCGACCACCCCGCCCGTTGATTTCCGCCTTTGGCACCAAGCCGCGCGCGGTCTGCCACTTCAACTGCAGACGTTCCATGTTGCGTTGGTACGCATCCGGCGATTCGGTATAGGCGGCGTATTCGTCCCGGGAGGTACCCCGGGTAAAGAATGCCCCTTTATCCGGGTGGGTTCCCGGCAGGGTTCGGTAGCCCACCCCGTCACCGTCTACGTCCAGATATCGGCCAAAGGTTTCCAGGCCATCGAGCTGCTCGGCAGACAAGACCTTACCTCGGTCGTAGCGTCGGCTGTCATCCCACTCCAGCGGGTCGCTTAAATTCTCATTCATGCCCAATTCCAGGTCGCTGAGGACCAAAATCGGGGTTTGCAGTCGATCCGCCAAATCTAAGGCGTCCGCCGCAAAATCGAAACACTCCTTGGGCGTGGCAGGAAACAACAACGGGTGTTTGGTATCACCGTGAGAGGCATAGGCAGCACCGATCAAATCACCCTGCTGGGTTCGTGTGGGCATACCGGTGGATGGACCAGAACGTTGAATATCCCAGACCACCGCAGGGATCTCGGCAAAATAGGCCAGCCCGAAAAACTCCGACATCAAGGAGATACCGGGACCACTGGTGGCTGTAAACGAACGCGCGCCGTTCCAGGCGGCACCAATCACGATACCGATGGCAGCCAGCTCGTCCTCTGACTGCATAAAGGCGTAGTTTTTGTGTCCGGTGTCTTTGTCGATCCGCAGCCGCTTGCTGTGGTTTTCAAAACTCTCCGCCACCGAGGTTGACGGCGTAATCGGGTACCAGGCGCAGACCGTTGCACCGCCGTAAACGCTGCCCAAGCCGGCTGCATCGTTGCCGTCGATCATGATTCGATCGCCCACCGCATCACTGCGCTGTACCTGCAGTGGTAACGGCGCTTGCAGGTAATCCAATGCGTAGTTGCGACCAATCTCCAGGGCACGAATGTTGGGCTCAATGAGCGCATCCTTGCCCTTGTACTGGGTCGCCACCATGCCGGTGATTACGTCGAATTCAATGTTCAAAAGTGCAGCTAAAGCACCAAGATAGGTGATGTTCTTAAACAAACTTCTCTGTTTTGGGTCAGCAAACTCCGGCAACATCATGGTGGCAATGGGGATGCCAATCTCGTGAACATCGCCGCGCACCAGTTCCCGGGGCAAGGGCTTGGAATTGTCGTAGACCAGGTAGCCGCCGGGCAGAATGCTGTCGATGTCCTCCGCAAACGTTTCAGCGTTCATGGCCACCATGATGTCGACGCCTTCACGCCGCCCCAAATAGCCCTGCTCGCTGACGCGAACCTCAAACCAAGTCGGTAGACCCTGAATGTTCGAGGGAAAAATATTCCTCGTCGCCACCGGAATGCCCATGCGGAACAGAGCCTTGGCAAACATACCGTTGGCGCTGGCCGAACCCGAGCCGTTAACGTTCGCAAAGCGAATAACGAAATCGTTTATTTTGGTATTCATGCTGCCCTACTCTCCAAAGGAACCCAGTTGCGGGATATGAACCACAGAGCGCTGCATATCCCATGCGTTGGTTGGGCAGCGTTCTGCGCACAAACCGCAGTGCAGACACACATCTTCGTCCTTGACCATCACTCGTCCGGTCTGCAGCGAATCGGATACGTACAAGTCCTGATCAACGTTAAGGGCCGGCGCCATTAACGACTGGCGCAGCTCGATTTCCGGTTGATTTTCGACAAACGAGATACAGTCCATCGGGCAGATATCGACACAGGCATCGCACTCGATGCACAGGTTATCTGTGAACACGGTTTGCACATCGCAGTTCAGACAGCGCTGAGCTTCTTGAGCCGCCAACTGGGCATCAAAGCCAAGTTCCACTTCTACCTTCAAATTGTTCAGAGACGACTCGTGCTCAACCAGGGGCACCAGCTGACGGACTGTAGGGTCATGCCCCGCATCGTAGGCCCATTCATGAACCCCCATCTTGGTCGACAGCAAATTCACGCCCTCTGGAGGCCTATCGGCTTTCAGATCCTTACCCTGGCAGTACAGATGAATACTGATCGCCGCGCGGTGCGCGTGGGCTGAGGCCCAGATAATGTTTTCCGGACCAAAGGCGCTATCACCGCCGAAGAAAATGCTCGGATTGGTGGACTGTAAGGTCACCTCGTCCAGCGTAGGGCAGTCCCACTTGTCGAATTCAATGCCCAGATCGCGTTCGATCCAGGGACAGTGGTTGTCTTGGCCAATGGCCATTAAGACATGATCACATTCGATGAACTCATCGGGTTCGCCAGATGGCTCGTAACGCAAACGACCGTCATCGCCTCGCACGGGGGTCACACACTCGAACAACACGCCTTTCAGCTTGCCGTTCTCATGGACAAATTCTTTAGGTGGCCGGTTATTGATGATGGGAATGCCCTCGCGCATGGCATCTTCTTTTTCCCACTCAGAGGCTTTCATCACCTCAAAAGCAGAGCGCACGACCACTTTGACGGATTCCGCACCCAGTCGCAGTGAGGTCCGGCAGCAGTCCATGGCGGTATTACCACCGCCCATGACGATGACCTTGCCTTTTATTTCCGTGATATGACCAAAGGCCACACTGCTCAACCAGTCGATACCAATATGGATGTAATCGTTGACGTCGTCGCGGCCGGTAAGCTCTAAATCTCTGCCCCTTGGTGCTCCGGTGCCGATGAAGTAGGCGTCGAACTGTTGTTCCATCAGCTCTTTCATGCTGTCGATGGCCTGACCGAAATGGCAGTGAACGCCCATGTTCAAAATACGGTCGACCTCTTCGTCGAGCACTTCTTCGGGTAAGCGGAACGCGGGAATCTGACTGCGCATAAAGCCGCCGCCCTTTTCATCCTGCTCGAACAAATGCACTTCATATCCGAAGGGCAGCAAATCCCGGGCAACCGCCAAGGAGGCAGGCCCTGCACCAATCAGCGCGATGCGCTTGCCATTTTTTTCCGTGGGCACGTGGGGCAAATACGGGGTGACATCCCCCTTGTTGTCCGCTGCAGCGCGTTTGAGACGGCAAATCGCCACCGGCGTTTCCTCGGTACGAACCCGCCGACAGGCCGGTTCGCAGGGGCGATCACAGGTTCGCCCCAATACACCGGGGAACACATTGGAATCCCAATTGAGCATGTAGGCCTCGGTGTACCGTTCCTGTGCAATCAATCGGATGTACTCTGGCACCGGTGTGTGTGCCGGACAGGCGTGTTGGCAATCGACTACTTTATGAAAGTAGTTCGGATCAAAAATATTTGTTGGTTCCATACGTGCTTTGAGCGCCAAGGGTCTGTGCACAAGCACTCACCCACGGACTCTTTCCCCTTCCCCTGATTATCCCTTTTCTCTCCTCCCTCGACAGCTCTCTTCCACAGCCGTACGGGGGCATCGGGAAACTGTAGCCCAGCCATTATTGTTACGCTAGTACTCCAAGATGGGTATTTCCATAGTCTGGTGCGACCAGCAATCCTCGGCTAAACGCTGACAGACCGTGCCTCAGCGGTTAAAATGCTGCGTTCCGTCGGCAACCCGCCTACAGCAGTCAAGGACAAGTATTTGGCAACCCACTCGCCAGCGTCAGAAACTCAACAATCCGACCTCCTACCTCTAGGGAAAATCACGCCAGAGCACTGCGTGCCGCCCAGGCCGGGCATGCGTTTACATTGGACGGGGCTGAAAGGCAGCGCAGACCTTTTCGCTGCGGTAGAGCTGGCCAAGCAAGTCAATGAACTGTGCGTGATTGTGACGAACCAGCCAGCTCATTCGGACCGTTGGCGCGACGGTATCGGGTTTTTCTCAAGCACCGAAGAACTCGAAAACCTTCGTTTTCCCGATTGGGAAACCTTGCCCTATGACGCCTTTTCGCCTCATCAGGACATCATTTCGGAACGGCTGGCCACCCTGCAAACGTTGCGCAGCGCGACACACGGGGTGTTAACCGTGCCGGTGTCTACGCTAATGCAAAAAGTGCCGCCGCTGAGTTATCTCGACGGAGCCTGCTTCGAGCTGGCCTGTGGAGCAACCTTTGATGCCGCCAATCAGCGCCTGTTGCTGGAGTCTGCGGGCTATCAAAGTGTCGAGACCGTAACGGAACGAGGCCAATACGCCGTGCGCGGTGCCCTAATGGACGTCTACCCCATGGGCGCACCTCTGCCGGTGCGTATCGATTTGCTGGACGATGAAATCGACACTCTGCGCACCTTTGATCCGGATTCTCAACGTACAGTGGATCGCATTGAGCGCATGAGCCTGCTGCCGGCCAAAGAATTTCCATTTGATGACCCTGCAATCGCCCGTTTTCGCGAGCGCTGGCATGACGAGTTTCAGGTCGATGTCCGCCAGTGCAGTGTTTACCAAGACGTCAGCAGCTACATCGCGCCCAATGGCGTGGAGTATTACCTGCCACTGTTTTTTGACGAACTGGCTACGCTTTTTGATTATCTGCCGGAAAACGCCATTTTTCTGACCGAAGACGGTATCGCGGAATCTGCACTGAACTTTGAGCAAGACATCCGCAGCCGCTATGAATCCCTGCGTCACGATGTTGAGCGCCCTATCCTGCCCCCTCAACAGCTCTACTTGGGCACCGATGAACTGAATCAACACCTCCAGGAGCGCCGTCGCATCGTGCTTGGCGGCGACCACGCAAAACACCAAGTCCGATTCGCTACCAACCCACTGCCGGATCTGCGCGTTGAAGCCAAGGCTGCTTCGCCGGCAGCAGGCCTGCAACGTTTTGTTGATGCCAGCACCCAACCCATACTCTTCGTGGCCGAATCCGCTGGCAGGCGCGAGGTTTTTGACGAACTGCTGCGCAAGCACCAGATCACCGCCCGCCACATCGAGGAGTTTGCCGAATACAGACAGACCACCCAGCACAGCATTTGCGTTGGTCCGATCCAAGAAGGAATGATTGCCGATGACACAGTCATTGTCTGCGAATCCCAAGTACTGGGCACGAAGCCGGCGGCAAAGCGCCGCGACAGCGGCAAGCGCGTCATCGACCCCGAACAGATTGTTCGCAACCTCACCGAACTGAACATGGGTGCCCCAGTCGTGCACGTCGAACATGGTGTGGGTCGATACCTGGGCCTGCAAACCCTTACCATCGACAACAGCGCGGAAGAGTTTTTGACGCTTGGCTACGCCGGCGATGCCAAACTCTATGTACCGGTCACATCCCTGCATCTCATTGGCCGCTACGCTGGCGCAGACGAAGAGCACGCGCCCCTGCATCGACTGGGTTCAGACCAGTGGGACAGAGCGAAGAAAAAAGCGGCTGAAAAGGTCATTGATGTTGCGGCGGAACTGCTGGACATCTATGCCCGTCGCGCCGCACGCAAATCTCATAAGCTCCGCGCCAATGCCGAGGATTACCAGACTTTCGCCGACGAGTTCGGTTTCGAGGTAACCCCCGACCAAGGCATTGCCATCGAAGAGACCCTGCATGACATGGGCGAAGAGCAGGCCATGGATCGGCTGGTTTGCGGCGACGTGGGCTTTGGTAAGACCGAAGTTGCCATGCGCGCGGCCTTTGCTGCGGTACAAAGCGGCAAACAGACCATATTGCTGGTGCCGACTACCCTGCTCGCCCAGCAGCACTTTGACTCGTTTCGCGACCGATTTGCAAATTGGCCGATCACGATCGACGTGGTCTCTCGACAGCGCAGTCAACAGGAAATCGATGGCATTACGGCCCGCTGCCTATCCGGCAACATCGACATCCTGATCGGCACTCACAAGCTGCTCAACTCGGACTTCAGATACAACGATCTTGGGCTTGTCATTATTGATGAGGAGCACCGGTTCGGGGTGCGCCAAAAAGAGCGTCTTCGTGCCCTGCGCGCCGAAGTCGATGTACTGACCCTAACCGCAACGCCCATACCGCGAACGCTCAACATGTCGCTGAGCGGCTTGCGCGACCTGTCGATTATTGCCACGCCACCGGCTAAGCGCCTGTCGATCAAAACCTTCGTGCAGCCGCATCGGGAACAAAGCATCAAGGAAGCGATCAGTAGGGAGTTGATGCGCGGCGGTCAGGTCTTTTTCTTGCACAACGAAGTGCGCACCATTGAGCAAGCGGCGGCAGCCCTGGAAGAGCTGATTCCTGAAGCGCGAATCGGCACCGCCCACGGTCAGATGGGCAAAAACGAGATGGAACGGGTGATGGGCGAGTTTTATCACCGCCGTTTGAATGTGTTGGTTTGCACCACGATTATCGAAACTGGTATCGACATTCCAAACGCCAACACGATCATCATCGAGCGCGCGGACAAATTTGGTCTGGCCCAGCTGCACCAACTGCGCGGCCGGGTTGGTCGCAGCCACCGTCAGGCTTATGCCTACCTGCTGACGCCGGATCGCAAAAGTATGACCGCCGATGCGGTGAAACGTCTGGAGGCCATTGAAGCGGCCGGCGAGCTGGGTGTTGGCTTTACCTTGGCAACCCAGGACATGGAGATTCGGGGCACCGGTGAACTGCTCGGTGACGATCAATCTGGCCAAATTGAATCCATTGGTTTTTCGCTCTACATGGACATGCTCAATCGTGCGGTGGAAGCCCTGCGAGCGGGCAAAATTCCGGATCGAGATACGCCCTTGGAGCCGGTAAGCCAGGAAGTGAATTTGCATGTGGCTGCACTGATTCCAGAGGACTACCTGCCGGATGTGCAAAGCCGTTTGATTTTGTACAAGCGTATTGCTGGTGCCGGCGACAGTAGCGAGCTGGATGACTTGAAAGGCGAAATTATCGACCGATTCGGCCTGCTCCCGGTGTCCGTACAGAACCTGTTTCAAATCACCCAAATCAAATTGCAGGCTCAGCGTCTGGGGATTCTCAAAGTCGATTTAGGCGACACCAAGGGCAAGTTAGAGTTCAGCAAAACAACATCGGTGGAACCCATGGAAATCGTGCGGCTCGTGCAGCAGCAGAGCGATATCTACCGCCTGGACGGCGCATCCACACTGCGCATCGTTGCGGAGCTTCCTGAATTCGCCGACCGGGTCGCGTTCATTCAATCGTTGTTTGAGCTATTGTCTCCGCAAAGAGAAGCGGCCTAGCTCCGGCCCGAACACACGAGAAAAACCAAACCCGTGCCAAATCACCGCATACAAGGTCATCGTTTACCGGTTGTTTTAAAACGAGGACTCGCAGCCATCGCTGGCTGGGGGCTCAGTCTTGGCTGCCTGTTTTCCCATGCCGCTGAACAAGTTGCCGATCAAGCCGCTGTTCAGATCAATGCACCGCTCGTTGACTACGATACGACCCAACTGGCACAACTTGAGTCGCTGGACGATCTGGTACCGGACAATCTGTTCACCATTGAAGTCATCTTCTTTAAACGACTCGACACATCGAGCGCCCTGCTGGCGCAGGCTGAAGACAGCGGCTCCGCTGCCGAGACTCTGGACAGTCGGGAACCATTGCTGATCATTGAACCCAGATCACTGCCGGCCAACCTGTTCGACCTGAGTCCGGCGGCTCGAATCGATGACCTTGATTTGCCACTGGCGCCGGCAACCCCGCGGTTCTGCTTTGGGCCCGACAGTGTGGAGCCTCTTGAGCCAGCAGAACCGGCTCCATTACAGGACCTGATGGACCCAGCCGATCAAGGGGTTAACCCCACCGGGCAGCCTGCATCGGAGCTATCCACAACAGAGTCTGCGCCCACAACCCTATTCGGCGGCGAAAATGGGACATTTTCGGCAGAGTTCTCGGCAGATTTGTCGGGAGGCACCCTTGCTCGCGACAGTTTCGCCAGCGACACCCTGGCACCGCTTCCCGAACCTCAATTTCTGGCGGTGCCGAGAAACCACACCGAGATCACGCCTACCCCATATCTGGCGCTGATCCAGGGGGTTACGGTCTTTTTGCAGGGGATGGCACACAACGCCTATCGGCAAATGCCCGACGAGCAACGCGCGCTGCACGATCTGGTTAGACGCCTGGAGAATTCTGGTGAGTTCGAGGTACTTCAGCAGCTCGCTTGGCAGCAGCCGGTTCCCGAACGCGGTAACCCCCAGCCAATCTATGTGAATCTCAGCAATGGCGAGTTGCAGGGGCATATGGCCGTCACCCTTGGCCGATTTCTGCATACCCAAGCCACATTGTGGCTGAGGCCGACCCCAGCGGAACCGACCTCAGACTTCGCCGGCTATGCCCGATTAGACCAGAGCCAGCGCATGCGCAGCGGCGAGCTACACTATTTTGACCACCCACTGTTCGGTCTGTTGGTGCGAATCGACAAACTCTCACCACCGGCAGAACTGCAAGCGCAATTTGAAACCTTCCAGTTGGGGCTTGAAAATCCGGCCCCCTAGCGAACTAGACCATTCGATACAGGCTCGGTAGATTGCGGCAGTAGCCCAACACGTCCAAACCACACCCGAATACGCCGGATGAATCCGTGGTCACCAGGCCCAGCTGTCGAGCAAACCCAGATGCGGCGGCACGCTGAATCACACTGCAGCGCCAGACAGGACCTGTCTGATGACCGGACAGCACCGCCAGCAGGGCCTCCTCCTGACTCGCCCTCATCTGCCCATCATCTACGACCACGACCAGACGCTCGGTCAAGGAAGGTACATCGCCCGCCACAGTAGGTTCATTACCGTCAAAGCCGCAATGTGCAAGCTGTAGCGGAAACACCATGCGCTGCAGCAGCGCCCCGAGCAGATAGGAGCCGCCGGGCAGCACGCCGAGGATTACCGGGGATTGATCCTGCAGCTCGGCGGTCAGGGTGACCGCCATTCGATCAATGGCAATGGCCATATCACCCGCATTAGCCAGTACTCGGGCGCCCTGCAGCGCGCGGGATACCGGCG
This sequence comes from Gammaproteobacteria bacterium, assembly GCA_042091155.1. GTDB lineage: Bacteria > Pseudomonadota > Gammaproteobacteria > Pseudomonadales > Azotimanducaceae > UBA4421. Next base: position 16,325 of record JBELHZ010000030.1, read on the forward strand.
TGGGGAAGTCTGCTGTCGCGATCAGTTCCTGTAACACATCGGCCATATACCCTAGCCCGCTCCTTGATTGGCGCTGAGTTGCTCTTGCGCGAGTTGTTCCAGTGCCTCAGGTGTCTGCAGCTGCAGCGTCTGTGTCGGAAACGCAAATTCCGCATCGTGGGCAGCGACGATGTCGGCAATCTTGAGTAACACGTCTTGTTTCACCGCGTGAAAGGTCGCCCAGTCCGTGGTTTTCGTGAAGCTGTATACGAAAAAATCCAACGTACTGTCGCCAAAGGTCACGAAATTCACCATCAGCGTTCGTTCTTGGGCGATGTCCTGGTGAGCAACCAGCATGTCGTGTACGTCAGCAACAATCCCCGGCATTCGGCTCAGGTCATCGTAACGAATGCCAAAGGTTTCGTAGATCCGGCGATTGTTCATTCGTGAGGGGTTCTCAACAGACACCTCGGTAAAGACCGAGTTCGGCACATACAGGGGCCGCTGGTCAAAGGTACGGATCTGGGTGACCCGCCACCCAATGGATTCTACCGTTCCTTCAATGTCGCGATCCGGGGAGCGAATCCAGTCGCCCACCGAAAAAGGACGATCCAAAAAAATCATCAACGCGCCGAAGAAATTCGCCAGTAAACTACGAGCAGCGAAACCAATGGCAATGCCGCCGACACCACCCAGCGCAAGCACCCCTGAAATGGAAAAGCCGAAGGCCTGCAAAAGCATCAGTACCCCGGTAATGATGATTGATGCCCTCAGTAACTTACCGATTGCTGTCGCCGTCGTGGCGTCTACCGAATGCTTCTGTTTACCGTCAACAAAGCTCTTCTCCACATTCTCGGTAAAGTTGATGGCGAACCAAATCATCAACCAAACGACGGCGACATCGCGCGCCTCGTCGGTTAACGAAAAAATTTCCGCCTGACTCTCCAGCTTCATCGAATCGATGGCAAAGGAGATACCGATCACCCAAATGCCGAGGCCTAGAGGTTTCTTGATCGCCTCAACGAAAGCGTCATCCCATAAATTTTCAGTACGCTCGGCGCGCAGGTGCGCCTGATTGAGCATCCGAGTGGCCAGATAGCGGACAACCCCCGTGAGCACCAAGATACCAAACGCAGTACCCAGCCAACTGTAGGTATCGAGCAACCCAAGCAACTGATCCATAAACATTCCTCTATTTCTCGTTCGACGTCACGACGTCAGCGCAATGTGCGCATAGTACCAAAGCTGACCGCATCAACCGCCTCTCAATTTCCGTGCGTTAAGCAAAACAGCCCGTGCATTAAATGCTGTACAAAAAATCAGTATGCTGTTTATACTCACAGCACTGTACAAATCATCAGGATTGTTATGGCTCCTACGAACCCTTCGACTCAGCTTCTCACCGCACGCCAAGCGCAAATCTTGGCACTGATCCGACGCTACATTAACGACACCGGCTATCCTCCGACTCGGGCAGATATTGCTGCAGAGCTGGGCTTTAAGTCAGCGAACGCTGCCGAGGAACATCTCAAAGCGCTGGCTCGCAAAGGGGCGATCGAAATGATACCCGGCACCTCTCGCGGCATCCGCATCCCTGATCTGATGGATGAGGGCTTGCCCATCGTTGGCCGTGTCGCAGCGGGCAACCCCATTCTTGCCGAAGAAAACATCGAAGACCGAATCGATCTGCCTGCGGGCTTTTTTCAGCCCCACGCCGACTACCTGTTGCGGGTTCGAGGCGACAGCATGATCGACGCCGGCATTCTGGACGGTGACCTGCTGGCCGTACACAAGACAGAGCAGGCAACCAACGGTCAAATCGTGGTGGCGCGCATTGAGGAAGAAGTCACGGTGAAGCGGTTTCAGCGCACCCGTAAGCGCAACCAAGTGTTGTTGCTGCCAGAGAACTCGGCCTATGACCCCATCGAAGTGGATTTAGCGGAGCAGAGCTTTGCCATCGAAGGTCTGTCCGTGGGCGTCATTCGCCAGCAAATCTGACCGCCAAGCGATCCCTGGAACAGACGGCTACTAGGCCGTCTTTTTCTTCTTGGCCGCCTTCTTGCGAGTGCCCGGCTTCTTCGGCTCACCCTCTTCTACCCAATTCGGTTCTTGGTAAAACGCCTTCCAGCCCGTGGCCTTACCTTCAAGCTCTGATTGCACGTACTGTTCCTTGGTCTTACGACTGTATCGAATCACCGCCGGATTACCGTTCGGGTCTTGCTCAGGCGCACCCAGAAGGTACCGAAACTTCGGGTCCAGCTCGTTCGCATGGGGCTTGATCTCAGCCACCAATGGCGCGCGAGTTTCCCGATGTTTCGGAAACTGGCTGGCAGCGAGAAAAATCCCCGACGCGCCATCACGAAGCAGGTAATGATCTTCTACCTTTTCGCACTGCAGCTCGGGCATAGGAACCGGATCCGCCTTGGGCGGCGCGGGCTCTCCGCTGCGCAGCAGTTTGCGGGTATTCGGACATGCCACACACCCAAAGTACTTGCCGAATCGACCGGATTTAAGCTGCATTTCCTCGCCGCACTTGTCGCATTCCAGCAACGGTCCGTCGTAGCCCTTAATCTTAAAGGTGCCGGTTTCGATTTCTATCGCCGAACAATCCGGGTTGTTGCCGCAAATGTGCAGCTTGCGCGTTTCATCGACCAGATAGCTGAGCATGGCGCTTTGGCACTTAGAGCATTTGCGCATTTTGCGCAGCAGCTTGGACTCACCCTCCTCATCCTGATCCACATCAACGGCTTCTTCACCGGGAATCAGGTTGATGGTCTTGGTGCATCGCTCCTTGGGTTTTAGCCCGTAGCCCGAGCAACCCAAGAAGACACCGGTAGAGCCGTTACGGATTTGCATATGACGCCCGCAATCTGCATTCGGACAGATGATGTCTGTATCCGTCGGCGCGTTGTCCCGCATACCGTTCTCAACATCCTTGGCGGTCACCAACTTGCCACTGAAATCGCCATAAAATTCGTTCAGAACCGCATCCCACTGAGCCTGGCCATGGGCTACCTTGTCCAGCTCTTCTTCCATCGTGGCGGTGAAGCGGTAGTCCATCAGATTGTCAAAATTTTCCACCAGCCGGTCGGTAACCAACTCACCGATTTTTTCAGCGTAAAAACGTCTGGTGTCCAGACGAACATAGCCCCGGTCTTGGATGGTCGAAATAATACTGGCGTAGGTCGAAGGACGGCCAATGCCCAGCTTTTCCAGCTCTTTCACGAGGCTCGCCTCACCAAAACGCGCGGTGGGCTTCGTAAAGTGCTGAATGGCCTCGCAGTCGTTCAGCACGAGTTCATCACCGGCCTGAAAGTCGGGCAAGGTCGCGTCTTCGTCCTTTTTCGACTGTGGAGCCATCACTCGGGTGAACCCGTCAAACTGCAAAATACGGCCGCGCACAGACAACTCAAAGTCACCCGCCTGTGCCTTGATGCTGGTGCTCAGGTATCGGGCGTCGGTCATTTGGCAGGCCAAAAACTGGTTGCGGATCAGCTCGTACAGGCGCACGGCGTCTCCATCCACTCCGGTTATATGCTCCGGGGCTGTGGCGACATTGGATGGCCGAATCGCCTCGTGGGCCTCTTGGGCGTCTTCCTTACTGCTATAGCGTTTCGGTGCCTCAGGCAGATACTCAGCGCCATAGGCCTTACCGATCAAATCCCGGGCAGCGTCCACGGCTTCCGTGCTGAGGTTCGTTGAATCCGTCCGCATGTACGTAATGTAGCCAGCCTCGTAAAGCCGCTGAGCCATGGTCATGGTCTTTTTCACCGAAAATCCCATGCGCGTACTGGCAGACTGCTGCAGTGTCGAGGTAATGAACGGTGCATTGGGACGGCTACGGGTGGGCTTGTCTTCACGTTTGGAGATGCGGAAGGCTTGGGCCTTCAATTCGGCAATCAGCGCCGAGGCAGTGGCCTCATTGGTGGGACGAAAGGTCTCACCCTGATACTTGGCTACCTGAAAACGCACAGGTGCAACGTCTTGAGTACGATTCAGATCCGCAAAAGCATCCCAATATTCTTCCGGCACGAACGCACGGATTTCGCGCTCTCGTTCGACGATCAGGCGTACCGCAACACTCTGTACGCGGCCAGCGGACAGGCCGCGTGCCACCTTGGCCCAAAGCAGGGGCGACAGCTCAAATCCGACTACGCGATCCAAAAATCGTCGCGCCTGCTGGGCGTAAACGCGATCCATATCGATGTCACCGGGATCCACAAAGGCTTCTTGAATGGCCTTGCGGGTAATCTCATTAAACACAACACGGCGATAGCGGCTTTCATCGCCGCCAATGGCTTCGCGCAGATGCCAGGCAATGGCTTCCCCTTCGCGGTCGCGGTCTGTGGCCAGAAAAATGGCCGGGGCGTCTTTCGCTAGTCGCCTCAGCTCGTCGACCACCTTTTCTTTGCCGGGCAAAATTTCGTATTCGGCAGACCAGTTCTTGTCGGGGTTGACCCCCATACGTTTGACCAGTTGATCTCGTGCGCGCTTCTTTTTATAGGCCTCGCGCTTGGCAGGCGTCAGCGCCTTGGTTTTCTGTGCTTCCTTGGCCCGCGCCTTGGGATCAACGGCCTTACCGCCCGTTGGCAGGTCACGGATATGCCCCACACTGGACTTCACGACGAAGTCTTTGCCCAAATAACGGTTTATCGTCTTTGCTTTTGCTGGTGACTCAACAATAACGAGAGAACGTGCCATGTAATGAATGCCCTTAAGTTCGAAGGAAAGCCAAGCCGTCGTACCCAGACCTTAAAAGGGTGAAGAGCGCGTTAATCTAGGCGCTGACTGGCCGACGACCGGCGATTTATAGGACGCGCCAGACCTGCCTGTCAAGAAATGTCGCCCGTAAAAGCCTAATCAGATATTAGTCAGCCCGTATTTGTCGATCCGTTGGTATCGTTTTCCCCGTCCCTATTCAGGACTGGTGCCCCAATGCTTTTTTATTTGATTCACCAGCATCTTCATGGCCTTGTCCAACAACTCAAGGCGAGGAAAGCCAGCCAACGTTTGCGGGATCTTTGGCTTACTGTTGGGCCAAAACCATGCCACGGGACGATTGTTGGTGTTTTGCGCTTGGGGGTTTTGCTCCCGCCAGAATGCTGCAACAAACCGTTTGTCCAACTGCACTGCGACCACATCGCCGGGTAACTGATTCATGGCGGTCACCAGCTCTCGGACGGCAGCAGGCCGCGCCAACCACTGCTGAAGGGACTTGAGCTGAGCGGGGTCACCTTGAGCGGCAACGCCCCAACCGTTGTCCAATCGTTCGACAGGCACGGTAGGTGTCGGCGGAATTCGCAACAAGGTGACGGCGGGCAGGTTATTGAGTGTGATGCCTAGGGGCAGTTGGTAACGCGCACACGACAGGGCCGGATGGCGCACACCGCCTCCGGCGGTGACCCGTTCGTCGTCGGTGGGGTCCAGTTTAAGCACTTTGTCGAGCTGTACGGTATAGCCCAGCTTACGAGCCAGAGCGCGCAGCGAAGTGAGATACCGATCGCGATCCGACGGCATCAAATACAGAATCGGCCCGATGACGACCCCGAGCGCGAGCAAGATGATGAACCATTCCATGGATTGAACCTCTAAAGCACGTCGAGCGGATAAAATCGCCGTACGGCGACGCCGGCGTGAGCGGAGTCTCCGCCTTTTCACGATCGAGGGGAAGAACGAACACAATCTATTGTTGCGGCGGGAAACTGCGGGTATCTTCCGCTCAAAGACAATCAGTCGAGGTTCCAATGTCACCTTATTCAACCGTTGTTCTCGCCGCCGACCTTACGGAGGAATCTACTCTGCTCGCAGAGCGGATGAAGCAAATCGTTGGCGACTCTCCCTGTGCGGTACACATTGTCCATGTTATCGAGCCCTTGAGTTCAGCTTATGGCGGCGATGTCCCCATGGACCTGTCGCCGGTGCAAGATCAAATCCAGGACCAAGCCAAAATTCATCTGGCCGAATTTGGTGAACAGCTTGGCGTACCCGAAGATCACCAGCATTTGATCTTTGGCCGACCCCAAAGCGAAATCCACCGGGTTGCTGAAGAATGCGACGCCGATTTAATTGTCGTTGGCAGCCATACCCGCAGCGGTTTGGCACGTCTTCTGGGCTCTACGGCCAATGGCGTCATGGACAGCGCACCCTGTGATGTCTTGGCCGTCCACGTGGGTGAAGGTTAAGCCATCATCAACACTGTCCGATCTTTGCCGTGGTTTTGCGCTTTGTTCGCCCTACTGTTGTTGACGGTCACTTCCGCAAGCGCGTCTGATCAAAACCATCGGGCCACCTATCAGCAGGCCTTAGAGTCCGTCCGCAAGGGCCAGTTTTCGCGCAGCAAGGCGCTGCAACAAGAGCTTGGCGACTATCCGCTAGCCCCCTATGTCGAATATCACCGCCTGAACAACAGCATTCGACAAACCAGCGCCTCAGAGATCGACAGTTTTCGGGAACGCTACGGAGATTTGCCTGCCACCAAACTACTGTATTCCCGTTGGTTAAAAGACCAAGGCAAACGCCGAAACTGGCGAACATTGGTAGAACGGCGCTATGACACATCCAACGCGGAGCTCGAGTGTTATTTTGTCCGGGCGCAATACGGTATTGGTGAAAAAGCTCAGGCGTTGGATGCAACCACCGGGCTGTGGTCGAAGCCCAAATCTCAGCCTAAGGCCTGCGACCCGCTCTTTGCGGTATGGCGCGGCACCGAGCGTTTCAGCCAGGACGTGATTTGGCAGCGCTTTAGCGGCGCCATGGACGCCAACGAACGCGTGCTCGCTCGTTACCTGCAACGGTATCTGACGGGTGCTCGGCGCAGTACGGCTAAAGCCTTTTACGAACTGCGCAGCCAGCCACAGCGCGTGACTTGGCGTGGGGCATTTGCCACCGACACCGCCGAAAATCGCGAAGCCATCAGCTACGGCATTCGGCGGTTATCCACGCAGAATGCGGACAGCGCGGCGGCGGCATGGGCAGCATTCAGCGACACCCACACGTTTAGCCATGCTCAGCGAGAGCTCATTACCGCCTATGTCACCGTTGGCTTGGCCCAAGCAAACCAGTTCCCCAAGCCGGAACAACGAGAAGGTATCCGCGCAGATTATGCCGTTCAGGGGCTCGTTAGCGCCGCCATCGCTAAACAACGCTGGGCTGAGGTTGAGTATTGGATATCGCGCCTCGACCCGACTGAGGCGGGTGAAGAACGCATCCGCTACTGGCTGGCTCGAGCCAAGAGTCAGTTGGGCGAGCCCTCCAGCTTCAGTGAGCTGGCAACACAGCGCAGCTACTATGGCTTTTTGGCCGCCGCGCAACAACGGTCCGCGACACAGCTGCAAGCCATGCCGGCGCAAGCGTTCACAGCAGCAGACGAAGCAAAGTTATTGCAAATACCCGGCATTGCTCGGGCAGTAGAACTGTTTGCCGTGGGCGACAGTCTCAACGCACGGCGAGAGTGGTACCAGCAGCTCGAGCGACAAGACAAAGAAACCCGCCATGAAATGGCGTATCTGGCGCAACGGCTGGGGCAGCTGTTTCTTGCCATTCAGACGGCCAACGGTGCTCAAGCGAGAGACGATCTTAGCCTTCGATTCCCGACGGCTTATGGTCCTTCCTTCGATGACGTGGCGCTGCGACACAACATTGATAGCAGCCTGCTGCGGGCAATCACACGTCAAGAATCGGCTTTTCAGGTCAAGGCCAAATCCAGCGCCGGTGCCCTTGGTCTCATGCAAGTCATGCCCGCCACAGCGAAGTTGGCCATGCGGCGAGGCAATCTAGCCCGTCATCTGGGTGCTGGCAGTGGTCAGGTCATCGAACACGACTTGGTTATTCCGGAGCGTAATATTGAAATCGGCAGCTACCATCTGGGTTGGCTGTTGAAGCGGTATAACAACCTGAGGCCCTTGGCCATTGCCGCCTATAACGCTGGAGAAAGTCGTGTGGATCGCTGGCTGAAGCGCTCGCCGAGCGTACCCATCGACGTCTGGATTGAGACCATTCCGTTTCGAGAAACGCGCAACTACGTACAAAACGTGCTGGCGTTTCAGGTGGTATACCAAGGCCTTGAGCGGCGGCCGGGACCCATTCTCCAAGATAATGAATGGGTGACACCGGGCTAAGAACCCACCTATCGGTGTGTATCCGCTGCTTAGCCCGCTAAAAATCGCGCCAGCTCTTCTGGCCCAAATGGCGCGGGCAATTCGCGTTCGCCCAGCCGGAGCACAGGAATGTTCTCGCCGTAGCGTTCCAGTAGACTGTCATCGTCGGCTACATCGACCACCTTTAGCTGCACGCCGGCCAGCCCGGGCATGCTGAACAGCAGTTCCAAGGCTTGGTCACACAGGCTGCAATGAGCTGTGCTGTAGAGGGTGAGGTGCTGCATAGGTGTTTTATCATTCAGTGAATGGTCGCGAGCCGGCGCCAGCCGAGCTAACATCTTGCCATGCAGTTTACCACGCGCCTCACAAACAACCTCGACCAACTGACCTTTCCACTGCCGGTCTGCGGGGCTATTCCGTGGGAGTCTGTGCCTGCTGGGGATGGAGCCGCGGGTTCCGTTTGGCGCACGGTTGTGAACGTATCCGGCGTACCCGTGCAGCACATTGTCGTGCCGAGCTTCGCGTGTTTCGCACCCGGCTACCAGTATCAGTGGAGCCTATGCTGCCCAGAGCGGGCGGAGACGAGTACCCTCACGCCCGTGGTATCTGCCGGTGTAGATCCCTGGCAGGGTTTTACGGCCCCAACGCTGAGTACCAAACGCATGCTGTCAAAGATTGATTGTTGGCACACGGCGGCGGACGGTTTGGATCTGCAGGCGGTGCTTGTGCTCTACCTGCCGGAATCGGTCGCCCCCCCTGAGAACGACCTACTGACGTTAAGCATCAGGCCCATTGACCAAGATGCGGGGAGCATTGGGTTACCAACCGAAGCGGTTGTGCTCAAACCGCCCTGCCCAGTCAGCCAAATGCAGGCGCCCTCGGAAATCGCCAAACGTATCTGTTCGCCCACTGCTACGGCCATGGCCGTAGGCGGCAAGGATGCGGCGACCCTGTGGCCTGACGCCGTCACAGGCTGCTACGACCCGAATACCGAGGCCTACGGCAAGTGGCCCTTAGCCGTTTACTGGGCTTCCCAGCAACAGCGATTGGGCGCGGTAGAGGCGCTGGCGGGCTGGAAGGACGCCGAAACAGTCTTAGGTTCGGGAGCGCCCATCGTCTGCAGCATTCGTTTTGCCAAAGATACCCTCCCCGGCGCGCCACTCGCCCAGTCCGGTGGGCACTTAGTGGTACTGTACGGTATTGAATTCGAACAGAATGAAGGCTTTGCCCTTGTGATGGATCCTGCCGGTGACACCGCCGATCACGTCACCCAACGCTATCCGCTGCAAGCATTCAGTGATGCGTGGCTGAGCCACCGAGGTGGCGCCTATGTCTTCGGGTCTGAAACACTCTGCCCATGAATATCGGCACCAATGTCTATCTGCGTAAAGTGGTCAATCAGGATCAATCGGAATTTCTTCAGTTGATGCGTTCGAGCATGGAGATGCACCGCCCGTGGATCACGCCGCCCACCACACCTCAAATGTTTCGCAACTATTTGCAGCGCATCCGGCGCAGCGATCATGAGGGCTACGCGATCTGCCGCACTGACGATGACTGCATTGTTGGCGTGATTAACATCAATCACATTGTCCGCGGTACCTTCCAAAATGCGTCGTTAGGCTACTACGTAGGCGAACCTTTTCAAGGTCATGGCTACATGCAGCAGGGGTTGGAGCAGGTGCTCAGACTGGCGTTTACGACCCTGGGGCTGCATCGGCTGGAAGCCAACATACAGCCCGAAAATCAACGTTCGAAAGCCCTAGTGGAAAGCTGCGGTTTCAACTTTGAAGGCCTGAGTAGGCGCTTTTTATACATTGACGGTGAATGGCGAGACCACGAACGCTGGTCTGTCTTCGCCGACCGCGATACCTTACGCCCATGACAGAAAACCCAAACTTTACAGACACACTCTGCGTTGCCATTTTGGCCGGCGGACCTTCAGCCGAGGCCGATGTCTCGAGAGCCTCCGCCGCGCAAATACAACTTGCGCTGACTCAAGCCGGCCACAGAGCAAGCACGGTTGAACTCGATCAGCACTGTGCCGCCGCACTGATTGCCGCACAACCCGATGTGGTGTTTCCTGCGCTGCACGGCCCGCCAGGCGAAGACGGTACCGTCCAAGGCATGCTGGAAATGCTGGGACTGCCCTATGTGGGCAGTGACGTCCGGGGCAGCGCTGTGGCCATGGACAAAGCCATTGCGAAAAACGTGTTCCAACGCGCCGGGCTACCCGTAAGCGATGACTGTATCGTGCACCCAGATCAAGATTTAACGGAAGCGGCCAGCGAAATCGTCCATACCTTGGGCACATGCGTTGCCATTAAACCGTTGAACCAAGGCTCCGCCATTGGTGTACAGCTGCTGCCGAACGGCGGCGACATTGCCGCTGCGCTGGCGGCGAGTGTGATCTATGGCAGTTGCCTCGTGGAACCCTTTGTCCTGGGCCGTGAGATGACCGTCGGGATTCTGCAGCTGGGTAACGAGCTGCACGTGCATCCTGTCATCGAAATACACACCCCAGAAAACACCTGGTACGACTACGATCATCGCTATACCGTCGGCCAAAGCCAGCACGTGATGCCAGCACAAATTTCAGCAGCCTTGACCGAACGACTTCAACACGCAGCGCTGACGGCGCATCACAGTTTGGGGTTACGGGACCTGTCTCGGGCGGACTTTATCGTCACCGATAAGGATGAAATCTATCTCCTAGAAGTTAACGCGCTGCCGGGTATGACGCCGGTCAGCCTGTACCCCGAGGGAGCCCGCGCCATTGGTTATCCGTTTGAGCGCTTGGTGGACACACTCGTGCGGCAGGCGTACGAACGCTAAAGACCAAATTTCGCGCAAAAAAAACCGCCCGATAATCGGACGGTCAAACAAGCTAGGTAAAAGCTAATACGCCTAGCCCCTTCTCACACGAGACACTTTTTTATTATAAGGACCTCTAAACCGCAGGCCCCTCTTCCTTATATGTCGTAGCCTCGTTCATCGTGAGAAACCAAATCCAACCCTTGCATCTCATCTTCTTCGTCGACTCGGTTGCCAACCAAGGCGTCTGTCACCTTTAAGATTCCAAACGTTACGACCGCGGTGTAAACGATTGATGACACAATGCCAATGGCTTGCGTAGAAACCTGAGCACCGATGACGATGTCTTCTTGGCCGCTAAACACGCCTAGGGCGTTGCTCGCAAACACACCGGTCAACAGCGTGCCGAGGATGCCGCCAACGCCGTGCACTGGAAACACGTCCAGAGAATCGTCAATTTTCAGTGTGCGCTTGATGTATCCGGTAGCGTAGTAGCAGACGAAGCCTGCGGACAAACCGATGATCAACCCGCCGCCAGGGCCAACAAAACCAGAGGCAGGCGTGATGGTGCCCAGACCCGCTACCATGCCGGTTACCGCACCCAGTGCAGAGGCCTTACCGTGATTGATGCGCTCCAGCAGCATCCAGGTACAGGCACCCGCCGCCGCCGAAATGTGTGTGACCAGCATGGCCATGCCCGCGTCACCGTTTGCGGCCAAGGCACTGCCGCCATTGAAACCGAACCAACCTACCCAGAGCATGCCCGCGCCCATAATGGACAGCGTCATGTTATGCGGTGGCATGGCTTGGTTCGGGAAACCCTTGCGATTACCCAGCACCATGGCAGCCACCAATGCGGCGACACCGGCAGTGATGTGCACCACAATACCCCCGGCAAAGTCCATTACACCAAGGTCACTCAACCATCCTCCGCCCCAGACCCAGTGGCAGATCGGTGCGTAGACTAAAATCAGCCAAGCTGACGAGAACAGTACGACTGCGGAGAAGCGCATGCGCTCGGCAAAACCGCCAACGATCAAGGCTGGGGTGATGACAGCAAAGGTCATCTGAAACAGTGCAAACACGCTCTCAGGAATCGTACCGGATTCGGTGTCTTCGCCGATCTGTGCCAGCAAAACGTTGTCTAAGCCCCCGATAAAGGCGTTTAGACTGCCGCCATCACCGAACGCCAAAGAATAGCCGACCAACAGCCACAGCAGCGACATCACGCAAGCAATCGTAAAACACTGCATGAGTACGCTGAGTACATTCTTGGAACGCACCAAGCCACCATAAAATAACGACAGTCCGGGCAGTGTCATAAACAGCACTAAGGCTGTCGCGGTCATAATCCATGCGGTATCGGCACCACTGATGCCCTCGGCGTAGGCAGACTGGCTGAGCAACAAGCCCCCAATCAGCAAAATCAATTTATTCATTGGTTCTCTCTCCATTTAGAATGGACATTTAAGCGAACCAAGGCTCAAAACGCCACAAAATTGTGCGTTTTAGTGCCAATGAACCAACAACATTGCTATTTCGTGGCGCCTACCAGGTCGTGCACCAATTTGGTGCCTTGGTAGATAAAAGATGTGTATATTTGTAGCGCTTGCGCACCAGCGTTCAGCATGGCAACGGCGTCCGCCCCGGAGCTGATACCACCAACCCCGACTAGGGTAAGGTCAGCGGGCACTGCGCGCCGAAATTGAGCCATGACCTGAGCGCTTCGCTGGGTCAGCGGAGCGCCACTGAGACCGCCCGCCTCCTCAGCGTGCTTATGACCGACCACCGCTTCTCGAGACAGCGTGGTGTTCGTAGCGATAATCCCGTCAAACTCGCAGGCGCAAACCTGTTCCGCAATCTGCCCTACCTCGTCTTCGTCTAAATCAGGCGCCACTTTCAATAGCAAAGGCACTGGAGCGGAGTGACCTGCCAACGCCACCTGGCGCTCCTTGACCTCGCTGAGCAGCTTACGCAGGGGTTCCCCATGCTGAAGTTGACGCAGACCGGGTGTGTTTGGAGACGATAAATTCACGGTAAAGTAATCAGCATAGCTGTGCAGACAGTCCATACCCTTCATATAATCGCTGGCCGCTTCGTCATTGGGCGTGTCTTTGTTCTTGCCCAGATTTACACCCAACAACGTCCCATCTAACCGACCACTGGAACGCACCTGGTAAAGACGCCGCGCCATGGCATGCATACCATGGTTGTTAAACCCCATGCGGTTGATCAAGGCTTGATGCTCGGGCAAGCGAAACATGCGCGGCTGCGGGTTGCCCGGCTGGGCTAACGGTGTGACCGTACCCACCTCGACAAAGCCGAACCCGCAACGCGCAAGACCAAGCACCGCTTCGGCGTTTTTGTCCAAACCGGCCGCTAAACCGATGGGGTTTTTCAGCACCTTGCCTAAAAACCGGTGTTCAGCCCCGGCGATAGGCGACACCTGCCCGGGCAGAAAGCGCGCTGCGCCTAACGCGCTCATGGCGAGGTTATGGGCGGTTTCCGGCGGTAGGGCCAGCAGTGTGAATTGAATGGGATTCATAGGCACATCGAGTACTTGGGAACCCCATTGTAAATCGGGAGCGAGCTTGTGTCGTTCAGAAAGACAAAATACCACTGATGACAACGCCGCCCCGACTCTTCCTAGCGATCGACATCAACTGCTTTGCACAGCAATAGCACTACCCGTCCATGGAATTCGTGGTATCAGCGAACCCCAGTTATCCGGCCCGCACCTGCGGGCCTTCGTAACAATCGCTCCATCACTAAAGCACGATGAAACTCTGCTCTAAATCGGTTAGGGCTAATGAGCCCGTGCCGATTCCTGTCAGGGTTAGAGTAATGTCCGCACCACCAGCTCCATCGACGTCAATGCCAAGGGTCACGTCGCCGCCGTTATCGCGATCTGTGACTGTCAGAAAGTCCGAAAGATCATCGCCCTCTGTGTAATCCAACAAGCTCGCCAGATCGAGAACATCGCCATCAGCCATGGAAAAATCATTTACACTAATGATTTCCGTAGCATCGAACATGGCGTCGACGACGAACGCATCGAGTTCGCCATTGTTACCCGACAACGTGCCCTCTCCAGTAGCCCCTCTGATGACATTGAAATCAGCCGTGTCGTTACCGGCCACATCCTCCAGC
>JBELHZ010000094.1:0-5725 GCA_042091155.1 Gammaproteobacteria bacterium
AAAACTTGGCAACGGCTTCGTACACCCTGCGAGCGGAAAAAATCGAACCCTTTGTTTACTGAGTGTTGGGCACTAAGAGCGTGGTGTCTCGTGACGAGGCCGACAACGACAAAGTGGAGCGTTTCGGCCTTGGTTTGACATCGATAGAAAAGATTCGTGCTGCTCAGATGCCCCTAACCAACCCTGAATGCAGACCCGTCCACTCTCCTTTGCACCCGCTTCTTAGGGCAACATCCAAACGCATGGCTACGCCGTGTGAATCGAATATCGTTCGCGCAGTTCACTGATCGGCGTGTCTAGCTCGGCCTCCCAATGAGCGAAATTCAAATTGTCTGACTGACGTCCTAAAGACCAGCCCTTTACTATCGCGTCCATGGCGTCGACGGTAATGTCAGGATTCACGAAGGCCGCATGCCCGAACGTAACGGCCATGCGCATTGCGTGGTAAGGAAAACGCAGCTGAGCAAGATAGAAGGCTGCCAGACTCAACTCGCCATAAGGAGAGGAATCAAACCCTGTCAGCACATGCTGAAAATCATGAATTTGTGTCCCACGAACCATCATAAAGCTCATATCAGCGGGCAATCGATCCAGCTTGCCCGATTGCTGGAGCTTGTCATTAAACGCGCGGTAGTTGACCGCAAATTTATCCAACAACTCATTTTCGACAACAAAGTCGTAGTAACCCTTGCCGAGAGTACCTGGCGCACAGGATGCTAATCGCTCCACGTCAATGGGTTCTGGGATATGCCGCTCCTGCAGGAACGTTTGCGCCCCCGGGATGCTGTGCAGCTGTTCCATGTAACTATCGATAGCACCCTGTGGTGCTTCCGCCCACCAATCGTGAAACAGGTAGTACACACCGTAGGCCATGGGGCGATCTACTGCCCACATAAATCTCTCTACGAAGTCTCGGTCAACAATAGGGCTCTTCTTTGCGGCATTCACTCTTGGTTCCTTTGCACCGTTAGACAGGCTGAGAAGACTAATGGCACCAACTGACACTGTCCATCACGAGACATTGAGAGGTTCAAAGCATCTATGAGGGCTTTCCATCACCGAGCGGACCATACTCTTTCAGGACCCACACGCTATCATTTCAAAACGGGTACCCTAGCGGAAAAAATGTGCTTCATTCGAAAGCGCGGAGGCACAGGAGAGACACAGGAGATGCACTGGAGAGACAGCGGACCGATGTATCGTCGAAAGCAAACTCAAACGATTCGTTACGTGTCATGAACGTTCAAATACGTCATGGGAACCTCAGTGAACTCGAGCTGCTTCGTGAAATCGAGAGAGAAGCGGGCGTCGTGTTTGCCCAACACCGCATGCCCGAAATTGCCGACG
Organism: Gammaproteobacteria bacterium; assembly: GCA_042091155.1. Classification (GTDB taxonomy): domain Bacteria; phylum Pseudomonadota; class Gammaproteobacteria; order Pseudomonadales; family Azotimanducaceae; genus UBA4421. Next base: position 1,348 of record JBELHZ010000094.1, read on the forward strand.
ACGATCCACCCAGCATTGAGGAACTCAGCCAATACTGCGATGCAAAGCGCCTCTGGGTTGCCGTCGATGACTGCGACCACCCTGTCGCTTACATCATTGCCAAAATTCTCGGCCAGTACGCCCACATCGACCAAGTCTCTGTACTCCCTTGCCATGCAGGCCGACGAATTGGCAGTGCGCTTATCGACTCAGTAGAACAATGGGCAGCATCGCTAACCCTTTCGGCTTTGACCTTGACGTGCTTTCGTCACGTACCCTGGAATGCACCCTACTACCAAAGGATCGGCTTTGAGACGATTCCTGAACACGCTCTAACACGTGGACTTAAAGAAATCCGTCGAGAGGAACAACAACGCGGGTTAGATCGTTGGCCCCGATGCGGTATGAAACGCAAGATCCGGTCTGCCGAATCGTAGTTGGGTTGGGCGTTTCTGGCGAATTCGCTGCAAGTCCAGCTCAGTCGCCCAAGTATTCCGAATCAATACTTGTCCACGGGTAACCTTAGGCTTTACCCAGCAGAGAAAGGGTCTTCGATTTTTGGCCAGTATCGATCATCGCGCTTGGTGTAGGGAATGATGGTGTAGTCTGGCGTAATAGCACCTGGTCCCTTGATGTAAATAATCTCCGCCGCCACCGACTCAAAACCCGCATAAAAATGCTGAGAGGACTTCACCACGACGGCTTTCAAAGCTGACAGATCCAAACCTAAATCCGTAAAGGCCGAAGGATGAAACGTCTGGGTTCGGATATCGCTCAACACCAGGTAAACGCCATCGGCTTCCAGCAAAACCCCTGTGCCCATCAGCATTGTGGTCTTGCCCATAAGCTGCGTCATTTTGTGCTTTATCGCGCGGACTGTAACCGTTAGATCGATGGGCTGACCGGACATAACCCCAACTTTGCCGCCAAGGCGCGCCAGCAAAACGCCGCCCTCGCCCACATCCAAACACGTTTTCACTAATTGCGGGTCCCAGAACACGCCAAGGGCGATCTTCTTCACATTACGCGTGAGCACTTCGGCTAAGACAAAGGTCGAATCTGAGGGCGCTCCTCCACCAGCGTTGTCCGCGAAATCCGCAAGCACCAGAGGCTTGCCGTTGGGAACAAAGGTTTCAACCTGACTGATGGCGGCTGGAATATCGGGCCACTCCACTGCCAGGGCTTCTCTCAGATCCCATAGCTTGCGCCCAAATTCTTCAGCCACTGCCGATGCTTGATCAGCGTCGTCGTCGCAGATCGCCAGCATTCTCGTGCCCACCCGCTCAACGTCGCCCCAGGGAAAGCCATGGGCAAGGGACAAACTTAGCACCCCGTCATGACCCTCGCGCTGCTGCATCTCGTCAACAAAGCCCCGCACCGGCTGATTGGGTGTGTGGTACATGGTTAGCATGCGGCAATCGTAATCTCGCATTACCGGACGGATCTTTCCTTCCGCGGTATCCGCGGCCAGTACAAATAGGTCGCGAGCTCGATCTGGGCTGTCGGTATGCGGGTATTCTTTGTAGGTCACGATCAAGTCCGCGTTTTCCAGCATATCTTGGGTCAGATGACAGTGAGGATCGAGTTCAACACCAATAACCGTTTGTTTCGTCCCCAAAACTTGCCTCGCACACTTGAGCAGATCGCCCTCACAATCGTCATACCCATCTGCCGCCATGGCACCATGCATGCTAATCAACGCGATATCTGGTCGAGCTGCTGCCAGATCCTTCAGTATTTCATCGCGATACTCTTCGTACACCTCTCGCACAGTTGGCCCTGCGGGCTGTGCAAAGGCCGCAAAGCTCTCAATCAACTCCCAGCCGCGTTGCTCGGCAGCAGTGCGCCACTCATGCAGCGGTGCTGAAAACATATTGGGGCGGATGGACGTAGCCTTGCGAGAAACGAAGCTTTCTTCGAATGACAGACGCCCGGTAGGAATTGGCGAAAAGCTATTGGTCTCGGTACCCAGGCCGGCGATAAACACTTTCATCAGCAATAAGCATCCTAAATAAGCAAAACGTTCTTAGACTACACGATTGTGTATTCAGCATTCAGTGAGCCTGGCTAACCGCGGCCGATCAGTCGTGACGGATCAATTTCGGACAGATCTAGACACTCAGCCGCGATATCTGAGGGCATCGGATTTCTTAACACCTGCGAAGCAGCCAGCCGCGCGAGAGCCGGGGCGGTTTGAATTCCGTAACCCCCTTGGCCCGCCAGCCAAAAAAATGAGGGCGCGACACTGGAATACCCCACAACAGGACACTTGTCTGGGACAAAGCTTCTCAGCCCCGCCCACTTTGATTCAATGCGGTGCACCCGCAGGTCGAAGGCGTTTTCAATACGTTCAACGCACAGCGCGATATCCATTTCCTCTGGCTGCGCATCACAAGCCGGTGAAGGGGTTTCGTCGGCAGGTGATATCAACAGGCGTCCTGCATCAGGCTTGAGGTAGAAGTTTTCATCAATATCTATGGTGATCGGCAACGACGCCACAACGTCAGGAGGCAGTTCGCTTGGGGCCTCGACAATGGCCGCCGTTCGCCGTTTGGGAACTAAGCCTATGGGCTCAGCTTGGGCTAGGTGACCGATGTGCTCAGCCCAAGCACCCGCCGCATTCACAATCGTGTCGGCAGTAAACTCGCCGGCTTCGGTTTCCAGCCGCCAACTTTTATCGCCGTGAACGAGACTCAGGACCGACGCGTTGCAGCGCAGATCGCCCCCTAACGCACGAAATTGGCGCAAGTAACCCTGATGCAGCGAGGAAACGTCGATGTCTTCGCCGCTCATATCCAGCATCGCCGCACTCGCGTAACCGGTCTTCACCATAGGGTTCAGCTTGCGGATCCTCGCTTCGTTGATACGCTCGACGGGTGTCATAACGCCGACCTCAGCAATGGTCTGATCGAGAACAGGCTCTTGTTCTTGTCGAGCGATCATCATGATGGGGCGCGAGCGAAACAGTGCCGTGTCAAAGTGAGTGGCGGGAGGACTTGAAAAGAATGACCGGGACGCCCGGGTTAACGCGCGAATGGGACTGGGGCCATAGACAGCCGCAAAGACCGCGGCGGATCGACCAGTGGTGTGATAACCGGGCTGATTTTCCATCTCAAGCAGCAGCACGCGACGGTCCTTAGATAACTCAGCGGCAACTGAGGCTCCGGCGATACCGCCACCAATAACTGCCACATCAAAGCGTTCCTTTACCATACGGGCTTTCCTCAAACCTCATTCTCGTACGGGAAGTTGGAGCTTAGATTTCCTAAGTTCGTCCTCCGGTACTGAAATTAAAACCGGACCGCAGTCTGTATCACGTGCTACTCCCACTCAATAGTGGCGTGCGTTGAGAGTGTTGCTACACAAGGCTTTGCGAGGAGCAAAACAGCGTTTACAACTCGTTCTTCGGGTTTTCATGCCATGAAAAGCAAAATAGCTATTCGTTGATGAGTCACGACAACAGTCCATAGTGAGCATTTCGGTTTACGATTCTTTCTCAATACCAACCATTGCATTGAATAGATGCAACCTGTCCTGTTCTTGCATATTTTTCTTCACTGAATTGAAGTCTTGCAATTCTCTATTTTGACTCAACTTGCTCTTTGCAACGACTGACTTAACATCAAATTGAAATGCAACGATTGAATCCAGCATTTGCTCCAAAAAGTCTTTCGGCGCATCTGACATTTTCCACTCTGCATCCCCAAAATGTAATCTCTCATATAGTTTTGTTAAAGAGCCCACTACTCGGAGTTTCGATTTATTTGAGTAATCGAAAGATAACCTTCCTTCCATATGCACAACTTGATAATTCCAAGTTGGAACATGACGATGAGTTTCAGCCTTTGTTGGATACCAATTAGGAGATACGTAGGAGTTCTCTGAAGAAAAGATAGCAAGCGCATCTGCTCCGTTAGGTAAGATATTGTGGAGTTGGTTTGCTTTAGCGATATGCCCCAAGTAGGTACTTGGACTGTGACGAAATAGTGGAATATGGTTGGCAATCAAGTCGCCATCATTGTTTCAGACAAGTACTGCTAACGGAAAGTTCTCAATAATTTTAAGAATTTCCGTCTCTCTCACTTCTTCAAATTGCGGTGGTATATACATATATTTGCGCTGATTTTGATATGTACCTACGATTTTCAGTAGCGGCACGTGTTTACAAGTTTGTTTACAAGTTTGTTTACAAAAACCGCTCAAAAATGGGTGTTTTCAAGTAGTTTACAAGTGATATAAGTCAATAACTATGCGGCTTACAGCCCATATCACTACTCCCACTCAATCGTCGCGGGCGGCTTGCTCGACACATCATAAACGACCCGTGAAACGCCTGAGATTTCGTTAATGATGCGGTTTGATACGCGCTCGATAAATTCGTAAGGCAAATGCGCCCATC
>JBELHZ010000095.1:0-5667 GCA_042091155.1 Gammaproteobacteria bacterium
AAAGACGGGTGACCCTTCGACCGATAATCTCGGTAATCTCCAACCATGAGAAGCCCACCGCTGCTTGCGCGCCGATCAAAACGCCTGCCGAGCACAAAACCGTCAATCCGACCGTGCCAAAAACGTCAGCACCCTGAGAGCCCAGGGCCATCCCCAGTACGCCGCCCGCCCCTGAAGGCAGCGACTCACCGGAGTAGTTGTGCAGATACATGAGTACGCAAGAACACAGCAAAGATGCCACCCAGCCGCTGGAGCGCACACCAATCACCAAGGCATTGGCCTGGATTACTCGCAGCTTGAGCAAGCGTAGCCCACCGTAGATCAGGCCCATGGGTAAGAGATAGGCCATCCAACCAAACAAAAAGAGCAGGAAATCCGCGAGATAGGCACCAGCGGTACCCACGAGATTGTGGGTATTGGTGTTAGCACCGGTGTAATTAAACGACGGATCCTCTGGGGAGTATGAGGCAATGGCGAGCAACAGAAAAAATGCCAGGGTGCCAATAAGCACCAGGAACATCTCGCGCAGCGGCAGCGGACGATTAGTAGCAGGCGTCGTCAAAAAAGTATCCTCTTGGCGTGTGACAAGTGTACGCACTCGCCGTTTTCGGTACAAATGGGCACAATGCATGCTGAGGCGATGAGTGCCCCTTACACCTAGCCAAAACTTAACGGAAAACGATGATGCGCGCAGATAAAATAAAGGTTATTGACGAAGTTTGGGATGACGCCCGAATCGACAGTTTTTTGGACAAAGAGCCCTTGGGCGATGAGCCCGCCGATTTCAGTAAACTGCTGAATGCCTATCGCAGCATGCGAGTCGAAGATTTCGGCATTTTTTTGCGCCGCTACGAGGCACGAGGTGGCAACAAACACGCCAGGGACAATGCCGGCCAGACATTGAGCGATATCATCCAGGGCCATCGGCAGTCCGCCGCATTTCTCGCCCTGCTCAGCGACTGACGTTTCGTCGTGCGACCGGTACCTTTGCTACCTGCACACCCGGTGAACTTCCCAGATCCGAGAACGGCTCTTGAAGAACCCCAGGGCCTGCTTGCGGCCGGTGGCGATCTATCGCCGGCGTGGATTATCGAAGCCTACGCATTAGGCATATTCCCGTGGTTTGAACGCGACGATGAACCCATCTTTTGGTGGAGTCCTGTTGAGCGAGGTGTAATCGAGCCGGGGCAGATGAGAGTCACTCGAAGTCTGACCAAACGTCTTCGCAACAGCGGATGCTCCATTACCTTTGATCAGTGCTTCAGCGACGTCATCCGTGCCTGTGCAGACATGCGCGTGCAATCCGTAGGCACATGGATTACGCCGAGAATGCACGATGCCTATTGTGAACTGCACGACAGTGGGTTGGCGCACAGCGTCGAGGTGTGGCGGGACGGTGACCTGGTCGGTGGCCTGTATGGCCTGTCTCTCGGCCAAATGTTTTTCGGCGAATCCATGTTTTCCAACATCAGCGACGGTTCCAAGCTGGCGTTCTATCACCTCAATCAGCGCTTGCTGGATTGGAACTTCACCTTGATCGACTGCCAAATGATGAACCCGCATCTTGAATCACTGGGGGTACAACCCATGCATCGAGACGAATTTCTGGCGCTTTTGGCCAACAATGATCTGAGCAAGACCCGACTGGGGTCTTGGTCGGATATTGGGTCGGATGTTGGGTCTGCGCTCAATGCGTTCGCCGAGTCCAAGGTTCAGGAGCCTAGCGGGTGACCGCGGACTCGGATCAAGAAGCCCCGTTAGATTTCTATCTGACGCCGCCGCATCCTTGCTCGTACTTAGATCGCAGCGATGCTCAAACACTGTTTGCCGATCCGCGCCGGATTATCACGTCGACGGCCTATCAACAGTTGTCCGCTCAGGGTTTCCGTCGCAGCGGCGGCCACCTGTACCGGCCCAGATGCAACCACTGCAATGCCTGCATCGCAGTCAGGGTACCCATCAGCGGTTTTGAACCAACCCGCTCACAACGTCGCACCAGCAAGAAAAACCAAGATTTAACGATGCGAATCGAGCCGGCCCGGTTCACTCCAAGGCATTATCAGGTCTACGAGCGATACATCAGCATGCGCCATACCGACGGTGACATGTACCCTGCCAGTGAGGATCAGTTCAAATCGTTTCTACTTTGTGCCTGGGCAGAAACGCAGTTTGTCTGCCTGTACCGCGGCGAACAGCTGCTCAGTGTGGCGGTTACCGATCAACTCGACGATGGACTGTCTGCGGTCTATACATTTTTTGAGCCTACCGAAAGCGCAAGGAGCTTGGGCGTCTTCAGTATTTTGCAGCAAATTGAACAATGCAGACGCCAGGGACTGTCCCATCTCTATTTGGGCTACTGGATCAAGGAGTCGCCCAAAATGGCGTACAAAAGCCAATATCGACCGCTGCAGATGTTCATTGAGGGACGCTGGGTGACCCTAAACTGAACACGCTTGAGTCTGGCGCAAGAATTCAGCACATCACGGCGCTTCTATTTGCCTTGCCCTTCTGGCACCATCGCGCGCGACGTTAACGACCCAGAGGCCGCATGGCGAAAGAAGAACAGATTGAGATGGACGGAACCATCATTGATACCCTACCCAACACGATGTTTCGGGTAGAACTTGAAAACGGACACACCGTGACAGCGCATATTTCAGGGAAGATGCGTAAAAACTACATCCGCATTCTGACCGGCGATAAGGTCAAGGTGGAATTGACGCCCTACGATCTGAGCAAGGGTCGAATCACCTTCCGTATGTAGTCCTTGCCTGAGCGATTTTTCCTCGCTCAGGCAGCCCCGCCACTAGACCTCTGCGCCTGTCAGGATATTGATGCTGAGATCGTTATCTTCGATGGATACGCGCACGGTACCTCCAGACGCCAAATCACCAAACAATAAGTCTTCCGCAAGCTGACGCTTGATCTTTTCTTGAATCAACCGCTGCATGGGCCTTGCACCCATTTTCTCGTCATAACCCTCCCGCGCGAGCCATGCCCTGGCTTCTTCATCTACTTCTAGGGTGACGCGCTTTTCATCCAGTTGCGCTTGCAGTTCGGTCAGGAACTTATCGACCACGGTTTTGACGACCTCAAGCTTCAGCGCACTGAACTGGACGATGGCATCCAAGCGATTACGAAACTCGGGGGTAAACATACGACGGATCACTTCCATGCCATCGGTCGAGTTGTCTTGCTCGGCGAACCCGATGGACGGCCGGCCCATTTCCTGAGCGCCGGCATTGGTGGTCATAATGAGCACGACGTTGCGGAAGTCGGCCTTACGCCCGTTGTTATCGGTCAGCGTACCGTGGTCCATCACCTGCAACAGCAAATTGAAGACTTCTGGGTGCGCTTTTTCGATTTCATCCAGTAGCACGACGCAATGGGGATGCTTCGTCACGGCTTCGGTTAACAGACCGCCTTGATCAAAACCAACATAACCCGGAGGTGCTCCAATCAGGCGCGACACCGTGTGTCGTTCCATGTACTCGGACATATCGTAGCGCAGCAGCTCCACGCCCATGGCGTGAGCCAGTTGCTTGGACACCTCGGTTTTGCCGACGCCGGTTGGACCGGCAAACAAAAATGATCCGATGGGTTTCTCGCCACTCTTCAACCCTGCTCGCGACAGCTTGATCGCCGACGCGAGCTGTTCGATGGCCTCGTCCTGACCGAAAACCGCCAATTTCAAGTTACCTTCAAGATCGCGCAGGGATGCTTTGTCCGAAGAGGTCACTTGGGATGACGGTATCCGGGCGATTTTTGCCACGACTTGCTCGACATCAGACGCGCCAATGCTTTTCTTGCGCTTACTGGGTGGCTGTAGCTGCTGGGCGGCGCCGGCTTCGTCCACCACATCGATGGCCTTGTCTGGCATGAACCGGTCGTTAATGTAGCGCGCCGCCAACTCTGAGGCGGTTCGCAGGGCTTTGTCCGTATAGCGCAGGTTGTAATGCTCTTCGAAGCGGGACTTCAGTCCCTTTAAAATACGGTAGGTATCATCAACATCGGGCTCGATGACATCGATTTTCTGGAAACGGCGAGACAGCGCCCGATCCTTATCGAAAATACCTCGATATTCTTGATAGGTAGTCGAACCCATGCAGCGCATTTGACCCGAGGTCAGCAGAGGCTTGAGCAGGTTAGACGCGTCCATCACACCGCCGGAAGCGGCGCCGGCACCGATAATGGTGTGAATCTCATCGATAAAGAGAATAGAGCCTTCGGTTTCTTTCAGTTCCGCAAGCACGGCTTTGAATCGTTTCTCAAAGTCACCCCGATACTTGGTACCGGCCACAAGGGCCCCTAAGTCCAAGGAGTAGATGACGCTTCCAGCGACCACTTCGGGCACTTTTTCATCAACAATACGCTTGGCCAGTCCTTCGGCGATGGCGGTTTTACCAACGCCTGACTCCCCGACCAACAGCGGGTTGTTTTTGCGGCGCCGACACAGAATCTGAATCACCCGCTCCAGTTCTTCTGCACGCCCCACCAGCGGGTCTATACGTCCCGCTCGCGCTTCCTCGTTCAGATCTGTCGCATACAGCTGCAATGCTTTTTGGCCAGCTTCAGCAGGCTCTTCGCCCTCTGCGGATGGTTGACCGGTTTCTGATTCGTCTTCGTCTTCGCCCTTACTGATTCCGTGGGAAATGTAGTTCACCACGTCAATTCGCGTGACCCCCTGCACCTTCAAAAGGTAGACGGCCTGACTTTCTTGTTCGCTGAAAATGGCGACGAGGACATTGGCCCCGGTGACTTCCTTGCGGCCCGAGGACTGCACATGAAAGAGTGAGCGCGAAACCACCCGCTGAAATCCCAGTGTGGTCTGAGGCCCATGCTCTTCGTCGCTGGCGGGTAAGATAGGCGTCGTCTCTTCGATGTATTTTTCCAGTTCGCCGGTGAGCTTGGCGGCATCGCCTCCGACATTCTTAAGCACATCCAGCGCAGCCTCGTTGCTCATCAACGCCAACAGCAGATGCTCGACAGTGATAAATTCGTGCCGCCGCGCGCTGGCGCTCTGCGCAATTTCGTTCAGCGATTTTTCGAGCTCTTTGCTTAACATGACATCTCTCTTGTTTTGCTGGTGCCGCGCAGGGCTAATCGGCTAGTTCCACTGTGGACATTAAAGGGTGGCTATTCTCTTGAGCGTATTGATTCACTTGCTCTGACTTCGTTTCGGCAATATCCCGTGGGAATATACCCACCACCGCACCACCTTCCGTGTGAACGATTAGCATAATCTGAGTCGCTTTCTCACGATTCATGCCAAAGAATATTTCCAGTATATGGACAACGAATTCCATCGGCGTGTAGTCATCGTTGAGCAAAATCACCTTATACATGGGCGGCCGCTTAAGCTCTGGCTCTGCTTCTTCCGTCACCAGACTGACGTCGTGCTCCTCACCGAAGTCCGGTTCATCGCCATCACCATCGCCGGCATTCAGCCACCAACCGTTCTCTTTCCCATACTCTTCGAATTTCATCATTTTGTGATCACTAGGCTTTCACTTCCTTTTTTTCAACCGCACCTCGAGGACCAACGGCGCCTTCAATATAGCAAGTGCATTGAGCACCTTCGATGATTGAGTACGACCCAATGTTCACCAAGGGTATCGAGTCCAATGTGGTCAAAGTGTCTTCTCTGACTCCTAGGTGGGGACAAGC
>JBELHZ010000031.1:0-29806 GCA_042091155.1 Gammaproteobacteria bacterium
GCTGATGAAGGCGATGGTGCCGCCGGAAACACCGGGCACGAGCTCGGCCACCCCCATGAGCATGCCACGCAAAAACACGCTTCGCGTCGAGTCCGATTGGCTTAGATCATCGGTTTTTGACATGGCTTACTCAAAATCTTTGTTCCGTTGCCGCTCGCGGTTGTTCTGGTGTTTCTACTCGACTGTTGCGCCGGCATCCCGGGCGCGCTTCGGCGCAACCGTTCGCGGCAGGCGATGATGATTCTATTGTTTGGCCGTGCCATTAACCAAGGGCACGAAGTGCACGGCCTCCAGAATGGTTTCGGTCAGTCCATCATCGGTTCGATCGATCACTTTCAACAGCTGCGCCTGATCGGTGCCCACTGGAACGACCAATCGCCCCCCAACAGCAAGCTGTTCGATCAATGCTGTCGGAATCTCAGGCGGCGCGGCGGTGACCAATATGCCGTCAAAGGGACCATTTTCTGGCCACCCGGCGTAGCCATCACCATGGCGCACCCTGATATTTCGCAACTTCATCGCCCCAAGACGCTCCTGAGCGCGAGGCACTAGGGCTTCGATACGCTCGATACTGAACAAGCGTTGGCACAGCGAGGCCAATATCGCCGTTTGATACCCCGAGCCGGTACCCACTTCCAGAACCCGTTCCCGGGGTTGAACGTTGAGCAGTTGGCTCATAAGGGCAACGATAAAGGGCTGGGAAATGGTTTGTCCGTGGCCAATGGGTAGAGACGAATCTTCGTAGGCACGGTGGCTCCATGCCTCGTCGATAAAAATATGTCGCGGTACACTGCCCATAAGCTGCAGTACCACTTCGTCCTCAATTCCTTGCTCGCGCAGACGACCCACCAGACGGTCCCGGGTGCGCTGGGAGGTCATGCCGATACCCTGGAGGTCGAACTGGCTCATTAACTTGGCTCCAAACTCATATCGTGCAGAGCAAACCACTGCCCTAGCATTACCGTGGCATAGGCACCCACGGGCAAACAAAAAGAGGCGGATAACGTCCCAGCCGACAGGTCTTGTTCGCAACCTACGTCCCATGGTCTGACGATCAACCCGCGCTCGCCTCGATCCACCCCAGCGTACTCTAGGGCTTCACAAACCGCGCCCAAGGACTGGGAATTGTCCGGGGTTTTGATCTGTTCAAAGCTGTGCTGCTGGCGCTGCAGAGCTTCGCCAGCACATCGCTCGCGACCCCGCCCCCACAGCGGCCCCATCGGTACCGCTTCACCCTGCACACCAGCTTGACCCATCACGTCGCCCTCGAGACAGGTTTGCCAGCTGCCATCTGCTACCCGCGCAGCCAGAAGCTCGTTGAACACCCAGCTTCGCAGCACGGACAAGTGCCAGCCTTTCTGCTGACGACTAACCCGCCGCGCGACCCGCCGGTCTCGACGATGATTCAGCCAATGCAGGGCGTCACCGAGGTTGTGCCTGCCAAAGCGCTGGGGACCAAAATAGTTGGGAAAACCGGATTCAAAGGATTGGGTTAAGGCATCGGTATCAATGGGCTGATCCACGTTTCTCAACACGACTTGAAAGCGATTCGCCTGATGCTCCCCTCGCCGCAGCTTGCGCTGGTGGCGATGACTGGCCAGCACTTTGATGCGTTCCTCGCCTTCGTTGCGCTCCAAACTTGTGATGTCTACCGGTTCTTCTGGACCCGGGAGGCGTACGCTAAACCACTGCCGGGTCAGTGCATGCTTGTCTTTCATGCCAGCAAAACCAACATCCAACTCGGGCACGTCAAGCTGCTTCGCGAGCCAGGCTGCGACTGGGATAGTGCTCAAACAGCGCTTTTCGATAAAAAAATATCCGTGCTCACCCGCATCCGTAAACGCCACGTCGAACGCTTCAGTGACCTGCCAATCTTCTGGCTCGACTTTAATCTGAGCCGGCACTTGGACGGTCTTTTGCGGAACAAGCGTCGGCCCGGCAATGGCCTGACCGGTAGGCACGGCCATCAGTCTTGAGACTCGGGAATGAGATAAAACACCTCACCTTCCCGCACCATGCCCAACTCGCTACGCGCTCTCGCTTCAAAAGCCGCGGAATCGCTCTTCAGCGCCAAGACTTCTGCGGTCATTTTAGCGTTACGCATGGTCAGTGATTCCGTGCGGCTTTGCTGCTCGACTTGGCGTGCGGCCAGGGCTTTGCGCTCAAAGTAGCCGGATTGGCCGAACCAGATCTGCTGCTGCAGGGCAAGTAAAATGACAACTAAGATGCCAATGGCAAGTTTCATGTAGCCACTACCCTCTCCTGCCGCTTAGCCTTGAGCAAAAATAGCGCTGCGTCCCGGGTACAGAGCATCATTTCCTAGGGCCGCTTCGATACGCAACAGCTGGTTATACTTGGCTACGCGATCGGAGCGGCATAGGGATCCGGTCTTGATCTGGCCGGCTCCGGTGCCCACAGCTAAATCGGCAATGGTCGTGTCTTCGGTTTCGCCTGAGCGGTGGGATATCACATTGGTGTAGCCCGCTTGTTTTGCCATGTTGATGGCTTGCAATGTCTCGGTCAGAGTACCGATTTGATTGAACTTGATCAGAATAGAGTTAGCGACGCCTTGGTCGATTCCCTGCTGCAAGATATTGGTATTGGTAACGAACAGGTCGTCGCCAACGAGCTGAACTTTATCCCCCACTCGATCCGTGAGGGACTTCCAGCCGGCCCAATCGGCCTCATCCATTCCGTCTTCGACGGAAACGATTGGAAAGTTGTCGCATAAATCCGCCAAGTAGCCGACGAATCCTTCCGAATCGTAACGCTTACCCTCACCAGATAAGTCATAGGCTCCGTCAACGAAAAATTCGGAGGCGGCACAGTCCAAGGCTAAGGTGACATCATCGCCCAAGCGGTAACCCGCATTCGCGACCGCTTGCTCGATGACCTCAAGCGCTTGCGCATTGGATGCCAGATTTGGCGCAAAACCGCCCTCATCACCTACCGCCGTCGAGAGCCCCATACCCTGGAGCACGGCTTTCAGGTGATGAAAGATCTCCACACCGCAGCGCAAGGCTTCGCGGAAGGACTCCATGCCAACGGGCTGAATCATAAATTCCTGGATGTCTACGTTGTTGTCTGCGTGGGCACCACCATTGAGAATGTTCATCATCGGCACCGGCATACTCATCGGACCGCCGCCACCCAACTCGTTGATGTGCGTGTAGAGTGGTCGCCGCTGACTCAGGGCAGCCGCCTTGGCGGCTGCAAGGGATACAGCCAACATAGCGTTCGCACCCAGCCGAGCCTTATTTTCCGTGCCATCCAAATTCAGAAGTCTCGCATCCAGATCAAGCTGGTTACCGCTGTCGACGCCTTGGAGTGCGCCGCGAATTTCGCCATTAACAAAACCAACGGCCTTGGCAACGCCCTTGCCCATATACCGCTGGGGATCTCCATCACGCAATTCCAGTGCTTCGCGGCTGCCTGTTGATGCGCCTGATGGTGCTGCCGCCCGACCCTCGCTACCGTCTTCGGTACGCACAACGGCTTCAATGGTGGGGTTTCCCCGGGAATCTAAAATTTCCCAAGCGAATACATCAGAGATCTTTGCGTTCATCGGCTTTGTGTTCTCCTCTCGGCCTTCGAGTTATTGACTGACCTGGTCTTCCAATCGTGGGGATGCTTTGACAGTGGCATCGATGGCCTGAAGCTGTTGCAGCAGTTGTCCGACCAGCGCCAGCGGCCAGGAATTCGGGCCATCGGATTTCGCTTCGGCCGGGTTGGGATGGCACTCCATAAACAACCCATCAATACCCGCCGCTACCGCCGCCCGCGCCAGCACCGGCACCATCTCGCGCTGGCCACCGGATGTGGTGCCTTGCCCGCCGGGCATCTGTACTGAGTGGGTGGCGTCATAAACCACCGGGCACTGGGTTTGCCGCATCAGCGACAGCGAGCGCATGTCCGACACCAGATTGTTATAGCCAAAGCTGGCCCCGCGCTCGCAGACCATCACCTGCTTGTTGCCAGTGGAGAGCGCTTTCTTGGCCACATGGATCATATCCAGTGGTGCCAAAAACTGACCCTTTTTGATGTTTACCGGAATGCCCTGCTCACAAACCTTTACGATGAAGTTGGTCTGCCGACACAGAAACGCCGGGGTTTGCATCACGTCGACGACGCTGGCTACTTCATCCAGGGGCGTGTCTTCGTGTACATCGGTCAAGACCGGCATTTGCAGCTCCGTTTTCACCTTCTGCAGAATTCTCAGGCCTTCTTCAATACCCGGCCCTCGATAACTGTCGATGGATGACCGGTTCGCTTTGTCGAAGGAGCTTTTGAAAATCACGCCGACACCCAGATCTTCGCCAATTTGCTTCAAGGTCTCCGCCGTGCTCATGATCAGGCTCTCGGTTTCAATCACGCAAGGGCCTGCGATCACAAACAAGGGCTGTCCATCACCGACGGTCATATGTGCTAGCTGCATGGTTCTACTCTGTTATCCGGTTAAGTGACATTCGATCACCGCTTATTTCAACACATCAAACCGCTGTTACTGTTTTTTCGCAACACCGGCATGGGCCAAACCGGCCTCTATAAATCCTGTGAACAGGGGATGCCCGCGCCGAGGTGAGGAGGTGAATTCTGGATGGAACTGACACGCCAAGAACCACGGGTGGTCTTCCAGCTCAATCATTTCAACCAGCTCACCGTCTTCCGAACGCCCACCGACAACCAGACCACTTTCGATCAGTTGCTCGACATAATTGTTGTTCACTTCATAGCGATGTCGGTGCCGTTCATGCACGACGCCGCTGCCATAAACTCGCTCGGCCAAGCTACCCTGGTTGAGCACGCAGGCTTGTTCACCCAGACGCATGGTTCCGCCTAAATCGCCACTTTGCGTTCGGCGCTCTACCTGACCGCTCTGGTCCGTCCATTCGGTAATCAAGCCAATCACCGGGTGCAGTGCGTTCTCGTCTACCTCAGTGGTGTGGGCGCCATCCAGCTTGGCGCAGTGCCTTGCGAAATCGATCACTGCCGCATGCAGCCCGTAACAGATACCGAGATAGGGCACTTTGTTCTCTCGAGCATAGCCCGCAGCGAGAATCTTGCCTTCGAAGCCTCGGCCACCGAAACCGCCGGGCACCAGAATGGCCGCAGCGCCCTCAAGCAGACTGGTGCCCTTGGACTCCAGCTCCTCCGCATCGACGTAATCAATGTGGATCTTGGTCTCGGTCTGAATACCCGCGTGAGTAATGGCTTCGATCAGTGACTTGTACGCATCGAGCAGTTCAAGATACTTGCCCACAAAGGCAATGCTAACCTCTTGCTTCGGAGCAAGCTGGGCATCAACCACACGCTGCCAGTCCCTGAGATCGGCTTCTGGACATTCCAGCTGCAGTTGCTCCACCACGTAGGCATCGAGCCCTTGCTCGTGCAGCTCTAGGGGCCCCTGATAAATCGTGTCGATATCTCGCATGCCCACAACGCCGCGCTCTTCAACATTGGTAAACAGTGCGATTTTGCTCCGCTGAGATTCGGGAATCGGCGCCTCTGAGCGACACACCAAAATATCCGGCTGCAAGCCAATGGAGCGCAGCTCCTTCACCGAGTGCTGGGTGGGCTTGGTTTTGATCTCTCCTGCTTTTCGCAGGTAGGGCACCAGGGTTAGATGGATGAACAGCGAACGCGTGCGCCCCACTTCCATACGCAGCTGACGAATGGCTTCCAAAAAGGGCTGGGACTCGATGTCACCCACGGTGCCACCGACTTCTACGATGAGGACATCTACGTCGTCTGCCACCACGCGGGTACGGCGTTTGATTTCGTCGGTCACATGAGGAATGACCTGAACCGTGCCGCCTAAGTACTCGCCCTTGCGCTCACGGCGCAGCACTTCAGCGTAGACGCTACCGGTAGTAAAATTGTTGTTGCGGCTCATGCGCGCGTTAGAAAAACGCTCGTAGTGACCCAAGTCCAAATCGGTTTCCGCCCCATCGGCGGTAACAAATACTTCGCCATGCTGGGTCGGGCTCATGGTGCCTGGATCCACATTGATGTAAGGATCCATTTTAAGGACATTGACCTTGAGCTTTCGGGACTCGAGCTGGGCTGCCAGCGATGCAGTAAGAATGCCTTTCCCAAGGGAAGAGACAACGCCACCCGTTACAAAAATATATCGCGTCATTGAACCCCATCTTTAGCCGCGTGCTGCAGGCTTGTTTAGCCGCTTGCCGCTGGCGTGACCACAAAAAATGTTGCCACTGGGCGCATTTAGGCGCTCACATTTGAGCGCGAAGAAGCTGGGCAAGATGGACGGATAATCTAGCAGTTCACCCTGCCAACCTCAATCTTCCTAGCGCACTTAGAGGCGGTTTTAGCGGATTAATTCCGCAGACCTTGAAACCCATTGAACCGCGCAATACTCACGCCCCTCATCGCCTGACAATTGTGTATTTGCGCGCTGCCAAATCCCAGGAATGCAAAACAAACCAACGTCATCACACAGCAGGGGGTATTGGCCCCGACGCCAAGGCGGGATGCCAGCCTGTTGAAACCGTCTTTTCAGTCGATCCGCGACCCCGGCTGGCGGCGCGACAAGCTGGTCTCGACAGGTCAACTTAAGATCGCCCGCATAGGCGATCGCGTCAGTGTCATCCGCAGCGGCCGGCGCGAGATCCAATTGATGGGTATGGCATAGCACTCGCGTCGGCAAAACCGCGGAGACCTCGGATACCGGCCTTGCATCGAACGCCTGCTGGTCTTCAAAGTACAGGCTATCCTGCCAGATCTGTAAGCAAGCCGAGCCAAGATTGAGGGTGGCGCGACCCGCCCCCCGCCACTGGCGCAGCAACTCCTGCAGCGCCGTATCTGACACACTGAATTGGCCTCGATGGGCCAGATAGGCCCGCAGCCAGACAACGGCAAGCTCGGTCGCCTGCGGAATCTGATCTAGAGGCACTTCATCTCCCGCTTGGCCCACATAGTGGCTCAGCAGCGCCTGCTGGGCAGATAGATCGTCGATAGAGCGCTGCGCGCCGCGGATAAAGCTCGGCCATCGTTGATGGACTTGGGTCAGGACTTGATTGCGCAAAAAGTTGCGGTCAAAGCTGGTATCGCTGTTGCTTGGATCGTCCACACACCCGATACGGTGCGCGCTAAGGTAGTCCAGCAAACGACTCTTGTGCTGGGATAGAAACGGTCTGATGAAAACACCTTGGCTTAGGATGCCGTAACGCCGCATGGGCAGCACCCCTCGGCCCTGAAACACTCTCATGAGCACGGTTTCCACCTGATCCTGGCCGTGATGCGCGAGCATCAGCACATCACCCGATTTCATATGACGAGCGAAAAAATCATACCGGACTCGACGCGCAGCGGCCTCGAGATTGCCCTCAGTTTCGACATTCAGGGTTTCGAGGATCATCGGCACCTGCAGATCCTGACACAACTGCCGGCAATGATCGGCCCAGCTCTGGGCGCTCGGGTGCAACTGGTGATTTGCATGAAGCGCCTCAATACGATGCTGCTGACCCAGGTGACGACTGACGCAGTGCAGCAACGCTGAGGAATCCGCACCGCCACTTAACCCGACCAGTATCCGCCCAGATACCTCGACGCCGCGGGCTTCTAAGGTCGTTTTGGCCTGAGTCAGAGCCCGATCAATATCCTCGAATAATTCTATAAACATTACATAAATATCTGTTTATAAATGATTTAGTAGGTTAGTTTTACGCGATCTTGGCCAAACTCTTGGGTCAAGGATTGAAGCAAGTCATCACTGGCCTGTACCCGCCAGGGGTCCCCCAACACGATTCTCGCGACCGCCCCGGCATGGGGATACAGCAACACAATGGGACAACTGCCCACTCCGCCCGCTGCCCCAGCCCGATGGGGCTGCACCAGTTTTTTCAGTTGCGCATTAAATCCATCCGGCAATCCGCACTGGGAAAAATCCAGTTCAAGCCCCCGGCTGAATCGTTGACGCGCCTCGTCGATGGTTAATATACGAGAGGCTCTGAGAGCCATGCCCCCGTTGTACTCGTCGTGTTGAATTTCACCCTCGACCACCAACAGCTCGTCCTTACTGACCTTGCTACCGTACTGTTCAAAGGCCTCACTAAAAAGAGACACCTCAAGCCGGGCTGTACGGTCATCTAGCACAAGAAAGCCCATGGACGTGCCTCGCTTGGTTTTCATGACACGCTGGCTGACCACCATGCCGGCCACCCACTGACTTTGCTTGCCCGTACGCAAATCCTTGATCGGGGTCCGGCAAAACTGGCGGATTTCGGATTCGTAGCCGTCAATGGGATGACCGGTGAGAAAGAGGCCCAGGGTGTCTTTTTCACCATGCAATCGCTGCATGGAGGTCATGGGCAATACAGGCGCCTGAGTGACACAGCTGTCGGGGGTGGGTTCGGCAATACCGCCAAAGAGATCGGTAATACCAACTGCGGCGTTACGCGCAACCTGTTCGGCACCTTGAATCGCCTGAGGCATTTGGGCATTGAGTCGAGCTCGCCCCTGATTCAGGCCCTCGTCTTGGGCGATAAAATCGTCCATGGCACCAGCATTAATCAGCGCCTCCAGCACACGCTTATTCACTTTTTTGCTGTCCAAGCGCTGGCAAAAGTCGGCTAAATCCCTAAAGGGTCCGGCTTCTCTGGCCTGCACGATGGCTTCGACCGGCCCCTCACCGACTCCGCGAACCGCGCCAAGACCGTAAATCACAGCTCCTTCTTGGGCACAAAAACGAAAGTCGCTCTTGTTCACCGAAGGTGGAAGCAGCGCCAGCTTCATACGCCTCACTTCTTCAACCAGTATCACGACGCGATCAATATTCTGCATATCCGCCGAAAGGTTCGCGGCCATGAATTCCGCTGGGTAGTGGGTTTTTAGCCAGGCGGTTTGAAAGCTCAGCAGCGCATAGGTTGCTGAGTGGGACTTGTTGAACGCATAACCCGCAAATTTTTCCATTAGATCGAAAATTTCGTTGGCTAAATCCGCGGAAACGTCACGCTCCCCGGTGCCCTGAAGGAATTGCTCACGCACCTTGGCCATTTCTTCGGCTTTCTTTTTGCCCATGGCGCGCCGAAGCAAGTCCGCCTGGCCTAGGGTGAAGCCGGCCAACACCTGGGCAATCTGCATCACCTGCTCTTGATACAGGACAACGCCATACGTGCCTTCTAGCACGGTATGCAGTGTGGGATGAGGAAAGCTGACGGGGTCCTTGCCGTGTTTGCGGTTGATGTAGTCGTCGACGGCCCCTGACTGCAGTGGTCCAGGCCTAAACAGCGCCACCAGCGCGATAATGTCGTTGATGCTGTCCGGCAGCAGACGGCGGATCAGGTCCTTCATGCCGCGACTTTCGAGCTGGAAAATCCCGGTCGTTTCCGCCCGACGCAGCAACTCAAAGGTAGGCTTGTCACCCAGCGGCAGTTCTTCGATGCGCAGTACCGGCTCATCAGTCTGACGCTGGGCATTGATGCTTTTGACCGCCCAATCGATGATGGTCAGGGTTTTCAGGCCGAGAAAGTCGAACTTAACCAGACCGGCTCGCTCGACGTCATCTTTATCGTACTGAGATACCAGCCCGGAGCCCGCCTCTTCTGTGTAAAGCGGTACAAAATCGGTGAGTGAGGACGGTGCGATGACCACCCCGCCGGCGTGACGGCCGACATTACGCACGATACCTTCCAGCTTGTACGCCATGTCCATGATCTCGGACACCTCGTCATTTTCATTGACGAAGGCCCGAAGATCTTCGCTGTCTTCCATGGCCTTGTTTAGGGTCATACCCACTTCAAAGGGAATGAGCTTGGACAGCTTGTCAGCCAGGCCATAGGGCTTGCCCTGTACCCGGGCGACGTCTCGCACCACGGCCTTGGCCGCCATGGTGCCGAAGGTAATGATCTGACTCACCGCTTCGGCACCGTACAGCTCACTCACGTGAGCAATCACCCGGTCACGACCTTCCATGCAGAAGTCCACGTCAAAGTCCGGCATGGACACACGCTCTGGATTCAAGAAGCGCTCAAACAGCAGGTCGTATTCCAACGGATCCAAATCGGTAATGCCCAAGGCATATGCCACCAAGGACCCACCACCGGATCCGCGTCCAGGGCCCACAGGAATGTCGTTATCCTTAGCCCAGGCAATGAATTCCATGACGATCAAAAAGTAGCCCGCGAAGCCCATTTGATTGATGACATTCAGCTCGAAGTCTAGGCGCGCCTGATACTCCTCAAAGGACGCAAATTCGTCGCCAAAGGCATTGATACGTGTCACCGACAGGCGCTTGTGCAGCCCCTCCATGGACACATCTTTCAGATATTCCTCTGGCGTTTTGCCCCCGGGAATCGGGTAGTCGGGCAAATAGTAGGTGCCAAGCGAGACCTGCACATTGCAGCGCATGGCGATTTCCAGAGAGTTGGTCAGAGCCTGGGGAATATCGGCAAACACAGCCGCCATTTCATCCGCACTGCGCAGGTATTGTTGCGGGCTGTGCCGCCGTGGCCGACGCGAGTCGTCCAGCGCACGACCTTCGTGAATACACACTCGAGTTTCGTGGGCCTCAAAATCTTCGGCGTTCAAAAAACAAACATCGTTGGTGGCCACCACACCGAGGTCCAGCTGCTGGGCCACCTGCACAGCCCAGCCAATAAACAACTCTTCATTGGGTCGGTCTGTGCGGGTCAGTTCCAAATAATAGCGATCGGAAAAAACCTCTCGCCACCGCTGCAGGGTTGCCAGCGCCGTTTGCTCATCGCCGTTACATACGCTGTACCACAAATGCCCACCGACCCCACCGGATAGAATGATCAATCCCTGTTCGCGGCGGAACAACTGCTGTTCGGTGATTTCACCTCGACGGTCCGCATCGGTATAGCTGTTGGAGATGAGCGACAGTAAATTCTTATAGCCCTGCGTGTCTTGTGCCAGCGCCACGATACGCGCGGCAGGCCCCTCTTCTTCCGGCGTAATCCAAAGTTCAGCCCCCAAGATAGGCTTCAGCCCCTTGGACAGACTGTTTTCGTAAAATTTCACCAGCGCAAACAGGTTGTTTCGATCCGTCAGTGCCATGGCTGGAATCTGTCGCGATACCGCCTCGGATACGGCGCCTTTCACTTTCAGCAGCCCTTCGGCAAGGGAGAACTCGCTGTGGGCATGAAGATGCACAAAGCGCTTTGGCTCACCCTCGGGAATCTCAGCGGCAGGGTTATCTGCTACCCCCATCTGTTCTGGAATCTGTTGTACCTGGCTCACGCACCGCCTCGTTCAGACAATTGCGCAAGCGCCGCACGCACGGGGGCGTAACTGCGGCGGTGCTCGGGACAGGGTCCAAGGGTACGCAGTGCGCGACGATGCTTAGCCGTGGGATACCCCTTGTGTGACTCAAAGCCGTATTCGGGATAACGCTCGGCCATGGCTACCAGCTCAGCATCCCGGGCGACTTTGGCTACGATGGAGGCAGCGGATATCGCCGGCACGGTTTTATCGCCCTGCACAATGGCTTCGGCGGACACGCCAACATCGGGCACTTTGTTACCATCAACCAGCACATGATCCGGTCGAAGGCTAAGGCCCTCAACGGCTCGTCGCATGGCCAGATGACTGGCCTGTAAGACGTTCAGGGCGTCTATTTCCTCGACGCTCGCCCGGCCAATGCTGACAGACAGGGCCCGTTCATTAATCTCGTCAGACAGAGACTGGCGGCGCTTCTCACTGATACTTTTGGAATCGCCAAGGCCTTCGATGGGTTGGGCGGGATCTAAAATCACCGCACACGCCAGCACGGGACCGGCCAAGGGCCCAATACCCACTTCGTCGACGCCTGCCACATGCGCGTTTGTATTTGTGCCCGGTGTTTGCATCAACGATTCGACTTCGCTCTCAAGTGGATAGACGCTCCACATTACCTTGAGCGCTGCATGGAGAAAACCTCAAGTTATGCCGAAGACGGCAAGCGGCCTGTTTCTCGCAGCAAATCAACCACACCGAGAGCGGCCCCTGCCGAGGCTCCCAGACCTGAAACACCCGAGGCCAGTTCGCTGTGCAGGTCGTCAAAGGCCTGCAGATGATCGGGGTCGGTTTGGCTTTTTTCCCACTCGCCCAGCAACTCGTGATACATGGCCTGAGGCGTCGCCGCCTGTTGCACCAGTTCCGGCACCAATCGGCGTTTCGCTAAAATATTGGGAATCGCGATGTAGGGGGTCTTGAGCAAAAAATTAGCGATCAGATAGGTCCAATAACCCAGCCTATAGGTCACCACCATGGGCCGGCGCAACAGCATCGTCTCCAGCGTGCTGGTTCCCGATTTCACTAGGGCCAGGTCGCAGGCGATCAACGGCACTCTCGCACTACCCAAATAATGCAGTTGGTACAGATCTGCGAACGACTCCGCCAGACGATCCACCTGGGCCTTACGTGCCGGACTCAAACAGGGAATTACGACCTGAAGCTCTTGCCCCCTAGCCTTCAGCTCTGTGGCCAACAGTCGCGCCGCGCTCAACATGGGCTCCAGCATCAGGGCAACCTCGCTGCCACGGCTGCCTGGCAACAGCGCCAGACTGAGATGACCCGGATTCAAACCCAGTTCGGATTTTGCTGCGCTACGCGCAGACTCGCTGCCCGCGTCCGCTGGAATTTCAGAGGCCAACGGGTGGCCGATAAAACGCGCATCGATATCGTGTTGTTGGTAAAACGCGGGTTCAAAGGGGAACAAACAGAAGACTTTGTCCGCACAGCGCGCCACTTTTTTGGTACGCCCGCGACGCCAAGCGTAGACCGAGGGGCTGACATAGTGTGCTGTTGCGATGCCGTGGCGTTTGAGTCGGCCTTCAAGAATGAAATTGAAGACGTTGAAATCGATACCCACGAAGGCGTCGATACGCCGTTCGATAAACGTCGCCGCCAAACGTCGGTACAGCTTGTACAGACTGGGCAACCGCACGAGCGGCTCGCGAAAGCCGTTCACCGCTAGAGCGTCAAAATCCGCTAAGGTTTCGAGTCCTTCAGCCTGCATCAACGGCCCGCCCATGCCCACAAAGTGCACGGCATGCGGCTGCAATTGGACCTTGAGAGACTGCATCAAACCAGCCCCGAGCATGTCGCCAGAGGGCTCTCCCGCCAGCAGTCCAATCCGGATGGGCTCGCTAACCGGTGGGTTATGCGCCACGCCCACTGCCACGTATGATCCCCACATCCGACGTTTCAATCGAATGCGCAAAGATCTCCACCTCGAGATGAGCGGTACGTAGCTCGCTCATTTGCGCCAGCGCGTCCGATGACTTCAGCCCGCTCCGGTAGACCAATCGATGGGCTTGCTTCAGTGCGGCACGGGCCTCGTCACTGACATTGCGGCGCTTGATACCCTCCACATTCAGGCCTACCGCCCAGGCTGGATTGCCCGCAACGGTCATGTAGGCGGGCACATCCTTCGTCACCAGGCTCATGCCTGCAATATGGGAACAGGCACCGACCTTGCGAAACTGTGGGATGCCCGCATAACCGCCGAAATTCGCAAAATCGCCGACCTCCACATGACCGGCCAGGGATGCGTTATTGGCCATAATCACGTTATCGCCGACAATGCAGTCGTGACCGATATGCACATAGGCCATCAACAAACAGTTCGCGCCAACGAGGGTTTTACTGATACCACCCTTCGCCATCCCACGGTGTATGGTCACGCCTTCTCGAATGATCGTGCCCTGACCGATTTCCAGCACCGAATCTTCGCCGGCGTAGGCCAATGCCGGAGTGTCCTCGCCAACGGTGGCGAACTGATAAATTTGCACACCATCGCCAATGCGGCTGGGGCCTTTGAGAACCACATGAGACTTCAGCGTGACGCCGTCACCTAGAACCACATGCGGCCCGACCACACAATAGGGCCCGATCTCGACGTTATCGCCCACTACCGCCGCGTCATCGACCACCGCTGTCGGGTGAATCACGAGGATTGCTCCACAACGGTCAGAATTGCGGAACAAGCCAACGCCCCGTCAACGTAGGCAGAACATTCAAATTTCATCATCATCTTTCGTTCGGCCACAATCCTACTTTCGAGATCCAAGCGATCGCCGGGAATGACCTGACGCCGGAATCGCGCTTTTTCCACACCGCCAAAAAGATAGTTGGTGCCGTCCGCTGGGCGAATACCCTTGGTTTCAAACGCCAACACGCCGGACAGCTGCGCCATGGCTTCCAGAATCAGCACCCCAGGCAGTATGGGCTGTCCGGGAAAGTGTCCGTTAAACAGTTCTTCATTGGCGGTGACGTTCTTGAAGCCCTTGATGCTCTCACCCGCTATCGTCTGGGTTACCCGATCGATTAACAGAAAAGGGTAACGGTGAGGCAGATAGTCAAACAGCTCATTAATCGTCTTCACATCACTCATCTTTAATTCCATCTTCTAATCTTTTCACACGTTTGAATAACTGACCCAAGGCGTTGAATTTCACCGCATTACGCAACCAGCTCCCGTGCTCAGCGGCAAGGATAGAGCCCGAATAGATACCCGGTTTATCAATGGATTGACTCACCGTGGTTTTCACACTGACGACAACCTGATCACAGATTGTGATCGGGTTTTTGCCCGCCACACCACAGCCTCCGGCAAGCACGCAATGCCGACCGATTTCTGTACTGCCCGCCAGCCCTACCGCGCCGCAGATCAGCGTATGGTCACCGATTTTGCAGTTGTGACCGATCTGCACCAAATTGTCGATCTTGACGCCGTCGCCGATGATGGTGGCGTCAATAGCGCCGCAGTCGATGGTCGTGCCGGCACCGATGGAAACATCCGAGCCGATCCGCAACCCACCGATCTGAGCAATTGCTTCGAACCGGCCTTTTTCATCTGGCGTAAAACCAAAGCCGTCGGCGCCCAGCACGGCGCCGGAATGCACGATACAGCGCTGACCTAGGGTGACGCGGGGATAAATGACCACGTTGGGAAAAACGCTGGTTTGTGCACCAACGACGCTGTTATTACCTACCGTGCAATTTGCCTGCACCACAGCACCAGCCTCTATGGTCACATTGGCTTCAATAACCACATGAGCCCCAATATGCGCCGCCGCAGAGATCTCAGCACTCGGATCCACCACGGCGCTCGGATGAATACCGGCGTCAAAGCAATCGCTGTTGTCAAAAAGCTGGGAGGCCCGAGCGAAAGCCAAATACGGTTGGGCGACGATTAGACAGGGCGATGGGCTGTTGACCGCGTCCTCTGCGCTCAAAATCACCGCACCGGCCTGGGTTAACGGCAGCAAGGGACGGTAGCTAGCGCCCGAAAGGTGCGTCAGCTCACCGGGCTGGGCGGACCCAAGACTGCCCAGACCACTGACTGTGATCTCGTCACCGGCATCTAGGGCACGAGCAAAAGGACCGACAATGTCGGCCCCAATATGCTGCGCTATTTGCGCCAGTGTGAGCGTTTTACTGCCAGCAGGCACGACTGTTAAATCACACGGTCTGCCGATGTTTACTCGGCTTGTTCGTTCAGCTTTTCGGTGACGCGACGAGAAATATCGTGCTTCGCGTTGGCGTATTGCAGCTGGTTAGGCGACAGAATTAAATCGATCTGATCGATTTGGATCAGGTCACTCAACACTTTTTCGTACTTAGGTGCCAAGGCCTGTAAGATTTCCTGACGTCGATCTTGGGCTTCTTTTTGCAGCTTTTGGCTCCCAAATTGTAGGTCTGCCTGCATGCTTTCGAGGTCTTTAATGGCTTTGCGACGCTCGGAGTCGCTCATGACTTCGCCGTCTTTTTGCAGTTTGGCCTGTAGCGCCTGCATTTCTTCGGCGGATGCACGCAACTCTTCCTGCTCGGGCTGCATTTCCTTGTTTGCCGCCTCAGCCAACACTTTGGCTTCCTCGCTCTCCAGAATCGCACGAACTGGGTCGAGGACGACAATTTTCATCTCGGCGCTCACGACGGGCGCAGTAAAGAGGATTGCCACCACGGCAGTGCTGACTAGTTTGTTGAACATTTCTGTCTCCTGAAGTTTAAATCCGCCCTCATCGGCGCTGATATTCTATCCTACA
Source organism: Gammaproteobacteria bacterium (assembly GCA_042091155.1). Taxonomy (GTDB): domain Bacteria; phylum Pseudomonadota; class Gammaproteobacteria; order Pseudomonadales; family Azotimanducaceae; genus UBA4421. Next base: position 16,011 of record JBELHZ010000031.1, read on the forward strand.
ACCCAACTCACAACGACCCTAGAACGTCTTCCCGAGCTCAAACTGGAAGCTTTCTTCTTCGTCAAAGAACTTGGTATTCATGGGCTTTGATACTGCGAAGGTCAGCGGACCGAACCCGCTCAACCAACTCAGGCCAAAACCCGCCGCGTATCGCAGCTGATCTGTATCGAAATCGAAGCAATTGGTACTTACCGACGGGCATTCGGTATTGAACACGTTACCCGCGTCGAAGAAGAATGCCGGGCGAAACTGGCGATTGTCTTCCACAAAGGGTAGCGGGAAGATCAGTTCCGCAGAGAACTCCATCAACAGATTGCCTCCGAACGGCTGACCATAGCGCCCGTCATTGTCGAAATTGCCGATGATGATGGGGTTGCCATTGGCGTCCAGCGGCGGAGTACTGCGCGGCCCCAGCGTCGAGTTCTCAAAGCCACGAATCGAGCCAAATCCACCGGCATAGAAGTGCTCGTAGAAGGGTAAGGACGGGGTATCACCATAACTGCCACCAAAGCCAAGCTCTGTTCTGAGCTTGAGCGTGAAAATATCCGTCACAGGAAAGTACTTCTCGCCTTGGTAAGTGAGCTTGTAAAACTCCTGATCACTGCCCGGTGCAGAGACCACGACACCCAAGGACTGGGATGAGCCACGGTCAGCAAAAACGCCTCGATTCAACGTAGAGCGAATCCAGGACAAATTGGCTTTGAAGTTCAGGGCTTCTGCGCCGCTGCGATCGATAAATTCCGATATTTCTTGGGCCGCCGCATAGCCTTCCTTGATTTCGGTGAACTCTACGTTCATGCCAAAATTGATGCGCTGGGTTTCACCGATGGGGAAACCGAAATTAACGCCACCACCAGCCGAGTCCGTGCTGTAACGGGCGATGTTCCGGGCGTCGTAGTCGAGTCTGCGCAAGAACAGGCTGTAGCCTCGGCTGATGCCGTCTAAGGTGAAGTAAGGATCGAAGTAGTTAAAGTTCACGGACTGCTGATACTGCGAGTAGTTCACGCCCACTGACAGCGAGTTGCCGCTGCCCTGCAGATTTGACTGCTGGTAGTTCGCACCCAAAATCAGGCCGTAACCCTGCGAATAAGCCAAGGTGCCTGATATGGCGCCGGAAGGCTGCTCTTCGACGGAAAATTCGACATCGATCTGATCGTCGGTTCCAGGCACTGGCGGCGTTTCGACTTCTACGCCTTTAAAGAAGCCCAGACGTTCCAGTCGCACTTTAGACAGATCAATTTGTGATGTTGATGCCCACCCTGCTTCCATCTGCCGCACTTCGCGACGCATGACTTCGTCTTGGGTTAGCTCGTTGCCGGTAAAGCTAATCCGACGTACGTAGGCGCGCTTGCCCGCATCGACGAAAAACTCGATATCTACCGTGTCATCGTCGTTCAGTTTGGGTACACCGCTGGCGGTGGCAAAGGTGAACCCGCCATTGCCCAATGCCCCGGTCAGGCGCTCTTCCGTCGCAGTAATCCGGGCTTGGGAAAAGGTTTGGCCCGCCTGCACGATTATCAAACTTTCCAAATCCGCAGCGCGCACATCACCCAGTTCACCGACGAGGTTCACTTCATTGATGGTGTAAACTTGGCCTTCGTCCAAGCTCATCGTGATATACACCTGCTGACGATCCGGCGTGATGCTGACTTGAGTCGATGTGATGCTGAAATCGGCATAGCCCCGGTCTTTATAGAAGGCCTCAATCGTCTCTAGATCGCCTGAGAGCTTCTCTCGGGCATACTTGTCGTCATTGCGGTAGAAAGACAGAAGGGAGCGGTGCTTGAGTTCGAGAAGGTCCAGCAGTTCCGCTTCGGTGTAGGCACTGTTGCCCACGAAATTAATGTGACCAATACCCGAGCTCTTGCCCTCTTCGATCTCGATCTTAATGTTTACGCGATTGCGCGGCAGATCCTCAATTTCAGTATCAATGGATGCCCCATACCGGCCTTGGGCAACGTACTGACGCTCAAGCTCCAGCCCCATTCGCTCGAGAGTCGCCTGTTTGAAAATTTCGCCCTCTTGCAAACCCTGATCGGCAAGGCCTTCCAACAGCGCGTCAGATTCGATGGCCTTGTTGCCGTCTAACTCGATGGATTCGATGGCTGGACGTTCCGTCATGGTGACGATCAACACGGACCCATCCCGAGCGATCCTGATGTCATTGAAGTAACCCGAAGCAAACAGGGCTCGGGTAATTTGACGAACAGCAACATTGTCGACGCGATCGCCAACACTGACCGGGATGATGTTGAATACCGTTCCGGCAGAGACCCGCTGCAAACCCTGCAAGCGCACGTCAGCAACGATAAATTCCGTCGCCTGATCGAGGTTGTACGATTGCAGCGGCTGCACGGCGGCCTGAATGCCGCGACTGAACAAGCCGACACTCGCGAAAACGACAAGGCTTAAGCATATTGGCTTAGCCAGGATCTTTTTTAAATGAACCTGCATGTAGCGTTCCACTTTGTTTTTTCAGTCACCGTTAGTTCAGCCACCGTTCCAACGCCTTACCCACTTGCAGGCGTGGCGGTTCGCCATCCGAAGAAGGCGCAAGGGTAAACGCGTGTCCTACAACAGTCGAGCCAAATCGTTGTAGGTTACAAAAATCATCACCGCCCCAAGCAGTAAAATCCCTATCTGCATCACACTCATTTGCAGCCGTTCGGACAGTGGCTTGCCGCGCAGCATCTCCAGTGTCGTAAAAACAACGTGCCCACCGTCCAACATGGGAATGGGCAGCAAATTCAGCACGCCCAAGGAGACACTCATCAGAGCCATGATGTTGAGAAAGAATTGCCATCCGACTCGCACAGAGTCTCCGGCAATTTTAACGATGCCCACTGGACCCACCAGATTCTCGGCCGACACACTCCCGACAATCATTTTTTTCATCATACTCAGGGTCATGACCGTCATGTCCCAGGTTTTGACCGCGCCAAGTTGGGTGGCCTTGAACACGCCGTACTGCACTTTTTCACGAACCGGTGCAACGCCAAGTCGGCCGATGGTACTGCCGTTGTCTACGGTAAACGCCTCGGGAACAACCCTGATGAACAACGTTCTGCCTTCTCGACGCACCTCAAACAGTAGCTCTCGGCCGGGTGAATTCACGATGTAGGAGACCCAGTCTGACCACTGGCTAACCGGTTCTCCGTCGACACCGACAATCCAATCTCCAGATTGCAAACCGGCTCTTGCTGCCGCAGAGCCCTCAACAACCTGCCCCACCACGCTCAGACGCATTGGCCTTAAACCTAACGAGCCGAACAAATCTGGCTCACCAACCCCCTGATGCCAGTTGGTTATTGGCAGCGACACGTCTGACGCACGGTTAGAGGCCAGATCCACGATCCCCAGCACGATGTCGCCACTCTCACCCAATCGGTCGCCCAGCCCCATGGCGATGTCTTGGTAGTTTTGCACCGACGCGCCATCGACTGATACCACTTCAAATGGGGCAGCCACGTCGGTCTGAGCCAATACGCTGCCGGGCTCGGCACCAGAAAACGTGGGAGTGAACTGCAGTGTTCCGGCCATGAACAAGGCCGCATAAATCGCGATAGCGAGGATAAAGTTAGCGATAGGCCCGGCCAATGAGATTGCGATACGCCACAGCGGAGACAGGTGGGTATAGCCCAAAGCATCCTTGGGAACCGAACCCTCTACCGCCTCTGCGTTGACCACAGGATCCCGATCGTCGTACATCTGCACGTAGCCGCCGAAGGGAATCGCCGCCAGCACGAACTCGGTGCCGTGGCGATCAGACCAACGCAGTAGCGGACGGCCGAAACCCACAGAAAACCTCACCACATGAACCCCAGAGCGCCGGGCAACGATAAAGTGACCGAATTCATGAAAAACGACGATGACGCCTAGCAGCAGCAAGAAGGCCAGCGGGTATTGCAACCATTCCATCAAACGATACTCCAAACCAAAAACGGTAACACGGCCACGATAGAATCAATACGATCCAACACCCCGCCGTGCCCCGGCAGTAGGTCTCCCGAATCCTTGACCCCGGAGACGCGTTTCAGCAGGCTTTCGAACAAGTCGCCAAGGATTGATATCACACTCATCGTCAGCGTCAGGCCAATGGCCGCGTAAAGCCCCAGTCCGCCAGAATAGACAAGTCCGCTCACACATATGATCAGGGCCAGGCACACCCCCCCCGCGGCACCCTCTCGAGTCTTACCCGGGCTGACACTGAGGGCCAACGGGTGTTGCCCATAGGCGCGGCCCACAAAGAACGCGCCCACGTCCGTGGCCGTCGTCAGGACAAATAACCACAGCAACCACAGCTTGCCGTTTTCGGTTTGAAACAGCGTCACCAAGCTAATCCAGGCGCAGAGCATCAGTACCCAACCCAAAACTCCGGCAACCCATCGGTTTTGATAGAAACGAGAAAACAAGGGGTGCAGTAGGATGCTGACGAAAGCAAACAGCCAAATCAGACAGGCCAGCTCCACGAACTGGGCCCATATCGCTTGTTGAGTCAAGGCCACACCCACCAGCAGCAACCACCCGGCAACATAGGCCAATCGCCGCTTAGTCGATGTCAGACCAGCAAACCCCGCCCACTCATGGACACCGACGCTGGCCGCAGCGGCAAAGAGTAGTGCAAAAAGCCAAAAGGGAGCCAAAAAAATCGTCGCAGCGGTCAATGCTGCCAAGCCTAACGCGGTGTAGATACGATTGCGCAACATGAGTTATTTGCGCCGTCCAAATCGTCGGCCCCGCCGCGCGTAGGTCGCTACGGCATCTTGCAGGGCAGCGGAATCGAAGTCTGGCCAGAACGCTTCCGTGAAGTACAGCTCGGTGTAGGCTAAATCCCAAAGCAAGAAATTGCTGATACGGTAATCACCGCCCGTGCGGATCAACAAGTCTGGCTCAGGCAAACCCTGCAAACTCAGCGCACCGGAAAAGCGGTCCTCGTTGATGTCTTCAACGGTTAGATCGCCATTTACCGCTTGCTGCGCCAGTTGCTTGGCGGCGTTCACGATATCCCATCGACCGCCAAAATTAACGGCGACTGACAAATTCAAACGTGTGTTTTGGGCGGTTAGCGCCTCGCAGTCCGCCATCATTTGCTGCAGATCATCGGCAAACTGCTCCCGTTCGCCAATCACCCGTAAGCGCACGCCCTGCTGGTGAAGGTAATCAATTTCCGTGCGCATCACATGACGCATCAGATCCATGAGCAGCCCGACTTCTGCATTCGGTCGGCGCCAGTTTTCCGTGCTGAAGGCAAATACCGTCAAACTGGTAACACCCAGCTCGACACAGGCCTCAGCGATAGGCCGCAGGCGCTTTGCACCAGCCCTGTGTCCGGCAGCTCCGGGCAAATGCCGCGCACTCGCCCAACGGTGATTGCCGTCCATGATTATCACCACATGCTCGGGAATCCCATCGTCTTCTTGCAGCCCCAACGTCGTGGGTGAGGACTCTCGAGTCACAGACTGAACGCCCACCATGGACTTAGACTGACTTGAATCTTGCGGTGAATCTTGCATGAAAAGCGTATCGACCTTTAGATTTCCATCAATTCCGATTCTTTTGCCGCCAGAGCCTTGTCGACTTCTGCCGCACGCCGGTCGGTATATTCTTGGGCCCGATCCTCGCCTCGGCGGGCGTCGTCTTCAGAGGCTTCTTTTTCTTTCACCAGTTCGCGAATGTCCGCAATGGCGTCACGTCGGATATTGCGAATGGAAATACGGCTGTTTTCCGCCTCCGCTCTCGCCTGCTTTGCCAGATCGCGCCGATTTTCTTCCGTCAGAGGAGGCAGTGGAAGCCGAACGACTTCACCGTTGTTCACGGGCGTGATTCCCAATTCGCTGCGCAGGATGGCTTTTTCGATCTCAACGACCAAGGGTCGTTCCCAAGGCGCCAACAGCAATGTGCGCGCGTCCTCTACCGAAACCGAGGCAACCTGATTAAGAGGCGTCGCGACGCCGTAATAGTCGACGGTGATACCGTCCAACAGTGCCGGGTTGGCGCGACCGGTGCGAATCTTGCCAAACGTATTGGCTAGCGCATCCAGCGTCTTACCCATCCGCTCGTCTGCATCCTGCAAAATTTCATCAATCACGAGTACTTCCCCATTTCATTGAACTGTCACTTGATGTGCGTGTGTTACGCCTTGGGCGATCATAGGCAGTAGGGAGCTAGGACGCCAGCCGCAGTGCCTGTGATAACGCAACCTATCGGTTATTTCGTCGAATTTAGATCGTTAGTTCTCAACCCGGGTTCCGATATCCGCGCCTTGGCTGATCGCGACCAACGCACCGTCTGCATTGACGTCAAAAACAACGATGGGCATCTGATTTTCGCGACACAGCACCATGGCCGTCAGATCCATAACGCCCAGTTGCTGCTGCAACACCTGATCAAAGGTTATGCGCGAGAATCTCGTGGCTGACGGATCTTTTTTCGGATCCGCTGAGTATACGCCGTCGACGTTAGTGGCCTTGAGCACCGCATCCGTGCGCAACTCAATCCCGCGCAGGCAGGCCGCGGTATCCGTCGTAAACAAAGGATTGCCGGTGCCACCACTTAAAATGAGCACCTTACCTTGAACCATGGCTGCTAGGGCTTGATCACGCTCATAGGCTGGTGCGATACCGGGGATGCCGGTGGCTGTATAGACTTGATTGGCGATGCCTTCCCGAGTCAGAAAATCACCCAGGGCCAATGCATTCATGATGGTCGCCAGCATGCCCATACGGTCGCCTACCACACGATCCATGCCCGCTTCGGATAGGGCCGCACCACGGAACAGGTTGCCCCCGCCGAGTACCACGCCAAGCTCAATGCCGGCGTCAACCGCACCCTTTATCTGTCGGCAAAAATGCCCCAATACCGCAGGATCGATACCTTGGCCGGCGTCGCCACCCAAGGCCTCGCCACTGAGTTTCAGCAGTAATCGGGGCAAGGCGCTATTCGCTGACTGCGAGCTGCGCGGCAACCTCAGCAGCAAAATCGGATTCTTCGACTTCGATGCCCTCTCCTACCTCGTAGCGCACAAATTGCACGACGTCGGTATTGGCCTGTTTGACCAGCGCGCCAACCTTCGTGTTGCCGTCTTTGACGAATGGCTGGTCCAGCAGGCTGACTTCCGCTAGGTATTTTTTCACCCGACCTTCAACCATCTTGGCGACGATTTCTTCGGGCTTACCGCTGTCTTGAGCCTGGGACAGGTAAATCTCGCGCTCTTTGTCGAGCACATCCGCAGACACGTCTTCGCTTTTTACGACCATCGGATTGATGGCAACAACGTGCATGGCCAAATCGCGACCGACTTCGTCAGATTTCGCCGTGAGTTGCACAATGGCACCACGGCGCTGATCGCCGTGCATGTAGTAACTCAGTGCGCCCTCGGCGGACTCAACCACTTGGCCTCGGCGAATGGTCATGTTTTCGCCGATTTCCTGAACCAGCGTTTCACGCTCTGCGTTCAACGATTCAGAAACTGCGGCCATGTCACCGTGGTCGAACAGGGTCTGGGCCACTTTGCTGACAAAGGCGATGAACTTTTCGTTCTTCGCTGCAAAATCGGTCTCGATATTCACTTCAACCATGGCCATACGGGTGCCGTCCTCAGCAACCTTGACGCCAAGTAGGCCATTTGCCGCCGTACGGCCCGCTTTTTTAGCCGCTTTCAGAGAACTCTTCTTGCGCAGATCTTCGATGGCTTTGTCCATGTCGCCATCGGCTTCCACCAATGCCTTTTTGCAGTCCATCATCCCGAGCCCCGTGCGCTCACGCAGCTCTTTGACCATTACCGCTGAGATTGCCATGTCTTACTCCTTGTCCGCGTCTGTGTTGCTGCCGGCCTCGGCTTCAGTGGCCTCGGCAGCCGCTTCTGCTGCTTTCGCTTCGTCTTCGGCTGCGAATGCTTCGTTCACACTGGCGGCTACCGCTTCAGAAATTTCAGCCGTTGGCGCTGCTGCTTCCTGCACTTCCACAAATTCGTCTGGATTCACGTCGGTAGCAACATTGGCCTTGCCTTCGGCAATCGCATCAGCGACCGCACTTACGTAAAGGCGGATAGCGCGAATCGCGTCGTCGTTGCCAGGAATCACGTGATCTACGCCCGCTGGGTCACTGTTGGTATCAACAACACCAAACACCGGGATACCGAGCTTGTTCGCTTCGGTGATGGCGATATGCTCGTGCTGCACATCGACAACAAAAATTGCGTCGGGCAGACCGCCCATTTCTTTAATACCACCGAGACTGCTTTCCAGCTTGTTCATCATGCGGGTGCGCAGCAGGGCCTCTTTCTTTGACAGTAAGTCAAAGGTGCCGTCTTGGGATTCGGTTTCCAAATCGATCAGTCGCTTAATCGACTGACGAATGGTCTTGTAGTTGGTGAGCATACCGCCCAGCCAGCGCTGATCCACATAGGGCATGCCGACCCGGGACGCTTGCTCGGCAATCACCTTGGCTGCCGCACGCTTTGTGCCAACGAACATGACTTTCTTACCCTTGGACGCCATGTTGCGCACTTCGATGAGTGCTTCATTGAATGCAGGAAGGGTTTTTTCAAGATTGATGATGTGAATCTTGTTACGAGCACCAAAGATAAATGGTGCCATTTTCGGGTTCCAGAATCGGGTCTGGTGGCCAAAGTGCACGCCAGCGGCCAGCATGTCTCGCATACTTACAGTCATTTTTTTAACTCCGGGTTAGCTATTTGCCATGCTTCCCAAATTCCAACCGGTTACGTTTCATGGAAGAAACGGCCAGCACCCGGGAATCTGTGTCGAAGCAGACAATTTTTTATCCGTCTCAAGTTGTCTATACTGCGCGACTTCGCGGATCAGGCCCTATTGAGCCTTAATCATCACCAAGGCCGCTGAGACCAAGAGACATGGTTGTTTCGCCGAATATTGGATGATCCTTTATTCGTGCGGCGCGATTTATACCACAAACGACTTTCTGAGATAAACGGATTTTCCAATGACAGCGCGGATTAATAACGAAACAGACTTAGTAGGCATGAGAGCCGCCGGCCGCGCAGCGTCCTCGGTGCTGGAAATGATCGGCGAGCACGTCCAGCCAGGCGTCACCACCGAAGAGCTAAACCAGATTTGTCACGACTACATTGTGGACAAACTCGACTGCATCCCTGCCCCCCTAAACTACGGCGGCGGTGGCGGCCAAATGCCCTTCCCCAAATCCATCTGCACCAGTGTGAATCATGTGGTCTGTCATGGCATTCCCAGCTCCAGCAAGAAACTGAAGAATGGCGACGCGATCAACATTGACATAACCGTCATCAAAGACGGCTATCACGGCGATACCAGTAAGATGTTCTTTGCCGGTGAAGGGTCCGTAATGGCGAAGCGCCTGAGTAAGATCACCCAAGAGTGCATGTATAGAGGTATTGAGCAGGTTCGCCCGGGTGCTCGACTGGGCGATATTGGATACGCCATTCAACGCCACGCCGAGAGCAACCACTTCAGCGTGGTCAGAGAATTTTGTGGCCACGGTATCGCCAAGGTGTTTCACGACGACCCTCAAGTGCTGCACTACGGCCGACCCGGCACCGGCGTGATGCTGGAAGAAGGTATGTCCTTTACCATTGAGCCCATGATCAATGCCGGTAAGCGACAGATCAAAATCCTACCCGACCAATGGACCGCGGTGACCAAGGACCACAAGCTATCCGCTCAATGGGAGCATACGCTTATGGTCACAGCCGACGGTTTTGAAATCTTTACACTGCGAACTGAGGAAAATTTTGGGTAATCGGCGCATTCCTGATTGTCATAACACAACGACCCAATCTGCCGACTCCCCGACAAGGCCTGCGTCGTGAGCCTGGCGGTCAGCATTCTCGCACGCAGAGAAACCCTGGCCGAGGCAGTGGACGCCTTAGCCGAACGGTATTGGAACAACGAACCTGTTGAAGACTTAGTCAGCGGGCTGACCAAGACCTTTGATACGCTGATCATTGATCTGTGGCGACAGCACTTTAACGACACCAGCGGTTGCGCACTGTTTGCCGTGGGCGGTTACGGGCGAGCAGAGCTGCATCCCGGCTCGGATATCGATATTTTGGTTCTCGCCGAAAAGCCTCAGCGGCATCGGGAGACCATTGAAGCCTTCCTGCGCGATCTCTTTGATCTCAACGTCGAAGTCGGTCACAGCGTGCGTGACATCAAAACCTGCGTCAAAGAATGTCGCGGCGACATTACCGTGGCCACTGCGCTGTTTGAGCGCCGTTTTTTGACCGGAGACGCGAGTCTCATCGCCCCTCTCGACAAAGCCCTACAGCACCGCAAAATCTGGCCTATTGAAGATTTTTTCATCGCCAAACGGGACGAACAGGTGGCGCGCCATCGTCACTACGACAATGTCGACTACAACTTGGAACCCAACATTAAAACCTCCCCCGGAGGCTTGCGCGATATCCACACCACGCTTTGGGTCTGCAATCGACAGTTTGGAACCACAGACATCGAAGAACTGGTTCGACTGGAGGTGCTGACGGACATTGAGGCTCGATGGCTCAGGGACGGCATGCGCTTTCTTTGGTGGGTTCGATACGGACTGCACACCTTGGCCGGACGTAAGGAAGACCAGCTGCACTTTGCCCGACAGCGCGAGCTGTCCCAACGTCTTGGGTTCATGGACACCGAGAGCAAATCCGCTGTTGAGCTGTTCATGCAGCATTACTATCGCCACGTCATGGCCTTGTCTGAAGTTAACGACATCATCCTGCAGTATTTCCAGGAAGACATTGTCGCTAAGAAGAAGCCGACCATGGAACCGCTGAACGAACGATTCAGACTGGTTAATCGACGGATCGACGTGGTCCAACCCGACATCTTCCTGAAAAACCCCTCTGCCATGCTGGAAATGTTCCTGCTGATGGCCCAGCGGGAGGAAAATATTCGCGTTCGGGTAACGGCCATTCGCGCACTGCGCGATGCCGTGCATTTAATCGACGAGGAATTCCGCCGGAACCCGGAAAACTGTCGTTTGTTTCTGCGCATTCTTAAGGCCCCATACACCGTGGTGACACAGCTCACCCGGATGCGGCGCTACGGCGTGCTCGGTCGCTATCTGCCGGCTTTTGGCGACATCGTCGGCCAAATGCAACACGATCTATTCCACATCTATACCGTGGATGCCCACACCATGATGGTGATCCGGAATATGCGGCGTTTCCGTTACGAACACGCGCTGGAAACTTTTCCCATTGCCCATCGCTGCGTCAAAAGTATCCCAAAAGGCGAGCTGCTTTACATCGCGGGCCTGTTTCACGACATCGGCAAGGGGCGCGGTGGCGACCATTCGGCGCTGGGAGCCGAGGATGCTCGCGTGTTTTGCGAGCAGCACGAACTGAACGAAACCGATACTGCCTTGGTGTGCTGGTTGGTGAAACGTCACCTCTACATGTCTTCTGTGGCACAAAACCGCGACATCTATGATCCGGAAGTCGTTGCGGACTTCGCCCGGGAAGTGAAGTCACAGATGCGTCTGGACTATCTCTACGCACTGACGGTGGCCGATATCAACGCGACCAATCCAACCCTTTGGAATGGCTGGCGTGCGACCCTGATGCGTCACCTATACGCAGAAACCCGGCGCTTTTTTCAAACTCGGGAAGAACCCTTGGACCGGCAAGAAAGTATTCAAGCCTTCCAAGAAAGCGCACTCGATCAGCTCGAATCCGACCTGCCCGACCTGAGGGTCGCGGACCTCCAGCAAATTTGGCAAGACCTCGGTGACGATTTTTTCTTGCGCCATACCACGCCAGAAATCGTATCCCTGAGCAAACAGCTGCTGGAGCATGGCGATAGCGCCTCGGCCTTTGTGAGTCTTTCAGCACCACAAACCGGCGCAGCCGATGAAGGTGCGACTAAGATTTACGTTTTGGATCAAGACCGACCAAAAACCTTTGCCTCCATGGTCGTTACCCTGAGCCAGCTGGAACTGACCGTCGTCGACGCCTACATCAGCAAGGCCAGCGGTGATCGCTACTTCGATATGTTCACTGTCCTGGATGAGGATGGCACAGAAGTATCAGACCCGGCATTGCGCCAAGGCATTGTGGATCAGGTGAAAGCCACCCTGGCAAATCCCGAGCCCTCGACCAATGGCGCGACTCAGCGGGTTTCACGACAGCTCAAAGAACTGAAAATGCCCGCCAGCGTCAGCCTCACGGCCCAAGAAGACGGTCTCACCGCCGTGCTGAACGTCACAGCCTCTGACCGCCCGGGCCTGCTGGCGAACATCGCCTTGGTGCTCGTCGAGCTGGGCTTAGAAGTCACCTCAGCACGCATCACCACCCTGGGCGAACGTGTGGAAGACGTCTTCTTGGTTACCCGCGTGGACGGGGCGAGCATCAACGATGCCCAGCAATGCTATGACATCGAACAGGCCATTCGACAGCGTTTGGATCAAACCCTTTAACCCGTCAGGACAGGAATACAACCGCCGTGTCGAACCACAGATTAACCCAGCTCCAACCTTATCCTTTTGAGCGACTGCGCGAGCTCCACAAGGATTGGCAGCATCACGGCGAGCTGGCGCATATCCCGCTATCCCTCGGCGAACCCAAGCATCCGCCACCACGCTTTGTGGTTGAAGCGCTGGCCAACGCCGATGCGCTGACCCAGCAGCTGGGTATGTATCCTGCGACCAAGGGCAACGACGACCTGCGCTTGGCCATCAGCGAATGGTTGGAACGTCGCTTCGCGATCAGCGTCGATCCAGACCAGCAGATTCTGCCGGTCTATGGCACACGGGAAGCATTGTTTGCGGTCGCCCAGGCGCTGCTAAGCGGCAAGCCAGGTTCCCTGGTGGGCATGCCCAATCCGTTCTATCAAATCTACGAAGGTGCTGCCCTACTGGCCGGTGCCAGCCCGCTGTACATTGCCAATCTGGAAGAAAACGACTATCGGGCGGACTTCGCAGCGGTCACCGACGCCCAATGGCAGGCCATTGAAATGGTCTACGTCTGCTCCCCGGGCAACCCCACCGGTCAGATCATGTCCGAAACGGATATGGAGGAACTGATCACACTCGCCCACAGACACGACTTCACCGTCGTCAGCGATGAGTGCTATAGCGAACTTTATTACGATGATGAGAACATTCCCAGCAGCCTGCTGGCGGTGGCCCAGCGGGTGTCCCAGCGCATGGGCAAACGCCCCTTCGAGCGCTGTCTGAGTTTTCACAGTTTATCCAAGCGCTCGAATCTGCCGGGACTGCGCAGCGGCTTCGTGGCCGGTGACCCCGAACTGATGCGCCAGTACCTGAGCTACCGCACCTACCACGGCTGTGCCATGTCAGCGCACCACCAGCACGCAAGTGCTCTGGCGTGGCGGGATGAAGCCCATGTGATCGAAAACCGCCACTTGTACCGTGATAAATTCGCGGCTGTCAGCGACATTCTGGCGCCACACTACGACCTGCGTCAGCCACAGGGTGGTTTCTACCACTGGTTGCGCACTCCCATCGACGATCTGAGCTTTAGCCAACGTCTGTTGCGAGAACAACACGTTACCGTCATGCCGGGCACCTTTTTGGGTCGAGATACCGCGACAAAGGAGGTGGTAGAAGGCAATCCCGGCCAAGGTCATGTGCGGGTGGCGTGGGTGGCAGCAAAGGAAGATTGCTTGGTTGCCGCGCAACGCTTGGCCGACTTTGCCATCAACTTATCCGCCGACGGGGGCCGGTAGGCTCGAATCCTAGCAACACCCACGGTAGACTGCGGCCTCCTTCTGAGACAGCAAGAGATACTTGATGACTGCAACATTTGCCTTCGCGGTTGGCATCCG
>JBELHZ010000032.1:0-29605 GCA_042091155.1 Gammaproteobacteria bacterium
GATATTGGGGGTTCGGATGTAGGGGTGACCAAAGCTACCCAAATCGCCGTAACCCAGATCATCAGCAAACATGATGACCACGTTGGGTTTGCTGTCTGCGGCCGTCGGCGCGTTCGTCCCCGCCACATCCACAGAGGTGACAGGGCTGCCGCCACAGGCCGCCATCAAGGTAGCGGACAGTAAACCAAGCCAAAACGTCGGCAGCAGCCGTCGGTGTATCGTGCCCTGCATCTCTTCTCCCCAAATCAAGCAAGTGAAGTGCCTGAGCATGCCACGGGCCGGGGGTGAAGTCAGGCGTGCAAATCGGCTAAGAAACGAAGCCACCCAGCTCGCTGGAGAAACCCGCCACCAAGCTTTTGAATGCCCCGGCCATGATCACGAATTCCGCATCGTGTTTGGCCAGCGGATCCTCCTCGGGAACCTCGTCCATATCGTCCTGTCCCAGTAACCTTACCTTTCGCAGCACCAGATCCTCGTCGAGCACCAAGCCGCATACCTGATCGAAAATCAGGCCCAAGCGATCTACCTTGAGCCCGTCAGTAACATGCCGCCGCACCGCACCGTCCGCCAAGTCAAAATCCAGCCAGTTCACAGAAGAACGGGTATCCGCAGGATCACGCATGCGGCATTCCCGACCCATCCGAAAATGCTCGCTGGCACTGCCCATGAACAGTCGTTTGATCATTTCTTGAGGCGGCGTCTTGAACGCAACAGGGGCGTACTGGAAGGTCACCATGGCGCGCTTGAGTGCATCCATGAAGTAATCGGCGACATTCTCTGACGCACTGCCAACAATCAGCACCCTTTCCTGGGGCAGCATAATCGCCTGCACACGGTCGGACTTCAGCAGCGCTTGGGGCAACAGCTCTGAATATACCTCATCCTTGAGATCGCGCTTTTCGGCTCTGTTCGGTTCGGTGTGGGTGCGCTGCTTGAACGACTCGATACGAACCGCCAAGGCTTCCTGCACTGCCGCCGGCGGCAGCACACGCGTCTGGATGCGCAGCTGCAGCAAATCTGCTCCTGATACCCGGCGGGCCAGCAGATCCCCGGCACCGGTTACCGGAGGCTCAAAGCCGCCACTGCGTTCACTGAACGCGCCGCAGGGTTTAAACGCGGCGTTTTCGAGCACTTCAGAGAGTGCCTCTTCGGTGCCGGGCCATTGGCTGTGGATACGGTACATGCGGACGTTACGAAAAAATCGATTCACAAACTCTCCCTAGGGTGTCAGCAGATGTCTGTCGCATCGCGCGACAGACAGTGTGAAAATGAACGGGCGAGCAGGATACTTGAGCAGCCGATTGGGCGTCCAAACATTTCGCGCTGACTCGATCAAAATGACGAAGGAACCCCATGAAAGCCCTTTATTACCAGCCCAGCTGTGGCATCGCCGGCGACATGCATCTGGCCGCCCTCGTCAATCTGGGCGTCCCCCAAGACTATCTGGTGGATATGCTCCGTAAGCTGCCGATTCAGGACGAGTTCGAATTGACCTTCGAGTCGGCCAGTAAAATGGGGATCTCAGGGTTGCAGGCCAGCGTACAGATCACCGATCAGCACGATCACCGGCACCACAGCACCATTGTTCGAATGATTACCGAAGCAGCCTTGCCCGAAGAGGTTGCGGCTCGGGCGCTGGCCATCTTTGCGCTGATAGCCGATGCCGAGGGCAAGATTCATGATGTACCACCGGAACAGGTGCACTTTCATGAAGTGGGCGCCATGGATTCCATCATTGATATTGTGGGTGCAGCCGCCGCCATCGAATACATTCAGCCAGACATCGTCATTTGCGACTCGGTAGAAGTCGGCGGCGGTTTCGTCAATTGCGCTCATGGCCGACTCCCGGTACCCGCACCTGCGACCCAAGAGCTGCTCATGGGCGTTCCGTGTCAGTACGGTACCGTGGACGGTGAAGCCACCACGCCCACCGGCGCCGCCATTATCGCCAACGCCGTAAACGAATTTGTGCCCAAGGGTACCTTTACCCCAGACGCCATCGGGTACGGTGTGGGACGAAAGGATTTCGCCATACCGAATGTGTTGCGGATCGCCTTGGGAGATTATCAGCCGGCATCCGTTGTCCAGCACAACGACCTGAGCCAGCGGTTTTCGGATCTTGAGACAGGTCATTACCAGGTCGAAGCCAACATCGACGACATGTCAGCCGAGGCATTCGGGCCGCTGATCGACGCGCTGTTCACGGCCGGGGCCGTTGAAGCCTTTACCCAGCCAGTGATGATGAAAAAGCAGCGACCGGCCCAATGTGTGACCGCCCTATGCAGTGATGCCTGCCTGACCGCAGTAACGGATACCCTGCTCAACACCTCCACCAGCATCGGTCTGCGGATCATGCCTTTCGCCAAGCGCGTACTGCCCAGACAGCAGCGCACCATCGCGACTTCTCTGGGGTCGGTATCGGTAAAAATCACCACCCAGCCCAATGGACGCGAACGCTTCAAAGTCGAACACGATGACATTCTGCGTTTAGCCACAGAGCATCAGCGGGACTATCTCAGCGTCCAGCAGGCCCTGAATGACGAGGTAGCCCGCGCGCTAGGCCACGGCACCTGATTCAAACAGCGCGTCGATTTCGGTATCACTCATACCCAGATCCGCCAAGATTTCACGACTGTTGTCACCGGGCACGGCCACGGGACCCGGCATTTCCGGTGCGGTACGTGAGAAACGGGGAGCCGGAGCCGCCTGCAATACACCATTGGCCTCCACCAAGGTTCCCCGTTCTTTGTTGTGCGGATGCTCTGCCGCTTCGTCAAGATTCAGAATGGGTGCATAACAAATATCCGTTCCCAGCATGATGGCATCCCATTCGTCTCGGGTTTTACTGGCCATTACCGCAGCAAATTTTTCCTTCAGCGCCGGCCAGTCTTTACGGCTCATCTGGCGCGGCAGGTCCGGGTCGTCCGTCAAGCCTGTTTTTTCCAGCAACAGTGCATAGAACTGGGGTTCGATGGAACCAATGGAAACAAACTTGCCGTCCTTGGTTTCGTAGGTGCCGTAAAAGTGCGCCCCGCCATCGAGCAAATTCGTGCCGCGTTGGTGATGCCAAACACCCTGCCCCATCAATCCATAGATGGAATTCATCAGCAGTGCAGAACCATCCGTCATGGCCGCATCAATCACCTGCCCCTTGCCAGACTGCCCGCGTTCATACAGAGCCGCCATCACACCAAAGGCCAGCATCATGCCGCCACCACCAAAGTCGCCGACTAGGTTCAGCGGCGGCGTGGGCTTTCCACCGGGCTCACCAATGCCGTGCAGTACGCCTGAGAGCGAGATGTAGTTGATGTCATGGCCCGCAGCGTGCGCCATGGACCCGTATTGGCCCCAGCCGGTCATGCGGCCATAGACCAATGCCGGATTTCTCGCCAAGCACACCTCAGGCCCAAGCCCCAAGCGTTCGGTTACGCCGGGGCGAAACCCCTCGAGCAGAACATCCGCGCTTTCCACCAGTTTCAGCACGGTCTCCACACCCGCTTCGCTCTTAAGATCGACCGCAATACTCTTGCGGCCACGGGCCAACACATCGTATTTATTCGCGTCTTTACCCTTGGACGCGGAACGATCCACCCGAATCAATTCTGCCCCCATATCCGCCAGCATCATGCCGCAGAACGGTCCGGGACCAATGCCCTGTAGCTCGACCACTCGCAATCCTGTTAATGGACCCATCTTTCTCTCCCGGTAAAAAACAATCCTCGAGTGTAGTGCCGAGGCAGAGGGCGCGCAAAGAGTGCTTGGACCATCCAAGGCCAGTCGCGCAAAGAGCACTTGGCAAACCACGGAATGGCTCCGTATGATCGATCGCTTCACGCATTGGGAGAGGAAACACAGATGGTTGATCTTGACGAGCTCAAGGGCAAATTTCTGAATACAGAGTTCGCCAGCCGCGATCTGCAGATCGAAGCAGGCAATCTTTTGGCCAGCGCCACGGCATCTGGAGAAACACGAGCCGAGTTTATCGATTCAGCACATCCGGATTTTCAGGCAACACCCGCGTATCTATGCAGTATCTCCTCTGGTCGCCACTTGCCCATCGACTTTCCCTCCTTGGGTGGCATACCCATGGACGGCGGCAAGGCGGTAGAGCGATTCGCGCCGGTACGTGCAGGCGCCCCGTTGTCGGTCAAAGCCCATCTGCACGACATTTACGACAAGAAAGGCCGATCGGGCCGCATGATTTTCATCGTGGTGCGCACTGAGCTCTTCGATGACGCCAACACGCACCTCGCCAATATCGATTCCAGAATGGTTGTCCGGGAGAAGCCAGAAGCATGAGTATTTCCACAATCCACGACGTTGAATTTGGTACCGAACTGCCGGTCTTTGAGCCGGACACCTCTCTGGAAAATGTCGGCAAATTCGCCCGGGCCGTCGGCTGGGGTGGCCCGCGTTTTGAAAGTCATGAGGGCGCACGCAAGGAAGGGTTTCCCGGTGCGCTGGTGCCCGGCATCATGGGCATGGGTTTTTTGACCAGCGCGATTCACCAGTGGGCACCCACCGGCCATGTTGAAAACGTCGATACCGTGTTTCGAGCGCCAATGCTGGCAGATACCCCCGCCATCATCAGCGCCGTGGTGACCGATATTGACGAAGACGACGGCATCGTCGAACTCGATATGACGGTAAAAAACACCAAGGACGAGACACGGGTCTTTGGTACGGCTCGGGTGAAGCTTCCTCTGAGTTGATATGCCAGCGAAAAAGCTCAGTCGGCGAGCTGGTAACTCGACAGTGCCAGCTCAGTGCCGACTTTAATCCCCCCCAAGCCATCATCGCCCTGCGGTAGTTTCAGCAGCCCCATGCCCTGCCAAGCGCCCGCTTGACCCAGCACACCGACGTGAACCGCTTCGTCCCAGAAGATCGGGCGACGAAAATAAATTGACGCGTCAAAGGCCTGAGGGCGGCGGTCTTGCCACATCTGGGCGGTCAGATAGTGAACCCCCATGCCACCGCCAATCAACGGAGCCCGAAAACCGGCTCTCTCTGCTGCCCCCTGCTCGTAGTGAATGCTGTTGCCTTCAACGCTGTAGGCCTTCACCCGTTCCGGCGTTAATTCGTATCGATCCAACAACGTCAGTGCAGCGATATCAGGAATAACCGGCTGCGGTCTGTCTCCCGCACCCGAGCTACTGGAAGTCGTCTTTTCTTTTTGCGGCCTGAGCGATGTCCGCGGACAGCTGATAACCCGCTCGCCTGCGGCGTCTTCAAACCAGACATCGGTTTCCACACGCAAACCACGGGGCACTGAGGTCACGGTTTTGATCTCGCCCCGTACCGTCAGCGGTTCATCAAGCTTGGCGGGCCGATGCTGAATCATGCGCTGCAGCATGTTGATGTTGCCTTCGGCGCTGATGCCACTGTCGATGCCCGCATGAATGGCCAGACCAATAAAAAAGGCCGGATCCACGTCGTCTCCAAAAACCCGAGGATCCACACCGCAGGCGGTCAATCGTTCGACTTGGGTTTCCGCCGTCAACGCCAGCATATGGGTTCGATAGTGAAACCCGGCGACAGGCTCATGCCATTGCTGCATGTCTTCCTCCTTCCTGCGAGTTCTTGAAAACGGGCCGACGATCTCCTATCGGAACATATGGGTGCCACCGCATACCGTCAGTGCCTGGCCCGTCACATAGGCGCTGGCATCCGAAGCAACGAATACCGCCATCCCCTTGAAATCATCCGCCTCACCGAAACGACGCAACGGGGTTTGTTCCGTCACCCGCTTGGCGGCTTCCGGGTTGTCCCACAGGGCTTTGGCAAAATCGGTACGAATCAAGCCCGGACACAGGGCGTTAACGCGCACACCTTGAGGGCCCCATTCCATGGCCAAGTTTCGCACTAGGGCGATGTCCGCCATTTTAGAGATGTTGTATGTGCCCAAGGTGTCCGACGGCCCAAAAGCACCAACGCTGGCGGTGATCATGATCGAACCGCGCTGCTTGGCCAGCATGTCCGGTGCCACCATCTGGCACAGCCAGTGGTTGGAACGCAGGTTAGAATTCATGGTTTTATCAAAGGCTTCGTCAGGAATTTCTGACATAGGGCCGTAAAAAGGGTTCACGCCGGCATTGGCCAGCAAGGTATCGATAGGGCCGAGGCGGGAGCGCGTTTCGTCCACTAAGGCTTGTAGTTGTTCTTTGTAGCCAATGTTGCAGGCGATGGCGATGGCGCGCTCGGCACCGACAGCGGCGTTGATCTCCGCGGCTGTTTCTTCGCAGGCGTCCAGCTTACGACTGGAAACCACCACCTGACTGCCGTGCTCGGCCAACGCCATGGCCATGGCCTTACCCATGCCCTTGGACGCGCCAGTGACCACGGCTACCTGACCGCTCAAATCAAAAAGTTGTGTCGATACCGCCATTTCTCTCCCCTTGTCCGCCAGCAAATGTGGCTACCTGTTGTGTGTTGCTAGCCCGCCAGTGTAAAGCACATCGTCGTGGACTTCGCCTAAGTCGGTCTTGCCGCAGAACGCCATGGTCAGATCCAGTTCCTTCTCAATAATCTCCAAACACTGGATCACACCAGCCTTACCCCCTGCCCCCAGACCGTTCAAAAACGCCTTGCCGATCAAGGTGGCATCTGCGCCTAGGGCCCTTGCTTTGAACACGTCTTGACCCGAGCGAATACCACCATCGAGCCAGACCTCACAGGCTCCGTTGACTGCGGCGACGACCTCCGGCAACACCTCAATACTGGCAGGCGCACCGTCCAGCTGGCGGCCACCATGATTGGAGACGATGATGGCATCAATGCCCATGCCTGCTGCGATGACCGCATCTTCCGCATCCATGATGCCTTTCAAAATCAGCTTGCCACCCCACTGTTCCTTGACCCACGCCACATCATCCCAACTCAGCGAAGGGTCCAACTGCTCTGCCGACCACGCAGAAAGCGACGTCAGGTTTTCAACCCCCTTGGCATGGCCCACCACGTTGCCAAAGGAATGTCTTCGAGTGGCCAACATGCCAGCACACCAACGGGGCTTGGTAGCCATATTGATGAGGTTCCTCAGCGTCAGCTTAGGCGGTGCGGTCATTTGATTCTTCAGATCTTTGTGCCGTTGACCGATGATTTGCAGATCCAGCGTCAACACTAGGGCGCTACAGCCAGCGTTTTTGGCGCGCTCGATCAACGCCTGAATGAAATCCCGATCTTTCATCACATACAGCTGAAACCAGAACGGGTTTTGAGTGTGCTCGGCCACATCCTCCAGAGAACAAATGCTCATCGTCGACAACGTAAAAGGCACCCCGAAGGCTTCTGCGGCTTGGGCCGCCAAAATCTCTCCGTTGGCATGCTGCATGCCCGTGAGCCCCGTGGGCGCCAGTGCTACCGGCATCCGCTGGGACTCGCCCAGCATGGTGCCCGCGACGCTGCGCTGGCTGATGTCCTTGGCCACCCGCTGACGCAGTCTGATCTCGGCAAACGCCTCTTCATTGCGGCGAAACGTCCGCTCGGTCCAAGAGCCGGACTCTGCGTAGTCGTAAAACATTTTCGGCACGCGTCGCTGGTGCAACACACGCAGATCCTCAATACAGGTAATGGTCATCCTCGGCTCCCTATCACGCCACCACGCTTGAGATCTCATGGTAGCATCCGTTGATCATGCATTTGGGGAGGTTTCATGGCGCTGGTTTTTACTGCAGATCAAGATCAATTCCGGGACAGCATTCGACGCTTTCTGTCCGACCAAATGCCCACCACCCGAGTCCGTCAGCTGATGCAGACAGATCACGCTTTCGATGAGCAGCTCTGGCAGCAGACCAGCGCCCAACTGGCGCTCACCGGCATCCACCTACCCGAACACCTGGGGGGTGCCGGATTTGGCCCCGTCGAGCTTGGCATTGCCCTAGAAGAAATGGGTCGATCATTGTTTTGCGGGCCGTATCTGAGCAGCGCAGTATTGTCTGCTTACGCGCTGCTGATTTGCGCCGACGCGGATCAACAAGAGCGCTGGTTAAGTGACCTAGCCAGCGGTGCGCGGCGCTGCAGCCTTGCGGTTACCGAATCCGCTGGACTGTGGCAAGACGACGATATTCATACAACCGCTACCACCGACGACGCTGGCGGCAGCCTGCTGAACGGTCAAAAGCGATTCGCCATCGACGCTAACAACGCCGACCTGATCGTCGTTGCCGCGCGTGCCAGCGACGGCATCGCCCTGTACATGATTGACGGTGACGCCAAGGGACTGACCGTTACTGCCCTAGACACCATGGACCCTACCCGCAAGATGGCCGATATCGAGCTGAAAAACGTTGTCGCAACAAGGCTGACCCATGCGCCAGATCACTTGCTCGATACCCTATTGAATGTGGCCTGCATTGCTCTGGCCAGCGAAATGATCGGCGGTTGCCAACGCCTTCTTGATTCCGCCGTGGACTATACCCAGCTGCGCTACCAGTTCGGCCGAAGCATTGCCTCGTTCCAAGCCATCAAACATCGGCTGGCGGATTTGCTTTTGGACGTCGAGCTGAGTCGCAGCGCCGCCTATCAGGCCGCCCAGACCTTGGCGAGCTGTGGCGATTTGCGAGGGATCGACAACGAAAAACGCCGGCTATTGACCGAACACGCCAGTCTGGCAAAGGCCGCGGTCTGTGAAACCTATTTGCAAACGGCGCTGGAAACCATTCAGCTTCACGGCGGCATTGGCTTCACCTGGGAAAACGATACCCACCTGTGGTTCAAGCGCGCCAAAAGCAGCGAAGTTCTGTTCGGCACACCGGCAGAACATCGAGAACGCATGATGGTCGCCATCGAAACCACCACACCATCTCAGGAGAGTGCCGCATGAGCCAAGCAACGACACTGCATGCCGAAGTAACCCACTGGCTGAGCGAGCATTGGGACCCAAATATGGATCTGTTGACCTGGCGCTCCTTGGTTGCCGACTCTGGATGGGGAGCACCCAGCTGGCCCAGCGAATACTACGGCAAAGACATGAGCCCGCTGGACGCTGGTGTCGTCGAACAGGCCTTTGCCGACCATGGTGCTGTCGGCGCGGCGCAAAGTGGCGTGAGGATGCTGGCAGCGGTCACACTGCTCGCCCACGGATCTCACGAACAAAAGCAGAAATACCTGCGCGGCATTCTCACTGGCGAAGACCAGTGGTGTCAGCTTTTCAGCGAACCCGGCAGTGGCTCGGATCTTGCCGGCGCCACAACCCGTGCCGATTTACGCGGCGACGAATGGATTATCAACGGCCAAAAGGTCTGGAACACCAGCGCCCACCACGCCCAATACGGCCTGCTGTTGGCGCGTACAGACTGGGACGCACCCAAACACCAGGGCCTGAGCTACTTTGTGATTGATATGGAACAACCCGGTGTGGAAGTACGCCAGCTGGCGCAAATGAACGGTCACGCCTCGTTCAACGAAGTCTTTATGACCGATGCGGTAGTGAGCCGGGATGATCTGGTGGGCGAAGCCGGCGGCGGCTGGAAATGCGCCATGACTACCTTGGCCAACGAACGCCGATCCTTTGATCGCGCTCGGGATGTCGGCGCTCGCAAAGGCCGTCAGGGCAAAATCTTTGCGGATCTCGAAGAAGAATTCGCCATCGCTAACGAACCCTATACGTGGTACCCACAGCGTGCGGGTCGCGTGGATTTGATCCTGCAGCGCGCGATGGAAACCGGTGCTATCAAGGATCCGGCACAGCGTCAGGACATCGCCCGCCTGCACATCATGGCGGAGTCCGCCAAGTGGACCGGGGAGCGGGCAAAGGCTGCGGCCAAGGCGGGCAAGCCTCAGGGCCCTGAGGGTTCCTTGGGCAAGCTGGCAGCCAGCAACGTCGCTCGTCTTGCCGCCCGAGTGCATACGGCGATCTGCGGAAACGATGCGCTTCTGACCGGCCCTAACAGCCCTAAGGAAGGTATCATCGCGGAAATTCTGGTCTCTACTCCCGCCATTTCCATCGCTGGCGGCACCGATGAAATTCAAAAGAACATCATCGCCGAGCGGGTCATGGGGCTACCCAAGGAACCGCGCGTTGACGACGGTCCATTCCGGGATGTTCGACGCAACACCAGTGGCACCACGACGAAGAGCTAACAATCTATGGACAACAAACCCCTGAGCGGCATTCGCGTTATCGAGGTAGGCCAACTGCTCGCCGGTCCGTTTGCGGGCACGCTTCTGGCGTATTTCGGTGCCGACGTTATCAAGGTGGAACCCCCCGGCGACGGCGACCCCATTCGAGGCTGGCGGCTACTGGACAAAGACGGCACCAGCTTTTGGTGGCGCAGTCTGGGACGGAACAAAAAATCACTGACCTTGAACCTGCGCACCACCGAAGGTCGCGAGGTGTTGGGCGAACTGTTGGCTGATGCCGACGTACTGATCGAAAACTTCAAACCCGGCACTATGGAAAAATGGGGGCTTGGGCCGGAAGACGTCAAGCAGCAGAATCCCGGACTGATTTACACGCGAATCTCTGGCTACGGACAAACCGGGCCCTACAGCAGCAAGCCGGGCTACGCATCGGTAACCGAGGCCTATTCCGGCTTCCGCTACATCAACGGTTTTGACGGCGAGGTACCGGTACGGCCCAATCTAAGCTTGGGTGACAGTGTGGCCGGACTGCATGCTGCCCTGGGCATATTGCTCGCACTGCTAGCGCGCAAATCGAGCGAATCCGAAACAACCGGCCAGGTGGTCGATGTTGCCCTGTACGAGTCCATGTTCAATCTGATGGAGGGCATCGTGCCGGAGTATTCAGGGGCCGGTGATGTGCGCCAGCCCGCTGGCTCGACCATTACCGGTATCGTGCCCACCAACACCTATCTGTGCGCCGACGACAAGCACGTGGTTATTGGCGGCAACGGCGACTCCATTTACGTTCGCCTCATGACGGCTATCGGCCGCGACGATCTGGCCAATGACCCCCGCCTGGCAGGCAACCCCGGTCGAGTCACACACCAGAAACTCATCGATGGTGCCATTGCGGCTTGGGCAGACAAACTCACCAGCGCTGAGGTTATCCAAATCATGGAAGATGCCGATGTGCCCGTGGGTGCGATTTTCAGTATCGCCGATGCCTTCGATGACCCGCACTATCAGGCCAGAGGCATGTTCGAGCACGTCGCCGTACCGAACCAAGACCAACCGCTGGCGATTCCTGCTATTTTGCCCAAGCTGACGGGGACACCGGGCAGCACGCAGTGGCCGGGCGGTGAGGTAGGCAGCCATACCGATGAACTGCTTTTAGCCCTAGGATTAGACGCCGAGCGTATTGCCTATCTGAAAGAAAATGGCATCGTATAGAACGAACGGAGGGGAACACGATGAGTGAGAGTCTGACTACCGGAACCGACGAGCTGCTGTGCAGCATTGACCAGCGAGTGGCCACGGTCACCTTGAACCGCCCAGAAAAACGTAACGCGCTTTCTGACAACCTCACACCCGCACTGCGCCAAACGCTACTAGCGCTTGAAACCCGCAACGACGTGGGCTGTATCGTCATTACCGGCGCAGGGACCGCTTTTTGCGCTGGTGGCGATGTGGGCGGCATGAGCAGCAACAATGCGCAAACAGCAGACACGCCACCAGCCGAACGGCCTACGATGGAAAATAAGGTGCGTACCCTGATTCATAAACAGGAAACGCTCACCCTGCGCCTGTTCGATCATGTAAAACCCACCATCGCCGCTCTACCCGGCGTCGCTGCCGGTGCCGGCATGTGTATCGCCTTGGCCTGCGACATTCGTATCGCTGCTGCGTCAAGCTTCGTTACCACAGCCTACCGCAACATCGGGTTTTCCGGTGACTACGGCGGCAGCTGGCTACTCAACCAACTGGTTGGCCCTGCCAAAACCAAGGAACTGTACTTTACCGGTCGAAGAGTCCAGGCAGAGGAAGCCTTAGCCTTGGGCATTTTCAATCAGGTGGTGGATGACGAGGATTTCCCCGCAGCGGTTACCGAACTGGCACGGCAGATTGCCTCGGGGCCGCCCATCGCCTTGGGCTTCATGAAACGAAACATCAACAGCGCCATTGAAGGGTCACTGCGGGACAACTTGGCCCGCGAAGCCGATACCTTGATGCGCTGTGCAGCCACCGAAGATCACAAAGAAGCCGTCGCGGCGTTCATGGCAAAACGCCCGCCGGAATTTCAAGGCCGCTAGCAAACGAAGCGAGATATCTATGGCCCATTGGCAAAACTGGTCCGGACGCCTATCCAGCAAACCGGATCAACTGAGTTTCATCTATTCCGAGGATCAGGCCGCCGCACTGGCCAAGGCCAGTACGCAAGCGGGCAAATCGCTACGCGCGGTCGGTGCCGGGCACTCCCACAAAGAACTCGTTGTCGACGGCGACATCATCGCTGACCTGCAAGCCCTATCCGGCGTGCTGTCCGTCGATACCGATCAGGGCACAGCGTGGGTTGGTGGTGGATCTAAAATACATACCCTGGGCCCCGCCCTGCACCGCTACGGTCTGGCCTTAGCAAACCAAGGGGATATCGACCAACAGAGTATCAGCGGTGCCACGGCCACCGGCACCCACGGCACCGGCGCAAGCCTGCAAAATCTCAGCAGCCGCGTAATCGGCGCACGCATCGCCCTTGCCAGTGGCGACGTTGTGGCGTGTTCAGCGCAGCACAATAGTGAACTGTGGCAGGCAAGCCGCTTGCATCTGGGTGCGTTCGGCCTAATCACCGCTCTGCAGCTGGATTGCCTGCCGTCCTATCGACTGCAAGAACGCAGCTGGAAGCTGCCGTTGGGCGATCTGTTGGCCGACCTCGACGGATTGATTGCGGACAACCGTCACTGCGAATTTTTCTGGTATCCACAAACCGACAGTGCCAATCTGAAGGTGATCAACCCCACCGAAGCACCAGCCCAATACCCACTGGGCGGCGAGGGTGAACGCTGCGCCTGGAATTTCGAGGTGCTGCCGAACCACCGGCCCCACCTGCACACGGAAATGGAATACAGCGTACCGGCGGACCAAGGTCCGGCCTGTATGGAGGCCATTCAGTCGTTATTAAACAACAGGTTTACCGACGTACGTTGGCCCGTGGAGTATCGAACGTTGGCTGCAGACGATGTGTGGCTTTCAACAGCCTACCAACGGCAGACCGTCACCATTTCCGTTCATCAGGACGTGAATTTACCGGACGCCGATTACTACCGCGCATGCGAAGAAATCTTCCTAGACTTCGACGGCAGACCGCATTGGGGCAAGGCGAACTTTCTCAGCGGCGGCCAACTGGCTAAACAACACCACAAGTGGGATGACTGGTGGCGGGTGAGAGACAGTGTCGACCCTGACGAAACCTTTCTCAATCCGTACATGAAAGCCATTCGACCCTAGGAAACCCCCATGCACCCCACG
This sequence comes from Gammaproteobacteria bacterium, assembly GCA_042091155.1. Lineage (GTDB taxonomy): Bacteria > Pseudomonadota > Gammaproteobacteria > Pseudomonadales > Azotimanducaceae > UBA4421. Next base: position 13,363 of record JBELHZ010000032.1, read on the forward strand.
TATACGTCAAAATTTCCCGAACTCGGCTTCTACGGTCTGCCCGGCCATAGCCGCACGCCGCGAGACATTCTCAAGCAAGCCCAAGACGCTGAAGACTTAGGCATTGGCAACATCATGATTTCCGAGCGAGCTGACTACAAAGAAATTTCCGCCCTATGCGGTGCCGTCGCCGCGGTGACAGAGCACATTTACATCGGCACCTCAGGCACCAACCTCAATACCCGACACCCGGTAATCACCGCCTCCATGGGCTCTACATTAAACAGCCTTTCCCAGGGACGGTTTGCACTGGGCCTGGCCAAGGGCGTGGGTTTGCGCTGGAAGGCCATGAACGTGGACTTCCCCACTTTTGAACGAGAGGCGGAATTCATTGAGCTCATGCGCAAGCTGTGGCGCGGGGAGCGTGAACTGAATCACCAAAGTGCCTTGGGCAGCTATCCAGCCCTGCAGCTCGCGCACTATGTGAACGAAGATATTCCTGTGCTTTACGTGGGCTTTGGCCCAAACAGTTTGCATCAGGCGGGCAAGGTATACGACGGCGCGCACCTGCATACCTTCATGAGCGACCAAGCCTTGAGCGAGGCCGTGACCCATTTTCGTGCCGGCGAAGACGAAACCGGCCGATCTGGCGGCAAACTGTGGTCAGTATTTGCAACCGCCTGCGACGTGAGCGACGAACGTTACCTGAAACTCATCGTGGCGCGCCTCGCTACCTATCTGCAAATACCCGGCTACGGCGAAGCGCTGGTAAACGTCAACGGCTGGGACATGGAAACCCTGCACGCCTTTCGCAGCGCACCCATTGTGGCGAATATGACAGGGGCCATCGACAGCGTGGCCAGCTACACCGAACTTGCGGAAATCGAGAAACTGATACCCGAACACTGGCGGCCCGCGGCCGTAGGCGATGCCAAAACCTGCGCCCAACGTTGGCTGGATCAATTCACCGCCGGTGCGGACGGCATCATCATCCACGCCAGCACGCCGGAAGAGTTTGCGCCAGTTCTGGCTGAATACGAAAAGATCCGATCCAGCGAGCTGTTCACCGAACGAAGCAATCGCCCGGGCTAAACGGCGGCTAGATCAAATCAAGCAGGCCCCGGGGTGACGACACCCAGCGACTGTAGCCTGAGGCACGGTATTCCTCGATATCACCATAGCCGTAAAGGGCACCGATAAAGTCCATGTCGTTGTTGCGGGCACCCGCGGCGTCGTGAAGACGATCTCCGATCATCAAGGCACCTCTGGCGTCCACACCGGTCTGTGACAGCGCGTGAGTCAGCAGCTCGCTTTTGTCTGCCAGGGATCCATCAAGACCCGAGCCAAAGGTTTGCGCAAAAAAACCGTCCAAACCAAAGTGCTCGAGAATCTGATCCACAAAGACTGAGGGCTTACTGGACGCCACGTAGAGCGGAATCCGCCCGGCGAGATCCGTCAACACCTCAGGGATGCCCTCGTAGACCTTGTTCTCGAACAATCCGATGGTACTGAAGCGCTGCCGGTACCAACCGACGGCTTCTTGAGCCCGCCCAGACCCAACCAAGCGGGTGAAATTTTCCACTAAGGGCGGGCCGATACACCAAGTCAGTTCATCCTTGGTAGGCACGGTTTCACCCATATTTTTCAGGGCGAATTGAACGCAGCCGGTAATACCCTCCTTGGGATCCGTGAGCGTGCCATCCAAATCGAAAAATACTGCTGACACATCGCCAGTGTTTTGCACAGTTGTTTGACTCCAAATATTGGTTCTATGATTCAGAACCGCAGATTTCAGGATACAGCCTAGGTGACAACGTCTAACGCATTCCCCCAGATTACCAATCGACGCATCGCAACGAACGGTATCGAACTGAATATTGCCGAACAAGGCGATCCCAATGATCCGCTGATCGTGATGCTACACGGATTCCCGGAATCTTGGTTTTCTTGGCGGCACCAGTTCGCGCCACTGGCCGCCGCGGGCTATCACGTGGTGGCACCGGACATGCGCGGCTATGGCGATTCCGACAAGCCCGCAAACATAGGCGCCTACAACCAAATTGAAGTGGTCAACGACATCAAGGGACTGGTCAAGACCCTGGGCTATGAAACCGCAATTGTGCTGGGCCACGACTGGGGCGGTCCGACCGCCTGGAGCTGCGCCCTATGGCACCCAGAAACATTCTCCGCCGTCGGTGTCTTGTCGGTACCCTTCAGTCCACGCTCCCCCATACCGCCACTGGACGCCATGAAGGCCTTCTTCGCGGGGAAATTCTTCTACCAGCTGTATTTCCAAGCTCCGGGCATTGCTGAGGCCGAATTTGAAAAAGACATTCGCACCGCGCTACGCAAGTTCTACCATCTGGCCAGCGGGGAAATGGACTTCAACATACTTGGCGAAAAATCCGAGCACGACGATTTGCTGACCAGTCTCATCGATCCAGAACGCATGGGCCCATGGCTGTCCGACACAGACCTGGACTTTTACGTCAACGAGTTCACCCACAGTGGTTTTTTCGGACCGCTCAACTACTACCGCAATCACAACGAAACCTGGGAACTGAGTGCGGGCAAACCCACCGAAATCCATCAGCCCGCGTTATTTGTCGCGGGCGAACGTGACGGCGTCATCGCCATGGCGGGACCCGCGCTTGAGAACATGCCCAACTTCGTCAAAGACCTGCGCACCAATGTGCTGATCCCCGAGATTGGGCACTGGACTCAACAGGAAGCTCCCGAGGAAGTGAACGGGTATCTGCTGAACTGGCTGGCGGAACTGGGTTGATCATGACAAAGACGCTCGGGCAGAAAACGAATACCAAGCAAGGGGTTTTTCATGATCTGACCGTCGTCGACGCGACCGGCAGCGTCGCTACCAGCTATGCCGCCAAGCTCTTTGCCGACTACGGTGCCGTGGTGGTAAACCTCGAACCGGCAGACGGCTTTGACACGAGAACGCTGATGCCATTGATGGCAAATGGCGACAGTGCTATGCACGCTTACCTGCACACCAACAAGCAAAGTGTCGTCAGATCCCACCCGGACCTGACAGACGAACCGGTTCTGGGTTGGGCAGATCTGGTGATATTCGATCCGCACGGCCTGCCCCAAGCCGACAGCCTGTTCGGCATCAAGACCAATACCTGCGCGATCAGCTGGTATGGGTTAACTGGGCCCTACAGCAGCATGAGCGGCTCGGATGCCACGATTCATGCGCTTAGCGGATTGATGCGAGGCATTGGCGCCCCCCAAGGGCCTCCCATCATTCCTCCGGGTTTTCAGGCACAAATCATTGGCGGTCTCAGCGCCTTTAACGGCGCTGTGGGGCACCTGTTGGCTCAACGCATGGGCAATCGCCATGACCACTTTCAACTGGACGCCAGCGTTCTGGAGGCCAACATGTGCTTCACCGATCTGGCGGCGATCAATGCCTACATGGGCAATCCCCAGCCGCCCAGAATGGGCATTAATCGCTTCCCGCCCACCTATCCGCTGGGTATTTGGCCGTGCAAGGACGGTTGGCTGGGTGTAACGAACCTGACGCCCGGTCAGTGGAAGGCCTTTTGCAAGCTGCTGGATCTCGAGCATTTTGCCGACATAGAGCTATTCCAAAGTAGCGTAAGCCGATTGGAATCTGCTGACATTCTCGAACCGGACATACTGGCGGCCCTATCTCGTCACAGCGCCGAGGATCTGTTCTATCGCGGACAGGCCATGCGCATTCCGCTGGCTCGGGTACCGACCATGGAGGAGCTCTTCCACGTTGACCAGTATCGCAGCCGGCAAGCCTTCAGCGAGGTGAATGCGGCCGGTGAGTCTTTTGCCGCACCATCTACCCCGTTCCGCCTGTTCTCGACCCCACCCCACCTTGGTGGGCCTGTCGCCGGGCTGGGCGCTGATAATGCCCTATGGAGTGCGGATCATGGATAAGGCCCTCGAAGGCCTGCGCATCGTCGATCTGACCATGGGGTGGGCTGGACCGCTAGCCACGCGCAATCTGGCGGATATGGGCGCCCAGGTCATCAAGGTAGAAAGCTGCGAACGCTTCGACTGGTGGCGCAGCTGGGAGGCCACCGAGGCATGGATAGCGGACAATGGCGCCGAAAAGTCACCGCAATATCTTTCGGTGAATCGCAACAAGCTCGATATCACCTTGGATCTCGAGCATCCCCGAGGGCGGGAGTTACTGTTACGGCTCGTGGCGACCGCCGATGCCTTGGTCGAGAATTACTCTGGCGGCGTGCTACCCAAACTCAGACTCGACTACCCGCATTTGCTTGAGGCCAATCCGCAACTGGTCATGGTTTCCATGCCCGCCTTTGGGAGCACAGGCCCGTGGTCGGAATTTCGCGCCTACGGCTCCACCGTTGAACATTCCTCCGGTCTTCCCCACTTGGTTGGCAGCCCAGATCAACCGCCGACGATGCAGCATGTGGCATTTGGCGATGCGGTAGGCGGACTCAATGGCACCGCAGCCATTCTGACGGCACTGTGGCATAAGCAACAAACCGGCCAGGGTCAGTTTGTCGATCTGAGCCAAGTGGAATGCCTGCTGCCTCTCGCCGCTCAGGGTGTGCTGCATCAATCGGTGCACGGCACCGCCCCAGAGCGCCATGGCAATGCCCATCCCGAACATGCGCCCTATGGCGTATACCCCTGTCAGGGCGACGACGCATGGGTGGTGATTCAGGTAAGGACAGACAATCAATGGAAGAGCATTCAGCGCCTCATACCCCAGCTCGCGGATTTTGGCGATCTGGCGAGCCGTCTTCAGCGACGTCAGGAACTCGATGCGGTTGTCGCCCGGTGGACAGAACAGCGTTCGTCCCAAGAGGCCATGCACCGACTGCAAGCCGAAAACATTACCGCCGCCAAGCTCAACAGCGGCGAAGATCTACTGCACGAACCCCAGCTAAAAGATCGTCAATACCTGCAATGGTTAGAGCGGGACTATGTGGGTCTTCAGCCCAACGCCAGTGCGCCATTTCGCACCGGGCCAGCACCCATACCCATTGAGAGCCCCGCCCCAACCCTTGGCCAGCACAATCAGGTTGTGCTCGGTGATATGTTGAAGCTCGGCGATGCGGAAATCGCCGAGTTGGCAGAGAAAGGCATCATCGGCACCAAGCCGCGACTGCCCAAGACCAACTAACCCGGACTACCTAGCGCGCCATATCCAGCAACTGAGTAAAACCGGACGGTTGGTGAGGCCCGATAATCAGCTGCTCTAACACTCCGTGACCTCGGCGCTCACCCAGGGAACCGGTCATATGCGTGTCACAGATGGCTTGAATGTGCAGGGTGTGGGCATCATCTACCTCACTGAGCATATGCTCTTCGTAGGTTGACGCAGGCCCGCCGTGGTAGACGCCATGACCGAAGGTTTCGTGACCATAACCCACACCCTTCATGTACCAATGAAACTTGGGCTGCATGGTGATGGTGACCTCGCCGGCATCACGCCTGCGCTGCCACTGGATGTGGATTTCCTTGGCATGCCTCGTACCGGGAATGAAATCAATATGCGATGACACCTGGGCCATGGGCTCTGGGTCGCCCTCACCGTTGAGGGGCACGAAGGCTCCTGCGGTATTCCACGGATCACCGAATTCGTCATCGTTGAGGTGATACAAGCTCACACCGTCATCCCAGTTTATTGGGGCCCAAAGCCAATAAAACTGCTGGAAGGGTTCCGCTGACGGGTTCGCCTGTGGGTCGCGTTCGCCAATAGGCCGCACACCCCAGGAGCGGTCTCGGGTACCCAGCCAGCGCACCGGAGACACATCGATCCGCTCCCCCTGATGCTTGATCCAACCCGCCCAACTGCCGTTTTGCGTTAAACGGGTGTAGTCCATAAATAACTGGGAGCCAAGACGGCGGGTAAAGCGTGGCTCTTCTTGAGCCGGTGCGCGACCTCGAAACAACAGGTCGGCCTCAATACCGTGTTGAGGCGCATCGATCAAAATGCGCAGACAGTGCAGAGGTTCCACCACTTCCACCTTGATACTGCCCACCTGGGTATCCATGCGCTCCATCCCCAGTGCCCGGGAACACAGGATATTGTGCTGCACGCCGTTACGGATCAGTGAGAAGCCGGCATCAATCACGTCTAGATGCGGATAAATGCCCATGCCAAGCGCGAAAAAGACATCGCCGCCAATGTCATAGCCGTTGAAAAAGTAGCGATCATAGAAATTCCGGCTCTGGCCGGCATAGGCTATGGGCTCTGGACTTTGGTGAATTGGAAAGTCGTCTCCCTTGGACAGCATATGCCCTCCCTCTCATGGTTAGCGTGTGGCGTACAGTCTAGCCTCATCGCTGTCTTTCTGGCAGATTGCTTTAAGTCATCTAATTCAATCAGCGAGAGATTCCTATGCGTCGAGCAATTTTATCCATCATCACCTTCGTCACTGCCATCGCCTTCGCCGGCACGGCAACCGCCGGCCACCACCTGGCATCCGAACAGCCAGTGGTCAGCAATCTGACATGGATGACGGGCAACTGGGCCGGCGATATCGGCGGCCCAACGCTGGAAGAAAACTGGACTGAAGCCAAGGCCGGCAGCATCGCATCCTTGGTACGTATTACCTCCCCACAAGGCACCGCCATGGTAGAAATCGTCAACATTCAGGAAATGGACGACACCTTGGTACTGCACATCCAACAGTGGGATCCGGGCTTCGTAGCTCGGGCTGACGCCCAGAAGATGGTGCTGGAAAGCATCGGACACCAGAGCGTGAGCTTTACCGCCGCCAGTCCCGGTGGCCTAAAGAAGCTGGGCTATAGCCTGACTGAGGACGGCCAGTTTCTGGTTCAGGTCACCACCGCAGAGGATCAAGAAATGACCCTACCCCTGAGCGCTATGCAGCGTTAACACCGTTACTCAGACCGGAGCACTGCCATGGCGAAAATCAACAGCGTATTGGGCGAAATCGACAGCAAAGACCTAGGTTTCACGCTCATGCACGAACACGTGATGGTGGCTGCCAGCGGGTTGTCGACCCACTATCCGGACCTGCTGGGCCCGAATCGAGAGCAGCGGGCTATTGACTGCCTGAAAACCGCCAAGGCCCACGGCATCGACACCATGCTCGATGCCACGACCTTCGACTTGGGGCGTGATCCGGCACTGCTCAAAACCGTGGCCGAGGCGTCGGGGGTGAACTTGATCAACGTCACTGGCTGGTGGCTAGACGTACCCCGCTTCATGCAGGGTGTGGGCGCCAATCAAATGGCCGATGAATTCATCAAGGATCTCACCGACGGCTTTCGCGGCACCAACATCAAGGCCGGCATGCTCAAGTGCGCGGCGGATTTCGAAGGCGTAACGCCGCCGCTGGAGACCATGGCCCGGGCAGTGGCACGCGCCCACCTGCAAACCGGCGTACCGATCATGGTGCACTCCTACCCGACGGGTCATGTGGCTCGGCGGCAGATCGCCATTTTCAAAGAAGAAGGGGTGGATTTGGGCAAGGTCAAAATCGACCACAGCAACGACACCACCGACACCGAATATTTAACGTGGATTTTAGACCAGGGTTGTTTCCTTGGACTGGATCGCTACCCCGGGCGCTTGGTCAGCCCGCAGATGCGCACAGTGACCTTGAAGCGCTTGATGGACATGGGTTACGGCGAACGACTGTGCCCGTCCCATGACTGCATCTGTCTGCACATTCATAACGAACAGCCTGACGGCAGCATTGCCGAGCAGCACGACTTTCATAAGAGCAATCCGGATCAGTACCTGTTCATGCACCGGCATGTGATCCCTGAACTACAGCAGCTTGGGGCCACAGACCGTGACATTGAAATGCTCTTTGTGGACAACCCTCGACGATTATTCGAGGCCTAAAACCTGGCTAGACCGGACGGTCACCAATCACAGTGACCCGCTCCATTTTTCGCACGGCGGGATAGTAGTCTGCCGCTGCATAGTGCTGGGCGCCTCGGTTGTCCCAGAACGCCAGCGAGTCGGCGCGCCATCGAAAGCGACACTGAAAATCCGGAATACTGGCCTGATGGTAAAGCTGGGCCAGCAGCTCGTCGGAAGCCTGTGAATCCATACCCTCGATGTATCGAGTGAAGGCGCTGTTGACGTACAGTGACTTCCGACCACTCACCGGGTGGGTTCTAACAACAGGGTGACGCATGGGCGGAAACTCACGCCGTCTTGCCTCAATGTCCTCTTCCGAGACCCCTTGATTGCGCATACCTTCCAAGAATGGCGTGTTGTCATGAACCGCCACCAATCCGTCCAAGCGCGCACGCATGTCTTGCGGCAGCGCGTCGTAGGCGGCTTCCATGTTGGCAAACAATGTATCGCCACCCACATCAGGAACTTGACGCGCACGCAGCACGGACCCCAGCGAAGGACATTCTCGCCAGGTCACATCACTGTGCCAGATATTGATGTAGGGCGGCTTACCCGGCCCGTTATCTAAATGAATGAGTTCCGGGTAGGCATCGTCATTGGACGTAAAGGGATGCACTTCCAGCTCCCCAAAACGCCCGGCAAACGCTATGTGTTGCTCGGCAGATAGCGGCTGATCACGAAAGAAAATGACTTTGCGCTCCACCAGCAGAGCCTGCAAAAACTCAATCACCTCATCACTGAGAGGTTGCCCTAGATCAATGCCCAGCACCTCGGTGCCAATCACCGGACTGAGATGATGTAAATCAAATCCCAGCCGAGTTTCGTTTTCGAGAGCCTGACCCTCAACATGGTGCCTGCCTAGCATCGCTTCCCCTTAAAAATGCCGTTATATTTTCAGTATAGCTCAACCGTGTTCTCAAACACGAATCCGCCCTCTGGCATAGCCAAACGGTGACGCGCGCCCTCGGTATCCGGATTCCACCCGTCGTATCCGGCATCCCCCTTCCACATCGCGACCCGCTCACCCGTGGCCGCAGGCACCACGCGAGTGTTGTAGGTGATGCCCGTGTTTTGGCGGAAATGCGCTATCGCGTCATCTGCGGACGCTTTCAGTGACAGGTGATACAGGGTCACCCATGTTGGGGGGACCAGATCGATATCGCCCTGTCCGTGCTTGCGTAGCGCTTCCGCGGGATTTAGCCACGCATGGTCCTTAATTTCCCCATCATCGATGGCCACATCCATGGCACCCTCGACCTTGGCGACGAAAAACCATGTGGAGAAACGCTTCTGTTGACCGGGAGGCGGTGTCCAGTGGGACAAGAACACATAGTCCTCAGACGCCACGGTAATACCGGCCTCTTCCTCGGTCTCCCGCACCGCAGCGGTGCGCGCGGCTGCATCAATGTTGTTTGGGTCAACCTCACCGCCGGGGTAATCGGCGGCGTCGATTTTGCCGCCGGGGAATACCCACATGCCGCCAAAGGTGATTTTGGAGTTTTTGCGCAGCATCAGCACTTCCACACCGCAATCGCCTTCGCGCAGCAGTACGACCGTCGCTGCGGGTATTAACGCAGAGACATTGGGATCATCCTCGCTACGCGATTCGATGTTGCCGTACATATCGTTACGGTGCTGAATCGCGTTATCTGTGTTCTCGGTCATGGACTACTCCGTTCGTTTTTTTGTATTGCTGTCGACTGCTCATCGGCCCGCTGCAAGGCTAAAGACCAGTCCTCCCACATATTTTCGCTTACAGGCTTGGTGCGCAGGGTATCCAAATCATGGGTCCAGAAGTCGGCCAACACCGCCTGTCGAATCCGCTCGCTGTAATTTTGTCCCGCCGCGTGGGCCAGACGATGATGCCAAAACACGACATCCCCAGCTTGGCCAACACATTCTACCGGCTCAACCTCGTCAATGATGCGGCTCAGTTCCACCGTGTATGCCTCGCTGTGACTAATACCTTTAAACCCGGGCAGGTGCGGGTAGTAGGGGATTCTCGGCTGGTCATAGCGCAGGGCAAAGGTCGGAAACAGCCGCGCATGGGAACCCGGCCATACCTTGAATGCACCACCATCCGCCGGACAATCGTCCAACAGGCCGACGACGCCTAGCTGAAAGGGATGACCGTCGGTATGGCAGCCATCCGGCCCCCGCGCCTTGTTGCCGTAAGGCAAGGTGCAGTAGACACCACGGGCGCCCTCGTTGCCGAGCGCAGGATCCGTTGGGCCGCCGGGCCATGCCGGGCCATGACTTCCCATAGGCGATCCATCAACCACTGCCTGCCGCAACTGACCGCCCAGCAATTGCTGAGCCATCTGACAAATGGATTCGGAGTAAATCAATCGAATGACGTCGGCATTCACCCCAAGAAAACGGTTCAGCCATCGATAGTCTGCACGCATATGCCGCTCGTCGGAACTTTCGTCCTGCTCGCTGAACGGTCCAACAAAACTCGCCGGATCATCTGCTTGCAGTCGGGTATTCGGCGGTAGCGCCTGCCACATCAGCTCTCTGACCCGCCGACAGAGCGCGGTATCCATGGCACCCGGGACAATCAAATAGCCCTGAGTTTTGAAAAATCGAATTTGTTCCGCATCAAGCATTGTCGCCCCCCAAGCACAGCGCGCCTTCAACATAGCATTCTGAACTTTCTCTGACCATTTCGCTGGGCTATTGTCTTTGGCGAAGAGGAATAAGGAACTTTCATGGCGTTAGCAGACATACGCGTTATCGATTTAACCGACGAACGCGGCATTTATGGCACCAAATTACTGGCCGACCTTGGGGCTCAAGTCATCCGCCCGGAAAGTGCAGACGGCGACCCGCTGCGCCAACGCGGCCCCTTTCTGCAGTCCAAGACTGGCGCCCTATCGCTTTGGCACAGCTTCTTCGCCTCCAATCGGACCTTTGTCCAAGTAGACGGCGCAGACCCGTCAGCAACCCAAACCCTGCAAAGGCTGGCCGAAGCCGCAGACATCATTTGCCGATGTGATCAAAGCGATTCAGCAGCGCTGGTCGATATCGAGGCCGCCAAGCGTGCCAACCCCGGTCTGGTGGTTGTGGAACTGTCATCCTTCGGCAAGGAGGGCCCGTGGTCAGACTACCTAGCGCCCGACATCGTCGCCGGTGCACTGGGCGGCGCGGCTGCCACAACTGGCGACGCGAGCACACCGCCGCTGAAGAACTTTGGTGACCTGAACTTTATGATTTCAGGCGCCTATGCGGCCATCGCTGCACTCAGCGCCCTATATCACCAACGCAACACGGGCCAAGGCCAGAGCGCAACTCTGTCTGTCCACGAGAGCATTGCCTCGTGTCTGGAACAGGTCTTCATGTTCTACTTTTATCAGCAAACCCTAAACCGCCCGGAAGGACGGGTGCTACCACGCCGCGGCGCCTTGCACTGGTCCGATGCCTATGGGGTTATGCAAGGCCAGAACGGTTGCATCATGGCAACACCGGCACCCAATTTTGATAACCAGTTGATGTGGTGGATCGAAGAGGACGTACACGAAGATCTGATCGATCCCAAATACATGGAGCCGGAGAATTTGCGACTGCGTACCCAGCGCGCCATGGACATTATGGGTCGCTGGGTAGCCACCAAGGATGTGGAAGCCCTATTTCACGAGGCTCAGTCACGACACGCACCCTATGGCTGGGTTCTGCCCATCGAAAAAGTGGCCGAAAACCCCCAGCTGAAGGCGCGGGATTGGTATGTGCCCTATCAGATCGACGACGTGGAAATCACCTCCCCGGGCACGCCCTATCGCTTCAGCAAGACGCCCTGGCAGCTCAAACCGTACCAATCTCAGGCACACCCAGTCAGCGCCGTCGCCGACCGGTTGGGGTGGCAGACGCGCACACATCAGGCCGACACCGCGCCGGGCAGCAAACCACTGGCAGGCATCAAGGTACTGGACTTCACTCACGTGCTGGCCGGCCCCTTTGCTACTCGCATGCTGGCCGACATGGGTGCGGACGTGATCAAGATCAATTCCAGCGAACGCGCGGTGACAACCCAAGACCCCCATCACCCCTATTACTTGATGTGGAATCGCAACAAGCGCGCCTTAGCGTTGAAAATGTCAGACGACTCGGCCAAGGCGCTGGCAAGGCAGCTAGCCGATGAAGCGGACATCGTGATCGACAATTTCTCGGTAGGCGTACTCGATCGTTGGGGTATCGGTTACAACGAGGTGAGCCAAACCAACCCCGGTGTGATCTACGTACAGATGTCTGGCATGGGGGACGGTGGCCCGTGGTCAAAATACGTCACATACGCTCCAACCATTCATGCCCTGTGCGGCATCACGGCCACCACCGGTGTGCCCGGCCGCGAAGACATTGGTATCGGCTTTTCTTATAACGACCATCAGGCGGGACTGCATGGGGCCGTGGCTGTCTTGGCGGCACTACAGGCCCGGCGCACAACCGGCAGCGGTCAGCGCGTGGACATCTCCCAATTCGAGGTGGGTATCAACTTCATTGGCCCATCCTTGCTCGATCTAGCGGCGAATGGAGCCAAGGCCCGCCCTGTGGGTAACGACCTGCCCTACGATGCGGTCGCGCCCCACGGTTGCTACCGATGTGCCGATCGGGCCAAGGACACCGGTGCCGATGACGACACGGCACGCCAAGTCAGTGAACGCTGGATCGCTATCGCGTGCATGGACGAGGCTCAATGGCAGGCGCTTTACCAGCTCATGGGGCGACCGGATTGGGCCGGCCAGGATATCTTTACCACCCAAGCATCGCGTTACGAGCATCGTCAGGCGCTGAACGAACACCTATCGGCATGGACGCGTGACGCCGATGCTCTAACCCTGATGCAGCAATGTCAGCTGGCTGGCGTGCCCGCGGGCATCGTGCAAGACGGTGCCGACCTGGTGGAACATGATCCGCAACTGCGTCAGCGGGGATTCCTGCAACCCATGGACGACGTACATCCGACTTTGGGACCCACATGGATCGACCGGCTGGTTATTCAGTTCGACACCACCCCCTGCGACGACTATCAGCGCACTCGGGCGGTTGGCGAAGACAGCGCCGCCATTCTCAAAGATTGGCTCGATATAGACGAATCCACTCTGGCCGCACTCAGTGACGCCGGCGTGTTGAGCTAGCGCTTAGCTGAACCAATGTTCAAGAATCCACTCGGCGCAGCGGCGGTGTTCCTGTAAGGGTTCTGGCTCAAGATCCTGATCCGGCAAGGCACCCGCGGATGAAAGACCCACTCTCCGCTGCTGCCGCAAGGCGTCGATACCGGCCTGCAGTTTGTTGCGCCGGCGTATGCTCGCCAGTTCAATCACGCCGACGTGGCCACCTGACGACAGCGCTTCGTAGAGCATGGATGCACTGTCAGCACTTACCCAGACTTGGCTGGCCGTCGCCAGCGTCTGCGTCAGCCAATCGGGCGGGTTGTCGGTATAACGCAGTACCCTTGCATTTGGCGCCTCAGCCAGTGCCGCCACAAGTTCGCCAACCAATTCCTTTGAACTGCGGGGCGAATCGGATACTTGCCAGTAGATGTCTGGGCTCTGCTGAATAATGCTCGCCACCGCTGCGACAATCTCGGCATCTCGCCAGTGGAAGTGATCGTTCTTTCCGCCCAGCAAGATAACACCTTGGTCCGATGCTTTTGCACCGGACTCCCTCGGCCCGAGCATCCCGAGTGTGCGCAGAATCTTGCGCTCAGACCACGAGGTATCGTGCGCGGGCACGAGGGCAAGGTCATAGCAAAAACTCGGCAGACTGGGTTTCATCAGTACGATCGCCCGGCTGCCCAGATGCCAGCGCGCGCGTGCCATCGGCAGATGGGTACGGCGACCGGCACCAATCAGAAGATCCGGCGCTTCGCCCGGGTCCCGCCATAGCGCAGGCCAGTCGTGGGCATAGTCCGCCAGGGCGATATCGCGCACGTCGATCTTCGCATCCGGCCCAGCGTCGTGAGATAGGCATTCACGAAACCCCTGCAGCAAACCGGCCGTTTGCTTTTCGTGACCGGGCCGGCCATCGGTGAAGCGCCAAATGCGTAGGGTCAGGGCCATGCAATGCTCTCGCAAAAAAAAACAATATACCTGCGTAGGGGCAAGGGGCATATGCCCGGGAATTGACTGTAAAGGACAAATTCACTTGAACCGAGCTTCGTGAACAGCTCACACTGACCATCCAAGCGTCACCACCACTCCAACCATCTGAGGTACGTATGCTGCAACTGCTTTGGCGAGGCGAATACGCCGTATTCACACTGCTGATCATCGCCTTGGTTCTCTCCCTGACCGTCCACGAACTGGGTCACGCCATGGTGGCCAAATGGTTTGGCGATGACACCGCCGAGCGGGCTGGGCGCGTCACCCTGAATCCAATCGCGCATATTGACCCCATGGGGCTGCTGATGGTGGTCATCGTCGGCTTCGGGTTTGCCAAGCCCGTACCAACGAATCCCGCAAATTTCACCAGTCCTCGTGCGGATTTATGGGTGGCCGCGGCGGGTCCCCTGATGAATTTACTGTTGGCGGTGATTTGTTGGAATGGCTTCGTCTTGGCATGGAATGCGGGCTGGCAAAACCCTGCGGGCCAGCTGTTTTTTACGATCCTAGCTCAGATCAATCTGCTGCTGATGATTTTCAATCTACTGCCCATTGGCCCGTTAGACGGTCATTACATAGCACCGCACTTTCTGCCCAACAAGTTGGCCCGGCTGTATCGATTCTACAATGCCCGCTACGGCGCAATGCTTCTGCTGGCACTGGTCATCGGCAGTTTGATGGGGCTTCCCATACTGACCTTTTTGGCCGAGTTTTCTGCGACGTTGCTGAACACCATCACACTGGTCTGACCCAGGTACGCCTCAGCGGGATTACCCGCCGAGGCAGCAGTGGCCGTTGCCCAACAACCGCTAGGCTAGGGCCTGTTCCAAATCGGCAATGATGTCGTCAATGTGCTCGATGCCAACAGACAGACGAATCGCTTCTGGAGCAACACCCACAGCTTTTTGCTCTTCTTCGCTAAGCTGTCGGTGCGTGGTCGACGCTGGGTGGCATGCCAGCGACTTGGCATCACCAATGTTCACCAATCGCTTGAACAGTTGCAGGGCGTCATAGAACTTCACCCCTGCTTCAAATCCGCCCTTAACACCAAAGGTCATAATGCCGGACGCTGTGCCGTTCATATACTTCTGGGCCAGCCCATGATGCGGGTGGTCTTCAAGACCTGCGTAGCTCACCCACTCCACCTTATCGTGTGCTTGCAAATACTTGGCAACCGCCATGGAGTTCTCGCAATGGCGCTCCATACGCAAGGGTAGGGTTTCAATGCCCTGCAGCAACTGAAACGCGCTTTGCGCGGACAGCGCTGCCCCTGTGTTGCGCAGGGGCACGGTTCGCGCCCGACCGATGTAGGCCGCTGGCCCAAAGGCTTCGGTATACACGACGCCGTGGTAGCTGGCTTCTGGCTGGTTCATTTCTGGGTAACGGGCTGCATTTTCCGTCCACGGGAACTTGCCGGAATCGACAATAACGCCACCCAAGGTCGTACCGTGGCCACCCATGTACTTGGTTACCGAGTGCACAACAATGTCCACACCGTGCTCGATAGGCTTGAGCAGCGAAGGCGAGGCCACTGTGTTGTCCGCAATGGTGCATACGCCGTGACGATGGGCCATCTCGGTAACCGCGGCGATATCCACGATGTTACCGGCGGGGTTACCTATGGTTTCAAAGAATACGGCCTTGGTGTTGTCGTCAATCAGGGCTTCCAACGCCGCAACGGAGTCGTCTGCAGCGAAGCGCACATCGATACCGAGGGCTGGGAACATGTGCGCAAAGAGCGTGTACGTACCGCCATACAGCTGCGGTACCGTGACGATGTTATCCCCGGCCTTGGCAATGTTAATGATGGCGTAATGAATCGCTGCACTACCCGCGGACACAGCCAACGCACCTACGCCACCTTCCAGCGCAGCAATACGCTGCTCTAGCACGTCGCAGGTGGGATTCATGATGCGGCTGTAAATATTGCCCGGTACCGCCAAGTCGAACAGGTCGGCACCGTGCTGCGCATCGTCAAATTCGTAAGCAACCGTCTGATAAATCGGTGTTGTTACTGCGTGGGATGTGGGGTCTGTCGTATAGCCAGCGTGAATCGCCAGTGTTTCATCTTTCATGGCCTTGCCTATGCTCCTTAGATTGCCACCCGTCGGGTGGAGACATGGATCGCATCTCTGCGAATCGCGGAACATATCATTGTGCCTTTGATGCGGCTTGATGCCTAGAGACGAACCCGACAATCCCTCCACCGAGCAGTCGGCCAAGTGAGAACTTTGCTCCACCGGCTTATCGGTGCACACTGCTTGCTCTGATTTTCTGGGAAGGCCCCTCCAAT
>JBELHZ010000033.1:0-23860 GCA_042091155.1 Gammaproteobacteria bacterium
AGTGCTTTCTTGGTAGCGACTCGACCCGCCGGCTTGCACTACGACTACGACGTGGACTCGCAGTTGATTGCGGGCTTCTACGATCTGCAGCATCGTGTGACTGACAGCTTCCGCGTACTCCATAGCTTGCGCCTGGAGTATTTGAGTTACGAATACACGAACAATCATATCGTCGGCAACACAAAAGACGATGGCACCAACTGCGGTTTCGGCGGCTGTCTTTACACGCGTCCAGCCAGCCGCGACGACTCGTTCACTAACGTCGGCGCCCGGCTGGGGTTTGAAAAAGATTTGGCTGCCGGACTGCTCTATGCCAACGCCAGTCGTGGATTCCGGCCGCCTCAGGTGACGGAACTGTACCGGCTGCGCGGTGGGCAAAGTATCGCCGATCTGGACAGCGAGGATTTGACCGCCGTGGAAGCGGGGTTCAAAAACGAAAGCATCGCCGTGGCGTTTTTTGCAGAGCGCACGCGCGACTTTCTGTTTCGTGATTCTGAAGCCTTCAACGTCAGCGACGGTCGAACGCAATCCATGGGCGTGGAATTCAGTGGCCAGCGACAGATCGGTCGGCACGAATTTCAATTGGCGGCGACTTACGCGAAGCACGAGTACGATTTTGCACGGGATGCGGATGCGGACGGACGTGAAGAGATCACTGACGGCAATGAACTGGATTCGGCGCCACGCTGGATTGGTCACGCGGCTTGGCGTACTGCGATTACCGATACGCTGAAACAGGAGCTGGAAGTCAATCGGGTCGGCTCGCATTTCCTGAATGCGGCGAATACTGCGCGCTACAAAGGTCACTACGCAGTGAACTGGCGACTGCAGTGGCAGGCCAGTGCCAGCACGGAAATCAGCCTGCGTGTCATGAATTTGCTGGACGAACGTTATGCCGATCGAGCGGACTTCGCCTTTGGCAGCTACCGTTACTTCCCAGCCATGCCGCGGCAGGTCTATCTTGGCGCGCGCATGATTCTCGATTGATGAGACTGCGTTGACTCTTCAGCCGCTACTCGCCGTAAACGCCTTGTCTTGTGAACGAGGCGGGCGGCGGCTGTTTTCACCCATATCGCTGAGTGTTCTGCCCGGTGACTATATCGAGCTGATTGGCGCTAATGGGTCTGGTAAATCCACCTTGTTGCGCACCCTAGCCGGCCTGCACTCTCAATTTACTGGCGAATACCGCAGCCAAGATGCGCTCTATCAGGGCCATCGATTGGGCTTGGACGGTTTGCTGACGCCGCTGGAAAACTTGGCTTGGTTTGCGGGTTTGGAAGATCACACCTCTGACCACGAAACGACCCTGAACGCCCTAGACCGGACCGGTGTACTGACGATGGCCTACAGCCTATGCGGTGCCATGTCGGCCGGTCAGCAACGTCGTGTTGCCATGGCACGGTGGCTGCTCAGTTCGCGCAAACTGTGGCTTCTGGACGAACCGCTGACGGCCCTAGATGCCAGTGCACAAGACCTCTTGAGGGATGTTATCGCCGAGCACTGCGCCAAGGGTGGGGCAGTGATCTGCGCAACCCACAATGCCATCGCCATAGACGGCAAGAGCGAGTTGATTTTGGACGCCTCGATAGCGGAGACCCTGCCATGATTCGCGGTGCCTTGGTTCGAGAATGGCAGGTGCTGCTGCGCGCCAAGGGCGCGGTCATGAATCCCCTGGCCTTTTTGCTGCTCACCACGATGCTTTTTGTTATCGCCGCCCCAGATGCGATAACGACAGCGACAGATGAGGCTTCCGCGGTTGCCCCCGGCGTCCTTTGGACACTGGTGCTGCTCACTCAACTGCTGGCGTTGGATAGCATGTACCGGCGGGATTTTGACAGCGGTGTCCTTGAGCAGACCTTGGTCAGCGCCCAGGTACCTTTTGTCACAGTGTTGATCCGAATATTTATGCAATGGCTGAGCACTGGGTTTATCATAGCGTGCCTTGGACCGGTCTTGGGTGTGATGCTTGGTCTATCGTTCCAAGCGCTGCCGGCAACTGCCTTGGCGTTATTGCTGGGGACGCCGGCGTTGAGCTTGCTGGGCAGTGTGGGCGCGAGCGTGACCGTTGGGTTTAACCGTGGTGGTGTGATTTTGGCGCTGCTGGTGTTGCCGTTGTTTCTGCCCACGTTGGTTTTTGGTGCGGACATGGTAATGGCGGCGCAAGCCGGGCGCAGTGTGATGCCCCAGGTTTATGCCCTCAGTTTGATCAGTCTGGTTGCCTTGGCCCTGGCGCCTTTTGCGACCCTGGCAGGCCTCAAAATCAGTTTAGAGATGCAATAGCCGCTTGGCGCCCATCACGGGTGAGTGTGGGTTGTTTCAGTAACGTTGGAGTAGTCGTGATCGCACGATTTTTTGAACAGTGGACAATGTCATGCTAGGTGCGTCGCTAAAGCGTCTTTGGCACAAGCTGGGCTCCCCGCGCTGGTTTTTCTCGCTAACGACACCGTGGGTCACCTTTTTCGGTTGGTCTGCAGCGATCCTCCTGCTTTGGGGGACGATCTGGGGACTCGCCTATGCGCCGGCAGATTATCAGCAGGGCAATAGCTTTCGTATCATGTATGTCCATGTGCCCGCTGCCATGCTCGCCCAAAGTCTTTACATCGGCATGGGTGTCGCCGGTTTCATCGGGCTGGTCTGGCGTATGAAGCTAACCGACGTGGCGATTTCCGCCTGCTTGCCCTTGGGCATGGTAATTACCGCCTTGGCGCTGTTCTCTGGCAGCGTGTGGGGGCGCCCCACGTGGGGCAGTTGGTGGGAATGGGATGGACGTACCGTTTCCACATTGGTTTTATTTTTTTTGTATGTCGGTATTTACGCGCTTCGCGAAGCCATTGCCGAGGCAGAGCTTCGGGCGAGAGCCAGTGCACTGATTGCCATGGTCGGCACGATCAACATACCCATCATCAAGTACTCGGTCGAATGGTGGAATACACTGCATCAATCGGCGTCTTTTGGTTTGACGCAAAAGCCCGCCATGCCGAGTGAGATGTGGTTGCCGTTGCTGGTGATGGTGCTTGGCTTTTACTGCTTTGCGGGTTTTGTTGTCCTGCTCCGTATGCGCAGCGAAATACTTCAGCGGGAAATGAACGCTCGTTGGGTGGGTGACTGGATCACCGGGCGGGGGTCTCCCTAATGTACTTCGACTCATTTGCTGAATTTTTGCTCATGGGCAAACATGGTTTCTATGTTTGGATGGCCTATGGCATCACTGCCGCTGTATTGCTTGGCTCTTGGCTTAGCGCACGACAGGCCTTCGTCAACGCAAAGCAGCAGATTGCCCGACAAATCGAACTGGCGGATCGGTCCGCTTCGGTAACGAACCGTGATAGGGAAGGTGTTGATGAATCCGAAACGTAAACAGCGTTTGTATCTAACCCTGTTTCTGCTGCTGGTAGCGGGTGGGGTAACCGCGCTGCTGATTCAGATCTCCGGCGAAAACATGAACATGTTTTACCCTCCGGCGGACGTCGTGGCGGGCGAGGCTCCCGTGGGCGAAACGCTTCGAGCTGGTGGCATGGTGCAAGAGGGCAGTGTGGTGCGCAGTACCCAGGATTTAGGAGTTACCTTCGTGTTGACCGATCATCAGGGTGCGGATTTTGTGGTTCAGTACACTGGAATCCTGCCGGACCTTTTTCGTGAGGGGCAGGGGATTTTGGTAGAGGGCCAGCTGAACGCCGCTGGCGTGTTTAACGCGACAGAGGTGCTGGCCAAGCACGACGAGAACTACATGCCACCGGAGTTAATGGATTTACAGGGTATGGAACCACCGGCGATACCCAAGGCGTCAATGCCGGGTTATCCCTCGGCTCAACGCAAGGCCGATAGGGCATCGGATAGCACGTATGATTCCTGAACTTGGAAATTTCGCCCTGACACTGGCGGCAGTGCTGGCCTTGGGTGGCGCAGGTATGGGTCTGACCGCACCGCGGGACGATGTGCTGCAACGGGCGGCCATGTCCATGGTGTTCGGCCAATGGGCGTTCAGTTTTGTCGCCTTTGCCGCCTTGGTTTACGCCTTTGTGTTGGACGATTTTAGTGTTGCCTACGTGGCGAACCAGTCGAACACGTTACTGCCCTGGTATTACAAGGTCAGCGCGGCCTGGGGCGGCCATGAAGGATCATTTCTGCTTTGGATTTTGATTATGGGCTGTTGGATGGTGGCTTTCAGTCTTCGCTCCAGCCAATATCCTGCGCATTTTACCTCCCGAGTGCTGGGCATTTTGTCCTTGCTGAATCTGGGCTTTATTTGCTTCGCTCTGTTCACCAGTAACCCGTTTTTGCGCCTGATTCCGCTCACCCCCGCAGATGGGGCGGATCTGAATCCGCTCTTGCAAGACTTTGGTTTGATCGTGCATCCCCCCCTGCTCTACGCAGGCTACGTAGGTTTGGCGATTCCTTTTGCGCTGGCTGTGGCCGCGTTGCTGGAGGGTCGTGTGGATGCCACCTGGGCCCGCTGGTGTCGCACATGGACCAACATGGCCTGGGCCATGCTGACCTGTGGTATCGCTCTGGGGAGTTGGTGGGCTTACTACGAGCTGGGCTGGGGCGGCTGGTGGTTCTGGGATCCGGTGGAAAATGCCTCTTTCATGCCGTGGCTAGCGGCTACTGCCTTGGTGCATTCGCTGTCCGTGACCGAGAATCGGGGCACGTTCAAAAGCTGGACCCTGCTGCTCGCCATCACGGCATTTTCATTTTCGCTACTGGGTGCCTTTATTGTGCGCTCCGGTGTCCTCACGTCGGTGCATTCGTTTGCCGTAGACCCCGAGCGCGGCATGTACATTTTGATTTTCCTCGCCTTGGTGGTTGGCGGCTCTCTCGCGCTCTACGCAGCGCGGGCCGGGCAGGCCCGGGCCAAGGTCGGCTATGGCCTGTTGAGTCGAGAGTTCTTCATGTTGATCAACAACGTGATCTTGGTGGTCTCCTTGGCTGTGGTTCTTTGGGGCACGTTGGCGCCGATTGGTTATGAAGCCCTGACTGGCGGACGGATCTCCATTGGCACACCTTTTTTTAACGCCTTCTTCGTTCCCCTAGGTCTGCTTTTGTTGGGGGCTTTGGCGTTCTTGCCAGTGCTCAACTGGAAGCGTACCCGGGTAGAGGTGTTGGCCGGTGTCTATCAAGCCATGGGTATTGCCGGTGTGCTGGGTGTCAGCGTTTGGTTCCTGCTGGATCCAGCATCGATCGTTGTTGCCAGTGCGGTAGCGCTGGCCGTTTGGGTAGTGCTCACTCATGCCAAACAGCTGTATGTACGCCTCAGGCGCGGCAGGCCGCCAGCGGCATTCTTGGGTATGACGTTGGCGCACCTTGGTTTCGCCATGGGCACCTTGGGTATTGCGGTCACGGCGACCCAATCCATCGAAATTGATGTACGAATGACGCCCCAAAGCAGTGTTGAGCTTGCAGGTCAGCAGGTCACCTTTACCGGTGTAATCGACGTCGTGGGCCCTAACTACAGCGCACAACAAGGCATTTTTATTCTGACCGAAGCCGATGGTTCAAATGCCTTCGAACTGCGGCCTGAAAAGCGACAGTACTTTGCAGGCGGCAATGTGATGACCGAAGCGGGTATTGCGGCGGGCTTTTTTGCTGACACCTATGTCTCCTTAGGCGAGCCTCTGGAAGGCGATGCCTGGGCGGTTCGGTTGCATCACAAACCCCTGGTCCGGTGGGTATGGATCGGAGCGCTTTTGATGGCCCTGGGTGGTGTGGTGGCGGTGTTTGATAAGCGCTATGCCCGTCAGCGTCGCAAGCGCTCGGTTGCGGATTCCGACGTGGTGGCGGCATGAGCCGAGCGAGCCTGTACATTCCGCTGGGCGTCTTCGTGCTGATTATGGGTCTTGGCTACATCGGCTTTGATTTGGGCGCGCGCAACGAGCTGCCGTCGGCGTTGATCAACAAACCGTTTCCCGAGTTCAACGCGCGGTTACTGGAAAATCCGGAGCAAACCATCACCCGAGCCGACCTGTTGGGTCGGCCGGCAATGGTAAACGTATGGGCGACCTGGTGTCCGACCTGTCTGAGCGAGCATGAAGAATTGATGCGTATCGCCCAGGGCACTGACATCGTTATTGTGGGCGTGAACTACAAAGACCGCCCGACAAAGGCGCTACAGTGGCTTGCGCAGTATG
Organism: Gammaproteobacteria bacterium; assembly: GCA_042091155.1. GTDB lineage: Bacteria > Pseudomonadota > Gammaproteobacteria > Pseudomonadales > Azotimanducaceae > UBA4421. Next base: position 6,126 of record JBELHZ010000033.1, read on the forward strand.
GCAATCCTTACGATTGGGTGCTGGACGATCGTGACGGCCTTTTGGGTATCGAAATGGGTGTTTATGGCGCCCCGGAAACGTTTTTGCTAAACGCTGCCGGCGAGGTTGTTTACAAACGTGTCGGGGATATTAATCCACGGATTTGGCGAGATGAACTTGAGCCGCGGTTTCGGCAGTTGGGTGTGATCCTGGGTGCAACACCTGAGTCCCAGAATTCGCCATGACCCGCAATCCGCTGTTCAGACTGAACACCTGGCTGATGCTGGCGATGCTGCCAACAGCCGTAACACTGGGTGCCTCGCAAATTGACACCTTCCAATTCGCTGACGATGTTGAAAAACGACGCTATCGGGCTTTGATCGAAGAGTTCCGCTGCCCGAAGTGCCTGAATACGAACTTGGCGGGCAGCGATGCCCCCATCGCCCAAGATTTGCGCAAAACGGTTCATCGGTTGGTGGCAACCGAAGGCATGAGCGATCAAGAAGTCCGGGACTATTTGCAAGCTCGTTACGGTGACTTTGTGCTGTACGACCCGCCGTTTAACGCACGCACCTGGTACATCTGGTTGGTCCCAATCGGACTGGGTCTGTTGGCGCTTTTCGTACTGTATCGACTGCAGCGTTCCGCAGGTGTGGAACATGCCGGGCTAGACGACGAGCAACAAAAACGCCTGCGGAAAATTGTGGCGGCTAAGACGGATACCCGAACCTGATGTTTGTTTTCTTTCTGCTGGCGGTATCCGCTCTGCTCTTTGTGCTAGCACCGGCTTGGTTGTCTCGGGGCCAGAACCGCTCCGCCGCACTTGATCCCCAAAAAGCGGCGCGAGAAGAGGCTGCAGTGCAAAGTCGGGCTTGGTATGACCAACGGATGCGGGAGCTGGCCGAAGAGGATATGGATGAAGCCCAGCGGACCGAACTGTCCGATGAACTCGCATCGGTTTTGCTCGCCGAGTACCCCAGTCTCGAGACGCCGGCGGATGGTCAGAACTCGGGCGCGGCAGAAGCCGTGCCGCCTGCCTTTTTCGCCAGATCGGCCAATCTATTGTTGATCACCGGTGCACTGCTGGTGGCACTTGCCGTGGGCGTGTATGGCCAGGTGGGAAGTTTTGGCGCATCGAAAATCCAAGGGGCGCAAGAGGTATTGGCGTTGTCGCCAGAGGATGATCTGGAGGCGCTGCAGCGTTGGCAGGCCTTGCTGACTGACTGGCTAGCGAATACGCCCGATGACGCCCAAAGCTGGTACCTGCTTGGCCATGCGTATCTCAAACAGGGCATTTTCGATCGTGCCGAAAGTGCCTTCGGCCAATCCCATGAGTACGCCAACAGCGATGTGTCGGTGAAATTTTACTGGTTACAGGCCCGTTATCTTGACCGTCAGGGGGTGCTGGACGATCGCAGTCGGCAGTTAGCGGAAGAAATTCTCGCCCAAGATCCAAACAGTCCTCAAGTGCTCGAAATGCTGGCCGTTGCCGCCATCAGTGAAGGCGATGCTGCCGGGGCAATTACTCTTTTGAATCGGACCCTCAATTCCGAACAACGTCCAGAGCGCGTGCGTGCCACGGTTGATGCCATCGGTGCCCTGCGTTCGGCTTATGCTCAGCAAGGTGCCACGGCTGGGATTCAGGTAAACGTACGAGCACCACAAGAGACCGACCCCAGAGCTGTGGTTTTCGTGGTTGCGCGTCCGATTGGTGGTGGCATGCCCTATGCCGTGGTTCGCAGACCCAGCTGGCTGTTGCCATTCTCGGTCAACCTTGATGATCTGGTGAGCATGAGTCCGGACCGTCCCTTGTCGCAGGCGGAGGACTTTGAGGTCTTGGTGCGCCTCAGCGCCAGTGGTCTGGCTCAGGCAGAGGCGGGTGATTGGCAGTGGCAGTCGAAGCCCCTGAGCCTAATGGACGCTGAAGCCGGCCAAACGGTGCTGGACGCGATGCTGGCACCCCCCGGTTAGACTGCGGAAAAGTACGTCATACCTTCACAAAAATGTGACGTGATGCGGTGGGATGAATTAAGCTAGCGCGTTATCTCGAAGCGCGCGGCGAACTCCATGAGACTGAAACAAATTAAGCTTGCTGGCTTTAAGTCCTTTGTAGACGCCACCACGGTCACCTTGCCCGGAAATCGTTGCGCGGTAGTGGGTCCGAACGGCTGCGGCAAGTCCAATATCATCGATGCAGTACGCTGGGTGATGGGTGAGAGTTCAGCCAAACAACTTCGCGGCGAGAACCTGACAGACGTCATCTTCAACGGCTCAAATTCCCGTAAACCCAATAACGCCGCCAGCATTGACCTGATCTTTGATAACAGCGACGGACGTATTGGCGGTGAATACGCGGCCTATGCCGATATCGCCATTCGCCGCGAAGTGAGCCGGGACGGTCAGTCAAATTATTTGCTGAACGGCAGCCGCTGCCGGCGACGCGACATACAGGATATTTTCCTCGGCACGGGCTTTGGGCCGCGTAGCTACTCGATTATCGAGCAGGGCATGATTTCCCAGCTGGTTGAGGCGAAACCCGAGGAACTGCGGGTGTATCTGGAAGAAGCCGCCGGTATTTCGAAATACAAAGAGCGGCGGCGGGAAACCCACAATCGGATTAAGCACACCCGGGAAAATTTAGAGCGCATCAACGATATTCGTGAAGAGCTGGGGCGTCAGCTGGACCGCCTGCAGCGACAGGCCCAGGCAGCGGAACGCTATCGAACCCTGAAGACCGAGGAGTCTCTGCTCAACGCCCAGTTGTACGTACTGCGCTACCAGGCACTGAAAGTGGGATTGGGCCAGCGCGAGCAAAAGATCGCCACGCTCGAAGTGGATTTGGAAAAGGCCATCGCCGAACAGCGGCGTGTCGAAGCCCAGATTGAGGGGCAGCGCAAAGGATTTTCCGAGCAGACCGAAAAAGTGAACGCCGTGCAAGAACGCTTCTACAAGCTTGGTTCGCAAATTACCCATACGGAAGAGAGCCTGCAGTTCAACAAGCGGCGTCTGGCCCAGCTCAACGAAGAACTGGAGCGCGCGCGCAAACGCAGCGCGGAGGCGAATCAGCAGGTCACCAGCGACGACGAACAGATTCAGCGGATGCAGGCGGAAGTGACCGAGCTTCAGCCCCAAGTGGAATCGCTGGCAGCAGCCGATCATTCGGTGCAGGCCTCGTTGGCGGATGTGGAGAATCAAAATAAGGACTGGCAGCAACGCTGGGACGCGTTCAATCAGCAGTTCTCGGCCAATGAACAAGAAGCCCAGGTACAAACCTCTCGAATCGAGTATCTGCAGCAGCTGATCGCACGACTGGATAACCGAGCGCAAGAGCTGGCTCGATTGGCATCGGATCAGCCCAAGCAAGAAGGTCAGCTGGTCGAGCAAATGGCGCTTGAGATCGACGGTTTGGAGACACAGAGTCGCTCGCTGGACGAGTTGATGGCCGATTGTCGCGAGGAACTCTCAGCGGCTCGGCAGGCAACTCAGGGGCTTGAGCAATCCTTGGAGGCTGCTCGCAGTCAGGTACAAGAGCTGCGTCAGCAGTCGGCGAATTTGCAGGCTATTCAAGATGCCGCATTGGGTAGCAACGTACCCGAGGCCGAGAATTGGATTAACGACAACGACTTGTCCGATGCGCAACGATTGGGGCAAAACCTGTCGGTGGTGCCCGGTTGGGAAGGCGCGGTGGAATCCGTGCTGGGGCGCTTTATGCAGGCCTTACAGGTTGACGATTTGACGGGGTTTGCCGGTACGCTGAGCCAGTTGGCTGAAGGGGATCTGGCCCTAGTAGAGTCGCGCGCGACGGATGCCGTCGATGCCCGCAATGAAACCCTCGCCCTGCCTACCGTGCGCTCGTTGCTGCGTGACCGATCTCTGGCCGGTAGCTCGCTGCTCTACGGGGTATTCGCTGCGGAATCTGCCGAAGTAGCCCTGAGCAAGCGTCACCAGCTGGCACCGGGTCAGAGCATTATCACCCGAGAAGGATTTTGGGTAGGCCCAGACTGGATGCGGGCTTTACACGATGCGGATCAAACTCAGGGCATCATTGAGCGCGGACGCGCGATTGAATCCTTGGCGCTGGAAATCGAAGAGGCCGAAGCTGGGCTCGCGAAACGGGTGGATCAACGTCAGGCAGCACGCATTCAGGTTGAAACGCTGGAAGCTAAGCGTGAAGAGCTTCAGCGTCAGGCCAATGAGCTGAATCAGAGCTTGAGCGATCGACGCACCGACCATGGGGTGACCCGAGTGAAGCTGGAAGAGGCAGCGGCCCGGCAGGAGCAACTTCGTAAGGAATCGGCGGAAGTGGCTGAACAGGTCGCCCAGGAAAAGAGCCGACTGGAGCAAACGCGCAGTGCCTTAGCAATTGCCGAGACCGTACGTAGCGAACTCAGTGTGGTGAAGGCAGACCTAACCGAGCAGCGAGAACAATTAGGCGAGCGTTTGCAGCTCAGTCGTGATTCCGCCCGCGCCAGCCGGGATAAATTCCACGCGGTCAATGTGCGTTTGGAGTCTGTGCAGTCGCAGCTGACGGTAAGCCTGACCGCTCGGGAACGGGTTCGAAATCAGCAAGCCCAGTTAGCGGAGCAGATGACGGGTGTTCAGCAAGGGATTGAAGAGAGCCAGCGGCCAATTCCTGAACTGGAGACCCAGTTAAAGGAACAGTTAGCGAGTCGCGTAGGCGTTGAGGAAGAACTCCGGCAGGCCCGTAGCAACCTAGAAACGCTTGAATCCGGTATCCGGGCCCTAGAAGCCCAGCGAGGCAGTGTCTCTGAAGGCGTCGCCAAGGTCCGTGAAGGATTGGAAGACGAACGTGTCCAACGCCAAGGTATGGCGGTACAGGAGAGCAATCTGCTCGAACAGTTGGGTACTACCGGCCACGAGTTGGAAGCGGTTCAGCAAGGTATGCCTGCGGAGGCCACAGAGGTTGCTTGGGTGGAAGAAATCGAGCGTATGTCGCGCCGCATTCAGCGCCTTGGTGCCATTAATCTGGCGGCAATTGAAGAGTTCGATACAGAGTCTGAGCGCAAGAACTATCTGGACGCCCAAGCGGCGGATCTCGAGGAAGCACTGGATACGCTGCTGGAGGTTATGCAGAAGATCGACAAGGAAACTCGCGTCCGTTTTAAGGAAACCTTTGACGCTGTGAACACGAAACTCGGCGAGCTGTTTCCCAAGGTATTTGGTGGTGGCAGCGCGACACTGGAGCTGACCGGGGACGATATGCTCGATACGGGTGTGACGTTGATGGCGCGTCCTCCAGGCAAGAAGAATTCGTCCATTCATCTGCTCTCGGGCGGTGAAAAAGCGATGACCGCCGTGGCGCTGATTTTTGCGATCTTCCACCTCAATCCAAGCCCGGTGTGTTTGCTGGATGAGGTTGATGCACCCTTGGATGATATGAACGTGACGCGTTTTGCTGCGCTGATCCGCGAAATGTCCGAGTCAGTGCAGTTTTTGGTGATCACGCACAATAAAATCACCATGGAAATGGCGGATTATTTAATGGGCGTTACCATGCACGAAGCCGGCGTGTCGCGGTTGGTTTCTGTGGATGTGGACGCCGCAGCGGCACTGGCTATCGCTTGATGACCGTATTAGGTTAGGGACTACTTTTGCGGGGTATGTTTTGGATATCAAAGATCTGATCATTATCGCTGGCAGCATTTTCTTCATTCTGATCGTTGCTCATGGATTATGGGTGGCTCGTCGGAATCGTCAGAATGAAATCCGTATGGATATCAAAGCCTCAGATGCAAAGGACGATTCACCGTCTGTTCTGTCGCCGGAGTTTCCGAACGGCGGTGCTCGGGTTATCAGTCAGGCATTGCAGGATGAGGGAGTCCAAACGGCATTTGAAGCGGAAACCAGCGATGCGTCTAAGAACTCCCCTGAGGTTTTGATAACCCCCGCCGATGATCGAAGACAGCCCCGGGTTGAGAGCAGCTCGTTACCTCCCCGAACGGACGACTTGTTCGAGACCGAAAATGCGCCGCTGGTTTCTGAGAATAGAGTCGCCGAGAACAAACGATCCGAAAAGAGCGTGCCCGAACCGCAAACCAAGCGGCCTCGACAGAGCAATGTATCGGCGCAAAATACGACCAAAACAGAGGCAGCACCGGATGAGTCGCGACGTCAGAACCCTCAATTGGAAGAGCTGCTGATATTGGGCGTCATGGCCAAGCCAGATGCGCCCTTTGGCGGCGATGATTTGGTCGCCGCGTTGCGCGGGCAGGGCTTAAAATTCGGCGACATGGGTATTTTTCACCGGACCCAAGGCGACAGCGGCGAGCGATTGTTCAGTGTCGCCAATGCGGTGGAGCCTGGAACCTTTGACCTTTCGGACTTGACTGCGCTGCAAACTCCGGGGCTCACGTTTTTCATGCAGCTACCGGTCCCCGGGGATGCCTTGGAAACGTTGGAGGATATGATTCTGTCTGCCCGTACCGTGGCTGCGGCACTGGGGGGGGACGTGAAAGATGACACGATGAGCGCCCTGACCGGACAAACGGTCGAACACCTAAAACAGCGTATTGCTGACTTTGTGCGTAAGCAATTGACAGCCCCTAGCGACGGTTGATGAACCCAAACCAAGGGCCAAACCAAGAATCCGACCCCGAACTCAGCGCGGCAGTTCTCGAACGCGTTGCGCACCTGCGCGAGCAGCTGACCCATCACCTTTACCGCTACCATGTTTTGGATGCACCAGAAATCGCGGATGCGGAGTACGACAGGCTTTTCGATGAGTTGCTGGATCTTGAGAACACCTATCCAAGCCTGTATTCGGCCTCGTCTCCCACTCAGCGTGTTGGCGCGCCTGCCCTTGATCAGTTTGAAAAAGTTCAGCACGCGCGTCCTATGCTTTCGCTGGATAAAGCAACCACGCGGGAAGAGCTGGAACAGTGGATGCAGCGCTGTCGTAACCGGCTGGGTGATGCGGCGCTGACCTTTACCTGCGAGCCCAAAATCGACGGCGTTGCCGTCGCGCTGATATATGAAAACGGTGAGCTGACCCTGGCCGCGACGCGAGGCGATGGCAATGAGGGAGAAAATATTTTCGCCAATGTACGCACCATTGGTTCGATTCCGCTGACGCTCACAGAAGAAGCCAGTCGTGTTGCGCCCAAGTTAGAGGTGCGAGGCGAGATCTACATACCGTTGGATCGTTTCGAGGCCTTCAATGCAGCAGCCATTGCCAGGGGAGAAAAGCCCATGGTGAATCCCCGTAACGGTGCCGCGGGCAGTTTGCGACAATTGGACAGCAAGGTGACTGCAGGACGACCTCTGACCATGTTCTGTTACAGCCTAGGCGGCAGCGAAGGCCATTGGCAGCCGCAGACGCAAGATGAAGTGCTGAGTACCTTTGCTCAATGGGGACTGCGGACCAATCCAGCGCTGGAAGTGGTCGCCGATCTCGACCAGTGTCTGAGCTACATAGACCGTCTAGAGCAGCGCAGAGACGATTTGGGTTACGAAATCGATGGCGTCGTGATCAAGATCAACGATTTGGCGCAGCAGCAGGTCTTGGGTTCCGTAACTCGCAAGCCCCGCTGGGCCATTGCCTATAAATTTGCGGCTCAGGAAGCGACATCGGTGGTGGAAAGTGTGGACTTTCAGGTGGGGCGTACTGGTGCCATTACGCCGGTAGCGAGACTGCAGCCGACATTTGTCGGTGGGGTCACGGTAACCAACGCGACCCTGCACAATATGGATGAGATCGCTCGGCTGGATCTGCATGTAGGTGACCGTGTGATGATTCGACGGGCGGGGGATGTGATTCCGCAAATCGCCGCAGTGATTTTAGGTCAGCGCCCGCGGGACGCTCAGGCCGTGGGTTTACCCGACGGCTGCCCATCTTGCGGAAGCGTTATTCAGCGAATCGACGAGGAAGTGGTCGCGCGCTGCAGTGCGCCGCGGGACCTTTGCCCAGCCCAGCGCAAAGAAGGGTTAAAGCACTTTGTTTCACGCTTGGCATTTGACGTAGATGGCTTGGGCGACAAGCTGATCGACCAGTTGGTGGACCAAGGCCTCGTGTCCAATGCCGCTGACCTGTTTGCGCTGTCTAAGGATCAGCTTGTCGCGCTTGAGCGCATGGGAGAGAAGTCAGCGGATAACTTGCTTGCGGCCCTGGCAGTCGCGAAGCAGACCACGTTGCCTCGCATGATCTACGCCTTGGGGATTCGTGAGGTCGGAGAGGCGACGGCGGCAGGGCTCGCCCGCCACTTCGGTGATATGGAATCTCTGCTAGCTGCGGATTTGGACGCGCTGGAACAGGTGCCGGATGTTGGGCCCGTTGTCGCACAATCTGTGCTGGAATTTTTTGCGCAGCCCGAACACCGGGAGGTGGTCGCAGCTCTGCAGCGGTTGGGCGTGAACTGGCCTGCGATCGAAGTGATCGCACCGGAATCGCTCCCCTTGGCCGGTCAGATCTGGGTATTGACCGGCACGCTGGAATCCATGCCTCGCGGCACGGCGAAACAGCATCTGATCGACCTTGGCGCAAAGGTGGCAGGCTCGGTATCGGCGAAAACCACAGTGGTCGTTGCAGGGCCCGGAGCCGGCAGCAAACTGGAGAAGGCACAAAGCCTTGGCCTGCAAATTGTGGCAGAGGAAGATCTGCTGGCGCTGTTTAAACAACATGAAAAGGAAGTGAAGTGATTTGGAAACTGTTGGCACTTTCGCTGTTGGCGGTTGTGTTGAATGGCTGTGCTTCTGGGCCGCCAGCGGATCCCAATAATATTTGCCGGATTCTTGCCGACGAGCGAGGCTGGAAAAAAGATGCCCGCAAAGCCTATAAACGTTGGGGGCTACCGCCCCACATCGGTTTTGCCTTCATTCATCGTGAGTCCACCTTCAATGCCAAGGCAAAGCCCGAACGCAAAAGGTTGCTTGGTGTGGTGCCCCTCGCCCGGCCTTCGTCGGCATTTGGTTACGCCCAAGCAATCGATGCAACCTGGTCCGATTACAAAAAGAGCACCGGGCGACGTTTTGCCCAGCGAGATGATATGGGCGATGCGCTCGATTTCATTGGTTGGTACAACAACACCAGTCACCGGCGTTTGGGGTTATCCAAGGGCGACGCCTACAGCCTGTATCTCGCGTATTACAGTGGCCACGGTGGTTATGCGCGAGGCACATGGAAGAAGTCTTCTGCCATTAAAGGCTACGCGAAAAAGGCGTCTCGACAAGCCGCCATCTACAAAAGACAGCTGAGAAAGTGTCGTATTTAAAGCTGAAAGAGCTTTTTGGGTGGCAAGGGTAGCTGGTCTGCCCGCGCGATAAGATCGGTGAGCCAGCCGATGTACGGCTTGGCTTGTTGCAGCAGTTTGGCCACGCTGGTGTCGTTTTCATCGCTGCGGAATGCACGTCGAAACACCGGTGCGTAGTACAAGGGTTTGCCAAAGTAGACCGAGTGTTTGGTGAAGTGGTTTCTCAGCTCGTTGAACTCTTCTCGGCTGTCCACCATGTTCGGCAGCAAGACAATAGGTGGGGGTGGCCCGTCTATGTTCGTCTTTTGCTTGCCAAACAGTTCCCGCAGGTCGTCGAGATATTTCAACGTCGCAAAGACGTCCGCATCGCCTACTGAGGTAGGGACGAAGATCACGTCGCTGTGGCTTAAGAAAGTGCTTCGAGACGGTTCGTTACCGGCAGGGCTATCAAAAATGATGTACTTCTGGCTGTTCCGGTAGGGAAAATCCGAGCCCATGTGATTGATCAGGTTGCCATTATTAGGTGAACCCGAGTTCAGAAAGAAGTCGTCGTTCTCCAGCACGCTAAAGCGGCTGTTTTCGAACCGTCGCAGGGAATCGCTACTGGTCTTTTGAACATCCAAGTCAATCAACTCTACGCGAGAGCTGGGGTGCAGCGTGGCGATGCCTAGGCTGGCCATCAGCGCAAGGGTACTCTTGCCGACACCACCCTTGGAGTTAGCAAATACGACTGAACGAGGTTTGGCCAACATCGGTTGACCAAGTTGACTGACGTTTTCTGGATTCAATTTCAGCACTCGGACGACAAAGGCGCCTAGAGGCCTTTGTCTTGGTCAACGTCCACTTCCAAGCTGTCGTTAGTTACCGCAGCGGTGAAGGCTTCCAAGCGGTCTGAAACAACAGGGGGTTCAGCAAAGCTGCCTTCCCAGTCTGTGGAAATTTCGCCAACCAACTTGGCGCCTTCCATGCACTCAATTGAGCCGTACTTGATGTTGCCGCGAATTCGGCCAGAGGCGCACACGGTCAATTTGCCGGACAGTTGAAGGCTGTCTTCAACGGTACCCTCAATTTCTGCGGTCTCACCAGAGATATCACCAACCACGCAGCCAGAAGGCCCGACGATCAAGTGTTTCACCGCGACCTTGCCGACAATCTTGCCGTCAATGCGTGCGGTGCCGTCAATCGCCAGAGACGCACCTTCGAGGTGAGTTGCTGGTCCAACGTAAAATTCGTAGCCTGAGTCGTTCTGCGCCATGTCTAAATTCCTGTCGTTTGCTAAAAGTTACTGTATTTTTTGAGCTGCCGAGTTGCCAACTATCGCGATTTACTCTCGGGTGCAGGGGGCTCGGGTTCCTCTACCATCGTCACCAATTCACCGGTAATCACGGCTCCCGGGCTGACCGCTAGCTTGTAAAATCGAATGACACCGCTAACTTCTGCGGATGAACCAATGGAAACACTGTTAGTGCCGGTCACATTAGCATCGACCTTGCCAGCAATTTCCACTCTTGGAGCGTTGATTTCACCGGTGAACGAACCACCTTCGAGAATCTTTACCACACTCGTGTCCTCGCCATTGCATATCACCGAACCATTAACGGTACCGGCAATGACGAGTTCTTGGCGAAAGGTAATATCCCCGCTCAGCACTGTCCCTGCTGCAACAAGACTGGTTGCAGCGCTGTGGCCCTGTTTTGAGATCATCACCCGCATCCAGATCGAGGTTCATCTTAATAGTCGGTCAAGTCTACTATAAGTTAATATAAAAATTTGCGAGTTTGGGTGATCTAATTCGTCTCAGTAGGTGACGCCCATGCCCGCTCGAGCATCGTTGTTGACGCCGTAGCCGGGAATCGGATAGCGCAATCCGTTGCTGGAGAGGGCTTCTAGGCCCCGAATCACTTTCGGTAAGAAGTGGGGGGGAATGGCCATCAACAGCTCATCTTCCATGACGCCGCCATAGCGACGCTCGGCAAAACAAGGAATCGACAGGCTCGGTTCGCCGGTCGCCAAGGCCTTACCCCAGCTATCAGCGCAGGCAGATTCACCCACGCAGCTAAACTCTAGTTTTTTGTATCCTGTCCATTGCAGTCCATTGATAAAAATAATCATCTGGGCGGGCGTGGCGTAAATTAGGCAGATATCCGGTGGGTTGAGCCGCCCGCTCGCCAAGGGGCTTACCGCCATCGCCTCGTACTCACCAAAGGGGACGACGTCCATGGCCGCCTGGTGTGCTGCGGCGTCTTCGGCTGTCCCATACCAGACACCATTCATTCGGTTACCTGAAAGCCATTCGTCGTTGCGAGGATGCAGGCCGATGACCGTACTGCACTGGGCGCCCACCAAGTCCTCGGCAGTGATGCCAACGGTCCAGCCATTGCGGGCAGCCTGGCCTACAATTTGGTCTGTCGTATGAATGTCCTGGGGGCGGCGTATACGCGGCACCTGTTCCATGTCGTCTCGGCTCCCAAACAGTTTCATGCCGATGGGTGTGGTTCTTAGCCGTAACAGCCGATTCAAATCCTCAACAACTTTGGCTCCGTCGAAATCCAGCTCGCTAGCGATAATGTCCGTCACGTTATTGTCCTCTTACTATGTGCTCAACAATCAGAGATCGAGCTTTTCACGATAAAATTGCGTGCACAGGTTGGCCAGCCGATCAGGCTCGTCGTAGTGCACCATATGTCCTGAACCGTCAAACCAGTAGTGCTGACAGTCCTGAAACAGATCGATGCGCTGCTGCATCTCGTTTTCGGCAAAGCGCCCGTCGAAATTCGCGTCGCCCATTTCTGCCCCCCAATACTCGAAGGACAAGGTGCCGCTCACGACGCAGGTCGGTGCCTGAATGTTGCGCCAAAATTTGGCGTCGTTAGCTCGGGATGCGCCGACGAAGACGCTGTTGGCACGAGAGTCAAATGCCCAAGCCAGACCGTCGTCGGTCTGCATGAGCAAATGAGGGATCAGTTCTTGGGCACGGTCGGCATTGAGCCTTGGGTTGTTGCGCAGCAGTCGGTTAATGGCGTCTGCTTGATTTTTGATGGGGCGTGTACGTCGCTCCTGATGGCGTAGGCGATTCATGATCATGAATTGCAGGACCTGCATTTCCGCCGCCTCATTGCTCTCATGGGCGCGATGGGGTGGCCCCAAGCCTTCGATAATGGCGACGGCCTCAATCTGTTCGGGAAAGATTGCTGCATACTTGCTGACGATATGCCCTCCCAGGCTGTGGCCGAATAAGGCGACGCGTTGGCCAGCCAGCGCACTCGCCACTTCCTTGAGATCGAGGACGAAGTCGTAAACGCCGTAGGCGTCGCTGCGGTCACTGCGCCCGTGACCACGTAGTTCGGGCAGCAGCACGTGAAAATGCTCGCTCAGTTGTCGTGCGATGGGCAGCAGCGCGTGCGCGCTATCGCGCAAACCATGCTGCATCACCACGGTGGTACGGGAGCGATGCCGGGGGGCAAGCTCCAGTACGTTGAGGCTAATGCCATTACTGACCACTCGGTGTACCCGCTGCTCACCTGACGCTCCCGGATAGTCGAGTGTGTCCACCAATACCTCCGATTCAGAGTTGCTGCTAATTGGGATTAGGCCTTGACCCGGCTGAACTGCGGTGGGCGTTTTTCGATAAAGGAGCGCACGCCTTCTCGGAAATCGTCCTTGGTGAGGCTTTGGGCCATCCAGTCATTGGTCTCGTGCATGGCCTCGGCCAGTGGCATGTTCAGGTGGCGGTACACTTGGGCCTTCATCACCTGCAAAGACACAGGGGCGGCGCTGGCGGCCAAGTTCCTGACGTAGTCTTGCGCTGTCGATCGCGCCTCGCCGGTTTCAACCAAGCGTTCGGCAAGACCAATCTCCTTTGCCTCTTCGCCATTGAATTTTCGTGCACTCCAGAGCAGGTCTAAGGCGTTGCCGGAGCCGATCAAGCGCGGCAGTGTCCAGCTGACGCCATGCTCGGCAATGAGCCCGCGTTGCGAAAAGGCCGTGCTAAATTTGGCTTGGCGCTCGACGACCCGCAGATCGGCAATGGTGGCAATGGCAAAGCCAAGTCCGGCGCAGGCACCGTTAATAGCGGCAATGATGGGTTTACGCACAGACATCATATAGGTGTAGGCAACGCGGAAATTTCCGCCTAGCTCCGGGTCGCCCGGGTCGGCATGCAGATGCGACAAGTCGTCCTTCGCGCCCCCACTGCCACTGCTCATGGAGTCTAAGGCATTCATATCCATGCCCGGGCAAAAGCCCCGGCCTGCGCCAGTAAGCACAATGCCAACCACGCGTTCGTCCCGTTCCGCAGCCCCCATGGCATGGCGGATTTCCGCCAGCATCCGCACGGTCAGTGCATTCAAAGCCTCTGGGCGGTTCATGGTGATCGTGGCAACGGGCTCGTCAACCTCGTAGATGATTTCTTGGTAGTCTGTGTTCGACATCGTCATTCTCCTCTCAAACGAATCAATGAGAGTAACGCCGACCCTAATGCTATGCCAAGCTCGTGCTTGCGCGAAAAAAGCGCACATCCTTGAACTCGTCAAACTCACCCAAGTTGGGATAGGTAAGAGCTTCGGACTGGTAAAAGGCGGTGAAGCTTGGGTCGTCGATCGTTTGGATGCGCGAATCGGCGACGATGATGTCGGTAGCCAGGTCTTTGACGGTTTCGAGCAGGGGATAGTTGCTTTTGTCGTAAAGCACATCGGCCATTAAGATCAGATCGTAATTACCGCTAAGGTCGGTCACATCGTCGGCGTAATGTAAGTCGACCCCGTTCAACTCAGCATTAGCACGGGTGATCATTAAGGCATCGGGGTCATTGTCGCAAGCGACCACCTCAGCGGCACCGGCAAGCTTCGCCGCAATGGCGCCGATACCGCAGCCACATCCCACATCGACGATGCGTTTGTTTGCAACAAACTCCGCAGAACTGAGTATCCAGCGCGCTAGGGCCAGACCGCTACCCCAACAAAACGCCCAGTAGGCCGGGTTGGCGATGACTCGATGCATCGCGTCAGCGGGTAGAGGGCCGGTTTGAAAATCGGTGTTGATTAAGGCCAGCTGAATCTGCTCAACCGCGGGTAGCCGGGTGATTTCCAGTTCGGCGTCAGGCAGCGTGCGCTGCAGGGCAGCAAGACTGTGTTGGAGGTACGTGGTCATCTCACCATGGTACGCGAGTCTGCTTAGGGCTCAACGATTCGGGCCAAACTGCGTCTGGTGTTGTACTGGCAAAGGTCTTAATCTCGCGCGCTAGAAGAAATACGTTTCATTTTGAAATCGGGGAGTGAATATGAGTGACGCGGACCAGCCGGATACCCAAGGGAAAGATCGCAGCGGTGCTGAGAGTTTGGTGCAGACGTTTGTGGATGCGGGTGTCAATGTTTGCTTCGCGAACCCGGGTACATCCGAGATGCACTTTGTTGCGGCATTGGACAGCAATCCGGAAATGCGCTGCGTGCTCGGTCTGTTCGAGGGTGTGGTCACCGGTGCGGCAGACGGTTACGGACGAATGACCGGAATGCCAGCGGCCACGCTGACGCACTTGGGGCCGGGTCTGGGTAATGGCTTGGCCAATGTGCACAATGCGAAAAAAGCGCGCACCCCCATGGTCAATGTCATTGGCGACCATGCAACCTTTCATCGTAAATACGACGCTCCGCTAACGTCTGATGTGGAGGGCGTGGCACGCCCTATGAGTCATTGGCTCAAGGTGTCGGCAACCGCCGATGATGTGGCGAAAGACGGCGCGGAAGCCGTACAGGCAGCTCTGGCACCCCCGGGCCAAGTGGCGAGTCTGATTTTGCCCGCGGACACCGCGTGGAATCGCACCACGGCCAGCGCTGCTCCCTTGCCGCGTTTGCAGCCGAATCCGGTCAACACAGACCAAGTGGATGACGTGGCCAAGGTGCTGAAATCCGGTGAGCCTTGCGTGATGTTAATCAACGGTATTTTGACTGAAGGGCGATTGGCGCTGGCAGACCGAGTAGCCCAAACCACTGGCGCTCGGGTCATTACCGACACATTTGTCTCGCGGATGCATCGTGGTGCGGGACGAGCCGAAGCCTTACGTCTGCCGTATTTTGGTGAGCAAGCGGCAGATGTCTTGGCCGGCACCAAACATCTGATTTTGATCAGCACACAGCCACCCATCACGTTCTTCGCCTATCCCGATAAGCCAAACTGGCTAACCCCAGAGGGCTGCGAGCTGCACACTCTGGTTGAGCGGGACGGCGATATCGACGGCTCCCTAGAGGCCTTGGTGGATGCTGTCGGTGCCCAAGCAACGCAAATCAATGCGGTACCCCATGTGCGGCCGGAGCGTCCGGTGGGAGAACTGACGCCAGAGACAATAGGCGTGTCGCTGGCCCATCATTTTCCGGAAAACGCGATTGTCGTCGATGAGGGCGGCACATGTGGTGCAGGAAGTGCGCTTTCAACCCGCACCAGTGCGCCCCACGACTGGTTGATGCTCACCGGCGGCTCCATTGGCTACGGTATGCCAACGGCAACCGGTGCAGCGATTGCGTGTCCGGATCGGCAGGTAATCAATCTGCAAGCCGACGGTAGCGGCATGTACACCCTGCAAGCCCTGTGGACACAGGCCCGTGAAAATTTGAACGTGACCACAATTATCTTCGCGAATCGCAAGTATGCGATCCTGCAGATCGAATTTGGCCGCGTGGGAGCCCATAATCCCGGGCCGAAGGCCATGAGTATGCTGGATCTGTCGAATCCCGATCTAAACTGGGTGTCCTTGGCTGAAGGGATGGGTGTCGCCGCTTGGCGGGCGAGCACATTGGAAGAATTCAACTCCGCCTTGGCCGCATCCCTCAAGCATCAGGGTCCGTCTCTGATCGAGGCACTGGTTTAAGGCATCAGCATAGGCAGCCGACTCAGCATCGGTTTGTGAGAGAACATGAAGCATGGCGGGACGTTGCTTGCCTTGCTGCTCTGGACGCAGAGTGGCTGGGCGGGGCAGGTCGAACTGGAACAACTCGTAGAATTCAAGTGGCGAGGGTTGACCGTCGCCACCATGAACTTTGCGGTATCGATTCCAGACGAAGAAGAGCCAAGTGGCTTAGATGACGGAGACGACGCGTTGCCTGAACCTGACGTACTTATCGAGCTGGTAGGTCAAACCAAGGGCCCTCTTCGCTGGTTCGAGGACTATCAGGCTACCGTGCGCTACGTGCAAATGGATGCGCAGGGATTGGCCAATGCGTTTACGCTAACGGGAACGGACAATGGCGATGCTGAACGCCGGCACATCGTGTTTGATGCAAATCACATCCCTGAGGTTCAGGTGTTTGACGATTCTACCGCGAGCAATGCGCTGGCCCCGCAAGACGATTGGTTGGGCAATACCATCAATCCTCTAGGGGTGTTTAAGAAGATGCTGTTGGCGGCTGCGGGGCAGGAAAGCTGTGAGGGCGACGTTTGGGGTTACGACGGCAAGCGTCGCTACCGTCTGACTTTACGTGATGCGGCTGCTGCACAAGGGCCGTTGCACTCATCTGGTGCGCTCGATACGCTACCTAACGAAACAGGCGATGCTTACGTCTGTGAACTAACGATGCACGACCAAGGCCGACAAAGTGCAAGTGGGCAAACGGCTAAGCCGTCGTTTATGGCCAGCAGGTTCGCAGCGCTGTGGCCGTTTGGCGGTGGTGATCGACGAATGACATTTGTAATCAACGTGCTACCTATCGTGAGGAGTGATGGCTTTATACGCTTGGAGTTAGCAGACGTTCGCATACATACCAAGCTTGGTGTAATCGTAGGCAGCAGCTCGCGATAGGTGTGAAGTTCTAATGATTGGCGGCGCTGTCGGTAGATAAAAAGCAAAAATTCCAATGCACAAAAGTGGCCGCAAATAATTGGCAAGCGCAAAACTTTTTGTTTACAAAGTGTGGACTTAAAAGTCGTGGCGTGTAACATCTTCCCAAGAAAAAATATTTAAAGGAAGTCTCCGATGTTTTCAAAGATCTTTGCAATCATGTTGTTGGTCGGTGCAAGCGTGACTGCTAATGCTGAAACGGTTCCTGGCTCAGGAGGCGAAGCAGGTGCAGGTGCTGGGGCAGCCGCAGGCGGAATCAGCGTTGCCGCTGCAGTGGGCGTTTTGGGGGCGATTTTGGTTGGCGTAGCGGTAGCTGACGACGACGACGATGACCTGCCTCCCACCCAAGCGGATCCAGACGAGCCTGCAACGCCAGTTGCTACAACCACCGCAACAACCGCAACGACCGCAACCACCACAACAACCGCGACCACCACTACTGGTACTTAGTTGCTTCGGCAGACCGTTGTGTTATAAGCCCTCTTTTTTCGAGGGCTTTTTTGTGGGTCAAATTCGGCCAAGGGCTGTCGCGTGCTAAAACAGCTCCTCCTACTCGGCGCTCTTAGTGTCCTGATAGCGCCTGCTTCTTTTGGCGGCGCGTCAGATTTCGGAACATCGGGTCTAATCAAGATGCCGGATGCACGCATGGAAGACGATGGCGTGCTTCGAGCGACCATCGCGGTAGACGAAGTCGCGAATCTGTATAACGTGACGTTTCAGGCCCT
>JBELHZ010000033.1:23960-29642 GCA_042091155.1 Gammaproteobacteria bacterium
CCCAGGTCCTGGTACGACCGTATGTTGTTCGCATCAGAGCAGTCGGGACTTCACCTCAAAGAAGGTCGTCTGCAAGCCAATGAGCGCAAGGCCTCGATGGTGATCGAAAACCGTGAATACAACTTGACGGCGGATGCGGTGCATCAGGTCGCGTCGTTGAGCGAGCGCCTGATGCCCCCAGAGGTGACAAGCGTAGACATACTCCTTGAAGAAGAGGGGTTGAGCGGCCCTACGGTGAACTACACCTTGCAGCGACTGGCTGATATACCCGAGTCGCGATATGACAGTTCTGCGACGGATGCACTGAAAATACTGGCACCTCGCGACCTGCCTCGACCAACCAATACAACGGACTATGGCTACCCCTCGCTGGCGTTTGGGGTTGACTTGGCTGCCAAGGTCCAGTTGATGGATCCGGATGACCCGGCTCGGAAACAGATTTATGCGAAGTTGACGGGCCGGCTCCAGCTGTCGAACCACATCAATCTTTGGATGCGGTATGAGCAGAACTTGTACAACGACTTCATAGCAAGCCGCCCGCCAAACAGTCGCTTGCCCACTGTGAGAACTCAGGTAGCCCGCTATTTGGTGGACGGAGAGTCTGGCATTGAGCAGCTCTACGCAGAGCACAAAAAGAGCATCAGTCCGTCAGTCCATACTCGGGTTTATGCCGGTATTTTAGAGGCTATGTACGGAGGTGTGGGCGGCGAGGTGCTGTACTCGCCCTACAAACAACGTTGGGCCTTGGGTCTCAATGTGAATGCGGTAAAGCAACGTGAATTTGAGCGTAACCTCAAGTTCAGGGAGTACGAGACCGTTACCGCCCACGTCAGTGCCTACTACGCGTCGCCCTTTTATGATGTGGACATGGCTGTCCATATTGGCCGATATTTAGCCGAAGATCGGGGTTACACGTTTGAGGCCAGGCGTACCTTCGACAGCGGTTTTTCTCTGGGCGGTTTCTTTACGCGAACTAATGTCTCTGCGGAAGATTTTGGTGAAGGCAGTTTTGACAAGGGACTGTTTTTCAGAATTCCTTTCGACGGTATTTTGCCTGGGAACACCCGTGCGTCCTACAGCACGATTTTGCGCCCATTGGAGCGGGACGGCGGTCGCCGGCTAGAGAACTTTGGCGGTAGTCTGTGGTTTGATCGCAGGAGCTTGCGCTATGATGCGCTAGATCGAAATCGCGCAAGGATGTTGCCCCAATGACTGTTCGATGCTGTCAGGCTGTGCTGTTGATGTTGTTGGTTGTGTCATCGACTGGATGCAATGTCAGTCTGCAATCGTCCCAATACGCTTTCGTTAAAAACGTGCTTAAGCCCGAGCCGCCGGTTGCCGAAAAGAATTGGCAGGTCACCTGGGGAAAGCGTGAGTATCCCGTCTATGCCGTAAATCACGATGGTGGTATCTATTTTGCGAACGAATCCGGGTTTTTGGTGAGCTTTGACGGCTCTCAAGTAACGAGCCTGTCTTTACCCGGTGCTCGAAACAAAAAAATGGTGCAGATAACGAAGGTGGTTATGGACGATGGAACCATTTCGCTACAATTCCAAAACGAAAACGGTCGTAACGTTGGCAAACACTTTTGCTCGTCTTGGCAGCCGACTACGGCTCAAGATGAAACAAAGGGCTGGGATCAACAGTGCGCAGATGGATCAAGACGGTACACTAATGAAATTCGAACGAATGCCCAAAATCAAGTGGTGGCGCTGAAGCAAGTCTTGGTGCCCGGTGTTGCCGCCATTGTCATCGCTCAGCGTTGATAGCCATCGGATGGAAATGCGATTCGGTTACAGGTAAGGATAACGAGGAATGAGATCAGTTATACAACGCGGATTCTGGGCTTTGTGTCTGGGGGTGATCACCTCTGGAAATAGCTTTTTTGTTCCGCAAGCAGTCGCCGCTGTGCCTAATATCCCGCCAGCAATGCTCGCGCAGTTGAAAAATATGTCTCCGGCCGAGCAGGCTGCCCTGGCTCGACAGTACGGTTTCGAGCTGCCGGGAGCCGGCGCATTTGGGGAGGGTGAGCCCTCGCCAATCGGCCTGCCCGGAGAAGAGCTGACGCTGGATTCCCGGGTCCAGCAGCGGCTCGTAGAAGAAGAGGTTCAACGTTTACTTACCGAAGACGAAAGAGAAGACGACGGTAACGTCGACGAGCCGCTGAAGCGATTTGGTCTTGAGTTGTTTGATCGTGAAATCAGTACATTTTCACCGGTGGATGATATGCCTGCGCCGGATGGCTACCGCGTTGGTCCGGGCGACAGCATCAACCTCTATTTGTATGGCAACGAAGAAGTGGATGCGGCTTTATCGGTGAACCGCGAAGGCCAGTTAATTCTGCCGCGCTTGGGTCCGCTATCGGTTGCGGGTTTAACCTTTGAGCAGGTTAAGGAAGTGATTGAGGCCAAAGTTGCGTCGCAGTTGGTGGCCACTAAGGCCGTCGTCAGTCTTGGCAAGCTTCGCGCGATAAATGTGTTTTTGGCCGGCGATGTGTTTGCACCCGGGAGCTATTCCGTATCAGGGTTGTCCACCGTGCTGCAAGTACTTTATGCGGGCGGCGGGATCACAGAGATCGGAAGCTTACGCAATATCCAAGTGAAACGACGCGGCGCGGTTATAGCGACCCTTGATGCCTACGATATTTTGCTTCGCGGCGATACATCCGGTGATATTCGGCTGGCCTCTGGTGACACGGTCTTTGTTGCGACCGCTGAACGCTTGGTATCCATTGACGGTGAGGTCAAGCGACCGGCCATCTACGAAACGTTATCGAACGATACCTTGGGTGACCTGCTGCAAATGAGCGGCGGCATATCGGCGTCTGGCTACGCCAAGTCGGCATCCATAGAACGCCGCGTGCCGGGTCAATCATCGGTAACACGGGTGCAGGTGGACCTCGGTAACGCAAAAGACTTGAGTCAAGCCTTGTTTGACGGCGATCGGTTGGTCGTGGCCGCCATTAAGTCAGAGGTCAGCAATCAGGTCCTACTCAGGGGCGCGGTTGCGCGGCCTGGTGGCTATGCCTGGTTTGACGGGCAAAGGATTACTGATTTGGTGGGAAGTCTGGATGATGATTTATTGTCCGAAACAGACTTGTCAACGGGTTTGATTGTTCGACGTACCGGTGTCGGGCTCGAAATCGAAGCCATTGCTTTTGACCTGGGCGAGGCGATTGCAAATCGAGGCGGAAAGCCTGATTTGCCACTGCAGGAAAAAGATGAGGTATTGATCTTCGCGCTGCCCTATCTCTACGACAGTTATCAGGCGCTAGTAGACGCAGCCGCCGACAAAGCAGGTTCGAGCGAAGATAACGACGCCGTCGACATGGAGTTTCAATTGGGCCCCGACGGCGAGGTGGCATCTTTTTTTCCAGGCGAGGAAAAAGAAGAGATGCTTAAAGAAGAGCGTCGTTATGAAGATCGCACCGAGTTAATCGAAGAAATCGTTTTTCGCTTGGAAGCCCAAGCGAAAAGTCCTGGGTCCACCAATGTTGTTGAGGTCACGGGTGATGTTCGATTGCCTGGAAGGTATCCCCTGTTGGGTGATCGCAGTTTGAATGCGCTTATTGCGTTGGCCGGGGGGTTTGAAAACTCCGCGTTTCTTGAAGAAGCTGAAGTAACCCGGCTGAGTTTTGATCCCCGAGGTGGTGCACGTATAGGTACCTTCAAGGTGGACATAGAGGCCGCTAGTGATAGCGGATTCCAGCTACAGCCCTTAGATCGGATCCGTGTCAGTCGTATTCCGAACTGGTCTTATGGCGACACGGTTGAACTCACCGGATCAGTTGTTTTCCCCGGTGACTACCCGATCGTGCCGGGAGAGATGTTGTCCAGTGTGTTGAGTCGAGCGGGGGGTATTGCTGAAAACGGCTTTCCGCAAGGTGCCATCTTGATCAAAGTGGAGGCGAAAAAACGCGAGCAAGAGCAGTTGGAACGTCTGATCGCCTCGATTCAAAGAAATGTGCTAGCGCAATCACAAACGAGAGAGCAAGACGATAGTGTTCGCAGCTCTGATGCCCAATCGGAGCTGGAGTTTTTGCAAGGCGTGCTGGCCAAAGAAGCCATAGGACGTGTGGTCATTGATTTACCCGCCATACTTGCGGGCAACTCCGACGCGGATATTCAGCTGGAAGCCGGGGACACACTGTACGTGCCCGAGTTTAACAACACGATTTCTGTGATTGGGGAGGTCCGGCAACCGGGTAACTTCCGTTACGAAAGCGATCGCAGCGTAGCCGATTATGTGGATTTTGCCGCAGGCACAACGGTTCGCGCAGAGAACAAAGAGACGTATATTGTGCGAGCCAATGGTAGCGTTCAACGAATTGCGATGCGGAAGTCACTGCTCTCATTTACACCGACCGGTGTGAGCGGACTCGAGCCGGGCGATACCATCATTGTCCCCGTAAACGAAGAATACCAACCCACGTTGTCGCGGTATAAAGAGGTGTCGACGGTTGTGTTCCAAAGTATTGCCTCTCTCTACCCGTTATTCAGGCTATAGGGTGATATGACTATGGAAAATGACGCGACTGCTGCGAGTAATCGACCAGAGTATGATGACGAGATCGACCTTCGTGAACTGTTTGCCGCGCTTTGGGCGTCGAGGACGACGATTCTTGGCATCGTGTTGATGTCGGCACTGATCTCGGTGTTTGTCGCTCTTTCCTTGCCAAATAAGTACACATCGCAGGCACTGCTAGCCCCTCGTTCGGACAGTGGAGCAGGAGGTTCGCTGGGCCAAATGGCATCTCAATTCGGCGGGCTCGCCAGTTTAGCTGGGGTTAATTTAGGTGGACTGGGTGATCAGGGTTCGACCGCAGTAGCCATTGAAATGCTGAAAAGCCGGGAGTTCTTCGGGACGTATTTGTATGACGAGGTTCTTGTCGATTTGATGGCTGCAGAGGGATGGGATCGCGGCACGGGCAAGGTTCTGATTGATGATTCGCTTTTTGATGTAAAAACAGCGACTTGGGTGAGAGACGTAAGCGAAGAGTTTCAGGTGAAGCCCAGTGTGCAAGAAGCCCATGAATCCTTCAAAGGGTTCCTGAGCGTTACTGAGGACACGAAGACTGGTTTTGTGACGGTGGCAGTGACGCACTATTCCCCCACCGTGGCTCGTGATTGGGTGGCTCTAGTCGTGAAAGGGGTCAACGAAGCCGTTCGGGCTCGGGACGTGGAGGAAGCTGAAAAATCCATTGCGTTTCTTAACCAACAACGTCTTAAGACTAACTTAGTTTCGCTGACAGAAGTGTTCGCAGAGCTGATTGAGAAGCAAACAAAAACGGTGATGCTGGCCAACGCCTCTGACGAATATGTTTTCCAAGTAATCGAACCACCAGTCGCTCCCGAGTTAAAGTCAGAGCCAAAGCGCGCGTTGATTTGCGTTCTAGGAACGCTGTTGGGGGGCATGTTGGCGGCGTTGTTCGTGTTGATCCGGCATTACACTGGCAAAGAAACCGCGACCCGATGAAGTCTAAAGCCCTGCAAGCGCTTGGTGAACAAGGGATATCTTGGTTTCGACTTACGTTGATTGCCGGCGTTGCTGGCTTGCTCGGCGGTGCTGTGGCTCTGGCGATGGTTGTGCTAATGGTATGGCTCTGCCAACGCTCCTGGGTAGTAGACGATGCAGGAAGTCACGGTATCTCTGAGGTGCAAAGTTCACGCCTTGGTGGCGTTG
>JBELHZ010000034.1:0-29192 GCA_042091155.1 Gammaproteobacteria bacterium
TGACGGCGTCGGATTCCAGCGGCGCGTAGAAGCTCGGCCAGCCGCAGCCAGCGTCGAATTTGGTGCCGGCATCAAACAGTGGACTGTCGCAGCACTTGCACAAGTAGGTGCCTGGGCGCTCTTCATCCCAATACACACCCGTAAACGGCCGCTCGGTGCCCGCTTGGCGGGCAACCGCGTATTCTTCCGGTGACAGCTGATTTCGCCATTCTTCGTCGCTTTTCACAACCTTTTCGATTTCTGCGCTCACATTGACCCCTTTTTCTCTACATAGTTGATGCTAAGCCAAAGGCAGCGCCTTAGACTAGTGCTCTTGATCATTCTTCTGACATCGACGATTGATGCCTAAGCGTGAAACAGCCTTTAGGAAAGCACATGAACCAGGTACAGCCGCTCCCATCGCCCACGGGCACAATTCGCAAGTCGGATAAGCTTGCCGATGTCTGCTATGACATCCGTGGCCCGGTGCTGACCGCAGCTAATCAACTGGAGGCGGAAGGCCATCAGATTTTAAAGCTGAACATTGGTAACCCTGCGCCTTGGGGTTTTAGCGCGCCGGAAGAAATCCTCCGCGACGTGGTTCGCAACATTCCCAACTCTCAGGGCTACTGCGACTCTAAGGGACTGTTCGCCGCTCGCAAGGCCGTGATGCAGTACTGTCAGCAAGTCAACATTCGTGACGTGGACGTCGAAGACATTTACATCGGTAACGGCGTATCCGAACTCGTGGTGATGTCCATGCAGGCTCTGGTAAACGATGGCGACGAAGTGCTGGTGCCCTGCCCGGATTTTCCGCTGTGGAGTGCCGCCGTGAACTTGTGCGGCGGCAAGCCGGTTCATTACCTGTGTGATGAAGACGACGACTGGCAGCCGGATCTTGCAGACATACGCAGTAAAATCACCCCTAACACGCGCGGCATCGTGGTCATCAATCCGAACAACCCCACCGGTGCGGTGTATTCACCTGAAATGCAGAAGGCACTGATACACATTGCGCGGGAACACGATCTGGTGGTGTTTGCCGACGAGATTTACGACAAAATTTTATTCGACGATCAGGAATACATTCCGCTGGCGTCTTATGCCGACGATCTGCTGTTCATGACGTTCAGCGGTTTATCCAAGTCTTATCGGGTCGCGGGC
This sequence comes from Gammaproteobacteria bacterium, assembly GCA_042091155.1. Classification (GTDB taxonomy): domain Bacteria; phylum Pseudomonadota; class Gammaproteobacteria; order Pseudomonadales; family Azotimanducaceae; genus UBA4421. The sequence goes on from JBELHZ010000034.1 coordinate 1,144, forward strand.
TTCCGCACCGGCTGGATGATTGTCAGCGGTGCGCGGGAACGCGCGGCGGACTTTATTGAAGGACTGAACATTCTCGCGTCCATGCGGCTGTGTTCTAACGTCCCGTCACAGCATGCCATTCAAACCGCCCTGGGCGGCCACCAAAGCATCTTCGAACTCACCGCGCCCGGTGGGCGTTTGTTCGAGCAGCGCAACGTGGCTTGGGAACTGCTGAACGAGATCGACGGTGTGTCCTGCGTTAAGCCGAAGGGTGCGCTGTATTTGTTTCCGAAAATCGACGCAGCACAGTTCAACATTCAAGACGACGAGCGTTTTATATTGGACTTCCTGCTGGCGGAAAAAGTGTTGATGGTACAAGGCTCGGGCTTTCACTGGCCGACACCCGATCACTTTCGCGTGGTGTTCCTACCCCACACCGAGCAGCTGCACGAATCCATCGGCCGGCTAAAACACTTTTTGACGACGTACCGGCAGTAACCGAATCGGCCCATGACCTGTCGGGCTATGACCTGTCCGGCTATGACCTGTCCGGCAACGGCGTTTCGAGCAACGACGCGTCAGGCAACAAGGTGTTGCTCACGCGATAAAGCAGGTAGTCGTCATAGCCGGCAAGCACGCTGACCAGTCCGCACAACCCGGCGTCCAAGGTCGCACTGCCGGTATCCACCAACAAGGGTCGTCGTGCCAGCGTATCCAGCTTGCTGCGTGACCCCAGCACCGTGACATCCTGTTTCCAGTTCAGGCCTTGCATGACCTCTGGGCTCAGTTGCTGATTGCCGCGTCCCAGCAAAAAACCCTGATGACGCGTGAAGCTGATCACCACATGCAGCGGGTGGTCGGTGCTCAGCGCCAACAACTGCTCCTGGGTGGCGTTTTCAAGGAAATCACCATCGGGCATCAGCACATCGCAACCAAGCAGCGTGCCGTTTAAACCCAGAGCCTGTTTGATGGCCAAGTTGGTGCTGCCCGGCCCCAACACCAAGGCTTTGTCTTGATAGAGCTGCGGGTGATCCAAGAAATAACTGGCGATTTCCTGCATCACCAGTCCTTCGTCTTCCTTGCCGCCCACTTTCATTTGCTGCAGGTAACCGGCGGCCTCCGGCACCCAGAGTTCGCCATAGCGTTTGGTCACTACCGCTGCGTGGGCATCCGTCGCCGGGCTCTCGGTGTTTGGCACATAGTCGCGAACGTCTCGGGCCATACGACCGATCAATTGACCCTGCACTAGACCGGCAACAACCTCCGCCGCCGCGACGGGGCTGATGGCAAAAACACCGCTGTGCATTTTGACCCCCGCCGGCAACCCCAGCACGCAGGTCTGTTCCGAAACCGAGGCAAGCACGTCTCTGGCGGTACCGTCACCGCCAACAAAGACCAGCAAATCAATGCCGCTGTCGCACAGGCGCTCAATGGCAAGGCGTGTGTCCGTCGCTGTGGAGTGAGGGTCTGGTGCGCCCAGCACTTGGGCCGTTACACCGGCGGCATCCAAGGCGTCAGCGCCCATGGCACCGCCCCAAGTCAGCCACTTAACACCTGCCGGCTCCCCCGGCACCCGTTCGGTCAAGGCGTGAAAAAACACGGCCAGGCGCTCTGGGCCTCGTGGTACACCGTGGCGCTTTAACGCCTCACGTTGCAGCGCTGGCCCATCGCTACCCTGCAAACCCACCGCGCCGCCGATGCCGGCCATGGGGTTCACGACCAAGCCTATCTTGAGCGCGGAGCTTGCCAAGCGGGAGTCACTCAATGTCTACCACCTCGCGCACCGCTTCGGCGATGGCCAGTGACGCCGTAAGCCCCGGTGACTCAATACCCAGCAAATCAATGCGGCCAGAGACGCCATGATCTTTGGGGCCACGAATCAGAAAATCCGCTGCTCCGCCGGGACCGTCGATTTTGGGCCGAATGCCCGTATACCCAGGTTGCAGTCGTTTTTCATCCAGTCCCGGATAGTAGGCACGTATGGCATCGGCAAAGTCCGCACGTTTGCTGTCATCAAAGGTGTAGTCCACCGAATCAATCCAGCGTACGTCCGGGCCGAACTTTACTTGGCCACCAAGATCGAGGGTGACATGAACCCCTAGGCCGCCCTGTTCTGCCGTTGGGTAGACAAGCCGTCGGAAGGGCTGCGCCCCAGAGTAGGTGTAGTAATGACCAATGGCATAGTGAGCCTCAGGAGACCCGGGGACGTTTTGGGCCAGTTCCGGCGCATGCAGACCGCCGGCGTTGATCACCCAGTCCGCCGCCAGCGTCGTTTGGTTGGTGCGCACCACGAGACCATCGGCATGGTCGATGCCCTGCACGGTGTTCTGAAAGGCGATGAATCCGCCGTTGGCTTCAACAATGCCTTGCAGGCTGATCATATAGGCGTGGGAATCGATAATGCCCGTGGAGGGCGACAGCGCCGCGCCAACGCCCAGCACCTCAGGTTCCAAGGCCTTCAGTGCCGCTCGATCGATCCAGCGCAAATCCGTCACGCCATTGGCGCTGGCCTGTGCGATGTAGCCGTCCACCACTTGGCGTTGAGCATCGCTGGTGGCAACAATCACCTTGCCGCATCGTTTGTAGGGCACGGCGTAGGCGTCGCAGTGCTGATACAGCAGAGCTTTGCCGCGCACGCACAGCTCGGCCTTGCGACTGCCTCTGGGATAATAAATACCCGCATGAATGACTTCGGAATTACGCGAACTGGTTTCGGTACCGATGGCCGAATGCTGTTCCAGCACAATGACCTCACGTCCGGCCGCAGCAAGCTGCGCCGCAACCGCCAAACCCACCACCCCTGCACCGATCACAATGCACTCGACTTTGTCTGTCATTGGACGGCCCCGGTCTGGTCATTGGGCGCGTTGGAATCCTTTACCGCCCCCTGGAGTAAGGACATTTTGAGCAGGCTCAGGCGCTGCAGAAACCGTTGAGCACGCTGTCCCGGCACGCTGGTCAGCCAAGCCTGAAGCGACACCTCGTGGGCATCCAGCGCAGCGGAAAACGCATCCACATCGGCCTGTAAATTATCGGCACTGGGTCGAAACTCGAGACCCAAGGCTGCGGCAAAAGCGCGCTCGAGACATTGCGTTTTCAGCTCTGCCGAAAAAAAGGCGTCCTGCTGTACCGAACTGCGCGGGCCGCAAATGTACGCATAGCCAAAATCTTCTTGTTGGCGGCGTTTTGCACCAGCGATACACCAATGGGCAATTTCGTGCAAAGCCGATGCAGGAAAGTCTTCACGAAACATCAGCTTGGCAGGCTCCCCACCTTGGGAAGGCTGGTAAAGAGGTTCCTCGGCACCCCCTACCAATACCGTGTCATAGGACGCAAAACAGTCCTCAAACGCGCTGGCGATAGATCCAGCCAGAGCCTCGTCTGTGATGGTTTGTTGAGCATCCACAACCGCTATCCGTTCTTCCGAATCCAGATTTGCAGAACGCTGCTGTCGTCCTGCCAGCCTGCGCGATCGATCTTGAGATAGTCATGCTTCATAAACTGGCAAAAGTGCGCCAAATCCCGCTCGGTGGTCGGGTCTGTTGCCAGCACATGCAACACTTTGCCTTGGGCAAGCCCGCGAATCGCATTCTTAACCAGCATCAGGGGTTCTGGGCAGCGCAGCCCGCGTGCGTCGAGTTGACTGTCGTATTCCACCAAGCGCCCCCTGTTGATCAGCGTGAGATGTTAGGCCACTTGGGACATGATTCACACCAAGTGCCAAACACAAAACCTGACTAACCCTGCGACGAATAGGTGCATTCCTAGCAAAGTTTCTGCAGCATCCTTAGCATGAGTTATTACTTGCACTGCCAAACCTCTCGCAATCGCCTGAGCATACTGCGCGCACTTTTGATCGCCCTGGCGTCTTTGTGCCTCGCGGCACATGCCACAGACCCCACACCGACCCTGTCAGACGAGCTGGAAACAGACTTGCTAGATCAAGGGCTACTGGAAAGGTGTTCCTTAGCCAGCCTGCCCAAACAGCCAGTGATCGGTGAAGCATCAGACAACGTCGCTACCCAGTTGCTGCTAACCATTGAGCGCACCCGAGCACCGGAGCTACGAGAAAAATTGATCGGGGCCTATCGGCGCTATCTGGGCTGCCCGGCAAGCGTGGAGCGGCCCAAAACATCAGGCGCACCCTAACGCCGCGGACGAATCTCCACCACCTCACCAACCACTCGGTCGGGTTCAATGGCATACCACTCTTGCAGCGACACTTGGTGAGTTTTCGACAGCTGGTCGCACAGTTCGTAAAACGGCGGACGGCCGGGATCTGCGATAATGATCCGCTTGGTGCCGTTTTTGAACGCTCGATTGATCAGCAGCTTCAGGGGTTTCACTAGGTTATCCCAAAAACAAATGTCGCTGCCGATGATGACTTGATGTTGCCCCAACAAAGGCCCAGTCAGTCGACTAAAGTCCGAGCATTTGTTGGTAACCGTCACCGAGTTAATTTCAGCAAAGACATCGACGTAGGGAAAAACCGCAGGATCTAGGTCTACGGCTGTGACCTTGGACCTGTAATGATGGGCACAGAAAACCGAGCTAGCCCCCCAGCCGCAGCCAAGTTCCATCACTTTTCGCCCCTTGGCCGGCGGATTTTCCTGCAGGTAGTCCATCAGCAGAAAAGCCGAACCCCAGGTTCGTGTGCCGTGAACGTTCGGTTGATAGCGGCGCTTTAGCGCTTTGATCAACCGATGGGAATCTTGCAAAAGAAAAATGCCGTAGGCGAAATCTATGTGTTCTTCTGGGAGCCTTTGAAGCTTGGGCATGAATTGAACCTTTGCCGCGTGTTGGTTGAAAAGACAGCGCTGCGGGAAGACTGCTGCCGCACCTCGTCCTCGCCGGCGCCAGTATGAATCAGCCAACAAGAGATTGTTGCCGTTTTATCGACATATTTTCACCACCAGCACCCTTTGCAACGGAATTTCACCCACGCCAGACATTGTCTAGCTTTTACTCACCATGCGGCACGACTAGGGCGGCTGAGAACCTTGCAGCAGGTGGATTCGCCCCCATTCTTGTCAGGTCACAAGAGCGGTGCTCTTTTGCTTGCTTGCAAAGCTGCCTGTAAACTTTGCCGCCCAAAAAGCTGAGACAGCGGCCTTTGCACCGCCCTTATTAAGCAGCCACAACAGGAGATCCTGTGAGCAATTCCAGTGTTGATGATCTAGTCGAAGCCGGCAGCGAGTACCACGCCGGATTCGTCACTGACGTGGAGTCAGAAACGCTTCCACCGGGGCTGGATGAATCTGTTGTGCGCTACATTTCCGCGCAGAAAAAGGAGCCTGACTGGCTGACGGAGTGGCGACTGAAAGCCTTTGCTCAGTGGCAGGAAATGCGTGAACCCAAATGGGCCCACGTGCACTACCCGCCCATCAACTTTCAAGACATTTCCTACTATTCAGCCCCTAAGAGCCAGACAGACGGCCCCCGGTCTTTGGACGAAGTCGATCCCGAACTGCTGCGCACCTATGAGAAGTTGGGGATTCCTCTGCACGAACAGGCGGCCCTTGCGGGCGTCGTACCGGATCCTGCCGCAATTGGCTCGCCAGCTGGTGCCAACGTCGCCGTGGACGTGGTTTTTGACAGTGTGTCCATCGCGACAACGTTCAAAGAAACCTTGGCTGAAGCCGGCGTGATTTTCTGCCCGATCTCCGAAGCCGTGCACAGCCACCCCGAACTGGTGCAAAAATACCTTGGCTCGGTCATTCCACAGCGCGACAACTACTACGCTGCGTTGAACTCTGCCGTCTTCAGCGACGGTTCCTTTGTCTACATTCCCAAGGGTGTGCGTTGCCCCATGGAACTGTCGACGTACTTCCGTATTAACGAGCGGAATACCGGGCAATTTGAACGCACCCTGATCATTGCTGATGAAGGCTCCCATGTAAGCTACTTGGAAGGCTGCACCGCCCCCATGCGTGATGAAAATCAGCTGCATGCCGCGGTCGTGGAGTTGGTTGCCATGGGCGACGCCCAGATCAAATATTCCACGGTACAAAATTGGTACCCCGGCGATGAAAACGGCAAGGGTGGCATTTACAACTTTGTCACCAAGCGCGGACTCTGCGCCGGACCGAGAGCAAAAATTTCTTGGACTCAGGTCGAAACCGGTTCGGCCATTACTTGGAAATACCCCAGTGTCGTGCTGCGGGGCGACGACTCTGTGGGCGAGTTCTACTCGGTGGCCCTGACCAACAATCGTCAGCAGGCGGATACGGGTACCAAGATGATCCATATGGGCAAGAACACCAAGAGCACCATCGTGTCCAAGGGCATCAGTGCCGGCGGCAGCGAAAACTGCTACCGAGGCTTGGTGCGCATTTCACCCACCGCGCACAACGCACGTAACTTTACTCAGTGCGACTCGCTGCTCATTGGCGATCGGTGTGGAGCGCATACGTTCCCCTACATTGAGAACAAAAATAACTCCGCCACGATCGAACACGAGGCGAGTACATCGAAGGTTAGCGACGATCAGCTGTTTGCCTGTCAGCAACGCGGCATCGAAACCGAACAAGCGGTCAGCATGATCGTGAACGGTTTCTGCAAAGAGGTGTTTCGCGAACTGCCCATGGAGTTTGCCGTCGAGGCAGGAAAATTATTAGAAGTCAGCTTGGAAGGTGCTGTTGGATGAGCCTACTCAATGTATCAGACCTGCACGCAAGCGTTGTCACCGACGACGGTGCCCAACCCATCCTGAAAGGGCTTACCCTTGAGGTGAAGCCCGGTGAAGTGCACGCCATTATGGGTCCTAATGGATCTGGCAAGTCCACCTTGGCCAATGTGTTGTCCGGACGCCCCGGATACACCGTAAACAGCGGCACCGCGACGTTAGACGGACAAGGCCTGCTGGAACTGGAGCCCTTTGAGCGCGCCCAGCTCGGTCTGTTTTTGGCTTTCCAATATCCGGTAGAAATTCCCGGCGTCAGCAACATGGAATTCCTCAAGGCGAGCATCGATTCCCTTGCCCGCGCCCGAGGTGAAGAACAGCCCAATACCGCCACCTTTATGAAACAGGTACGAGAATTGGCCGGATCGTTGGATCTGGACCCAGCCTTTCTCAAGCGAGGGGTGAACGAAGGCTTCAGCGGTGGGGAAAAGAAGCGCAACGAGATCATGCAGCTGCTTTTGTTGCAGCCCAAGCTCGCGCTGCTCGATGAGACTGACTCAGGTCTGGACATCGACGCACTCAAAGTCGTTGCGGAAGGCGTCAACCGTTACCGCAGCGCGGAAAACGGTGTGGTGCTGATCACCCACTATCAGAGGTTGCTCGATTACATCGTCCCAGACTTCGTACACGTGCTGTCCAACGGCAAAATCATCGAATCCGGTGACAAGTCTCTGGCGTTGGAACTGGAAGCCAAAGGGTACGCATGGCTGACTTAACACTGCCCACGACATTGGCGACTCCGGACTGGCTCGCAGGCTTGCCTGACGCTGGCTCTCTGCCCGAGGTTCTGGAGCAGGCGCTCAACAGTCCTGCCCATCGGGAGCGCTGGAAGTACACCAAGCCGGGGCCCTTTATCGCCGCAACGCAGCATCCGATGATCGACCCGGACATCAGCGGTGAAACCCAAAACGGCGTTGCGTTAGACCAATCCGCCAGTGCTGCACCGCTCGCGGGTTTCGATCTGGATCAAGCGCCGGAAGCCATCGCTCGCCTATGTTATGCCGACCGTGTCATGACGCTCGATGTTTCGGCATCAACCAACGAACCCATTGTTCTCAGCCACACCGGCAACACAAGACCTCTGTTGGTTCGCGTCGCCGCCGGCGTTAGCCTCACGCTGTTGGAAACTGCGGACGCCAGTGATGACGCCCAGCAGTCGATCTGGATTGATCTGGCACCCAACGCCCGAGTGCAGCATTCGCGCAACGCATTGAACGATGCCCCCTCCCATTGGCAGTACCTGAACGTGCGTTTGCAGGCCGATGCGCAATACCAGCTGAACAACCATGTGGCCGGATGCGGTTCCCGTCGACAAGACGTCCATATCATCATGGACGGCCAAGGCGCGGAAGCCACGCTGGTTTCTGCAGGCAAAGTCGATGGCAACATGGCGCTGGACCAACAGGTAACCCTAGAACACAGGCAACCTCGCGGCCAAAGCAAACAAACCATCCACAACATCGTGGCCAATGGTGGCAAATGCACGTTCAACGGCCGCATCCACATTCACGAGGGTGCTGCGGGAACCGACGCCCAACTGTCAAACAAGAATTTGGGTATGGGCGAACATGCGACCATCAACACCAAGCCCGAACTTGAAATTTACACCGACGACGTCAGTTGCTCCCATGGCGCAACCGTCGGCACCATTTCCCAAGACGCGCTGTTTTATCTGACCAGCCGCGGCATCGATCGCACCGCCGCAGAAGCCCTGCTGAGCCAAGGTTTTTTGCGCCAATGCATTAATGGTCCATTAGCGGATCAAGCACTAACCGCTCTCGTCGGCAGAGCCAGAGAAGAATCATGAGCATTCGTGACGAGTTCCCCATCCTGACGCGCAGCAGTCGAGGCAAGCCATTGGTCTATCTGGACAACGGGGCGACTACCCAAAAACCCGAATCGGTGATCAATGCCGTCGCCAGCTACTATCGCCAGCACAACGCCAACGTGCACCGGGCGGCTCACGAGCTGGCCGAGGAAGCCACCGCTCTGCTGGAAGACTGCCGCGATAAAGCCCAAACGTTTGTGAACGCAGCCCATCGCGAAGAAGTGATCTTTACCCGAGGCACCACCGAAGGCATCAACTTGGTCGCCCAAGTGATCGCCGAGCGCGTCAAACCCGGCCAGGACATTGTGATCAGTCAGCTGGAACACCACTCGAACATTGTGCCTTGGCAGCTCTTGGCTCAGCGCACCGGGGCGAACATCAAGGCCATCGACATCACCGAAACCGGGGATCTTGACCTTGCCCACGCAGCAGACCTCATCACAGACAACACCGCCTTGGTAGCGATTACCCACATCAGCAATGGCCTTGGGTCAATGATCCCTGTAACCAAACTCATTGAACAAGCCAAACAGGTAGGCGCTCTGACCCTGGTGGATGGTGCCCAAGCCGTACTGCACGCGACCATAGACGTGCAGGCACTGGACTGCGATTTCTACGTTTTCTCAGGCCACAAAATGTTTGCCCCAACCGGTATTGGCATTTTATACGGTCGCTTGGCGCTGCTGAACGAACTGCCACCCTGGCAGGGCGGCGGCGAGATGATTGACCACGTCAGCATTGAATCCAGCACCTATCAACAAGCGCCCTTCCGCTTCGAGGCGGGCACACCCAACGTTGCAGGCTGTGCTGGATTAGGCGCCGCCTTTGATTACATCGCAAAACTGCCAATGGATGCGCTGATTGAACAAGAGGCGGCTCTCGTGCGTAAGGCTCTGTCTGGGCTAAAACAAATTCCCGGATTGCGCCTGATCGGTGAGCCCGCGGAACGGGCGTCAGTGATATCGTTTTTGCTCGACGGCAGTCATCCAAACGATGTCGGCACCCTACTCGACCAGCAAGGCATCGCTGTGCGCACGGGCCATCACTGCAACATGCCATTGATGACTCGACTGGGTATCCCTGGCACCGTGCGGGCATCCTTTAGTCTGTACAACAACGAAGACGACGTGGATGCACTGATAAACGGTGTCGCAAAAGCCGCGACTTTTCTTTAAACAGAGCCCATGCCATTGAGATATCGATTATGAGCACACCGCAAATTACCGTTTCAGAACGCGCTCAAAAGCATATTCGTGTTCAGGTGCAGCAAACGCGCACCAATTTTCTACGATTAGGTGTCAAAGAGAGCGGCTGCAACGGCTTTATGTATACGCTGGATTTTCTCGAATCTGCCGAATCCGACGATCACTTACTCGAAGTAAACGATGGCGTCACCGTTTGCATCAAGGATCAGGATCTACCCTTGGTCGATGGTACGGAAATCGACATGGTCACCCAAGGCTTGAACTCGGCCTTGGTGTTTAAGAACTCAAATGCCACCAGCTACTGCGGTTGCGGTGAAAGTTTCGCCTTGGTTGACGAGACTGGAGAGTCCGATAGCGGCGCGGCAGCTGCATCCGATCTCGCCACCGACGCCACTCGGTCGACCTAGACCGTGGAAAGACGCATTGTCACCACAACTCGAGACTGCCCGGGCCGGTTAGTGCCTACGGGCGACCCCGTCACAATTCCGGCCGGAGCCTTTATTACTCTGACCCAGACATTGGGTGGCAGCTTTACTGTCATCGTCAACGGCAACATGGCCCGTATCGCCGGCACCGATGCCGACGCCATTGGCTTGACCGTGGAACCCTTGACCTTCGAGCCTAGCGGCAAGCCTACGGAAGTCGATGTCGACCACATTTGGCATGCTCTGCGTTCGGTTTATGACCCTGAAATCCCGGTGAACATCGCGGATCTGGGCCTCATCTATGCCGTTAAGATCGATGCAGCCTACGCCGCAATCGACATGACGCTGACCGCGCCGGGTTGCGGCATGGGCCCGGTGCTGATCGAAGAGGTAAAGGATCGGGTGCGGCAAGTACCGAACTTGACCGACGTTGATGTTGAATTGGTTTTCGACCCGCCATGGTCGCGGGATATGATGAGCGAAGAAGCGCAGCTTGAACTCGGAGTGTTTTGAGGATGACTCTGGTTGAGCTGCTAGACACCTTTGAGTTTTTCGACGATTGGGAAGACAAATACCGTTTCATTATCGATCTGGGTAAGGAACTGCCCGGCTTGCCGGACGCGGACAAAACCGACGCCCATCTGATTCGCGGCTGCCAAAGCCAAGTTTGGCTGACGTACGAATCCACCGACGAACAGCTGCGGTTCAACATGGACAGTGATGCCCACATCGTCCGCGGCTTGATTGCCGTGGTATTGATCGCAATTCAAAACCGGAGCGCGGCTGACATTCAGCAGCTGGATATCGAGGACATCTTCGGCCAATTGGACCTGCTAGCCCACCTATCCGTCACTCGAGGCAATGGGCTGCGAGCCATGGTAAGCCGAGTCAAAGAAGTGGCCCACAGCCACGCTCGCTAGTCTGTACCGGCAGAGCCACTCGGCAAACCCTGGAACCGAGCCCAGTCTTCCGGGCGGTCCACATCCCACAATGTTTCCAACAGCGTGACCGACAGCTTCATTTGTTCGGCCTGCTCCAACGTCTGCGCGAGTACTTTGTCGCTGCCCCAGGCGATGTTCGTAAACAATTTCGCATCAACCTGCTTACAGCCGATGAGCACATAGCCACCGTCTTCCGCAGGACCGAGCACCAGATCCGATGACCGTAGCGCCATGTGTGCCTGACGAATATATTCTGCGGTCATCACAGGGCAATCCGTGCCAATCAAAACGGCCTGATCTGCGCCGTCCGCCAAGGCCGATGCCAGTCCATGCAGCATCTTCTCTCCTAAGTCTCCGGCTGCTTGCCAGCGCAACGGCAGACCGAATCGATTCGCCCATAGATCCAGTGCGGGATGCGCGACCGCACCCCATAGGGAGACCTGATACTCCGCCTCGGTAACCCCAAGTTCAGCCGTCATACCCAACGTTCGCAGGGCGAGCATTTCCTGAGCGGCTGCCGCCTTGTCGGCACCTAGGGCAGGGATCAAACGGGTTTTGCTCACCCCGGCCTGGGGAGCCTTGGTGAATACCAGCACAGCTGTGCTCATGGCCGCCTACCCGACTGATTTCCATAGTATTCGTCGTAGAGCGCGTCTGCGCTCGCACCAAAAAAGTAACGCAAGCGCCACCGCCACATGCGGGTAATAGTCCGCCAAAAGCCATCTCGCTCCCAACGCTCGCCGCTGGTGCTGATACGGATATCCGGGGCCAAGAATCCACCCTTACGGCGCAGCATTTTGCTGACTTCGATGTCTTCCATCAGTCGTTGAGACGGATAACCGCCCACCTGCTGAAGCACGCTGCGATGAAAAAACATCCCCTGATCGCCGGTACATATCCGCGTAAAACGCGACCGCCAGTTCATCATTCGAGCCACCCAAACCAAGCCCGCGTGGTGGCCGAGGAGTTGAACATCAAAGCGCCCCCACACCGGCTGGCCTAACTCAGCCAGAGTCTTGAGATAACCCAAGGCTTGGCCAACCCCCGTACTGTCCGCATGCAGTACCCAAATCACATCACCCCGAGCGTGCTCGATACCCCGGGCAATTTGTCCGCCACGAGACGGTGACGCAAATATCCATTTTAAATTATCAGTTAGCGGTTCAGGCTGACTGCCGCCCAACGCTGGACTGCGCGCCTGAACCACGATTACCTCGCAATCGGTATCCTCCAGCGCCCCCAGCAGGTCCGTAAACATTGGGGACACTGTTGTCACAGGCACCACGATGGACAACGGAAAGGGTGTTGGAGCGGAAGGCGTGTTGGCTGAGATGTTTTGCATGGCATCGCAAGTGTGACTCGACCCAGCCCAAGCGGCAACGACCACAGAAAAGATCTGCGGCCGCGCGTGATTAAATGGGCCACCGACATCGTCGCAACAAAGATCAAGTGGCAATATCCTTCGCAAACTCACACCGACCCTGTACAGTTTCGGGTTTTCGGGAGAGAACTATGTACAAAGAATACAAGGCTGCTTGGGCGCAGCTAACCGCCCCGGGCGCTGATTTTGAAGTTGTGACAGCCAACGTTCGCGGCAACGACATACGCACCTATGCCAACGCCCCCGACAGCCTGCGGGACCTTTGGCTGAGCACTACCGCTTTCGCTGATCGTGACTATTTGGTTTACAACGACGAACGCCTAACCTACGGCGAAACCCATCAGCGGGTTGCCTCTCTCGCAAACTGGCTCATCGAACAAGGCGTGAAGCCCGGAGATCGGGTCGCCATTGCCATGCGTAACTACCCCGAGTGGATGCAGGCCTACTGGGCAAGCATATCAGTGGGGGCTGCCGTCGTCGGCATGAACGCTTGGTGGATCGGTCCAGAAATGCTCTATGCCTTGGAGGACTCCACGCCGAAAGTGATGATTCTCGACAAAGAGCGACTAGATCAATTGGGGGAGCATCGTGCCAAGGTCAGCGACATCAAACTGGTTGGAGTACGTTTTCCAGAGCCCCATGCTGATGTAACACCTTGGAACGAGGTTGTTGCCGGTGATGGCGAGCTACCCATGCTCGACATTGATACCGACAGCGATGCCTGTATCTTTTACACCTCGGGCACCACGGGACGACCGAAAGGTGCCCAGCTCACTCACCGAGGTTGCGTCAGCAACGTCTGGAGCATGCTCTTCGCCGGTGGATTGCAGCGCCTTCTGGCCATCCAAAAAGGCTTGGTGAATGCCGACGACGAACCGCCTATTGGCTGCAGTTTGGTGACCACGCCGCTATTCCATGTGACTGCAAACAATTGCGCAGCTCAAGGCACCACATTGGGCGGCGGCAAGCTGATCCACATGTACAAGTGGGATGCGGGCGAGGCCCTGAAGTTGGTTGAGCGCGAACGCATCACGGCAGTAAGCGGAGTGCCCGTCATGGCACGAGAGATCATTTCCCATCCAGACTTTGCCTCAACGGATACATCCAGCCTGATGACCCTTGGCGGCGGCGGTGCTCAGCTACAGCCGGATTTGGTTGGCAAAATCGACGAGCAAGTCGCAACCGCTCGACCTAACACAGGCTACGGTATGACCGAAACTTGCGGCATCATTACATCGATCAGCGGCGATCACTTTGTCGACAAACCCGCCAGCTGTGGCCCGGCCATGCCAGCTTTTGAGAGCAAGATCGTGAACCCCGATTCCCATGAAGAAATGCCCGCCGGCGAACCCGGCGAACTGTGGGTTCGCGGCGCGCACGTCATCCGCGGTTATCTGAACCGGGAAGACGCCACGGCCGAAACCATCATCAACGGATGGTTGCGCACCGGAGACATGGCACGCAAAGACGAAGACGACTTCATCTACATTGTGGATCGGATCAAGGACATGGTGTTGCGCGGCGGCGAGAACATCTATTGTGCAGAAGTCGAAAGCGCCATCTTCGATCACGCCGACGTCGCAGAATGCACGGTATTTGGTGTAGCCGATGACCGCCTAGGCGAGGAAGTGGGTATCGCCGTCTTCCTGAAGCCCGGGGCAACCGCGTCGGCGGACACCCTGCGTGATCACTGCGCCACTCAACTGGCCAAATTCAAGGTGCCACGTTACTTCTGGTTTGTTGAAGAAGCCTTACCTCGAAACGCATCAGGCAAATTTCTCAAGCGCGAGCTACGCGACTCTTTGGACGTCAAAGACGCTCACTAAACCCCAGGCAACACGACGCAACAGGCTGCCTTGGCAGCCTGTTGCGTCTCGGCCGAGAGGCTAGGCATCAAACAGATTGCTGTGCAATTCGCGCAGCTTGTTCTTTTGCACCTTACCCATGGTATTGCGCGGCAGTTCTGGCACATTCACCACCTGCTTAGGCTGTTTAAATCGGGCCAAACGGGAACCCAGGGCCTGCTCAATGTCCCGAAGCGTAACCTCTGCCCCCGAGGCGACCACCACCGCCACCACTGCCTCACCGAAGTCTCGATGGGGCACACCGATTACCGCGGACTCCGCCACCTCCGGCATCTCGTCCAGCACAACTTCTACTTCCTTGGGATACACGTTGTAACCGCCGGAAATAACCAAATCTTTTGACCGACCGACAATGCTGAGCCGACCGTCGGCATCCTGCACGCCCAAATCACCAGTGATGAAGAATCCATCCTCGCGCAGTTCTTCGGCGGTTTTTTCCGGCATGCGCCAATAACCCTGAAACACATTGGGGCCAGCGACTTCGATCATGCCCACCTCGCCCGAGGGCACGGGTACACCAACCTCATCCGCGACGCGCACCTGCTGCCCGGGCAGCGCATAACCGACGGTTCCCGCAACTCGCTCACCCTCTAAGGGGTTACTGGTGTTAATAATGGTTTCGCTCATACCGTAGCGTTCTAAAATACGGTGGCCTGTTCGCTGTTCCCATTCGCCAAAGGTTTGCTCGGTGAGCGGAGCAGAACCGCAGATAAAGACCCTCATATGGGCAACAAAATCTTGGTTCAAATCCTGCCGATCCAACAGTCGGGTATAAAACGTGGGCACACCCATCATGACCGTGGCGTCGGGCAGCCGAGCCATGACCTGAGACGCCTCAAATTTCTCCAAAAAAATCATGGGCGTACCATTGAGGAGCGCACAGTGGCTGGCAATAAACAGACCATGCACATGAAAGATGGGCAGCGCATTTAGCAGGACGTCGGAGCCTTGCCAGCCCCACTCATCACTCAACGAGCGGGCGTTCGAGGACAGATTGCCATGACTGAGCATTGCCCCCTTGGAGCGACCGGTGGTTCCTGAGGTGTATAAAATCGCCGCCAGATCAGTGCTTTCTCTGGGTTCAGTCGCAATAGGCTGCTGAACTTTTTTCCCGGCAACGCCAGACCCAAATGCCAGCAGTTGCTGAGCAATCCCCGTCTGCAATTTGGCACAAGCCACATCCGTACGAGTCTGGTCGCCCACATAGAGTACCGGTTCGGCGTCACTGACAAAGTAATCGAGCTCGGTCTCGGTATAGGCCGTGTTCAGAGGGACATAGACCAAGCCCAACTTTAGGCAGGCCAGATACAGGGCCAAATTTTCCGCCGACTTCTGTACCTGCACGAACACGCGATCACCCGGCTGTACGCCAAAAGCCTGTAACTCAGATGCAGCGCGGTTGATGTAATGAACAAGATCCCGATAGGTCCAATCGTCTCGATCAACGAGCATCAAGGCGGTCTGACCGGTATTCGCCTCAAACCCTCGTTCAAGCTCTGCAAAAAAATTACCCACGACTTGCTCCCCTAACCTGTGACGATCCAAAACCCAAGCACACCAATCAGACATGTTCGCCAAACACTAAAAAGCGAGCGCGATTATCAAAGTGACTGGGGCTGAGTTAAAGTGTCCCGAAACCAAAATACTGAAGCGTCATGATACCCGAGCCCTCTTTTACTATCCCTAAGTTGTCGCCGGGGTTTGAAGCCAACATTACATTACCAGGCAGCAAGTCTATTGCCCTACGTCAGTTGGCCATGAGCGCATTGGTTTCAGGCACCAGTCGTATCACGGGTATTCCTGAATGCGACGATACCGATGCGATGATCGACTGTCTCAAAGCACTCGGCGTCACCGTTGAGACACAGGGGCGTTCCCTTCTTGTCACGGGCCCGATGGATTTTGGCTCCCAGACCGTGGCGCTTAATGCCCGAATGAGCGGCGCATCCACTCGCCTACTGATTGCCCTTGCGGCGCTGCGCACCGGTAGCACGCTAATCGACGGCCACGACTCCTTGCGCGTTCGAACCAACGCACCGCTATTTGACGTGCTGCGCCAGCACGGCTGCCAGATCGACAGCGAAGACGGCGGACTCCCAGCCACCATTAGCGGCCCAATTCATGTGCAAGACACGCTGCGCATCGACGGCTCGCTATCAAGCCAATACATCACCGCCTTAATGGTCATTGCGCCAGTGCTGGCTCGCCGCCAGGACAAAGACCAGCAGGTCATACACATCGACGGTGATCTGGTTTCTCGACCCTACATCGACATCACGCTGAACGAGATGAGCAAACGATCGGTCATTGGCCACTGGGCCACCCCAGAGACGCTGCACATTCCCGCCGCAAGCTATCCCGCCGGCAGGTACGTGGTTGAGGGAGACGCTTCCGCTGCGAGCTATTTTTCAGCCTTGGCAACACTGCACCACGGCACCGTGACACTCACCAATCTGGACGCAAGCAGCGTTCAAGGTGATTACGGCTTTTGCCATATCATGACGTTGCTCGGTGCCACCGTTGAGCGACAAGGTATGACACGTATTAGCGGTCCAGAGCAGCTCAGTCCGCTTGCGCGTATTGACATGCAGGAAATGCCCGATGTTGCCCTGACGCTGATCGCCATGGCTCCGCTATTACCAGCACCGATTGAAATTACGGGCCTGCAGTCTTTGCACCACAAAGAGTGTGACCGCCTGGAGTGTCCGGCCAGAGAACTAGAGGCGATGGGCGTGTCGCTGAGCACCACCCACGCCAGTATCGCTATTGAGCCGCTGCTGCAGAGACCGCCGTCTGCACACCGTCTAACCACATACCACGATCACCGCATGGCCATGGCTTTCGCCACCCTGGGAAGCGCCTTCGGTACCTTAAGCGTCGATGACAAAAGTGTTGTAAACAAAACCTACCCCAATTTTTGGGAAGACTACAGCAGCCTACAGACGTAGGATCGAATACCTGAACTCACTGGGGAGAATATTGTTCATGTCAGAATCAACCAGCCAGATGGGTGTTTTCGACACCATGTACAACTGCCGAGCCATGCGTCGTTTGGACTCCCGTGAAGTACCCGAAACGTTGCTGCGGGATCTCATCAGCGCAGCAAACCAGGCACCCTCCGGATCCAATACCCAAGGCGCACGCTGGATCGTTGTGCGCGACGCTGACACAAAGCAACAGCTCGCAGAGTTGAATCGTCAAGGCGTCGACACCTACCTTGCGCCACTGATCGACAATCCGGGCAGCCTGTCTCATCAGAGCGGGGACAAGCGCAAGCGGATGGTCGACGCGGTAGTATGGCAAAGAGATCATATGCACGAGATTCCTGCGTTGATCATCGCTTGCATGGATTTCGGCGCACCGGCGACCAACGACATGATCGCCCGAGGCAACGGCTCCATCTGGCCAGGCATTCAAAACCTGCTGCTTGCCGCACGCGCTTTAGACCTCGGTGCCGCACCCACCACATTGGCGCTAAACGACCGTAAGGCTGTTGCCAAGACTCTGAACCTGCCAGATTCCATGGCGGCCTACGCGCTTATCCCCGTCGGCTACCCACTGGGCACATTCGGCCCCGTCTCACGCAAACCCTTGGAAGAAATTTTGCGTTTTGACAAGTGGTCTGATTAGAACCTCTTTCGTCCGCCGCATTGCAGCTATGGTGATCAGAGACATCTTGGTATCATGATCCTCTGGCTCCGTAGTTCAATGGATAGAACGATCGCCTCCTAAAAATTGGGTCACCAGACGGGAAACCACTGGTGAGAAGCATTCAAATTCGGGGAAACCTGCACTTGGCAATGGCATTGGTCATTCCTAAGCATGGCAATCCCGAGCCAAGCCAGGCGCACCTCTGGTGCTTGGAAGGTGTAGAGACTTGACGGATGCAACCTAACGCGCAGATCGCGCCACGGTTATGAGAAAGTCCAGACCACAAACGCCGCAAGGCGGCTGTGAAAGCAGTAGCGGGTATGAAGCGATAGATACAGGTTCGACTCCTGTCGGGGCTACCACTTTTTATATCAATAAGTTAAAAATTAATAGCTCATTTTGTACGTCAATTTGTACGTCTGCGCGACAGATTCATTCCGGTAGGAAAACCGGTTCCATCGGCTATTCACTGGCTTGAAAGAACCCATGGAAGACGCTGGGTTAGTCGTGAAAATTAAGTCAACTATTAGTGCGCACCCGCGAGCGGTGTGAAACGACTCGATCGAGAACACCAACATCAACGGCTACGCACCCTGAAGCCATCGGTTCAGCACTCCATAAAGCAAGCGTTATTCGTCGGATAACGGGCACTATTTGTCGGTAGGTAATCGTCATAACTTCCCGCCTTTGATACCTTCTCGCCCATGGTCGGCGCATTTGACAATAGACACGCAAACTTTCTTCAGGTTCTCGAGGGATACTCAACCTTAGTGGAGGTTTCTTCAATCACAGGCATTTCAGCCAACTACCTGTCTCAGTTAAAAGGCGGAAAGCGAATTGGTCATGTCATGGCGCGCCGCCTCGAGCAAGGCATGGGGCTTCGGTCTGGCTGGCTAGATCTTGACCACACCGAAAGCACAACAGTTACTTTAAGTGAACACGAGCTTGGACATCAGTCGCTAAAGCTCAGCCCAACAGCTAAGCTTAGACTCATTAAAAAACTTGCCGCATCGCTTGCGGACTAAACCCCTCTTTAAAACGCAACTGCAGAGACCGACATGTCGAAACACGCCCTGTGGATAGTCGTTAATCGCGAAACGGGATTGATCGTCGAACGGTTTGGCCGGCATGGCTCTGAAGCCGCCGCCCAGATGATACTTGAGGAGTATTTGGATGCATTCGCTGTGGACGTGCGGGGCGCTTTCGAGGTCAGACAACAATCCAGCCTTGATGAGACCGACTAACCCCTCGTCATCTGACCGAATCAATCGACTCCACTTGCACCAAACAGGTGTGCGCACTCGGCCCTTGAGCCAACCTTGAAGTGCCCTTGTCCCGAGTCAGTACGTTGGGGTTACCATTCTGCTCCAAACCACTTTCCGGACACGGCTTAAACCAAGCCCCAGTGGGCAAGGTTACCGTATCTTTACGTTGCCTCGCATTCAGGGATAACCCGGCCAAACACGCACCGCGCTCATTAAAGACACGCACCAAGGCCCCTGCCTTGAGTCGGCGATCTGCTGCTGCATCGGGATGCATCGTCAACACTTCGCGACCGTCAATCTTTCCATCTTGACTGTACTTGCTTTGATCGTATTGGCTGTGCAGACGCCGCTTAGGCTGAGGTGACAGCAAGTGCAATGGATATCGAGAGCGATCCGTTTCTTTCCATTCCTGCGGCTCAAGCCAACTTGCTTGACCCGGGCAATCGTCGTAGCCAAACTCGGCAATCGTTGCAGAGTAGAGCTCAAGCTTGCCCGATGGCGTCTCTAGCGGTGACCGCTTCGGGTTCTCGCGGAAGTTTGCCAACCAATCCCGGACCCGGGGTTCTTCGGGCAGACGGTACATGCCCTTAGATTCAAATTGTTCAAAGGTTGGCAGCTGGAAACCTTGCTGCTCAGCCAATCGTTGCGAACGCTCCCACATATCTCTGAGCCAGTCGCGCTCGCTTTTGTTTTCAGTGAAAGCCTCAGCGAAACCCAACATTCCAGCCAGGCCCGTGAATATGTCATGGTCTGATCGTGCGTCGTGTTGAGGTGGAAGCGCCTGCTGCATGTAGTGAGCGTAAGGGTCGTGACTGGAAGCGCAAATATCCGAGCGTTCCAACGACGTGGTCGCGGGAAACACAATGTCTGCCCACTGCGCCACGGGGGTCCACCACGGCTCGTTCACGATCACCGTGTCCGGCTTGCGCCAAGCGTCTACCAGTCGGTTTAAATCTTGATGGTGATGGAATGGATTACCCCCGGCCCAGTAAATCAGCTTGGTATCCGGATATACGATGTCGCGACCATCATAGTCCACTGTGGCGCCGGGGTTGAGCAACATATCTGCAATACGCGCTACTGGAATGGAAAACCCTGCTGGGTTCCTCCCCTTGGGCAGCGTTGCCCAATTGAAACGCTTGTAATTCGTGCCAACAAAGGCTTCTGCACTGTAACCAAAGCCAAACCCGCCTCCCGGCGTTCCGATCTGCCCAAGCATGGCGGCCAGCGTGCACAACATCCAATAAGGTTGCTCACCGTGATCTCCGCGCTGTAACGACCAGGCTGCGGTCAAAAACGTGCGCTTCTGCGCCATCTTCCTTGCTAACGCCTCGATATCCTTCGCGTCCACACCACAGATGGCGGAAGCCCAATCCGGCGATTTTGCCATTCCGTCGCTTAATCCCAGCACATAGTCTTTTACTTTGGGATACCCGACGCAGTGGCTGTGCAGAAAATCGTGAGCCGCCAGACCCTCAGTTTCCAGAACGTAGGCCAAACCCAACATGAGCGCCACGTCAGTGCCCGGTATGGGTGCCAACCACGCTGGCTGCAACTGGGAATCGATGTCTTGAGCAATCGGCGAAATATTGACGAATTCAGCGCCAGCCTGGCGCGCGCGAGCCAGATCCAAGCCCGTGCGATGCTCAGTAACCCCGCCGTAGGCCACTTGTGCATTTCTTGAGGGGAGACCACCAAAGGCTACGAACAGCTCTGTATGCGCGACCACGCTTTCAAGGGTCGTTTGCTGTAGCTCCATCTGCGGCCAGGGGGCAATGATGTGAGGCAGGATGACCTGAGCGGCAGCGGTGCTGTAGGAATTCATGGCACGGGTGCAGCCGCCCATCAAATTGATGAAACGGTGAAGCTGAGATTGGGCATGATGAAAACGGCCGGCACTGGCCCAACCGTAGGAACCGCCGAAAATCGCCGTATTACCATGTTCATTCGCAACGCGCTTGAGCTCATTGGCGGCTATTTCCAGTGCTTCATCCCAAGGCACATCGTGAAATTCATCCGCCCCGCGGCGATCACGTCCCCGACCCGGTTTCTCGAGCCAACCTTTGCGAATGGCCGGGCGCTGTATGCGCGAGCTGTGCTGCACACCATCAAGCAAGACCCGTCCGATATCGGATACTGCTGGGTCTTCGTCGATACCTTTTACGTCAACAACTTGGCCGTTTTCGACGCCAACGTCGTAGACCCCCCACTGAGTGGCATTTCTAAAACGCTTCACGAGCCAAACCGGTATCGCAATTTCACCGCAAGCTGTTCGGCAAATGGATCATCAAATGTTGAGGACAACAGGTCATCAAATGCTTCACGTGGCACTTCGCGATTACCGTTCAGCGTGTAGACGACAAACAAGTCGGACAACGGCGCAATCTCCCAGCGATAACGGGCCTGTAGAGAGAGATTTGAAATTGCGAAGTCGTCACTGCGAGCAACGCTATTATCGACCGGGGTGAGCTCAGCGCCATCTACCTGAAGCTGGTAGTTCCGCTGCTGGCTTGCCCGAATTCCTACCCACTGGGCCGATAACTTAAACTGGTGTTTAGCGCTTGCGAAATACTCCATTCGCACCTCCGGGCGCCACTCCTCAGCATCAAAGGTGGCGAAATCAATGTCGTTGCGCCACAACAGCCAGCCGGTTCGATTCACGTATCGTAACGTCGCAGCGAAACTCAGACTGTCTTGAGGACGCCAAGTCACGCTCAAGGTTGGAGACACGTTTGTGCCACCCAATTTTTCCGTTTCTTGGCGGAGTTTCACCTCGTAGCTGAGCGCCTTGGCTCGGTCCGTCCGGTAGCGTAATTCGAATCGATTGCGATCGCCGAATCGATAGGTGCCGTTATCTCGGCTGTCCAAATCTTCGTCTCGGCCAGGAAAGTAGGCCACGCCAACACGAATTTGGTGGCGATTCAGCAAATCCACCTCTCCATCCATACCCACCCCTTTGCGGACATAGGCACCAGCGGCGTTCCGCTCCCAACGAAACCAGTAAGACAAGTAACGTTTGCGGTATCGCGGAGAGTCCGAACGGGTCACTTCATACCGTCCGTTGGCCCCGCGCAAGTCGTTGCGTTTCAAGAACCCCAAATCATTGATGTCGAGATCTTCATCGTAATACGAGTAGCCCAGATGCAAACGACGACCTTGGCCAAAGTTTCTTCGGATATCCGCAAAACCACCAAAACCGTCGTCTTGATCATCCGCACTGGAAAACAAAAATTGACCGTCGATTTTCCACTCACCCTGAGCGGTCAGATAGTGATAGTCCACACCGTGTGCTTGGGTGTCTTGCTCGGCGTGACTGGTCACCGCGGACAAGAAACCCAACGCTTGATAATCGCCGGTCTTGCCCTTGCTTTCATAAAGGACACGCGCTACCCCGTAATCTGTGCCGGACTGAGCATACCGAACCCCGTCGGCTTCATAGGCGGCATCGTCCTCTGATGCACCCAGTAATCCATAGCGAAAGCCGCCTATCGAGCCCACAGTTTTCAGCGCACCAATCAGTTCCACAGGCTTTTGCCGCTCCAAGTCACTGAGCTCCACATCGTCGGGCAATTCAGGCTCACGGCCGATACCGCCAATACGTCGCGTGTTCAGCAAGGTCGTCGGATCCCCACCCTCAGCCCGAGGTGTCGCAGTAAACACCTCAATACCTTCTTGGAAAAATAACCGTTTTTCGGGAAAGAAGGTTTCAAACGCGCCGAGATTCACCACCACATCATCGCTTTCCACCGCGCCAAAGTCCGGCTTGATGGCAGCGGTTGCCTGAAGGTTCGTCGACGGCCGCCAAAACACATCCGCTCCAACGTTTTGTTTGGCGTCGCTTTCCAGCAGATCCATTACAGAAGACACGTAGGGGAAAAAGCTCCACTGCTGTTGCGGCGACACCCCTTCCAGTTCCCAAGGTTGCATCGCGGACATATATAACGGTTCACTGCGGGGCAAGGCCGGCAGCCCCCAGCTCTCGTCCAGAGAGGCCACGGTGCGCGAAAAAGCCACGTTAATCATACGCTGGCTCCCGCTCTGAGGCATGGCAACCTGAGACCAAGGCAGAAAAAATTCCGCGCTCCATCCCTTTTCGGTGATCGCAGTACCCGAATACCAGGCACCGTCCCAATCGCTGCTAAATTGGCGCTCGGGCAACACGGTACCATCGGACTGACTACCGCCTAGGGCAACATTCATCCAATAGCCATAACGACCCTCACCCGAAGTGTCCAATGTGACGCCAAACGCGTCACGATTCACCCGCCGCCCATCCCGGCCAGACAAGCGCCGCACCAGCGTAGCGCGTGGCTGCTCCATAGCCACAGCCACATACAAACCGCGGTCGGTATAGAACGCTTTAACCACCGTCTCATACACGGGCTTGGCCAACGTTTCGGGGTCTGACACCAAAAAACCATCGGCACCGGCAAGCGTCTGCCAGATGCCCTCGTCTAGAAGACCATTGATCTTAATATCAACCTGAGCCTGATCCTTGCGCGTGAGGGTGACCGGTGTATCTCGAGAGAAGGTAACGACGTTAAGTGAGGTTGATTCGTTGTGAATCGTGTCGCTGGGAATCGTGTCGCTGGGAATCGTGTCGCTGGGAATCGTGTCGCTGGGAATCGTGTAGGGTGAGAGTGTGGCTGAAAAAGGCGGTAAGTTGGCGCGCGTCTGGCTTAGAGAAAAAACAAAGTTTATCGGTTCCAACGGAGGCGCTCTCGCTTCGCGCTGGAGTTTATTCAACTGATAACCTTTTGGCGCGGTATCGGGGATTTCTGGCAGAGGCTCTTGGACAGGCTCAACTGCTTCAGGCAGAAGCGAATCTTCCGGGCCAAAATCGAGGTCGTTCTCATAGTCGAGACCCGTGTCCCAATCACGATCGAACTCAAGGGATTCAAGCTCTGTTGACGTGTCAAAATCCCCCGCACGCTGGTCTGCCACCCCGATGCCCTCGGCCTGCCAAATCCAACCGCTGTTGAGGCCTGCCATACCCAGTACAGCCTGGGCATCCTTGGCTTGATTTTGGGTCCCATAGGGCCCTGCAGCGATCCTAAAGAAATAGCCTTTGTCAGTGGATGCACCCAGCACCTTCAATGACGCTTCGATCTGCTTTTGGGCGTTGACCAAGGCGGATTCGGCGCTGTCGCGATTTTTAAAACTGGCGATCGACACCCAATACTCTGCCATTGCAACCACCGGCGCAAAGGCACTGAGCAGAAAGAGGATGAGACCAGAGAATTTCATAGGATGCCGCCAAAAAACGAAAGCCGATGTTACCAGCCGTCGAATCAAATCGCTAATCAGCCGCCGACAAGCATGATCATCAAACCTGCCGCTACCGCCGAGCCAATAACGCCGGCTACGTTCGGCCCCATCGCATGCATCAACAGGTAATTCTGCGGATTGGACTCCAACCCAACCTTGTTAACCACTCGCGCGGCCATTGGCACAGCACTGACGCCTGCCGCGCCAATCAGCGGGTTAATGGGAGTCGAGGACAAGCGATTCATCAGTTTCGCCATAAGCACTCCGCTGGCAGTGCCAATAGCGAACGCGAGCATACCAAGCACCAAGATACCGAGGGTTTCGGTTGTCAGAAAATTCTCAGCCTGCAACTTGGAGCCGACGCCCAAGCCCAGCATGATCGTAACGATATTAATCAGCGAGTTACGCGTGGTGTCCGCAAGCCGCTCCACCACGCCGCACTCTCGCATGAGATTTCCAAAGCAAAACATGCCCAGCAAGGGCGCAGCTGAGGGCAGCAAAAACGCGACCAATAGCAGCAATAACAGTGGAAAAATGATGCGTTCGAGCTGACTCACGTCCCGCAGCTGAACCATGACGATGCTGCGCTCCTGTTCATTGGTCAGCGCTCGCATAATGGGCGGCTGGATGATGGGCACAAGCGCCATATAAGAGTAGGCGGCAATGGCGATGGCTCCCAGCAGCTCTGGCGCAAGCTTTCCTGCCACGAAGATCGCTGTTGGCCCATCAGCACCACCGATGATACCAATGGCCGCCGCCTGACTCAGACTGAAGTCCATCCAGCCCATACTTGTCAATGCCAAAGCCCCAAGAAGCGTGGCGAAAATACCAAACTGAGCCGCTGCTCCGAGCAGGAAGGTTTTGGGGTTCGCCAGCACCGGACCAAAGTCGGTCATGGCACCCACACCCATAAAGATCAGCAAGGGAAATGCGCCGGTCTCGATGCCAACGACGTAGATCAGATGCAGCAAGCCGTCGCCCGTCGCGATCTCGACCCCGGGGATGTTGCTGAGCAATCCTCCAAAGCCAATGGTCACCAACAACAGCGGCTCGAATTTTTTGGCGATCGCCAGATACAGTAGAATCAGACTGACCAAAATCATCGTGGCCTGACCAGAACTGATCTGTGCCAGACCCGACCCAGCCCAAAGTTGATCAATCAATTCCAACAACGCTCTCCATTATCTCGCTTCTTCTCGAGGGTTCGTCTGACCCGTGATGCCGAGGATCGACCCGTTAACCCAGACTCATCAAACTCTGGCCGACCGTCACGCTATCGCCAACACTGATGCCGATGGTACTTACTGTCCCAGCAGAGACGGCGCGAACCTCGGTTTCCATCTTCATGGCTTCCAAAATACACACCACTTGGCCATCGCTAACCACATCACCCACATTGACCAACACTTGATGGATCGTGCCCGCCAAACCCGCCGTGATGTGTGTTGCGGCAGAAGGATTTGAGGCGGCGCCTGAAGAGGAAGGCTCTGGGACCGCCACTGGCACCGACGGCGCTAGAGTGACATCACCCTCAGCCACTACCACTTGATAGGCATGGCCATCCACCGAAATCGTGTAGTGGGCCGTGTCTTGGGCTGTATCTGGAGTCTTCACAGCCGCCGTTGCCGGCGTCAGACCCGGTGCGGGCTCGAACGCATCCGGATTGCCGCGGTTTGCCAAAAACTTTGCCGCTACTTGAGGAAACAGCGCATAGGTTAAAACATCGTCGACATCTTCACCGCCAGTCGATCCCGACAGACCAAACCCTTCTTGCTGCGCAAGGTCTCGCAAAGCCGTCGTTTGGGCATCCAACTCTGGGGCAAGATGGTCAGCCGGGCGATCGGTAATGAGCTCGTCACCATCCAAGGCGCGCTGTCGCAGGGCCGCATTCGTGGACGCCGGGGTAGCACCGTACTCGCCACGCAGCACCCCCGCCGACTCCCGGGTAATCGTGCTGTAACGGCTACCGCTGAGCACATTGATCACCGCCTGCGTACCGACGATTTGCGAGGTTGGCGTAACGAGGGGAATCATGCCCAGGTCCTCACGCACTGTTGGAATCTCGGCCAACACCTCATCTAATCGATCAGCGGCGTTTTGTTCTTTCAACTGCCCCTCGAGATTGGTCAGCATACCGCCAGGCACCTGAGCCACCAAAATTCGAGAATCGACGCCTCGCAGGCTGCCCTCGAACTGGGCGTATTTTTTCCTTACCTCACGGAAGTAGGCAGAAATTTCTTCGAGCAACTCGATGTTCAGGCCGGTATCACGCGGCTGATCTTGGAGCATCGCCACAACAGACTCCGTTGCTGAATGTCCGTAGGTCATGCTCATCGAGGAAATCGCTGTATCGACATTGTCGATGCCGGCTTCAATCGCTTTTAGGTAGGTCGTCGTCGACATACCGGTCGTAGCATGGCATTGCATATGAATGGGAATGTCCAGGCTGTCCTTCAAACCACTCACCAATTCAAACGCGGTATAGGGTTTCAGCAGTCCGGCCATATCTTTAATGCACAGACTGTCGGCACCCATATCCTCAATCTGCTTACCCAGATCCAGCCATAAATCCAGCGTATGCACTGGACTTACCGTATAGGAGATCGTGCCCTGTGCATGCTTGCCATTCGCCCGCGTTGCCTTGATGGCCGTCTGCAGATTGCGCATGTCGTTCATGGCATCAAAAATTCGAAAGACATCAACGCCATTCACTGCCGCACGTTCCACAAACTTGTCGACCAAATCGTCCGCGTAGTGCCGGTAGCCTAAAATGTTCTGGCCACGCAACAGCATTTGCTGCGGCGTATTTGGCATGGCCTGCTTGAGCAAGCGAATACGCTCCCACGGGTCTTCACCTAGATAGCGAATACACGCATCAAACGTCGCGCCGCCCCAGGACTCCAGCGACCAGAACCCCACCTGATCCAGTTTTTCGGCAATGGGCAACATGTCATCTATACGCATCCGCGTGGCCAGCAGACTTTGATGCGCGTCACGCAACACGACGTCGGTAATCCCCAGGGCAGGTTGATTCACTATCCTCTCCAATCTCTATGACTTCTAAGCCAGACGCATTTCACGCTGGCATGGGCAAACGTTACGTTAGCGGTTCCTGTGTTGATCAATGGCCGCAGCTATCGCAGCGACATGGGCTGTCGGTATGGCGGCAGGCGCGTTGTTTTGGGAGACAGACGCTGCGAACGGGTCTTCTGTCATCACAAAGCGAGACACCATCGCACTCATCAGTTTCACCACAAACACCAAGAGCGTCAGAAACACAAAAACGGTTCCCATGCCCACGAGCATTAATTCAAGCCCTGCAAGCACAAGCGGATCTAGTCCATCACTCATAACAAAACCCTCTGTTCCCAACTCCTAGAGTATCCTGATTCTTTTGGTCTTGGCGATGGGTTCTGAAAAGCCAATTCAAAAGGAAACGAGGAAACACCTTGAGAACTGGCGCATTCTTCCAGATAATGCCGGCCGCAGAATGATCTGCCCAATGCACCCGTGGCCAAACTGGATAAGGCACCGGTCTACGAAACCGGGGATTACAGGT
>JBELHZ010000035.1:0-26245 GCA_042091155.1 Gammaproteobacteria bacterium
CCTCCTGTGCCATGTGTTTTTGGGGCGAAGCCTTTTCGCGAGGCTCCTTCCTAAACGGCGGCATGAGTGGTGAACAAGCCGCTGCCGCCCGAGTCGCCATTCGCCGGGCCGTCGCACTCAAGGGCGGTGTGTCGGCCATGGAACGCGCGCTAATCGAAGCCACACTCGTGCGCTATCCAGCCAACTACGACCCGACCAGCCGCCGCCCCGTCGATCAGGCCTTCGCCGATGCCATGGCCAAGGTTTATGCGGCCTACCCAGACGATCACAACATCGCGGCGATTTACGCAGTTGCCTTATTTTTGCTGGAAGATCGGCGCGGCTACCGGGATCTGGCCGACCCGGATCTGCAGCGCCTGCACGGTGTCTTGACTCGGGTGCTTGCACAAGACATCAAGCACCCGGGCGCCTGTCATCTGTACATCCACGCCACCGAATCCAGCCAGCAACCCGAACTGGCACTGGCCTGTGCCGACCACTTGGCGTCTACCGTGCCTCTTGCCAGCCACATTCAACATATGCCATCGCATACCTGGAATGAGGTGGGTTTATGGGGTCGTTCCGTGCGCGCCAATACTGCAGCAAAAAATGCCGACCTGCTCGCAGCCCAAGGCAAGGGCTTTTCTTACGGCCCCACGCATAACCTGCACATGCTGCTCTTTGCCGCCTCCTACGACGGCCAAGGCGCCGTCGCAACCCAGGCGGGCAAGGACTATCGGAAATACGCTGGAGACGCACAGTTCGAGGCCACCACCCTGATTCGCTTCGGTCGCTTCGATGAGGTGCTGGCATTGGATCACCGACCGGACACTGGGGCCTCTGCCGCGATTTACGACTTCGCTAAAGGCTACGCCATGCTCAAGAGTGGCGACCTCGTTGGCGCTGAAACTGCCCTAAAAACCCTGCGGGGGTACATCGCCACTACCGAAGATAAAATCCGTTTCCATCCTGCGAAGCATGTTGTCGGTGTGCTGACGCATATTTTAGCCGGAGAAATCTCGGTCAATCAGGGCGATATTGAAGCCGCGCTGGAAGCCTTTGGCCAAGCGGTGACTTTAGAGGACGCACTCGACTACGACGAGCCGGAACCCCTGCCCTTTGCTGCCCGACATTGGCTTGGCCAAACACTGCTCGATGCCGGACAACCCTCTAAGGCAGAAGCGGTTTTTCGTGATGAGCTGAAAGATCATCCGCACAATGGTTGGTCGCTCCACGGTTTGCAGCAATCCCTGGCCGCCCGGGGCATGGATGACCCTGCAGTCAACGACGATCTGCAAAAAAGCTGGGCCCGGGCTGATATCTGGCTGAACGGCGCAAAGTTTTAATTTCAACGCAGAACCAAAAGCAAACTCTATGAAAATCACTGCTCTGGAAACCTTTATCGTCGCACCGCGATGGTGTTTTTTGAAAATATCCACCGACGAAGGCTTGGTGGGCTGGGGCGAACCCGTTTTGGAAGGCCGTGCCCATACCGTCGCCGCTGCTGTAGAGGAACTTGCCGACTATTTGATCGGCGAGGACCCTCTCCAGATAGAACGGCACTGGCAAACCCTCTACCGTGGCGGGTTTTATCGCGGCGGCGGCATCCACATGAGCGCCATTGCGGGCATCGATCAGGCCCTGTGGGATATCAAGGGTAAGTTTCATGACGCGCCGGTTCATCAACTGCTCGGCGGTCAGGTGCGCGACCGCATTCGAGTCTACGCCTGGGTTGGCGGTGATCGACCAGCTGACATTGTGAGCAGTGCCCAACAAGCCATCACCGACGGTTTTAAAGCCACCAAGATGAATCTCACCGAAGAGATGCAGATCGTCGACAGTCACAGCAAGATCGATGACGCGGTCGAGCGTATCGCCCATCTGAGAGAAGCGGTAGGTAGCGCCTTGGATATTGCCGTGGACTTTCACGGGCGCGTGCACGTTCCCATGGCCAAGGCCCTTATCCACGCGATCGAGCCATACTCACCGCTCTTTATCGAAGAGCCCGTGCTCAGCGAACACTTGGACGCAATGGCAGAACTACGCCGGCAGACACATGTACCCATCGCGACCGGTGAGCGATTGTTCTCACGATTCGACTTCAAAACACTGTTTACCTTGGGGGCTGCGGACATCATCCAGCCGGATCTGTCCCACGCTGGCGGCATCACCGAATGCAAAAAAATCGCGGACATGGCCGAGACCTGGGACATCGCCCTGGCCCCGCACTGCCCCTTAGGCCCCATCGCCTTGGCCGCTTGTTTGCAGGTAGACGCAGTTTGCCAAAACGCCTTTATTCAGGAGCAGAGTCAGGGCATTCATTACAACCAGGCAAACGACTTAACCGGCTATCTAGACAACCCGGATGTCTTCGCCTTTCAGGACGGCTTCGTTGCCATCCCTCAAGGCCCGGGACTGGGCGTTCAGATCAACGAAGAAGCTGTCCGAGCCAAGGCCGCGGAAGGCCATCGGTGGCGCAACCCGATTTGGCGTCACCCCGATGGCAGCATCGCTGAGTGGTAGGCACCACCAACCCAGCGAACAACGAATACACATAACGATAAGGGAACACGATGAGTAATATCGCTTTCATTGGATTGGGCAACATGGGGAGCGGCATGTGTGCCAACTTGGCCAAGGCGGGTCATCAGGTACGCGCCTTTGACTTGAATCCCCAGAGTGTTGAAGACGCCGTGCAGGCCGGTGCCCTCGCCGCAGCGAGCATTGCTCAATGCGTCAGTGATGCCGAATACGTGATCACCATGCTACCCGCCGGCAAACACGTCCACGCCGTCTACTTCGGCGACGATGGCGTGTTGGCCCACGCAGACAATGGCGCCCTGCTCATTGACTGCTCAACCATCGCAGTGGAGGAGGCGCGAAGCGCTGGCACCCAAGCCCAGCAAAGACAGTTCAGGGCATTAGACGCTCCCGTCTCTGGTGGCGTGGCCGCCGCCAATGCCGGCACACTGACCTTTATGGTCGGTGGCGAGTCCGGGGATTTTCAGCAGGCAACACCCATTTTGGAAGCCATGGGCAAAAACGTATTTCACGCCGGGCCTTCGGGTAATGGTCAGGCGGCTAAAACCGCCAACAACATGCTGCTGGGTATCTCCATGATCGCCACATCGGAGGCATTCAATCTGGCCGAGAAACTGGGTCTGGATGCGGAGACATTTTTTAATATCTCCTCCAAGGCATCCGGGCAGTGTTGGTCTATGACCTCGTATTGTCCGGCTCCCGGCCCCGTGCCCGCTTCGCCCGCGAACAACGACTACGAACCCGGGTTTGCCGTCGCCATGATGCTCAAGGATCTCCGTCTGGCACAAGACGCAGCAACGGGGGCCAAGGCGGCCATTCCCTTTGGGGAGCAGGCCGAACGCCTCTATGCCCAACTGGACGAGCAGGGTCTGGCGCACAAAGATTTTTCAGTCGTTATGCGCCACCTTCAAGAAAGCTGATCCGCCTAGCGCGCGGCGTTACCCGCGCTGCGCAGCACGGTAACGTATTCCTGCCATGACAAGCTGCCGTCGTTGTTGAGATCGACGGCCAAAAATGCCGGTCGGTAGGCACGCATGCGTTTGACCTGGCTTGCTCTGGCGAAGTCAATTTCCGCATTGGCGTCTATGAAGGTCCGAAACTGCCGCATTGTCAGGTTGCCGTCACCATCCTCATCGGCTGACTGATAGTTTGCATGCACCTGACGCAAGGTCTTAATCAACGCCTCGCGCTCATCACTCTCCGCCGCTGAAACACCAAGGGACAATACGACCAGCATCGATCCCACCAGCATTTGGCCCATGCGCTTTTGTACGATCGCACTCAGCTGCTGCGGCGCAACACGTTGCTCTAATCTACTCATCGTTCTTCCTCTCCAGGTTAATCTGAGCATAACAGCCGTTATTCGCTGCCACGCCCCTCAAAAATCGCCACTTCACGACCCAATTTCAAGGTCTCCTCGGACTCCTTGGCAGACAAAAGTCCCACCAGGGCATCCATCAAATGACTGAAAAACAGGTCGCTGGCCTTGCCCCTAAACGCGTTCGTCTGGTGGGAATGGGCATACATCGACACGCTGATGAAGCGGATGGCCGAGTCCAAACGTCGTTCAAAACCCTCTGAATCAAGGTGGGGCAGCGCCTGCCCCAGAAGCACAGCGATACGGTCGTCGGATTCGCCTGAACCCCGCCTGACCGACGCCAAGGTAGAGACGTTGCCTGACGCCAACATCAAACTGAAGGCACGAATGTAGCGACGGAACTCCGAACTTTCTCGGGCCAGCATAAACGTGGGCTTCACCATGACCTGCACAACGTCTCGCAGCGACGGGCTGGCCGTTCTCTTCTCCAGCAGCGCCAGAGACGCCATCCGAGCCTCCACAATTTGTTGATCTCTAAAGTGATGGGTGGCGAGTATCAGGCCCTCCATGTTTTTGAAGTGATACTGCAATGCGGATTCGTTCTTTTGGCCGGCTTTCTCAACAATCTCGCGTATGGTCACATTAGAGGGACCCTTTTCTGCAAACAGCCGCTCGGCTGCCTTCATCAAGGCCTGTCGTGTCGCATCTCCCCGAGGCACTTTTTGTTCAACCAACTTCACTGTCATCAGCCGCATTCTTCCCGTGTCATCTCAATGTCGCTCTACCCCAAACGTTATAGCCGGCCACCCGCGGTGTCTGGGGCAGATACATGCCCTGCCACTCACCCACGGCCAAGGGACTGCTATCCAACAGACCCTTAATATCCCGATTAATATGGCAGCCACCGGCGATTTTGCCCCAGAGCCCATCCAGGCGATGCTGCCATTTCCTTACCCAAGCATCCGGTGCCAATGCATGCTCCGCCACCAACACCAAGCCCCCGGGACGCAGCACTCTAGCCACTTCAGCTAACGCTTGCTCGGGATTCACAATAGTACACAGGGTATAGGTAATGACCGCCGTGTCGACAGAATCGGAATCTAGCGGGATGTCTTCGGCGCTGGCCTCACAATACTCAATGGGCACCTTGGCATCCCTCACTTTCGGCTGGGCAAGGACCCAACTTTCCCGGCTGGGATCAACCCCAATCACATGAGTAACCGCCCCTGCATCGTAGTGCTTGGCGTTCAACCCAGTACCGATGCCCAATTCCAGCACCCGGCCAACGGCTTGAGGCACGACCTTTTCTCGTTGGCGCTCAACTGCCGGTGCACCGCAGGCACAGTTAATGACGTGGGGCAAAATACGTTTTTCGTAAAAGGACATGTCTCTTCTCCGGTTGCTGCGGCTGCAGAGCACTCAATCGAATGCCAACAGCTGACCCAATAAAATAGTGAGGGAGATGCCCCATAAAATCACGCCAAAAAACACCTCAACGGGACCGGCATAACGCTGCAAAAGGTCACCAAACCGGCCCCAGCTTACCAACACCGCCACAAGGGCATACCACAGACCGTCAATCACACCCGCCAACGTCGCCGCGATCAATTGGGTTAAGAGCGGTTGTTCCGGGGTCAAAAACTGGCTGAACACCGCCAGAAAGAAAATCATGATTTTGGGATTCAAAAAGACGATCAAGAAACCGTCTTTGGCATACCGCCACAGGGGCAGGGTCACACCCTGGGCCTGTGATTGATGGTCTTCACCGGCGCTACCCGCCAGACCGCTACGAATCATCAGGGTACCGAGATAGCACAAGAACAGTGCGCCCAGGACTTGCACCGTCAGCATCACCCAGCCGGTGTGAATCAAAACAGTCGCCACGCCAAACACCACGGCCATGGCGTAGAGCCAAACACCGAGCCCGTGCGCGACAGCAGTCATCAAACCGGCAGCCTGTCCGCCCAACAGCGAGCCACGCAGCACCAAGGCCAGACTCGGCCCGGGCGAAGCCGCTCCGGCCAAGAGAGTCGCAGCCAACAGTACCCATGTGACCTCAGTCATTGGTGGCCGCGTCCAGACCAACGGTTAACGGATCGTATCGGTACAAACGATCCATGGAATGCTTGCCAGCCTGGGATGCAGCTCGATCGCGCACCCACGCTTTCAGACCAGACAAATGAAACACCGTGGCGTTACGACGCGACCCGCGCTGAACGCCGGCAGTTCGACCCTTACGCAGATCTTCATAGTGCTGCAGCGCTGTAATGACATCGGCACCGCTACTCAAACAATTGGTGAGCACCACCGCATCCTCTATCGCCATGGCGGCACCTTGAGCCATAAAGGGCAGCGTCGGGTGGCAGGCATCACCCAGCAGACTCACTCGATCAATGCCCCAAGAGCGCATGGGTGCTCGGTCAAACAATCCCCACTTGAATAAGGATCCAGCGTCAGCCTGAGCGAGCAGCTGCTGAATCGAATCATGCCAGCCTGCGAAGTCGGCCCGCAGCTCTACCATAGAACCCGCTTCGACCCAGGATTCTGGCTGCCATCCTGCCTTCTCCACCACGCAGACGCAGTTGACGTAGTCGCCACCATTGACCAAATAATGCACAAAGTGCTTTCCCGGCCCCCACCACACCGTGGCATTGGGGGCGATCAGCCCTTCAGGCAAGCGATTCACGGGAACCAGCATTCGCCAGGCCACATTGCCAGTGAAGTCTGCCTGCTGGTCACCCCACAGACCCGCTCGCACAGCGGAGTGTATGCCGTCGGCACCGATCAGCAAATCAACCTGATGTTCGTGTTCGCCAGCAACCAATCGCACACCGCTGGCGTCTTGGTCAAAACCGGTGACTCCACTGGAAAAGCGAAGCGTGATGTTCGGCTCTTCCGCCATGGCAGACACCAACATGTTGATTAAGTCACCGCGATGGATGTGATAGTAGGGAGCGCCATAACGTTCTACCGCCGCGTCGCCCAAGGCTGTTTCGGAAATGACCCGCCCGCTGCGCCAGCTGCGCATTTGCGTGGCCTTAGGTAGGAAGCCACTCGACATCAGGGCACCCTGCAAGCCCAGTTGGTGAAGCACTCGGGAAGCATTGGGTGAGACTTGTATGCCTGCACCCGTCGCAACACACGCTTCTGCCTGCTCGAAAATCTGCACTTGGTGGCCCGCACGCGCAAGGCAGAGCGCGGCGGTTAACCCGCCGATACCGCCACCGACTACACCGATGTTCAGCGGGTTCTGGGTTGTTGCCAGCACCGGCTGTATCAACTGCCAGAGACCCGTCTGTCCACACCAGCCCAGAAAGGCTCACGTAAATCCTTGCGTTTGATTTTGCCCACCGGGCTTTTGGGTAGAGCCTGAGTCGTAATTGTGACGCCGCCGGGCTTTTTATAAGACCCCAGATCCGCGCTCACCATGTCAATCAGCTCCTGTTCGGTGACCGACGAGCCTTCCACCACCACACACAGGGCATGGGGTGTTTCGCCCCAACGTTGATGAGGAATGCCAAAGGCGGCAACCTCCACCACGTCGGGATGGCCGGCCAAGACGTTTTCGATCTCTGCAGGCCAAATATTAAAGCCTCCCGAGATAATCATGTCATCGGCACGATCCACGACATACAAATACCCGTTGGCATCCAGCTTGCCCAAGTCGCCGGTTTTGATCCAACCATCAACAATGCGTTCGGCACTGGCTTCTGGATTATTCCAGAATTCGCTCATCATGCCGTCCGAACGCGCAACAATCTCGCCTACCTCGTTGGTAGCCACCGGATTATTGTCTTCATCCCAGATTTCCACTTCGGAAAATGGCAGTGCCAAGCCACAGGCGCGCAGCGGATTCGACCCTTCAATTTGGGCAAACCATTGGGCTGAATTCATCATGGAAACTGGCAGTACTTCGGTTTGCCCGTACCCTTGATACAAAACATCGCCGAACACCTCACGCGCGGCCAAGGCCGTGGCATCCTGAATCGGGGCAGCGGCCACCAACAGGCATTTCAGGGATGAAAAGTCCCGGCCTCGGGCGCCATTGTCGTGGACTACGGCGTTCACCATGGTGGGTACCATGAAGAGAAAGTTGATCCCCTCGTGTTCGATGACATCCAAGGTGTGTTGGGTATCAAAGTGATCGAGCATGATATTGCAGCCACCGGACAGCCACATCGGTAAGTACTGGTAGCCAGAACCGTGAGAGATAGGCCCCAGATGTAAGCACTTGTCACCGGGCTCCACCGGCGGAAAGGTATAAAACCAGTCCCGCCCCGCAGCCAGCCATGCCTTGTGGGTATAGGCCACACCCTTGGACAACCCCGTCGTGCCACCGGTGTGGCGAATAATAAAGTAGTCGTCCGGGGACACCGGCACATCCGGGTCTTCCGGCGACTGACTGGCAAGCCACGCTTCATAGCCGGCGTCTCTGACAAAGATATGCTCCAGATCCGGCAGTTCCTGCTGTAAGCCTTCCACTTCATGGGCGTGATGCTCACTCACCAACAACGCACGGCAATTGGTATGGCCGAGCATATGGGTATGGGCGGGACGACCGTTGCGCGGATAGAGTGGCACCCGAACCAAGTTGGCGATGGCCGCGGCCTGAAAGAGATCCGAGGCTTCAACGGAGTTATCTTCCAACACGCCCACTCGATCACCGGGCTTCAAGCCCATACTGAGCAAGCCGTTAGCAAGCCTTACGCCACGCTCCCAAGCTTGCGCAAAGGTCAGACGGGTTTCGTTGTGAACAATGGCTTCTCGACTGCTGTAATGCTGCGCTGCTCGGCGCATTAGGGTTCGTACGTCCATCATGATTCCTCTCTCTTCTTGGCAAGGATGCTACCTGTGAGGTGGTTGCTTTTGTACCGCTATGTCACAGCGTCCCGACGTTGCCCGTTGCATCGGTTGCTGACACTATCTCTAAACGTTTTGCATGGATTGGAGGGAAAAGCGTGCAGCATCTCAATGTATGGATCGTGGCGGTGGCCTGCTGTCTGGCCTCACCCCTGTCCTTGGCCGACAACGCGCTGACGGATATTTACAACTACTACCCAATGCCGGATGGCCTGGGTTCGTCAGGACAACCCTCACCCACCCAGTTTGCCGACATCCGCGCCGCTGGCTTTGACGTGGTGCTGAACTTAGCCATGCCCACATCCGAAAATGCCTTGGCGGAAGAAGGCCGTCTGGTCAGCGAGACCGGCATGACCTACGTGCATATCCCGGTACCTTGGGAAGCCCCCAACCCGGCGCATCTCAGGCAATTCTTTGCCGTGGTTGACGCCATGCGCGCTCAGGGTCAAGAGGTCTGGGTACACTGTGCTGCGAATTATCGCGCTTCCGCCTTCGTTTATAAGTACCTGACCCTGCAACGCGGACTGAGTCCCGAGCAGGCTAGCACCCCTCTCCTAGCCCAGTGGCTGCCACAAATGGATGAGAACTGGCGAAACATCTACGATCTGAGTCCAACGGACATCAAGCAACCATGAGCGCTGCCAACGCGATAGCGTCATCAGTTCTGGACGCCGCCGAGAGTTTACGCCCAGAACTGAGCGACCGACGTCGTGAAATTGACGACCTAAGACAGCTGCCACAAGATTTGGCCGATCAGCTCGCCGCCTTGGGCTTCTATCGTTTGGTGGTGCCAGAATCCTTGGGCGGACTCGGCATTTCACCAACGACGTTCTGCCAGCTATGCGAAACCCTCGCCAAGGCCAATGGCTCCACAGCTTGGTGTATTTTCATTGGCGCAACCTCACAGTACTTGTTTGGCGCCCTGCCCCAGACACAGCTCAAGCGCATGCTCGAAAACCCCAACGTCATTACCAGCGGTGTATTCGCGGACAGCGGTACCGCCCTACATGAAGAGCGTGACGGCAAGCCGGGATATTTGATTAACGGCCATTGGCGCTGGGGATCCGGCTGCCGAAACGCACAATGGATATCCGGTGGCATTCACGAAGTGGATGCTCAAGGTGAGACTGTCGTCGGCGCTCCGCTGCTGACTCGGGTCTTTTTTCGCCCCGAAGAGATTGAAATTGCTGACAACTGGCATGTATCCGGCATGCGTGGTTCGGGCTCCAGCGACTATGTTGCGAAAAATGTTTGGGTGCCAAGCGAACGGATGGCAGGCAATGTGGAGGATGGCGATCACGCCAACCAACCCATTTACCAATTCCCCAAATTCGCATTGTTGGGCATCCCCATCGGCGCCATTTGCCTGGGTATGGCACGGGCCTGTCTCGACGAAGTTATTGGTGCGGCCAAGGAAAAGACGCCACAAGGCAGCCGACGACCGCTCTCTTCCCGACCCTCTTTACACATCGCTGTCGCGGGAGCCGACGCAGCTCTGAGCGCGGCTAGGGCCTATTTTTATCAGGCGATTGACGCGGGCTGGGCGGCAGCCCAAACCGGCCCGGGCGGCTTAGAGGATCGACGCAGCATGCGTACGGCGAACGTGCATGCGGTCAACACCGCCATTGAGGTCATTGATCAGATGTATCGACTGATGGGCGGCACATCCGTCTACGAGACATCTTGCCTACAGCAGCATTTTCGCGATGTGCACGTGGCCGCAGCACATATGATGGTCGGCGAGCCTGTAATGGAGCTGGCCGGCCGCGTGATGCTCGGTCTCGACGACCGGGCGCTTGGGCTTTAGTCCGCACCACTTCCGCAAGACACGAAGCACATTACTAAGGAGCAAGCTTTGACTGACGCACTGAAATTTGGGTTAGCAACACCCAGTAATCTCTGGAAACTCGATTGGCAGCAGCGCCAGCAAACCGTCTCACAAATCGCCAAATCCGGATTCGACCATATTTTTATGGCGGACCACGTGTCCTTTCGCAACGGTTCCGGCACCGATGGCTTTGTGGAGGTTGCGGCGCTATCCCAGCTGCACCCAACCCTTGGCGTGATGACAGGCATCTATCTTTTACCCCTGCGTCATCCGCTTCCGATCGCCAGACAGCTGGCCTCCATGGCGAATTTAGCTCCGGGACGCATGATCTTCGGGGTGGGTATTGGCGGCGAAGACCCCCACGAGCTGGAAGTGTGTGGCGTAAATCCGAAGCGCCGGGGCGTTCGCGCCAACGAATCCTTAGCGATTATCAGGGGATTGCTCGCCGGCGAGACCGTAACCTTCCAAGGAAAAGAGTTTGATGTGCGGGACGCCATCATACGCCCAACGCCAACGTCACCCATTCCTGTCATCGTCGGCGGCAGGTCCGATGCCGCACTCACCCGAACCGCAACCTTCGGCGAAGGCTGGCTCGGCGTATGGTGCTCGGCCAATCGTTTTTCCCAAGCGGTAAAGAGCGTCACCGAACAGGCAGAAGCCCTCGGTCGCCGCGACGTTGACTGGATGCATGGCTACCAGCCCTGGGTAGGCCTAGACAGTAAGGATAGCGGTGCGGCTCATACTGCGGTGAAAGACGGCATGGAGGCCTTCTATCGTATACCGTTCGAAAAATTTGAACGGTATACCCCCAGTGGAACCCCGGCAGAGGTAGCCGAACAACTTGCGCCCTATATCGAGGCGGGGACGCGGCTGTTCAACATAAAGGTTTGCGCCACCCACGCAGAAGAAGAAGTGGCTCTGGGCGCCGAGCTCGTAACAGAGCTACGCGGGCTAGGCGTCGCCCTGGCGAGCTAGGGCATTCCGTTCGGCGAGAAACCGGTGATGGCACTCTCAGCGTAGCCGTAGCGAATCGCCTTGGCCTCAATCTGGCCGGCTGGGTTTTCCAGTGGCCAGGGAACGGGCTTGGTATAAATCTGCCACGGGCCCGACTTGCTGAAAACACCTGCAGTGGCTCGGCTTTTCACCCGATAGGCAATAGACGCGCCCGGGGTTCGGGAAGTTATCACCAGCTGCCGTTCCCCTAATGCAATCACGGGGGCTTCAGTCATTGGCTGCTCCCCACCGGGCCACATGGACTCAATCATGTCACCCTCGTCTACCGCGCTCTTGTCGCCTACCCGAGCCAACCAGTCGTCCATGGCACCCCGCATTCGATCCAAGGTACGCGCGTGGCTGGGTTGTCCCGCCAAATTCATCAGTTCTTGTGGGTCTTGCTGGGTGTCATACAGCTCCTCCAATGGACGAGGCGATACAAAATAAAACCGCTGTTGCGGACTCAAACTGCCCGCCTCGTTGCCCGCCCATAGCGCCTGCATCACCGGGAACATGTCGCGAAACGCCAGCGGCCGAAAATACGGTAGCTCAGAGCGGTAGTTGCGAATGTACTTATAGCGGTGGTCCCGCACTGCGCGCACGCGATCTGGCACTTGATCCATGCGATCACGACCTGCAAACACATAGTCTCGAAACGATTCGCTGCCCAACATGCTCTGCCCCTGCACGAAGTCAGGTACCGGCACCCCGGCCAACTGCAGAATCGATGGTGCCAGATCAACAATGGAAATCAGTCGAGCGTCGATACCGCCGGCCCCGGCGCCTGCTGGCGATCGGATGACCATCGGAATATGCAAACCGCTGTCATAGACCGCGCGCTTGGCACGGGGCAAGCCATCGCCATGATCCGTGATCCAAATCACCACGGTAGTATCGAGCAAAGCATCGGCCTGTAAGTTCGCCAGAATCTCACCCACCTGAGCGTCCATGTAGTGAATGTTGTCGTAGTGCTGGGCAATGGACTCTCGGACCAGGGGCACATCCGGATAGTATTCGGGTACGGATACGTCGGCAGGGTCTGTCACCTCGCTAACCAATGCTGCTCTGGCTAGGGCCAAGCCTGCGATCACAGGCCCAAACGCGCCTTGGCCCTTCGTATCAAGGGTCGCCAATCGACTCTCATGAGTAGACATCAGATTGATCATGGCGAAGAAAGGTTTGTCCCGGGGCAGCTGTCGCCATAGGGCAAGATCTGGTGGCAGCGCGAAATTACCGTGATTGATATCCCATACCGTAAACGGCTCGCCAAATTGGTAGTCCGTTTTGGCAGTATTCCCGGTAGCGTATCCCGCCTGCCGCAGCAGTTCAGGGAACGCCTTGACGTTTGCTGGCGGCACCGCCTCATAGTCGCGATTCACCGTGCGCATATGTTGGCTACCGAGGGTCTGAGGATAGACTCCGGTGATCAGCGCGGAACGATTGGGAGCGCAAACCCCAGAGGCGGAAAACACGCGGGTATAGCGCACACCCTGTTCCGCCAGGGCATCGATGTTGGGGGTTTGTGCAACGACGTCACCATAAGCCCCCACCCGCGGACTCATGTCCTCGGCCACAATCAACACGATGTTTGGCTGGGCAATTGCCGACGACGTCATCGCCGACGAGGCCATCACCCACAGCAGTGCGACGAGCCAGTAACAAACGGTATATGTCTTACCCGCCAGGCGCCTCACAGCAATGTCTACTGTAGGCTTACGACTTCAGGACACACCAACCGCCCCTGTAAAGCGTCGTCTATCGCACGCTGGGCCAGTTGAATACCGGCCTCGTACTTGCCGATCACAAAGTGCTCGTTCACCCCCGTGGAAAGTCCCTGCTGAATGCCTTCGCCGATAGCAAAGTCCTCGCCGAAAACCGTGCGAACCACATTGTAATTGGCTTCCCAGTATCGTTCCGCCTTGGCGATTTCTTCGGCGGTTTCCGGTGACCCAGGAACCAGCATCATGCACTTGAAGACACAGGTGCCCGGGCCCGTGGGAATGACCGAATGGATGTACACATGATCACTCATTGCCTGCACAAAATTACAGGGAAACAAATAGTTCTGAGTCATGTAATTTGCACGGTAATCCCACTCGGACTCAGGGACATCACGCAGCGCAACCGCATCCGCCAAGGGTACCGCATGCCGCACATGGGGATACTGATCCAAAAATACCGACTGATTGTCCAAATAGGCAGAACACGCCGTATGCTTATGGGCAGAACAAAAGTGATAAGACTCTTGAAAACCTTCGAGCGCAATTCGCCAGCCCATGTTTAGCTCGACGTTCCATGCCCGGAACACATAATGAGAACCGAGATCAAGAGAGGCCAATTGCTCAGCCATGGGCGCTAGCCACGCATCGATGCCCAATGGCACATCACTGACGCTGGGACGCACCCAAATCAGACCGAAGCGTTCAAACGCTGGAAGCTCCACCAATCCGTGTTCTTTCTTGTTCAGCCCCTGGAACCCGAATGGCTGGGGTATTCCCCGCAAGTTTCCCGCCAGATCGTAGGTCCAGGAGTGGTAGGGGCAAGAAAACGTTGTCGCTTGGCCAGCAGCCTGGGTCACGATACGTCCACCGCGATGCCGGCAGACATTCATATAGGCCTTCACGATCCCGTCTCGGGTTCGGGTCACCAGTATCGGCACGCCGGTTTCGTCGTGCGTAAAGAATTGGCCAGGGACCGCCACCTGTGACCCATGGCCCACAATGATCGGAAAATGCCGAAACAGCGTGTTCTGCTCTTGTTGCAACCGGGCAGGGTCCGCGTAGTGCGATACCGGATTCTTCAGCAGGCCAGGCTCCAAGTGGGTTGAACCCGTTGCGCTGTAATCTAGCGTCTTTCGAATGATGTCAATTTCTTCGTCGCTGCTGCGCATAGTCAGCCTCCTGATTTTGAAACTCTATCTTAGTGACGATCCAAGCAACTCGCGAGCGATTACATGCCGCTGCACTTCACTGGGCCCCTCGCCAATGCGTCGAATCCGCATTTCACGAAACCAACGCTCAAAAGGCAGGTCCTTGGCCACACCCAAGCCCCCAAACATTTGCATGCAGCGATCTACCACGCGCCCGCCCGCTTCCGTCGCCACCAGCTTCGCCATGGCGGCCTCTTTTCTGAAGGGTTCGCCACGCTGTGCTTTCGAAGCCGCTTCCAGCGTCACCCACAGGGACTGTTTGATATCGATCTCGTTGTCTACCAGCATCCATTGAATGGACTGACGCGAAGACAATGGCGCGCCAAAGGTTTCCCGCTGTGGCACGTACTCTAACGCCATCTCTTGAGCCTTGATCGCCACACCGATACAGCCTGCCGCATAGGGAATCCGCTGCTTGGTTAAGCGGTCGTTGGCAATCGCAAAGCCTTTGTTCAGTTCGCCGAGGATATTGCTTGCTGGCACTCGCATGTCGTCAAAACTAAGCTCCGTCGCGTAATGCGCACTTCGTAGCGTATGCACAATGCGGCGCACGGCAAATCCCGGTGTGTCGGTATCAACGATAAAGCAGGTGACTCCGTTGCGGCCTTTATCATTGGCGGTACGCGCGAACACCAAACCGTATTGTGCTTTGTCTGCCCCGCTGATCCAGAGCTTGCCGCCATTGATGATCCAATCGTCACCGTCCTGCACCGCCTTGGTTTGAATGGCGCGAGCCGGGTCTGAGCCACCAGAGGGCTCTGACAGACCAAAGAAACCACGCTTTTCGCCACGCAGTGTTGGGTAGAGATATTTTTCCTTTTGCTCTTCTGTCGCTTCAAACAACTGAGCCAGTCCAGCTCCGCCAAAGGTACCGTAGCAGGGCGCATAGAGCCCTGCCCGATGCTGGGCCATTTCAACGGCCATTAAGGTGCGCGTCACCAGATCAATGTCCGGACCGCCGAACGCCGGCGGAATATCCAATC
The DNA here is from genome assembly GCA_042091155.1 of Gammaproteobacteria bacterium. Taxonomy (GTDB): domain Bacteria; phylum Pseudomonadota; class Gammaproteobacteria; order Pseudomonadales; family Azotimanducaceae; genus UBA4421. The sequence continues at coordinate 15,432 of JBELHZ010000035.1, forward strand.
CGTAAAGACCCATTTCCTTGGTCTTTTCAATAAGACGAGCCCGGTCCGCCTGATCCAACTCATCAGCATCCGGGTCTAAGTCATATTCCAAGGGCAGAATTTCATCACGCACGAAACGCCGCACCATGGCGATCACCAGCTCTTGTTCTTCTGTGAGTTGTAGATTCATCCTGCAGGCCTCAACTTACCGAGAGGGATGGGATTGTTTTCGGGAGGCAGCACATCGTGATCGTGGAGGTGTAGCATCAACAGTTCTCTGTACCGACTCATATAGGCGCTGGTGACTTCCCAACGAACCAGCGCTGCCGTCGGGTGGTCTTGAAAGGCGGCCTGAATTTCGCCTTTCAAGCCGAACAGGCTTTTACCACCGGCATAACCGATGAAGCGAATCTGCTGAGTCGCGTCAGCTAACTGATACACGCCTAAGTTGCCTCTGAGCAGCAACAACGCATCGTCCTTGCTGACCCATTTCTTGTCCAGTCGGATGCTCATACAAATCAGTCTCCAGCCCAGCAGACGCCACATCATTGCGTCGCTTGATTGTTTAGCGCCTCATTGATAGCTCGCATCTCAGGAAATATCGATGAAACAACCCATTGAAAGATCCTTTGAAATTTTCGACCGCGATGCACTTACCAGTCCTTTTGGTTTGATTCATTTCGAATAATTCGCATCATGTGCACGGCGGTAGGCATCACGGGCATGATGCACCCCTTGATACGTAAGCAGTGAGTCCGTCAGCTCAAAGCCATAATGCACCGCCCAATCCAAACAACTCACTAACATCACATCGGCTAAGCCCAGCCGGTCGCCCAACAAAAAGTCTTTGCCGTCTACAAACTGTGCAACTACGTTTAAATGTTTTTCGGCATAGGCCTTAGCCGCAGCAACTGCCGCCGGGGCGTCGCCATAAATTTCACTTAAATCTCCGTGTCGACGCATAACATACAACGAGGTTTCGTCCAGTTCGCCATACACGTAAGAGACCCACTCGTCCTCGCGCGCTCGGCTTTCGACGGATGATGGCGCCACCATGGTGTCGTCGTTGCCGTAGCGTTCGATCAGATAACGACTGATGGCGACACTCTCGGACAGACCAAACTGATCGTCTGTCATGTAGGGCACTTTTTGTTTCGGGTTCAACCCAGTGTAATGAGGTGTCTGGGTCTCACCGGTACGGGGGCCAATCCCATGCAGGGTGTAGTCAAGCCCAAGCTCTTCGGCGATCCATAAGGGCCTGAAAGTGCGCATCGTGCCTGCGCCCCAGAATTCGATTTGTCCTGCCTTTTGCACACTACTCTCCTCGCTCTGATCGCCTGTGTGTGGGGGTATCGCAATGATCGTTCAGGTCTGCGTCACGATATCCTTGCCGTCGCGACGCACGTAGTCATCAGCGGAACCAAACGTTGCGTCATCGGTTAATAGGCCGACGCCCGGCACATGATTGACCTCTAACCGAATGCCATCAGGATCTTCGAACAACACATAGTAATACCCGGGTGCCCAATCTCGCTCCTCCGGGCCGCGAATAATTGTCGCTCCCAGCGACAGGGCTAACTTCGCGGTTCGATCAATATCCTCTCGGCTTTTGGCGCGCAAACAGATGTGATGCAACCCCACTCGATACTGTTCAAACCGTTCCCGCTCAAACTCAGGATCGCATCGCCGTATGCCAATGGCCGTGCGTGCGCCCACGTGATACAGAAAATCCGGACCGTCGTTGACCTTGGTCATACCAAACTCAGGTAACAATCCGCTGTAAAAACGGTGAGCCTTATCAAATTGGCTGACGGTCAAAATCACATGGGCCATGCCGTTAATGTCGATCATCGGTGCTCACTTCCTCTGCCATTTTATCAAGGTATCAGTCCGAGGTGCTGGGCTATTGGGCACTCAAGCCCGCCTGAAACTTGCCGCGCCGCTCTTGCTGCCTCACCTCATCTGTTGGTTCGGCAAGCCGCTCCAAGGTAACGCCCTGAATGCTGCCGGAGAAGGCAAAATCGTGCGGGTACTTGCCCACCGGTGAGCCGGTATCGCGCCCCACATCAAAGGTCTCTCCACTCATGGAGAAGATCACGGGCACCGATCGTTCAATCCGACCTGTCGCAACACGTTGACCGTCCACAGACAACATCAGATCGCCGCCAGCGGCGAAGCCACCATCGTGAGCATAGTCGACACAGATCTGGTGCTCGCCCGGCCCCAGCGGACTACCGGTAATGGTCGTGAATTCATGACCAAACCAGTTATACACATAGGTTGGCCGCGACTCGCTGTCGAGATACAAACTCCAGCCCGCCATATTGCCCCCCTGACAGGCGATCACACCCGTGCTCGCCTCGCCGGTAGCAACCGAACCGGTAATGCGGAAAGAGGTGTTTTTCAGATTTATCACGCCGTGTTCCGGCAGCCGCACATGCATGGGGCCATAGGTCATTTTACGGTGGCCTTCCAAGGAATGCGGCGGTGCATAGTCGCCGCCGCGTCTGCCCGACGCATCGCGGAGCGGATAGACGCCGTAACGCTCGGCTTCCTGCTCGAACAGTTCCTGCAGCTGACGCAACTTTTCCGGATGCTTGGCGGCGAGATCCACGCTTTGAGAAAAGTCTTCGGCCACATGGTAGAGCTCCCAGACTTCTTGTTCGCCATCGAACTCAAAGCCTGCAAACCGAATCCAAGGCAGGCGACCATGAAAACACGACGCCATCCAACCATCGTGATAGATCGCGCGATTGCCCAGAATTTCGAAGTACTGTGTCACATGGGTACTCGGTGTCGACGCGTCGGCAAATGTGGGCACCATACTGGTGCCGTGCACCTCATCTTGTTCAATGCCATTTACCCGTCCGGGCATTGGAATACCGGCCACCTCTAACAACGTCGGAAACACATCGATGACGTGTTGAAACTGCTGGCGAAACTCATCCCTTGCCCCAATACCCTTAGGCCAAGACACCGCCAGAGCGTTGCGTGTACCGCCGAAGTGGGAGGCCACCTGCTTCATCCACTGAAATGGTGAATCCAGAGCCCACGCCCAACCGACGTTAAAATGATTTTCACAGCGTTCGGTACCAAAGTCTTCCATATGCTCAAGCAGCCACTCCGGGTCTTCGTGCACACCGTTTTGGAAAGACGGAGCGCTCCACGCGCCGTGGACGGTGCCTTCTGCCGATGCACCGTTGTCGCCGGTCAAATAAATCACCAGAGTGTTATCGAAGGCATCCTGATCCATCAAGTAGTCGATGACTTTTTCCACCTGAGCGTCGGTGTGGGCCATGAAACCCGCAAACACTTCCATAAGACGCGACGCGACGGGTTTGTATCGATCCGGATATTCATCCCAGCTGGGTACCTGCTCCGGGCGTTCGGTGAGCACGGTCTCAGGTGGAATCGCTCCCATCGCCAACTGACGCTCAAAGATACTGTTGCGCAGTGCATCCCAGCCGTCATCAAACTGGCCTTTGAATTTATCTATCCACTCTGGAGCCACATGATGCGGCGCATGCACCGCAGCCGGCGCAAAGTAGCAAAAGAACGGCTTATCCGGCGCGGAGACCTGCTGCTTCGCGATCCATTCAATGGCTTTTTCCGCCAAGTCTTCGGTGAGGTGGTAATCCGATCGACCCAGATGCGGTTCCACCGGCGTGGTCTGGTCATAGGCCGCAGGCTCCCAATGGGACGCCTCTGCACCGATAATGCCGTAGAAACGTTCAAAGCCCATGCCGGTTGGCCAGCGATCAAAGGGGCCCGCGGGGCTTTGCTCCCAAGACGGCGTTAGGTGCCACTTGCCAAAGCATCCGGTTGAATAGCCGTTTTGCTTCAGAATTTCAGCGATGGTGGCGGTTTCCGGCGGTATCGCACTGTCGTATGCCGGAAAACTGTTGGCGATTTCCGTGATGCCACCCATGTGAACGCTGTGGTGATTGCGTCCGGTCAACAGCGATGCACGGGTCGGCGAACACAGCGCCGTGGTGTGAAACTGATTGTATTTCAAACCCGCCGCCGCAACCTTATCGACGCCGGGTGTTGGAATCGGTCCGCCAAAGGTGCTGCAGGTGCCGAAACCCACGTCGTCCAGCATGACCAGTAAGATGTTCGGCGACCCTGCGGCTTCCTTTTTCAACGCCAGTGGACTTGGAGTCGCATCCTTCTGCAAACGCTGGATATCTCCTGCGAACGGCGCAGAAGGTTTGGGTATATCGCTCATCGTGGCCTCAGTTGTTCAGTGATTCGAGGTCAAAGCACCGCAAAAAAGACCTCGCGTCAGCGGCATTAGAAGACTCGGCAACACCGTCGGCTAGCGCTTGGTTGAGGCTTAGCTTGCCGGCCATTAGGTCGAACCAGTGATCGCTTGCAATGGACAGGGTCAAAGACACGTCATGGCGTTTTCCGGGCACGGCCACACCGTGGCGGATCGTCAGACTGGCATCGCCACCATCGGTAAACATCACCCGGAGCGTCTGTTCCATATCGCCAGCGCGCTCGGGTAGGAGCAAAACCCTCAACAAACCAACGGATTCCACCGCCGGGCGGCGAGCCAGTTCACGCTTCTGAAAACGATGGGTACGAAAGCGCTCCAGATTACTGGAACCGTCCAGCTCCAAGGCGCGGGTTAAGCTCCAGTTGCGCACATTGGCCGAGGTTGTCGTATAGGCCACACCCCGCAGCGCCGTTGCCAAGCGCTGGCGATCTTCGCGCGCCCCGGCATCCGCTCGGCCTCGAGCATTGCGCTCGCATCGAACCAGCCAAGACGCCAGCTCAATAGCCCAGCGGAAATCGTCCGCTTCCAAGGCCGCGTCGATAGCCGCTCGCACCCTGCCCACACCACCAAAGCCTTCGATGAGCTTCTGCGATCGTTCCGGTGCTGGCACTGGAAACAGATTCGCCTCGTCTTCGTCGAACCAGCCGAACAGCCCGGTATAAATCTGGCGCACATGATGTTCGACCACGCCGTACAGTTGCTGGGTCGTATAGTGTTGTTTGAAATACTCAGGCAGTTGAATGGCGGCGATGATTTCGTTCAGAGTCAGACCCCGGTTTGCGCACCGAACGGTTTGATCCCACATGAACTGAATACTGTCCCGATAGTCACGGGAACATTGGGCAATCTCCGTCTGACCCGACAGCGGTGGCCCATGGGCTCCGATCAAATGATCCGCGCCCAGTTCGGCCATTTCATCCAGACCACGAATCAGCACCCGTGGGTCTCGATACTCTTCACCACGAATGGCGAATACATTAAACAGCGCAGGCCAAAGCAAGTTATTGACCGCCAGCTTTAACTGGGGAAACCAAATGGTCGCCGAGTCCGTCGCATCCGACGGTGCGGGATAGAACTCAACATCCAAGCCGGCAATCGTCGCCTTAGTGGGACCATCGAAGGTATGCATGGCAGGCACGTAGCCGTTAGTAAATGGTGCGTGATCGGGGTTGCGGAAAAAGTTACCCAACCCCACGTTCACCACACCATCGGGCCCCTCTTCGGGCAGGGTGATGGCGAACTGATGCACCAAGCCTCGAGTGACGCGAGGGGCAATTTCACCACCAAAACGATCCAGATTTGCCTGAATACCCGCGTGACCCCAAATCGGAAGATCGGCCTTCTCAGCCAGTAAGGCTTGAGTCCCTCCCACATAGTGAAAGTGCGTATAGATACAGGCCGCCAGTGGCGCATTGGTTTCTTCTCGTACTGCCGCGAGGGCTGCAGCCATCTCTTCATCGCATTCGCCAGTGTCGATCACGATGAGGCCTTCAGGGCCTTCGATAAAGGATTGGTTCGACAGGCCATTGCCCACCAGGGACCACGCCTTGTCGCCCACTCGGTACAGTTTTTTGACGAGACGTTTGCTGTGCTCGATGGTCTCAGGGTGAGCCCGCTGCCCGCTGGGACCCGTGATCGTCGTGCCGGGCGCGAAAGAATCACCCATCGTATTGTTCGTATTCATAACATGTCACTGTGTTGCGTCAGACTAAAGTGTATCGTTTCCCGGCCAAAACACAGCTTGCGGTGGCGGCGAATTTTCTTTCCTGAACGTGCGCTAAGGTGCCAAATCCGTTGCCAAGGCAACGCCAATAAGTGCTTCGCGCGTCACCAGCGCCGACAACTCATCAACCGCCAAGGATTCGGTTCCCGCTGGCCGCAAAGGAACCACCATGTAGCGTGTCTCTGCGCTGGTTTCCCATACGCGCACGCCAATGTCTGGGCTGAGTTCTAACCCCATTTCGCTCAGCACTCTCCTCGGCTGACGGACCACACGCGCCCGATATTCCGGGCTTTTGTACCAATCCGGCGGCAGACCGAGCACCGGCCAAGCCGTACAAGAGCATTGGGTGCAGACCACGACGTTGTGCTGCTCCGGCGTGTTCTCCAACGCCACAATGTACTCGCCCTGAAGACCGGCATAGCCCATCTCGGCGCATGCGGCTGTTGCATCGTCCAACAGTCGCAGACGAAACGCTGGATCAGTCCAGGCACGTGCCACCACCCGCGCACCGTTTTCAGGCTTCCAGTCTTCGGCAAGATGCAAGAAACGCTGCACCTCTTGTTCCGATATGAGCCCTTTGTGGATTAGCTCATCTTTTACCGCCTCGGTGCGTCGCTGAATGTCCGCTGCTGTTTGATCACTCACGGTAAGGCCGCCTCCAGGTAACTGTCCCATAAATCCACCACAACGGAATCGTTAGCATTGCCCTCGCCCGGCCACAACTCCCTGGCCAAAAATTCCACGTGGTAGGTATGCTCCTTACGACGTTCTCCGCCATGGGCAGAGGTATCGGGGAAAGAGAATTTGGGTGTTTTGTGTAATACGGTGCCTACATGTCCGCGACAGAACCTCGGTGCCCGGACATGCCCAGCAGGACTGACAGGCAGCACGCGGACACGATCACCCACGTTAAACCGTGCCTGGGTTTGTGGCTCGCGGTCTGCCATGGGATTCGCCGCAACGGGATTTGCTAGCGGGAACTCACCCCCGCAACGCGCCTCAAGGTTTCGCACGTCCAGAAAACCCTTCTCGACTAACAGCGTGGTCGTACCTGTCAGCACTCGCTCGTAATAGTGAGCCTGCAAATAGTGTTCGGGACTCATGCGCTCAATCGAGTGGCGATATTCATCGGCGTTATGACTGCGCATGACCACCTGAGTGGCGACCATGAGGGCAAACGCCGTGGCCTGCCACGGCTCGTGAAACACCGGCTCATCTGGCTCCATGCGTACGATGCCGAATCCTTGCATACCACCGAGGTCGTATATTGCGTCCATCTACTACTCCGCTCCCAATCTGCTCCCCGCCGATCATCACCGTCTGGGGACAAAATGCAAATCCCGCCGTTCGACAGTTCAGCGTCGAAGGCCGGTCTATGCTGTGACATCTTTAGGCAGACGTGCAAGGCTTAGTCTTTCGCGCGTGACCGCGCTGAACCGTTGACGAATTCAATCAGTCTGCGACGTTAGGGGAACCGACAATGACTCGACTTATAAGCAATTCTTTCACATTCTTAAGCTGTTTGGCCTTGTTTGCCATGGCAGGCTGCGCGGCGGACAGCGACGACGCGGCAAGTCGAGCTCAGTATCAGGCAGAAGTCATCCGCACGGAATACGGCATCGCACATATCACCGCAGATTCCTACGGCGGTCTCGGCTATGGCGAGGCCTATGCCGCGGCGGAAGATCATGTATGCAACATGGCGTTGGCACTGGCTCAATCCCGGGGCGAGAGCGCATTGGCTCTTGGCATGGACGCCACCAGCGCAAACGCAGCCCGCGACATTGTGGTCAAGGCGTTGAATATACCCGGCCGAGCGGCTACCGCCCTCGCAGAGCAGAACCCGGACATTCGGGAGTGGCTGAAGGGCTACGCTGCGGGTTACAACGACTTTCTGGCAGCCAATCCGGACGGGGTTGGTTCTTGGTGCGATACAGCTGACTGGGTCCGTGCAGCCACCGCTGAAGAGTTCATGGCCCAATACCTGATGCTGCTGCAAACCCTGCCTCGAGCGGCACAAGCCATTATTGCCGCAGCGCCTGTGCAACCTCAGGACCAACTCGAAGTGGCCGTAGCGCAAATCTCACTGGCGACCACACTCAGCAAACTGGAACTTAGCGGCATGGGCTCAAACGCTTGGGCCCTGGGCAAACAACGCACGGAAAATCAGCGCGGAGCGCTGTTGGCGAACCCCCACTACCCTTGGTACGGCATACAGCGGTTTTGGGAAAAACACCTGACGATTCCTGGCGAATACGAGGCCTATGGTGTGGGATTAATCGGCTTACCCGGCGTCACTATTGGCTTCAACGAAGCCGTTGGCTGGACCCACACCGTGTCCAACTCTAAGCGTACGGTGATTTACCAGCTTCAGCTCAACCCTGACAATCCCACTCAATACCGATGGAACGATGACTGGCGCGATCTGCGTTCGACTACGGTAACGATCGACGTTGCCTCCGCCGGCGGCGTCGAGGCGATCTCCCACACGGTATGGTTTTCCCATCACGGACCCTTGATGGCCCTGCCGGGCATGGCGCGCAGCCCTCTTACCGTCTTTGCAATCCGCGATGCCAACAGCGAAAACACCTCGGCGCTGATCCAATGGCAGTCCATGGCGAAAGCCAAGGACATGGATACCTTTATCGAGGCGCACCGTCAGTACAACGCCATGCCCTGGGTCAACACCATTGCTGCATCTGCCGACGGACGTGCGGTCTATATCGATAACAGCACCGTCGGCGCGTTGAGCGATACGGTGATAGCGGCATGGCAAAAGCAACTGGCTGCCGTACCGCAACTGCAACAGCTTTTCCTCACCCGAGGCCTCGTCATTCTTGACGGGACTAACGAAAGTACTGAATGGCTGGATACTCAAGCACCCATCGCCAACACAGTACCCTTCGAGCAACGCCCGCTCATCGAGAGCGATCACTACGTTTTCAATGCCAACGACAGCTATTGGTTAAGCGATCCGGACAACCCGGCCACTGGCTTTTCACCCTTATATGGGCCAACGGCCTCTCCCCGCAGTCTTCGCACACGTATGAATATAGAGCTGCTCAGACCTGACAGCACCTTCAACTACGCTGGAGAAGACGCTCGATTTAACATGGATGAAATTCAATCTGCCCTATTTGGCAACGACAGTCTGAGCGCCAAACTGCTACTTCCCGAGCTCTTAAATGCCTGCAAAGAGAGCCCTAAACGCTTGGTGAATGAGCAGTCCATCGATATCAGCGCCAGCTGCAACGTCTTGGCCGCATGGGATGGCAAGTTCGATATCGAGTCCCGAGGAGCGGTGCTTTTCCGGGAATGGATCACCCGCTACCCTGCGGCCCAGATCACCTTGGGTAATGCTCTGTTCGCTGAGTCTTTTGATCCAGCCAACCCTGTGGCCACACCCAATGGACTGGCGAATCCGCAAACGGCCTTGGACAATTTGGCCGCCGCCCAGCGGTTGCTGACCAATAACAACATCGCCTTAGACGTGCCACTGGGCGAGCTTCAGACCGGCCATCGCATGAACGAAAAATGGCCGCTGCATGGCGGCAACCGACACGAGGGCATCGCAAATTTGCAGATGAGCTCAAACGCAAAAACGAATACAACCGAGGCCCCAATGTTCACCGGGAGCAATCGCTTCATCGAAGACAGCAACAGTTTGTCTGAGAGCGGTTACAATGTGATCCACGGTTCTAGCTTTATCATGGCTTTGAGCTTTACCGACAACGGGCCCGAAGCCCAGGCGATTTTGAGCTACTCCCAAGCCGGAGATCCAGCGTCGCCTCACTTTAGCGATCAAACAAAGCTCTACACAGAGGAGCGTTGGCGGAACATTCACTTTAGGGCTGCGGATATTGAGCGCCATACGATCAGTAAACGCCTACTTCGATCAGACTAGCAGGACGAAATCCGCTGCCATGGAGATCACGAGACAGCGCGCATAGAGCCGTCGGCTTTAGGCGAAACGAAACACACGAAATCAACAACAACGATGAGAAAACAACATGATCAAGCTCCACGGCTTTTCCTCCAGCAACTATTACAACGTGCCAAAGCTGGCCATGATGGAAAAAGGGATCGAATTTGAAGAAGTGCTGGCCTATACCGGCTTTAGCGCAAACTATAAGCCCGAGTACCTGAACCGGACCCCACTGGGCAAGGTGCCTGCAATGGAAACACCCGAGGGCTTTATCAGCGAGTCTCGCGCGATTCTCGACTACATTGAGCGCGCTCATCCGACACCCTCGTTGCTGCCGAACTCGGCGTTTGGTGCGGCCAAGGTGCAGGAACTGTCCCAGTTTATTGAGCTGTATTTTGAGTTAGTGGCGCGCCGACTGATCCCCAATCTGCTGCTGGGCACCCCGCCAGATCCGGCAACACTTGAAGAATTCGACACCAAGATCACTAAGGCAGTCGGCGCTTTGGCCAAACTGTCCAGCTTCCAAGAGTTTGCCTATGGCGATGATTTCACTCTTGCGGACATTGCTGCGATTTTGAATTTACCCGTCGTGCGCAGCGTTGGGATGCGATTCCTCGACCGGGATCCTTTATCAGACGTTCCCGGACTGGACGACTATTGTCAGCGCATGGAAGAACGCGCCAACGTGCAAAAAATCCGCGCGGACGCCGCCGCAGATCAACCCCAGTTCATGGCACACTTGAAAGCCCTGTACGCCAGCTAACGAGCTGGCGACCTGTGTTCACAAACGCGCCGGCGATGAATCCGGTCAACTGATGTCGCGCCTACGTGGCTCGACCGAACCGGCACTTGAAGACCTCGACGCCAAACTGGCCATGATGTCTTTGTGCCGATCCCGGCTTAGG
>JBELHZ010000004.1:0-92120 GCA_042091155.1 Gammaproteobacteria bacterium
CGGCAAGGATTTTTGGCACCTACCCGGACTTGAGCGACTGCAGATACCCAGCATCCCTCGCGCAGCCATCGGTGTTGGGCCCTACGCCTACGGTGATACAGAGTCGGAACAGGGTAATCCGTTCTCAGGTACCACCGAGCACGATGTGGTAGGTGCCAGAGAAAGCCGCGACATGGTTGGGTATTCCTTTAAAGTGAATCACGAGTTGAGCGACCGTTTATCGCTGTTTGCGATTACCAGTTTTCGTGATTGGGAAACCGAAAATTTGGAAGAGGAGGACGGTACCGCCGACAAACGTCGTTACTTCGATACCAACAACATCGAAGATTCTGACATCTGGTACAACGAGATGCGTCTGAGCTATGTCAACGATCGCATGGACCTGATCGTGGGTGGAACGTTTAGTCGGGAAAACTTGAAACAGACCACGGATGTTCATGTTACGGCCGATGCCTATATGCAGTACGCAACGGTCCTGAGCGTGGCTGAAGACCAGCGTGCGGCAGCGCAGAATAGCCATGCATGGGATTTCTATGGCGACGATGAAGCCACCTATCTTGCCTTGTCAAATCGGATTGGTGACGCCTTTCTACCGCCGTCATTCTCTGGACAGATTTTCACTGAGACCATGGAGAATACCGGCGATTTTGACAACTGGGGTGTTTTTGCCGACCTGAGCTACACGTTTACCGAGCGGTGGCGAGTCGCAGGCGGGCTGAGATACAGCCGGGATGACAAAACCTATACGTGGAAAACCAACCCGTCGGATCTGGATTGGCCTGTTGCGCCTGTGATTTTGAACTATAACCCGGGCGATGTGGACGACGATCCCAGCAATGACTTTGATCGATATGAGCGTTCGGACTCCTGGAGCAAGGTCACGGGTCGCTTGGTAACGGACTGGCAGTTCTCGGATTTGGCCATGGCCTACGCCTCCATTGCAACGGGCTATCGATCCGGTGGTTTTGATGGCCAAACCTTCAGGTCTCTTGTGGTGGATCCCTTTGACCCAGAAGAAACCATCAATTACGAGCTGGGTTTAAAAGGCGACTTTTTTGAAAGTAAGCTGCGAGTTGAAGCCGCAGTCTTTTATATGGAGTTGGATAACAAACAGGAAACGCGCTCAACCAAGGACAGTCCTGATGACCCAACCGCTTCACCCAAGGTGGTGAGTGGAGAAGAAGACATTGAAGGCGTCGAGTTGGTCGTGACGTGGTCGCTTAACGAGGACTTGCGGCTAGAGGCAAGCAGTACCTATCGCGAGTCCGAAAGCGTGCTCGACCGGTATTTCGATGCCAGAGGAGAGCTCGCCGGAGGCGATACTCAGGTAGGCCGGGCGGATACGGACTACGCTTTGCGTCTTGATTGGACGCCAAGGGTGCCAACCGGCTCCTTACTCGTGCATGTGGACTATGTGTTTGAAGAAGACAGTGGGCCAGACCGGAATACGGTGGTTTTGTTCGAAGGGCCTTGGTATTTCCAAGACAAAAAGCAGCTCAGCGCGCGCATCGCTTGGCTGAGTCCGGATGAGGTTTTGGAAGTGGCCTTGTGGGGCCAAAATTTGTTGGATGAAGAATACGCAACGAATCCGGGTGGCTTTGTTGCGGATCCGGTCAACGGTTTGGCCGCCGCCCATACCCGGCTCGACGATCCGCTAACATGGGGGATGGGTTTTCGTTGGACACTCTTCTGAAACGACCAGCAAGCGCTGTGTGCGTTGAATGATTTGTGTGCTGGGAACGCCGCGGGCTTCGGTGCAAAATGTCGGGTCATCCATTGCTTTGAGATAGCCGATGCCAATCGCTGGACTAAGAACTGCTCTTGGGGTCTTGTTGATTCTGGGGGCCAGCGCATTTGCGGAACCCTCAAGCTCAACGCCTGCCTCCCGATTAACCGCGTCGGAATTGGTGAAATACTTGGGTCTGGACGGCCACGTCGAGGGCGGTTTCTTCCGACGTACCTACGCCTCAGATTACACTTTGTTGACGGTAGACGATGGCGAGCGGCTGTCCATGTCGTCGATTTTTTATCTGTTGGCGGCGGAGTCGCCCATCGGTCATTTTCATTTGAACCGATCCGACATTGTTCATTATTTCCATCTGGGTGATCCCATCACCTACCATTTGTTGCACCCGACTGGCGAGCTCGAAACGACGGTGATGGGTAGCGATGTGCGTAATGGGCAGGTCTTGCAGCTGACCGTACCCGGAGGGGTATGGAAAGCCTCGGAAATTCCCTCGGACGGGGCTCATGGCTTTGGACTCATTAGTGAAGCGGTAACACCGGGATTCGAATACGACGATATGACGTTGGGCTATAAAGACTTGCTCATGGCGCGTTTTCCCCAACACCAGGCGCTGGTGAAACGGCTGAGTCATGCTCGGTCGCCTAATCCTTAGCCAACGACAAAATCCAGAGCAACAAAAGGCCTTCCGATTTAGACTTAGGCTCTAGCAAGGGCGGCAAGCGGCTCTTTTTCGCAGTAAAGCACTATGCAGGATGAGGAGCGATTCATGCCGATGATGCAAACGACCCAGCGGTCACTTGACCAGTATTTTGGTCTTACCGATCACGGTACGACAGTATCCCGCGAGGCTCTCGCCGGTTTAACAACATTCTTGGCCATGGCCTACATCACCGTTGTGAATCCGCTGATTCTGTCGGATGCTGGCATGGACTTCGGCGCGGTTTTCGTCGCGACTTGCTGTGCCGCAGCGTTTGGTTCCTTAGTCATGGGCATTATGGCGAATTACCCCATCGGCATGGCACCGGGCATGGGCCAGAACGCGTTCTTTACCTACGCCGTCGTGGTCGGTTCGGGTCAGCCTTGGCAGGCAGCGCTGGGTGCGGTTTTTATCTCCGGCATCTTGTTTGTGATCATCAGCTTGCTACCGATCAGGGCGTGGCTGATCAACTCCATCCCGCGAAACCTGAAGCTTGGCATGGCTGCGGGCATTGGTTTTTTCTTGGCCTTTATCGCGATGAAAAATGCCGGCATCGTCGTACAAAACCCAGCCACCTTAGTGAGTTTAGGCGATCTTATCGCCTTCGCGCCGATCATGGCCTTGTTGGGATTTTTTGCGATTACGGCACTCACGGCGGGTGGCAATCGCAGTGCGGTCATTATTGGCATGCTGCTGGTGTCGCTGATTGGCTGGTTCACCGGCCAAGCGGAATTTGTCGGCGTTGTCGCTGCGCCGCCCTCTGCTGCGCCAGTATTTATGCAGCTCGATATTGCGGCCGCCCTCGATATCTCCATGCTCAGCGTTATTCTCACCTTGTTGCTCGTTGACGTTTTTGACACCGCTGGCACCTTGGTAGCGGTGGCGACTCGGGCTGACTTGGTAGACAAAGACGGCAACCTGCCGCGTTTGGGTAAGGCTCTGTTGGCGGACTCCGGGGCGACGGCGGTTGGCGCGTTGCTCGGCACATCGTCTACCACTAGCTTCATCGAAAGCGCTGCGGGTGTGGAAAGTGGTGGCCGTACGGGCCTGACCGCAGTCGTCGTCGGTCTGCTCTTTTTGGTTTGCTTGCTGCTGGCGCCACTAGCCCAAAGCATTCCGGGTTACGCGGCGGCGGCGGCCTTGTTGTTTGTCTCGGCCTCCATGGCACAAAGTCTGGTGGGCATTGATTGGCCCGACGTAACAGAATCTACCCCAGCGCTACTGACCGCTATCATGATGCCTCTGAGCTTTTCGGTGGCTAATGGTATTGGCATTGGCTTTATTAGCTACGTGTCCATCAAGCTGCTTGCTCGGCGGCACAATGAAGTGCCGGCAGCGGTCTATGTGATCGCCCTGATCTTCGCGGGTAAGTTCGCCTTTCTCTAAACGAAGGAAAGCGCCGCTCGCCGAGGTGAGTGATCCTAGGCAAAGAAGAAAGAGGAGTTAGGCGGGTAAGTCTGAAGAGCGCGGGCGAGAAGCGTCCGAGCCGTAGTGGGCCCGGACGTTCTTTTCATTGCGGCTAAGCAGTCCTTAGAAGGAGTACTGGGCCTTGGCAATGAAGTGTCTTGGCAGTTCTGGCAAGACGATGGTGCTACCAAACAGGTTCGGGAAATTAGAGCGGAAGTAACGCTCGTCTGTCAGGTTCTTGCCGGTCAGCGAGAATTTCCATGACTCGGTTTCATAGCCCAGCGTCATGTTTACCAGCGTGTAAGCCGGCAGCATGATGCTGTTTGAGAAGCCTGATGCCACAGAGTCAACGTCGGTGACGCTAGCGCTGACGGAGACGCCGTTATCAAACAAATACGTACCGTAAACGGAGTAGATGTTTTCTGGCATGCCAGCGCGCCGGCCGCCACTGGCTGCAACGTTGACGGGTCCGCCAATTTGTCCACCGAACAGCAAGGCTGGGTCGATGGCCGGCAGATCTTCCGCACCATAGAAGCTGAATCGGCTGCCATCGTCGATGCTGGCGAGGTTCAGGGCCTCTACATTCGTGTACGTGGCGCCAACAAAGAGGGCATCGTTAACAGCCCAGCGCAGTTCGAATTCTGTGCCTTCGGTCTTTACAGACTGATTGGTCACAATGGACTGTGCTGAAAAGTCAGTGCGCTCTTGCTCGTAGTGCGACAGAGAGAAGTACAGTCGACCGTCTTCAAGCAGTTCGCCCTTAACACCAAACTCAGTGAGTTCAGAGGAATCAAAGGCCCCACCGGAAGCGATGTTGCTTACGGTCAGCTCAGCGCCTTGGCCAGCGATGACGGTAGCCTGCTCTGACATCGTGACGTAAGGAATGATGCCCGTGTTGGCGATTTCGTAAGACAAGCTGACGGTCCAGGAATTACCGGATACGTCGTCTTCGGCTGACAGATCGATGCAGCTACCGTCTGTGCAAAAGTTGTTTGAGCTGGCAAGCAACAGCTTGTCTGCAGGCTGACGGCTTTCCATGTCCAGTCGGTCATGACGTGCGCCAATCAACAGCGACAAGCCGTTTTCCCATGACAAGTCTGTTAGGAAGGCCAGACCAATGTCCGTGTACTCACCAATGTAGTACTCGGTGTAGTCGTCATCGATGCTGGTGGCCAACAAACGCGCGTCCAGTGCGGTGCTCGGGCCGGTCAGATCGCGACGGCCAAAGTATTCGTTGGTGTAGTCATCGCCATGTTCAAAGTCTGTGAAACGAATGGAAGGCGAAAGCTGCACAGATGCAACTAGGCTATCGAAGGTATAGGTCTTCGACAGCACCAGTTTTTCTTCGATGACATAGGATTCATGGAACTGTGAAAAGCCATAGGCGTTTTCGTTGAGGTTCTCGTAGGACTCATAGAACAGCTGGTTCTTTACTTCCCAGCCAGCGTCCGTGTCGATGATGACGTCCAGGTATAGGGTGGTCACTTGGTTTTCCAAACGATCTTCTGCGCCGATCAACGTTGTCTTGGGGTCCAGAATTGCAGTGCCTACGTCGTTTAGGGCCAGCAAATCGCTGTTGAAGAAGCCGCTGATGTCGTCAAAGGTCAGGGTTGAATTTGCCGGCAGTCCGTTGTCCCCAGACCAGAAGGCAAATGGGTTCAGGTCAGTGAAGCCGTCGCCATCAACGTCGTATTCCTGGTGCGAAATTTTGCCGTCGCCATCGGTGTCCAGAGGACTCGGCGAACCAGTAATGTAAGTACCGTTGTCGATCAGGTCTTGTGTGATTCGGTTCCAACCCGCGTTTTGAGCGCCAGAATAATCGTGGTACATGCCGCCAAACTGCAGCTGCACTTTGTCGTTCAGGTCCAGATCGAAGCTTCCCTGAATCAACGACTGTTCAACGCCAGGGGCGTTTTCATAAAAGCTGTCTGAATTTTCCAGTTCGCCGTACAGGTAGAAACCCATGGGCTTGCCAGCGAACTCAGCGGGGCCGCCCACCTCCGCGGTCAGTACGCTCTTGTTCCAGCTACCGGTGGTGTAAGACAACGCCCCGGTGTTTTCAGCTATGTAGGCGCCTGTTTCTTCGATGCGGGCAGATTTAGGATTGAAGTTGAGGTACCCACCGATCTTGGACGGTCCATAGATAGGAGAGGCTGGCCCACGCACAATGTCCACTCGGTCAGATGCACCAATCGGTGTTGGGTAGTTGCCAGGGTTGTCCAGCCGGCGAATACCGCGGAAGTAGGTTTCGCCAGGGGTGCCTCGGACATCTAAGCCGCCGGCTACGCCGAAGAACGACTGAGTAAAGGAACCGGGCGAAACGGTAACGAGCTCGTCAATGTCCTGCATGTTCATGCGGTCCATCAGCTCTTCGCTCACGGTAGAAACGCTTCGAGGGGTTTCCAAGATAGATTTGTTGAAGCCAAAAATAGACTTAACGTCTTCGCCGGGCAGACTGTTCAGGTCGCCGGTAACCACAACTTCTTCCATCACTTCTTCTTCGGCCAATGCAGTGGGTACCACCGCAGTCACCGCACTGAGCAAGGCGCCCAATGTGAGTAGTTGACGTACATTCCGGTAATTCATAGAGGGATCCTTTGTAGGAGGTTCGTGCAATTTAAGTTGATATGACGCGTCGCTTCGAGGCCCGACGCATATTTGCGTGCGAGAGGGTAGAGCTCCGGTTCTCTCCGCGCGAATTTTAACCAAAAGTTAACAGTATTGAAGCAAAAAATAGGCCAAAGAGAGATAAACTGTCGTAGCGTTACGTTATAGATATTCAATACCCAATATGAACCAAAACGGTGCGAGAGCGTGAATAGAGGCTCTGCAAAGGGGCAAATTTTGTTTCTCAAAAGTAAACGGTCATGTTTTGGCTCTTTTTCTTCGTAAAAGAGCAGTGAGGACTGGAAAAACGTTATCCGTATTCTCACACTGAGGCACGAATAGAACAGCCTTATCAGGAGTGCCGCCGTGACCTTGACCCTTCAGCCGAAATTTCTCGTCCCCACCGTTTTACTGCAGAATTTTCGAAGACTGGCACTGTGCTTGTTTTTCGTTCCTGTTTTGGCGGGTTGCACCCAGTCCGCTCCCCCGGCCGCCAGTGAGCCGGTGTTGCCGGTTAAAGTGGTTGTGGTGACTATGTTTGAGATCGGTGCCGATGAGGGCGATACCGCGGGTGAGTTCCAGCTGTGGAAAGCGCGTCGAAATCTAACCCAGCGAGTTCCGTTCCCGCAGTCTCACCACGATTTGTACTACAACCCAGAGACTCAAGTGCTTGGTATGGTAACCGGCATCGGTACCGCTAAGTCTGCAACGGCGACCATGGCGTTGGGTCTGGATCCACGCTTTGATCTTACTCAGGCCTATTGGATGGTAGCAGGCATCGCCGGTATCGATCCGGAAGACGCGTCCATTGGTTCGGTAGCCTGGTCATCTTATTTGGTGGATGGTGACTTGGGTCATGAAATCGACGCCCGGGAAATGCCTGAGGATTGGGATACAGGCTTCTTTGCGCGCCACACCAGTTTTCCCTATGACCCGGCGCGACCTCAGCCCACGGGCGAGATGTTTCAAGCCAATCCGGCATTGCGCGATTGGGCCTTCGAGTTGACTAAGGATGCTGAATTGGTCAATCCGCCAGCACTGTCCGAGACCAATGTTTTGTACACAGAACACCCCAATGCCCAGCGACCACCCTTTGTTCTGACCGGTGGACACATCGCGGCCATGACGTTCTGGCACGGAAAGCTAATGAACGACTGGGCCAATCGATGGGTGCTTTATTGGTCCGATGGCGCGACAGATTTCGTGACGTCGGCGATGGAAGAGACCGGTACGTATCAGGCTCTGACCTATCTGGACAACATTGGCCGAGTCGACGTGGACCGCTTTATGGTGCTGCGCGGCGGCAGCAACTACACCATGCAACCACCGGGCATAGGCGCTGCGGAGAACCTGCTGAAAGAAAACGATGGTTACGCCGGTTTGGCGGCATCGCTTGAAAACATCTACATCGTCGGCTCTATCGTGATTGACGAGCTTCTGAGTGACTGGGACCGATATTCGGTATCTATTCCGGGTAGCCAAAACGTGCCTGATGCGGATGCTCAACAGTAGAGCGAGACGGCTTTTCACGAGCAGAAGGGTAGAAACAGTGGAGCGCATTATTTTTTCGTCACTCAAATCGGCTCAACCGGTTTTTGGGGAATATTGGACGAGTCGGTATGCAGTATTAGGCGTCGCTCTTGTCTGCTTGCTCGTGGTTGTGCCAACGGCATGGGCCGAGTCCGCCGCACAGCGACTGGAGTCCATCAAAGAACAGCCATTGCAGTTGCGTCAATTTCTGCAGCGTATGCCCAAGGGGGGTGACCTACACAACCACCTGTCGGGCGCCGTCTACGCCGAGTCCTATTTGCGTTGGGCAGCCGAAGACGGTAAGTGCATAGACCCGAGCGGGGTCATCACGTTGCCGCCTTGCGAGCCTGAGGGCGAAGGGCAGGCCCTGCGCGAGATATTCGCGGGCATGACGCCGAATGGCGGTATCGAGTCCTTGGTCGATGCCTTGTCCGTGCGTAACTACCAGCGCCGACAGGTTTCGGGTCACGATCAATTCTTTGCAACCTTTGAGCGTTTCACCGCAGCTACCTTTGGCCGCCGTGGCGATATGGTGGCGGAAGTGAGCAGTCGAGCGGCCAGTCAGAACATCTTATATTTGGAGTTGATGCAAAGCTTGGGCATGTTTGAGGTGGCGGCCTATGCCCAAACTAATGGAGATCTCGAAGCAAGTTATGGCGCGCGGATCGACCATGCTGCCGTTGATGCGATTGTTGCCGATGTTGTTCTTCAGATGGATCAAATCGACGCCCGACGCCGGGCGCTTCAAGGTTGTGATGGGCTCTCACCGCACCGAGGAGAGGGTTGCGAAGTTACCGTCCGATATCTCAGTCAGGTCATCAGAACGCTCTCACCCATTCAGGTATATGCCCAAACCTTGTTGGCGTTCAAGCTGGTCGCTGCGGATGATCGGGTGGTCGGGCTGAATTTTGTCGCCCCGGAAGATCACGCCGTAGCGCTGCGAGACTACGAGCAGCACATGGGCTTTATTGCAGAAATTGGCAGCTATTTCCCTGCACAGCAGTCCGGCATCACGCTACACGCTGGAGAACTCACCTTGGGCTTGGTGCCGCCGGAGCATTTGGGTTGGCACATCGGCGCGGCTATTCAAATCGCCGGAGCGAAACGCATTGGGCATGGTATTGATATCGCTTACGCCCCAGACATGGACGCCCTGCTTCGCAACATGGCGGCCAAGCAAATTCTGGTGGAGATCAATCTCACCAGCAACGAAGTCATTTTAGAGGTGGCTGATGCGGATCACCCCTTACCTGTTTACCTTCGGCATGGGGTGCCGGTCGCGCTCTCTACCGACGATGAAGGTGTGTCGCGCATTGACCTGACCCACGAATATCAGCGCGCAGTGACGACTTACGGTTTGGACTATGAGGTGTTGCGAGGTATGTCGCGCAATGCGTTGCAGCACAGTTTTTTGCCGGGCGAACGTTTGTTCCAAGACACGTTGAGTGGCCGCGCTGTCGACGCGTGTTCGACGGCAACGCTGGGTGCCGAGGCGGTGCCGGCCCGTTGCGCGGCATTTTTGGCCGATAACCCCAAGGCGTCGCTGCAGTGGCAGTTGGAAACTCGCCTTACCGAATTTGAGTCGGGCTTCTAAGCTTTGCCGTATCACCGGTTAGGGCGGTCACAGCCTACCGTTTACAGGTGCGCGGCGAGTATCTTGTGAATTTCTGGCTTGTGCTCGCGAATTTCTTCTGGCGAAAGACCCTCCACGGAATGAGGATAGACGAGCCATTCGTCGCTTTCGTAAAGAAAGTACTCCGGCTCTCGATCCGTTTGATTACGCGCAGGTTTATAGAAAGGGACGGCCACACGAACCTGTTCAGGCATATTCAGTTTCAGGCGGTCTTGCATGCTTTCGATGATTGAGACGATGGTGCGGCCGGTGTCGTACACGTCATCGACAATGAGCACCCGGTCTTCGGCTTGAAGGTTCTTGACCAAATAATTCAAACCGTAGATTTGCACTTCTCGCGATTGATTATCGATACCATGGTAGGAACTGGTGCGAACCAGAATGTGATCGGTTTCGATCTCCCGATAGGCGAAGTATTCTTGCACCGCCAGGCCGATAGGGGCCCCGCCGCGCCAAAGGGCCATAATGAAGGTGGGCTCGAAGCCGCTGCGATAGACTTGGTCCGCCAAGCGAAAGGAATCGGTTAACAGTCGATCGGCGTCGAGATAAAGCTTGTCGGTCATGTCAGTTCAACTTGGCTAAATAAAAACTGTGAGTCGGCGCCAGCCGCTCAGATATTAGGAGCAGTGTACGTGAGTTTCGAGGTTCAAAGAGATTGAGTCAGTCTGAAAGCGATAAAATTTTTGTATCAGAAGAATCCCAGATTCTAGACGCCTACCGATTGGGCGAGTCGATCTATTCCAGTGGCTATCGCCCCACGTTTATTGTCGGCCTATGGCGTGGCGGTAGCACCGTGGCGCTGGTGGTACAGGAGTGCCTTGCCTATCTCGGGGTGCCTGCAGATCATACGACCATTCGTACCTCTTATGGTGGACGGCCCCAGTACGAGCAATCCATTGCTCGCGCGGAAAACATCAGAGTGCATGGCAAGAGCTATGCCCTTGAGGCGCTGACGGCTGACGATAGGTTGCTGATCGTTGACGACGTGTACCGTAGCGGACGACATACCCGTGCTGTGGTTCAGCAGCTTAAAAGAGGGCTCAGGCGGAATATGCCCACCGAGGTTCGTGTGGCGGCGCTTTGGAAGCACGCAGAGAGCGATGCGACGGATCTGGATTATTACCTACGCGAGACCGATCGTTGGATTGTGCTGCCTTATGAACTCAACGGGCTGTCCCAGCAGGAAATCGCCGCTCACAAGCCCGAGCTGGTTGACCTTTTTACTTGAATTGACGTGGGTTTTCGGCCAAGGATAGCAGCGCAAGCCAAAAAATAGACAGAACAGGTAGTGCCATGACAGCCTTTGATTTCAGTGACTTAGACTTTGCCGTGAGAAGCGATATTCCTGAAGCCTATACGGCTTATTGGGAGGCCTTGGCCGCTCCCGGCAATTGGTGGACTGGCGCGGAGCGCGTGTCTATCGCCGAGTCCTCGCGTGAGGCGATTAACTGCGAGTTCTGCGTCCGGCGCAGGCAACGCCTCTCCCCATACGGTGTGGATGGAATTCATAAGAATACGGGCCCATTACCCGATCGTGTTGTGGATGCCGTGCACCGAATCATCACGGACCAAAATCGCATCACGCGGGCGTTTGTTGATGACAACGCGGCGAACGGCTTGAGTAAAGAAGCCTACGTGGAACTGGTGGGCATCGTTGTCACGGTATTCAGTATCGACGAGTTCCATCGGGCCTTGGGTATGCCTTTGCAAGCGCTGCCTGAGTCTAAGTCGGGTGAACCGTCCTTTGAGCGCCCCACTACGCTGGTGGACGATATGGGCTTCGTGCCAACGATGCCTGCTGATGGCGCAACTGGTGAAAATGCCGACCTGTGGCTGCCTGAATCTGCCGCCAACGTGGTTCGGGCGCTTTCCTTGGTGCCGGATGCGGTGCGTGGCTGGCAGCAAATCGCCGGCGCACAGTACTTGTCTCTGCAAGGGATGCAAAACTTCGTGCAAGACGACAATCGATCCATCAACCGCATGCAGATGGAATTGATCGCCGGGCGGGTGTCCTCGGTGAACGAGTGTTTTTACTGAACCTCTGCCCACGCAATGATGCTCCGTGTGAGCGCGATGAAAACGGATACCGAAGTAGACCTGCAAGGGGTAGTCGGCGATAAAGCCGTTGCAGCCATGGGCATTGCTTACGGTGCCGAGTTGATGGACTTTGCCGAAAGCATCGCGTTGCGTGACGAGCAGGCCATCGCTGAGCGTCGCAAAGCCTTGCTCACTGCCGCAGGCCCGGCGGTGTTAGTAGATGCTGCAGGCGTGGCCGCGAATTTTCAGCGCATGGTCAGGATCGCCGATTCCATTGGCATACCCTTTGACTCTATGCATTCGACAATGGTTCAGAGGATTCAGCAGGACTTGGGTCTCAAGGGTTTTGCCAGCTCCCGCCATTCCTTGAATCCAGACGTGGGCTAGTTCCCGAGGTCTTTTGGGGTCTCTTTTCAGGTTTAGGGCAAATGCCAAATGGGTGAAGACCAAGCGCGCTCTTCAATCATGCGGTCGGCTTTTGGATAGTCGCCGCATTTTCCCAGCGATTCACACAACAGCTTGCTCCATCGCGGGGTGGGTATTTCGCTGGCGCGGGCGTACCAATAGCTGGGTGCATTGGGGTTGAAGTCTTCGTCGAGCCAGGCGACACAAGTCTGAGCTTGCCCCTCTTCGGCGTTGAACAGGTCGAAGACAGTTTCCCTCAGTTCGCCTTCCCAGAGTTCGCCTTTGACGAGCTGAAGTTTGGCCAGTGGCGTGTGATCCATCTGGGCGGAGACAGTGAAGTAGACGCCTGCTTGAGTGGCTCCCGGCAATGTGCCGCCCATGGCCGTATGGTCTTTTTGCACCCGAGGGTGTGCGGCACACGCGCTCTCTGGGCCGGCAGAAAATTGCAGCGAGATTCTGGGGCCGCTGGTGGCGTAGGCCTCTCGGCGATGCAGGGCATCGAAGATCTCGCCCCGGGTATTGTGGTTAGCCCAAACGGCGACCAGCCCGCCGGGATTAAACTGGGTACTGTTCAGCACTTGTTCGTCTGTGGAGAACAGCGATGCAATGCTGCCCCGGTAACCTTCCTCTGTAACCCGGCCTGCGGTGCCAAAGTGGTTGTCGGTAGACGCGATAGCGCCGAGCATCAGCGGGTTTTGCCTATCCTCGCTGCGTTGATAGGTTTGCAGGCCTCTGCCGAGCAAGGTTCGGTAGTAGCTTGAACGTGTCTGCTGCCACGCGTCCTCCGCTGATAACTTGGAGGGACCGCTGAGACGTGTTTTGGCCACGTTCTCAATTACCCGTTCAAAGCCGCAATCGGCGGCGTCTGCGTTTGGGTCTTCGGGCATGCATTCACTGTTGCCTTTCTCCTGATGCATCTCCGCAAGGCGCTCAAATTTCGCCCGCAGGGTGCGTAGGGTTCTGTCTTCGCTTTCGACCGCAAAGGTCGGCCCACCGTCTGCCCAGTTGATGTTGTGCGGTATGGTCAAGACATGGCATTGGTTTTCCGCCTTGCATTGGGCATCGAGTTGTTGCCAAAGCATGGATACCTCTGGGTAGCGCACGTAGTCGATGGGCTGTTCGGTAACCGTGCTGCCGCGAAAAATGACGTTGCGATGCCAGTGCCTACCACCCGGCGACGCCGTCCACTCGTAGCCAATCAAGGCGGTGAATTCACAGGGTTCGTTGGCTTCGTTAGCGGCGTGTTGAGTGCGTTGCCATTGATTGGCCATGGCGTTGCCGCAGGAAAAATTCTTGTCGTCGCAGATCGCGGCTGGTGCCGGATCGGCGGCACCGACGATGGGCAACAGGTAGTCGTTGAACAATGTGCGGCCATCCCGATTGTCGCGGGCTTCTCTTAACGTGCGACAGTAGTCGTTGTCGGTATTCATGGGATCTGTACACAGATACAGCAGATCGAAGGTGGCGGCATGATCGGTAACCGCGGCGAAATCCAATGGACGGTCGATTTTTGATGTGCTGCCGTTGGCCAGCAGGAGCGGTTCGCCCTTGGCGTATCGGTAGGCGTCCGACGGTGTCGCCGTGGCACCAAAGGCGTAGGCGTCGAGTGAATACTGGGTGTGCACATGCAGGTCGCCCCAATAGACGGCTTTGGTAGCATTCTCAGAGGGGACGCAGGTCGTCTGCCCATCGGCAAAGGCCGATGTCGCGCAGACGGCACCGACGAGCGCAAGAACACGCAGTTGTTTGGTTCGTCGTGCCAGGTCAATCATGTCGTGCTTCCATGCATGTTGGCTGTTACTTCTAACCTCGGCCGCAAGGGACAAGGGACACCGGTTATTGTCCTGCTGACCGTCGCATCAACCGATGCGGCCTAAGCGATGGACTGTGCCAGTATCTGTGGTACCTCGATGTACTTTGCCCGCAGATATTCACCCAGGGTTTTGGCTTGCTTGTCGATGCGATGATTCGACGCGGCCCCTGTGCCCAGGACACCCTTGATGTAAAAGTTCATGGCGCGCAGGTTAGGCATGTCGTAGCGCTCAACCTCGTACTGTCCAAAATCAGGTACCAAGCGTTTGAATTCTTCGACGGTCAGGTACTCATAAAGGAAGCTGTAGGCTTCATCGGTTAGCGCCCAAACGCCGCAGTTCGCGTTGCCACCTTTGTCGCCGGAGCGTGTTCCGAACAACCGTCCAAAGGGTACGCGTACAGCGGGCCCGGTTGGTGCGGGCGCAATGTTAGCCGGCATTTCTTGGTAGTAAATCTCATCCAGACCCAGTCGTTGAGTTGGCATCACGTCGGTGGTTTTGCCGCCAAAGTGCACGCGCTCGGTAAGGCGTTGGCTGCTGATCAGCGCAGGCCAGTGAATGATGGCTGGCCCACCATTGAACCCTGCCGCGCCGCGGCCGGTGTTGCCGGGAATACAGGCCAGGCCCAGTTCCGTCGTTTTGGCCGCAAAGATACGCCCAAATTTATTCGGGTCTTGTCCCGTGATGGTCACTCGAAGCGCCGCGTGGGCTACCTCGTTGCTGGCCGGATCGTCGTGATCGCTGCGAATCAGCTGAATATCGATGTCGTCAAACTGTTCCCGTCCTCCGAGGTTGTGAAAGACCGCGTCGAGGTACAGCTCCGCCTTCTTTTCAATGTCCAGGCCCGTCAACAGCACTTCCATGGACTGTTTGTAGGGTCCTTGGGTGTTCAAGCAAACCTTGTGAGTTGGAGGGGGGCTGCTGCCCCGGCAACCACTGACGTAGACGCGATCGTCGCCGACCTGCTCAATGGCCATGGTATCGAAGTGGGCAATCACATCCGGGTTGTAATAGGCAGGGGTGGATATCTCATACAGAAGTTGGGCCTTGACCGTACCCTCAGAAATCAGCCCGCCGGTGCCCGGATGTTTGGTGATGGTGAAGTTGCCGTCGGCTTCAATTTCCGCGATGGGATAGCCCACATTGCGAAAGCTGGGCACTTCCTCAAAAAATGCGTAGTTACCGCCGCAGCACTGGGCTCCGCACTCGATGATATGTCCTGCCGCCAGTGCGCCGGCCAGTGCGTCGTAGTCGTCGCGTTGCCAGTTGAATTTCCAGGCCGCAGGTCCGATGACCACCGCCGCATCGGTCACCCGCGGGCACACGACGATATCCGCGCCTTGATCCAGGGCCTCCTTGATACCCCAGCCGCCCAGATAGGCGTTGGCGGTGAGCGCCTTTTCGTCCGAGTCCGCCAGAGCCTCTTGAGTGTCGAGGTTGGTAAAGGTTTCGCCGTCTGCCTGCAGAGCGTCGAGATCGTCGAGCAGGTTGTCCCCATCGATGTAGGCGACTTTCAGGCCAAGCCCGAGTTCGCAGAGGATGTTTTCAATCTCGGCGGCCATGCTCTTTGGGTTTAAGCCGCCGGCATTACTGACAATCTTGATGTTCTTTTCGGCACACAGCGCCGCAATGTCTTTGATCTGTTTGAGAAACGTGCCGACGTAGCCGGTGTCTTCACCCCGAGATTGCTTCTGGTTGTACAGAATCGACATGGTCAACTCGGCCAGATAGTCACCGGTTAACACATCAATCGGTCCGCCCTCGACCATTTCCCGAGCGGCATCTAGCCGATCTCCATAAAATCCGCTGCAGTTGCCAATGCGTATGACGTCGTTCATAGGTTCTCCCCTCACCCTGCGAAAACGCGCAGGTCTTCGTTAGTCTTTGATCCAGTTGGGTTTGCGTTTTTCGCGGAACGAAGCCATCCCCTCGGCTCCTTCTGCGGAACGGAACATGCGTGCGCTCCATTCGGCGGTTTCTTTGAACCCTTCTTCAATAGAAAGCTGCGGCACGCGTCGCGCCAGTTTTTTGCATTCCTGCACCGCAATCGGCCCGCCTAGGTTAATCATGGCGATTTGTTCTTCTACCGTGCTAACCAATTGACCTTCGGGCACGGAGATATGCGCCAGGCCCATATTCACGGCCTGTTGACCGTCGAATCGCTCGCCGGTCAAAAACAATTTCATGCCGTGGTGCGCACCGAGTTTGGGCATGCACACCACGGAAATGATCGCGGGTATGACGCCAATGCGTACCTCGCTGAAACTCATCTGCACATCGGTACGGGTAACCACGATGTCTGACGCGCCAACAAGCCCAAGACCGCCGGCGAAGGCGGCCCCGTTGACCGCGGTGATTACTGGCTTGGGGCTCTCCAAAATGGCGGTGAGCACCTCGTGGTAGGGCACCGCGCGGTCACTGCCTTCGGACAGCTGCCCAGGCGGGCTTTTGAGATCGGCTCCAGCGCAAAACGCTGGCCCATTGCCAGTAATGACAATGCAGCGCACGTCGTCGTTCGCATTCGATGTCATTAAATGGTCGTACAACTCCGTCACCAAAATGGCCGACAGGGCGTTGCGGTTTTCCGGTCGGTTCAGCGTGATCCACGCGGCACCGTTGCGGATTTCATACAGGGTGGCTTCGGTTCCGCTCATGGTGATTCCTCTTCGGTCAGGGTGACGAGTAGCTGGGCGTTATCGACTTGATCGCCCACGCTGACATGTACTTGGTCGACGACGCCGTCTCGTGGCGCGACGATGCGGTGTTCCATTTTCATGGCTTCCAAGATGACCAGCAGGTCGCCCTTGCTGACTTTTGTTCCGGCGCTGACTTGCGTTGCCAAAACGGCTCCGGGCATGGGTGCTGTCAGGCCGCCGCCGGTATCGACGCCTCGCGGATCGGGATAACGGGGGGCTTCATTCAAGACAAGATCGCCGCTGTCCCCGTGTACCAGCCACTGGGTGCCGTGTTTCTGCACATCACACTGTATGCGTTGTCCGTCGAGAGCGATGTCGACGACCCCGTCCCCGGCGTGATGAATGGTCACTGCATAAGTTAAGTCATCGCAGATGACTTTGAAGCTTCCGTCGCGTTGGCTTTGATAGGCCAGAGTGATTTCGTCCTTGCCAATCAGATAGGTTACCGATTGCATTGGCATGGTGGAGTTACGCCAACCGCTGGGCAGTGTCTTGAGCACCTTGGCGGCTGCGCGACGTGCCGCCTGGGCCTCCATGGCTACAGCGATCGCCGTTTGCACGCATTCGGATCGCTCCAATGGACGCTGCAACGCGGGTTTTACTCGTTCGATGAAATCTGTAGTGGTGTCGCCTGCCAAGTATTCTGGCGTGCGCAAGGTGGTGACCAAAAAGTCCCTGTTGGTGTTCAGCCCAGCGATTGCCGTGGTTTCCAAGGCTCTCGCCAGACGGCCGGCGGCCTCGCGGCGCGTGGGCGCGTGGACGATTACTTTGGCGATCATCGGATCAAACTGGGTGCTGATTTCACTGCCGGCCTCAACACCGGAATCGAAGCGCGCACCGCCTGCGGTGGCGGGTTTCCAGACCAATATCGGGCCCGGTGACGGCAGAAACCCTTTGGCAGGGTTTTCGGCGTAGAGGCGCGCTTCGATAGCGTGACCGTTGATGGAGATCTCTTGTTGAGTGAATGACAGCGTCTCGCCTTCGGCCACCCGAATTTGTTCGCGGACTAAGTCCTTGCCAATGATTTCCTCTGTGACCGGATGCTCGACCTGTAAGCGAGCGTTTACCTCCAAGAAATAGAAGTCGTCGTTATCACCGAGCAGGAATTCAACGGTGCCAGCCGACGCATAGCCCAGCTTTCGCGCAGCGGCGATGGCGGCATCACCCATGCGGGAACGCAAGGCGTCATCGACGGCGGGCGAGGGGGCTTCTTCGATGATCTTTTGGTGTCGGCGCTGAATCGAGCACTCTCGCTCGTAGCAGTGCACCAGATTGCCGTGGTTATCACCCAGTATCTGGATTTCGATGTGTCGAGACGTGGCAAGCCATTTTTCCAGAAAGACCGTGTCGTCGCCAAAAGACGTACCGGCCTCTCGTTTGGCACTTTCGACGGCAGACAGTAAGTCGGCTTCCGCTTCAACGACTCGCATACCGCGACCACCGCCACCTGCCGACGCTTTGACAAGCACCGGATAACCGATGTCCGCGGCCGCAGCGACAATGTCAGTTGCTTCGGTGATTTCGACGCCGGGCAGAGTGGGTACCCCAGCCTCATCCATCAGGCGCTTGGCTGAGAGTTTGTCGCCCATCAGGCCAATAACCTCTGGCGAGGGCCCCAGCCATTTCACCCCGGCATCAATAACCGCCTGTGCGAATGATTGGTTTTCCGATAGGAAGCCATAGCCCGGATGTATGGCATCTGCACCACTGCGCTTGGCTGCAGCCAGTACTTTAGCCACGTCCAAATAAGTTTCGCCGGTGCTTTTACCATCGAGTGCGATGGCCGTGTCTGCTTCCAGTACAAAGGGGGCGTTGGCATCGCCGTCGGCATAAATTGCGACGGTACTGATGCCCATGGCTCGTGCGGTGCGGTTGATGCGTCGCGCAATCTCGCCGCGGTTTGCGACCAGTAGTCGGCTGATAGGGTGAATTACATGCGCCATGTGCCGTACTCCTTGGTGCCTTTGACGGCGTTGTTGTGGCATGCCGACAGCGACAGGGCGACGACATTGCGGGTATCCCGGGGATCGATCATGCCGTCGTCGGATACTCTGGAGGTGGCGTACAGACCCTTGGATCGCTCTTCGGCCCAGTGTTCGGCAAAGGCCGCGCGTTGAGCATCAGACTCTTCATCGAATTCAATTCCCCGGCGAGCCGCTGCACCCTTGCCGACGATGGTCATTACACCTGCCATCACGGCCGGTCCCATCACAGCGATTTTGGAGTGGGGCCAGATATAGGTGAACTTGGTGCCAAAGGCGCGTCCGCTCATGCCGTAGTTGCCCGCGCCGTAAGACGCCCCAACGATAACGGTAATGTGTGGCACCGTGGAGTTGGCCACGGCATTGACCATTTTAGAGCCGTTCTTGGTAATGCCGCCTTGTTCGAAGTCGGTGCCAACGATGAACCCGGTAATGTTGTGCAAGAACAGCAGCGGTACGTCGATTTGATTGCACAGCTGTATGAACTGAGCGGCTTTTTCGGCTGACTCGGAAAACAGCGCACCGTTATTACCCAAAATACCAATGGGATAACCGTGAATTGACGCCCAGCCACAGACCACTGACGGGCCGTACAGCGGTTTGAACTCCTCAAAGGCGGAACCGTCGACAATGCGCATGATGACTTCGCGTATGTCTAATGGGCTTTTGAGGTCCTTGGATACCATGCCCAGTAGGTCCTCAGGATTGTGCTCGGGTTCTGTATAGACGCTCTTGGGCTCTGGTCCCAGCTTGCGCCAGTTAAGGTGGGAGACAACTTCGCGACAAATGCGAATGCCGTCCATTTCGTCTTGTGCCAGATAGTCCCCGAGCCCCGAGATCTGTGTATGCATGTCTGCACCGCCAAGGCTCTCGGCGTCGGCGTCCTCGCCGGTTGCCATTTTGACCAGCGGTGGGCCGCCCAAGGACACCATGGCCTGATTTTTCACCATGATGTTGTAGTCGCTCATGCCCGGCTGGTAGGCCCCCCCGGCCGTAGCCGCACCAAAAATCACGGATACAGTCGGAATACGCAGCTTGGACAGTTCGGATATTTCGTAAAACAAACGCCCGGACTCGGCAAAATGCTCAATGTCTCGCTGAATGTCCGCTTCGGCTTCGACATTGGGGTCGCCCTGTCCTGCACCGCTGGCACCGCGCAGGTCGGCACCGGCGCTTTCCACGAACTGTACGTAGGGCATGCGGTTTTCTCGGGCGATTTCCAACCCGCGCATGAGTTTCTTGGCGTTAAACGGATTGAAGGCACCGGCTCGTACGGAGGGGTCGTGGCCTAAGATGACGCATTCCACGCCTTCGATGACTCCAATGCCAACCACGAAGCCCGAACCAATGTCATAGGGTGAGCGCCAGGCCGCCAAGGGGCTGATTTCCAGAAACGGCGAGTCTTGATCCAGTACATGGGAGATGCGCTCGCGAATCGGCATCTTGCCGCGCTTGCGAATACGGGCGACAGCCTCTTCACCGCCGCCTTCAGCGGCTTCATCGTACAGGGCCTGTAGCTGCGCCAGGGTCTCCAGCATATCGCTTTTGTTGGTACTGAATACCTCGGATCTCGTATCCAATTTTGATTCTAAGATCGGCATGCTGACTCCCCTAACGCCTCACGCAAAAATTCCCAATGCCCCAAAGCTAGCAGAATAAAAAGCCAGCCGTAAGGTTTTTTTGTGGTAGCGTTTGAGCCTCAGCAAGGGGGAATTTGTGGCTGCGGAACAGGGACTGCAACAACTGAAAAGTGCTCGCGCTCGCGAGAATATCTGCAACGCGGCGATTGGCCTGCTGGCAAAGGTGGGTTACGCCGAGACGACGATTGCCGGTGTGGCCCAGGACGCAGGTTTTTCCAAAGGCGCTGTGCAATATCATTTTCCGACCAAGGAAGAACTCATTGCCGCCACCGTCGAGCATCTGTTGATGCGCACGGTGTCCAGTGCCAGCCAGCGCTACGAAAATGTCGAAAGCGCGCTGATGAACGCATGGCAGCGCCTAATCAATACGTCTGCCTATCGGGCGCTGCTTGAGGTGCTGAATGCGGCGCGTATCGACGGCAAGTTGCGCTTGCGCATTTCGGCGCAACTACTGGCCTGGGGAAAAAATCTGGACCAGCAGTCGCTGGATATCTATCAAAGCGCAAACACAGAGCTGACATCTGGGCAGGGTGACGCAGAGGTGGTGATGCTGCTGAATATGACCCGCAGCTTTATGCGGGGCTTACTTATTCAAGAACAGTACGGGGTGTCACCTGAAGAAACCCTGAGTTATGTCGGCAAGTGGATCGAAATGGTCACGCCATTGCTGGCGCTTCGCGCGGACACGGCGAGGTGATGCTCGCGCGGGTACCGCCGTAAAGAACAACATAAAAAGGGGATCGAATATGAGTGCAACACAGACGGAAGTCGCAGAATTCGAGGAACAGGCCGATCGCTGGTTTGCCGAAAATAAACCGGCGAATCCGGGTTTCATCTTGCCCGAAACGTTTATGGAGGTCGGGACCGATCAGCAGTTCGAGTTTTTGCGTGATTGGCAGCAGAAGGTGTATGAAAACGGCTACGTCGGTATGTCCTGGCCAAAGGAATTTGGTGGCCTAGGCATGGATCAGGTGTTTCAGGACATCGCCACCAAGGCAATGGCCAAGCATCGAGTCCCGTTCCTACCAAACACCATTGGTCTGAACTGGGCAGGCCCGCTGATTCTTGCCATGGGTTCGCAAGAAGAAAAGAGTCGATACATAAAGGGTATCTTGAGCGCCGAAGATATTTGGTGTCAGGGTTTTTCCGAGCCCGATCACGGGTCCGATTTGGGCAGCGCCCAATGTAAGGCGGTAAAAGATGGCGATGAGTATGTCATCAACGGCTCGAAGATCTGGACAAGTTTGGGCTCTTACGCGAAGTACATGATTTTGATTGCCCGCACGGCAACGGGTGGGCCCAATAAGTATGCCGGGCTGAGTTTCTTTCTGGCGCCGATGCAGGCTGAAGGCATTGAGCCGCGCCCGATCAAAAAGCTCACCGGCGAGTACGGTTTTTGCCAAACGTTTTTCAACGATGCACGCATTCCCGCCTCCTGCATGATCGGCAAGGAAGGGGAAGGTTGGAAAGTCGCCATGGCGACCCTGATGTTTGAACGGGGTGCTGCAGGCGGCCAGGCCGGCGGACTCGCCATGATGGATCTGAGTATCGACGACATTGTCGAGTTGGCACGCCGCGCCAAACGCAACGGCAAGCCAGCAATTGAAGACCCCCATGTGCGCGAAGAACTGGTGGATTTGATCACCGAAGCCAGAGGCAACAGTCATATGGCAGCCCGGGCCAAGGTGCCCGGGTTGGCCACCGACTGGCCCACCGCGATCAGTATGTCGGGAAAGCTGCGTTCTTCGGAGCTTAAGCGTCGCATGTGCCAGTTCGCTATCTCGCTACAAGGCGCCAACGGCGCGCGTTATGTGAGCTCCGATGCCGTCGATGGCGGCATGTGGCAGCGTTCCTATCTGAACGCGTTTTCTGGAACCATCGGTGGTGGTACCAGTCAGATTCAACACAACATCATTGGCGAGCGGGTGCTGGGCTTGCCCAAGGGCTAGAACCCGCGCGGCAAACGCACAAAAGGGAATCACGTTTGTATGGCAACGATAGAGTTTTCAGAAGAACAAACCATGTTGATGGAGACAGCGGTGGATTTTTGCCGCAAACACTCGCCGATTGATCGGGTGCGCGCCCAAATTGAGCAGTCGCAGAGTGTGGACCCAGCGGTTTGGCAGGAAATGGTCGACCTAGGCTGGTTGGGCATTACCGTGCCAGAACAGTACGGTGGTCTTGGGCTGTCGCTGGCCGACGCCGTGCCCATTGCAGAAAGCATGGGCCGACATCTGATGGGATCGCCCTTTATCTCAACGACCTTAACGACACAGGCGCTGATAAGCAGTGGCAGTGATGCCCAGCGTGAGCGATGGCTGCCGCAAATTGCCGCAGGCACCGCGGCGTCTATCGCACTGACCGAAGAGGACGGTAACTGGAATCTGACCGAAATCGGCAGTTTCGCCACGATCCAAGGCGACCAACTTTTGCTTACGGCGAAGAAATGCTTTGTTCAAGACGCGCCTGAAGCCGGGGTCATCGTGGTATCGGCTCGCGTTGACGGCGATGCGCGACTGGTGGCGATAGCAGCGGATCAACTGCCGCAGGGTTCGCTCACCCGGGAAACCGTGATTGACGAAACTCGTCGCAGCTATACCTTGGAAGTAGATGGCTTGGCTCTGCCGGCGGATCAGTTGTTGGACCGGGCAGATTTCGCTGCTGTTGAACACGCGGCGCTGCTGCTGTTGAGCGCAGAGATGTCCGGTGGGTTGTCTGGGGTGCTGCATGTGATCATCGATTACCTAACCACGCGCAAACAGTTCGATCAGTACATCGGCAGCTATCAGTCGTTGAAGCACCCAACGGTACAGATTTTATTGTCTATGGAAGCGTGTCGATCACACCTGTATCGCGCAGCAACCTGTATGGCACAGGGCAGCATTGGCGAGCTGGAAGCCGCCGTTCGTATGGCCAAGGCCCAAGGCAGCGAAGCGTTCGCTTTCGCAGGAGATCGTGCGGTGCAGTTTCACGGAGGCTTTGGTTTTACTTACGAATGCGATGCTCAGTTGTTTTTACGGCGCGCTTTGTGGTGTCAATACCAGTTTGGTGATGCGGCATACCACCGGAATTTGTTAGCGCCGCTGCTGCTCGATTAGCGGGGCGTTTGTCGTTTACTAAAAAAGATTTAGGTAAAAATTTTCCACACCACTGCCAGAGTAAACGCGAGGTTGAATGCGGCGATCCAACGAATCACATGTTGCTCGCTGCGAATTTCCTCAAGGTTAGTGGCGAAACGATTAAAGCGAGAGTCGTAGTCAGCACTTGCGACTGCGGCTGCTGTGGCTTTTTTGTCGTTAGCTCCTGCATCGATCAGGGCTTCGTAAATTTCTTTTATCATCGTTGTCATGGGGTGAGGGTACTGCTTGTTGGAAAGGGATATCAATGAGATAGAGGCTCGCTCAGTTGTGCGACATCGATTTAGTTAAGCATCAGAAAAGGATGAACGGGATGGGGAAGAATATGAAGTTATACCACTGCGCGGATGCGCGCTCACTCCGGCCTTTGTGGGCATTAGAGGAAATGGGGTTGGATTACGAGCTGATCAATATGCAGTTTCCGCCTCGCGCGACGTACCCGGGCTATTTGGATCTTAATCCATTGGGCACAGTACCAACTTTTACCGACGGTGATTTGGTGATGACGGAATCATCCGGCATCTGCCAGTATTTGGAGGACATGTACGGGCCAACGTCCATAGGCGTGGCCAAGGATCACCCGGCCTACGGTGAGTACTTGAATTGGCTTTATCGCAGCGATGCCACATTGACGTTTCCGCAAACCTTGGTTCTGCGCTACACACGCCTAGAGCCGGAAGAGCGCCGAATCCCCCAAGTCGTAGAAGACTATTCCATCTGGTATCTGTCGCGTTTGCGTTCGGTAGAAATGGCCTTGGAAGGCAAGGAGTTCTTGTGTGCCGACAAGTTTACCGTCGCGGACATTGCGGTGGGTTATGCGCTGTTTCTTGGCGTTTCCCTGGGTCTGGACGCTCGCTACAAACCCAACTGTAAGCGCTATCTTGAAAGCCTGATGGCGCGTCCCGGGTTCAAAAGCGCGCGCGAGAAACAGCAGGCATAGGCTTTGATGAGGTCGCACTATGAAGATTAATACAGGGTTACCCGCCCACGATTTAAACGCAGTGGGCCCGGCGGCCAAGGCGATTGAAGAACGAGGCTTTAGTGGTGTTTCCACCCAAGAGAACCGGCAAGACGCTTTCTTGCCCTTGGCCGTGGCCGCAACTCAAACCCAATCGTTAGAGCTGCGCACCAATATTGCCATCGCCTTTGCTCGAAGCCCCATGGTGGCCGCGAACATGTCTTGGGATATTCAGCGGGCCAGCAAGGGGCGATTCACCCTAGGCATTGGCAGTCAGGTGAAAGGGCACAATGTGCGGCGTTTCAGCGTGCCTTGGTCACCGCCAGCACCGCGCATGCGTGAATACGTGCAATCACTGCGCGCTATCTGGGATTGCTGGGCCAACGGCACCACGCTGGACTATCAAGGGGAGCATTACCAATTCAGTTTGATGACGCCGAACTTCACGCCGGAACCCTGTGAGCAAGGCGTGCCCAAGGTGCAAATCGCCGCGGTGGGTCCGGTGATGATGAAGGTAGCCGCCGAGGAGTGTGATGGTGTGATGCTGCATGCATTCTGCACAGGCAAATATCTGGAAGAAGTGATCTTGCCGCGTTTGGAAAAGGGCCTCGAAACCTCCGGTCGCAGCCGCGCAGATTTTGAGATCAGTGGCGGCGGCTTCGTCGCTACCGGCGCGGACGACGAAGCGGTAAACAAAGTCTTCGAGTGGGTGCGCATGCGGATCGGTTTTTACGGGTCTACGCCATCTTACTGGCCGGTCTTTGAACAGCACGGCTGGGAAGATCTCGGCCATAAACTTAACGACATGTCGAAGAAGGGCCAATGGGATCAAATGACCCAGGAAGTTTCTGATGACATCGTCCACGAATTTTGCGCCGTAGGGCGTTTTGACCAGATCACAGAAAACATTCGTCAGCGATTTGCAGGCCGGGTAGATGTGATATCACTGCCTGATGACACGCCGAAAGACCTGTTGCAGGAACTGGCGAGCATCTAAGCGATTGCCTCGTCAGAGGCCGCGACTCATTCCCACTTTTGGCGACCTAGGCCCCTAGGTCGCCTCGAATAACTCCGCTCATCCTCTGCAAGCCACCGTTCGTGAATTCACGCTGTGAAAAGTGGTGGAATTGCAGGATTTTCCTCCCAGTTTCATGCAATTGAGATGAGTTGCTGAAAATTGTAGACCCCATCGCCCTGACGTTTACGCTTTATCCACCGATCAGATAGATACCCTTGGGTAGCGCACCGCACAACGCGCTGGTTTACGGGTTTCTGCATGCAGTAAGGCATAAGGCATAAGCGACTTGGCGACTTACTTTTAGGAGAGAGTAATGAGTAACGCCTTGCGTTTAATAAAGCGCCTGCCGCTCGGTAGGCAATCGAAGTTTTATCAATCCCCACATTCTAATTCCCGCTCTGGGTCGCGTTTGGTGAGCCTACTTGCCGCGGCTTCAATGCTTCTTGGTTCAATGCTGGGTTTTTCCGCGGTAGCGGTGGCAGAAGAAGACGAGGTTATTGAAGAAGTCGTGGTCACGGGTAGTCGATTAACGACGAACCCAAACTTAGCCGCAGCGACGCCTGTTCTGACCGTGATCGGTGAAGAGGGCATTCTGCGCGGTAATACTCGTATTGAGGATTTCATCAATATCATGCCACAGGTCTTTGGTGATCAAGCATCTGAGGTGTCGAATACAGCCTCTGGTACTGCTGCGCTCGACCTGCGTGGCTTAGGGGATGTGAGATCGCTGGTTCTTATTGATGGTCGCCGACTACCCTTTGGGTCATCGCAAACGAGTGCAACGAACCTTGACCTAGTCCCCACACAATTAGTGAAGCAGGTTGATATTTTGACTGGCGGTGCATCGGCGGTTTATGGCTCTGATGCCGTTGCAGGTGTTGCGAACTTTATTCTTGAGACCGATTTTGAAGGTGTTCAAATCGGCGGTCATTTCGCAACGAACTACGCGAGCAACGATGATAGCCGTTCACAGGCGATTCTCCGAGCCGGTAATCAGCCGGTGCCTGGAAGCAATACCGATGGAGAGGAAACTCTGTTTTTTGCAAAAATGGGCGTGAACCTAGATGACGGGCGCGGCAATGCAACGCTGTTTTTCTCTTACGATGAGCGTGAATCGATTCTACAGGCGGATCGAGATTTTTCTGGCTGTGCGTTAGGGCAGGATGACGGTCCGAACAGCTTTGCAGGATTTGGATGCGTTGGTTCTGGGAACTTTAGATTGTTTGGGGGGGCAGGAGGGCTGGCCTTTCAAGAGGAAGATGGAACTATCGTTGAGTGGGTAGGTGGACCCGCTCAGACATACAATTTCGGCCCCACGAATTTCTTTCAGCGACCTTCCGAGCGTTACCACTTTTACGGGAGGAGTCATTACGAAATCAATGACGACGTAGAAGCGTTCCTAGACATTTCCTTTATCAACAACGTAAGTGATGCACGGATTGCACCAACGGCCTCATTTGGTATTGGGGCGTATAGCATTAATTGCGACAACCCTTTGATTCAGGGAAACAGCGGGCGGTCGTTTGCAGACGTTTTCGGCTGTGACGCTGCGGATGTCGCGGCCGGAACGATAGTTGACGGCATAACCGCATCGCATCGAAATGTCGAAGGTGGTTCGCGTAATTCTCGATTGGAAAATACGACCTGGCGAGGGGTTGGCGGTTTCCGCGGAAGCTTTGCCGATAAGGTCTGGCGATGGGAAACGTTCATACAAAAATCGGAAACGCGTGATCAAAGCACGTCTACAAATGACTTTGTCGTGGCAAACCTGCAACAGGCGCTGCTGGTTACCACAGATGCCGATGGCAATCCGGTTTGTACCGACACCAGTGGCGGCTGTGTGCCCTACAACATTTTCCAGCGCGATGCGAGTGGTGGCAGCTTAGTAACCCAAGAGTCGTTGGACTTTATTCACGGCATTGGATTGGTTAACGGCTCCACGTCGCAGTTAGTCTACGGTGGTAATATTCAGGCGAATCTCGATTCCTACGGTGTCAGTCTGCCAGCTGCTGACGCCGGTGTGGGTGTACTGCTTGGTTTTGAATACCGGGAGGATCAGCTGGAAGCGAGACCCGATCAAATCAGCCAAGTACCCGGTGGCGGTTTTACCGGCGTTGGCGGAGCGACTCTGCCAGTTTCGGGCGAGGTGGAAGTAACCGAGTTTTACGCCGAGGTCGAGGTGCCAATTTTGTCGAATGTACGCGGTGCTGAGGAGCTCACTCTGCGTTCGCAATATAGACTGTCTGACTATGATGCGTCGGGTAATGACACCACCAATACCTTCGACACAAGTTCTTACGGCGTTTCCTTGGCGTGGGCGCCAATTGAAGACTTACGCTTTAGAACACAGTACCAACGCGCAGTCCGTGCGCCCAATGTGATTGAGCTGTATGAGGGTCAAAATACAGATTTGCCCAACCTTAACTCCGCCGGAACGAATGCTGATGGGACACAACTATTTGACCCATGCGCGTCTAGGTCTCCGATCGAAACATTGGCTAATTGTCAGCGGACGGGGGTTACAGCCGACCAATACGGTACGATTCTAGATGTTATATCGGGTCAAACGCAGTCTTTAACCGGTGGCAATCCTAACCTTGATCCCGAAGAAGCTGACACCGTGACGTTTGGTGTCGTCTACACGCCTAATTTCGTTCCGAATTTATCGATCAGTGTTGACTACTTCGACATTCTCGTCGAAGAAGCAATCGAAGAAGGTATCCCAGCGCAGACCATATTGAATCAGTGTTTAACGACCGGTAGCGAAATCTTCTGTGGGCTGATAACGCGCGCACCATCGGGTACGTTGGCCGCTGGAGGCTCCGGTGTAGGTTTTGAGAATACGAATATCAACATCGGCGAGATCGAAACGAAGGGTGTTGACCTTCAAGTTCAACACAGCTTCGATATAGATGTTCATGAGTTTCGCGTCGATTATGCTGCAACCTTCATTGACACATTTAATGAAACACCTTTCCCGGGAGCAGACCCGATAGTCTGCGCTGGTCGGTTTGGTAACCAATGTGAGCGGCCGTATCCGGAATATCGCCACCGTGTGCTGGTTACATGGATGACTCCTTGGTCGGTAGATCTCACCGGAACGTGGCGCTTCTTTGGCGAAACCGATATCGATAATTCAGAAGAAGTGCTTGAAACAACATTGGACTCGGTAAATTACTTCGATTTGGCTGCCAGATGGTCTGCCAGAGAGGATCTAACGATTCGTGCAAGTGTTTTGAATCTTTTCAACGAAGTTCCTCCACTGTTCTCCGCTGCAGGACCTCCGCTGGGTAACGGAAACACTTATCCAACGGTTTACGATATCAGCACGACCTTGACGGTTAGCTTCGAGTACGACTTGTAACGCTCGCGTTTACTCAAAAGCGATGAGCGGGACATAGAGCCGGCTCATAAAAAGCCCCTAGCGGTGTTTTGGTCGCAGGGGCTTTTGTTTTCTATCAGACAGTATTTCGTTGCCTGAAAAGGTAGGCGGCTGTTGGTCGCCGGACAATTCGTGGTGGTTTTTAGGGTTTGTTCCTATCAGATGTCCGTCGCTTACCTCAATAAACTGGGTTATCTTTAGTACCTAAAGGAACGTGGAGACAAAACAATGAGCGAAGCCATAGACACAACGCCTGTCCCGGAGTTTATCCGTCCAGGGTCTGAGCAAGATCAACAGAAAGGCCCGATCCCAGCCGCAGCAGATATGCCCTTAGAGGACATCAACCCGGTCTGGAATCGCTTGTTTGCCGAGAACCGTATGCTCGATTATTTTGAGCGTCTGCGCCGTGAAGATCCGGTGCATTTCAACGAGTCCGAGGTGGCTGGCCGCTACTGGTCATTGACCCGCTATAACGAAATCAAAGCGGTCGATACCGATCACAAGAATTTTTCCAGCGCCCACGGCATTACGCTGGGGTTTCCCATCGATCAGCCACTACCCGAAGGCGCGTTAGACGTCAGCATGTTCATTGCTATGGACCAGCCGAAGCACGATGTGCAGCGTAAAACCGTTTCACCGGTCGTTTCAACTCGCAATCTGGCGGGTATGGAAGCGTTGATCAGAGAGCGGACCTGCGAAGTGCTGGACTCGCTACCTGAAGGTGAAACCTTTGACTGGGTAGATACGGTGTCCATTGAGCTGACCACGCGCATGCTGGCCACACTGTTCGACTTTCCTTACGAAGATCGCGCCAAGCTCACTCGTTGGTCCGATGTGGCCACGGCAGTACCCGGCGGTGGTGTGATCGATACAGAAGAGCAGCGTCGTGAGGAGCTGATCGAGTGCTTGGTCTGCTTTACGCAGATTTGGGAAGATCGCAAAAAGAATCCTACCGGTGACCTTATTTCAATGCTGGCTCACGGCGAAGAAACCAAGGACATGGAGCCGATGGAATTCCTTGGCAATCTGATTTTGCTGATTGTTGGTGGTAACGATACAACACGTAACTCCATGTCGGGTGGTGTGCTGGCACTGAACCAGTACCCGTCAGAATTTGAAAAGCTGAAGAACGATCACTCGCTGATTCCAAACATGGTTGCCGAGGTCATTCGTTGGCAAACGCCGCTGGCCTACATGCGTCGTACGGCAAACAACGATTGCGAAGTTGGCGGCAAGCAAATTAAGGCCGGCGATCAGATGCTGATGTGGTATCTCTCGGGTAATCGCGACGAAGACGTGTTTGAGCGTGGTGAAGAGCTGATCATTGATCGCGAAAACGCCCGCAACCACTTGTCCTTTGGCTTCGGTATTCACCGCTGCATGGGCAACCGTCTTGCCGAAATGCAGCTGCGGGTGCTTTGGGAAGAGATCTTGAAGCGTTTTGAAAACATCGAGGTAGTCGGTGATATCGAACGTACCTTTTCTTCCTTCGTGAAAGGTTATACCTCGATGCCGGTTCGAGTGACCCGCAAGAAGTAGTATTCCGATCCGCCTTAGCTGCCAATCCTGGCGGTTACGGCGCTGACTTGGGTGATTGAATAAATCCCTGAGGCTTGGTCTGCCAAGCACAAAACGCGCAAGGTTCCTTGCGCGTTTTTGATTACGAATGCTGTAGTCAACGCTTATCGCCGCTGATGAGGTTTTACGTCGTTAAGGACTGTTTTGTTTTACCCAAACCGCTTTCTTATTGTTCTTGTCCTGATGACAAGCGTTCTCGGCCGACCAGTGACCGCTCAACCGACCCTGCAGGCCCAGTTGCTTGACGAGCCGCCAGCGCTGGACGGCCTGGTGCTGAATGATCCTTTATGGCGGGGCGTTGCACCGGGCACAAATTTTCAGCAGGTTCAGCCCAATGAGGGGATGCCTGCATCGGCGCGCACTGAGGTTCGCGTCGGATATTCTGCAGACACGCTGTTTGTCGCTGTGGTCTGTTACGACGACGATCCAGCCGGTCTGATTGTCGCAGATAGCCGGCGGGACGCGGATCTGTCAGACCTAGACAGCTTTCAAATCATCATTGACGGCTTTCAGGATCGCCAAAACGGTTTTGTGTTTGGCACGACTCCGGCGGCTGGTGAATACGACGGTCAGGTGACCAAGGGCGGCGGCGGTGGCTTCGGCGCCTCTGGCTTCAATTTGAACTGGGACGCCTCCTGGGAGGTACAGACCCATATTGGCGACTTCGGCTGGAGCGCAGAATTCGCCATACCCTTCAAATCGTTGCGCTATCGCGGTCAGGGCCAGCAAAACTGGGGAATCAACTTTCAGCGCAATATCGCTCGGTTAGACGAAGTGTCTTATTGGGCCCCGCTGGAGCGGCAGTACAATCTGTACCGGCTGTCCGAGGCGGGTACGTTGATGCGTGTATCGCCGCCCAGTCAGCGTTCGCTCAAGGTCACTCCCTATGTGCTCGGCGCCTTTGATCGGGGTGGCAATGCAGAGCCGGGCACCCATAACGATATGGACGTAGGGTTCGATGCCAAATTTGCTCTGACACCCAGCTTGATGCTGGATGTAACCTACAATACCGATTTTGCTCAGGTAGAAGTGGATGAGGTGCAGGTTAACCTGGATCGCTTCAGCATTTTTCTGCCGGAAAAAAGACCATTCTTTTTGGAGAATGCCGGCCAGTTTTCCGTCGGCGACCCCGGAGATGTGGAGTTGTTTTTCAGTCGACGCATCGGCCTGGATTCTGACGGTGCCCCTCAGCCAATCGACGCGGGTGTAAGGCTGTCGGGCAAAGTAGGTCATGCCACCAACGTGGGTGCCATGCACATGCAAACCGGTGATTCAGAGAATGGTATCGCAGGCGTTGACTTCAGCTTGCTGCGACTGAGCCAAGAGTTCAAAAACCGTTCCTCTCTTGGCGTGCTCTTTGTCGACAAATCGTCGGAACTGAGTGCACAAGACAATCAAACCTATGCAATTGATGGTCGTCTTGGCTTGGGCGATGAATGGACCTTGTCCGGCTACGTGGCTCAAACCGATACGCCCGGGCTGTCGGGCGACGATAAGGCCATGCGCATGCGGGCAGATTACAACGTGCCAAGTCTTGATGCGTACCTGGCCTATGCCAAGGTTGGCGACAACTTCAATCCAGAGGTGGGTTTTCTGCGGCGCAAGAATTACGAAAAAGTGTCATCCATGATCTGGCATCGCAAACGCATGAATAATCGCTGGGGCTTGTTCGAGTTAAGGCCGCACGTGTTTTTCCGGGGTTATCAGGACGATGAAGGCTTTTACGAGTCCGGCTTTCTGCACATCGACAATCATTGGGAGTGGACCAGCGGCTTCGAGGTGCATACCGGCTTGAACTTTATTCGGGAGGGGGTGCAGGAGCCTTTCGAAATCGTCGAAGGCACCTTTGTGCCTGTGGGTGAATACGACCACAAAGAATCCCAGATCGTGGTGATGAGCAATCCGCGCAAAGCCTTGAGCGGCTCAG
This sequence comes from Gammaproteobacteria bacterium, assembly GCA_042091155.1. Taxonomy (GTDB): domain Bacteria; phylum Pseudomonadota; class Gammaproteobacteria; order Pseudomonadales; family Azotimanducaceae; genus UBA4421. Next base: position 32,193 of record JBELHZ010000004.1, read on the forward strand.
TGACATCGCGTATCGGCGGTTTTTACGGCGGTGACCGAGTGTCCACCGAACTGCAGGCAAGCTATCGGCTGGCTGAAGCGTTCACCAGCGAGCTGAGCTGGATAAACAACGACATCGAGTTGCCCGTTGCCAACGGGCACTTTGAGGTCAACGTGGCGCGACTGCGTATGTCCTATTCGTTCAGTCCCAAGGTGTTGCTGCAGGCGCTGCTGCAATACGACGACCGCAGTGATGCTACCGCTATGAACCTGAGGTTTTCCTGGCTGCAGACGGCTAACTCCGGCTTGTACCTTGTCTACAACGAACTGGATAACGATGAATTTATTGGGCCGCTGGAAAAGCGTCGGGAAATTGCGATCAAGTATTCGAGAATTCTCGATGTGCTCTGATCCCGAGTTTATTCCTCAAAGCAGACGATCACGGCGGCGTTGGCCATGACGATGGCATCGCCCATGGGCGATGCCTTGGTGTGGCCGCTATCCGCTGGAACATCCAAGCCCCCGACCACGCACTCGACGGTCACACTGCCATAGGGTAGCTCTGCTGCTACAGCCCGGGTGTCGACCTCATTCGGTTTGGTGACGCCGATCCGTACGGTGATCTTCATGTCGTCTGGCGATTTGCCGAGAGCCCGGAAGAAGTTCAGGCTGGAGTGCCGGATGGCGTCAGATACCGCGCGTTTCGCGGCCTTGGTGTAATCGCGCCCATGCACGTCAGCTCCCATGCCCATTTCGGTTACGTAACGATTCAATGCCACAATCGCGGTCTCCTGAATTATGCTTGGCACAACAATACCGGAATAATGGCCGAAGGATCCGGTGTCGCGACGGCACTTGGTGTCTTCCCGCTGGGCAATAGGTCGAGGGTAGACCTTAGTTACTTATAAATTGACGTCAAAACGACAAATGGCGGTTCAACATCCGCCGCGATAAATATGTGCTGATTAGAAGAGAGAGCCGAGTGAATCACGAGTTACAAATACTGGATGGCAGCATGGGTGCCGAGCTGATCAAGCGGGGTTTAACGCCGCGAACAGGACTTTGGTCAGCACGGGCGTTACTGGATGAACCCGAGGGGGTCGTGCAGGTACATGCCGAGTACATCGACGCCGGCGCGTCGGTGATTACCACCAATTCGTACTCCACCATTCCCAGCTATTTGGCCAAGGCTGGTATGGCTGAGCGTTACCAAGACCTCACGGTAGTCGCAGCGCAACTGGCGCGCCGGGCCGCAGATGCCGCAGCGACACCGGTGCGAGTTGCCGGCTGTTTGCCTCCGCTGAATGAAAGCTATCGGCACGACTTGGTGCCCGAAAACGAACCATCACAAGCAGTGTATCGTGAGCTGGTGAACGCCTTGGCTCCCCATGTCGACCTGTACCTCTGTGAGACTATGTCCTGCGTCCGCGAGGCAGTGAACGCGTCTTCCGCAGCGCGTGCGGCGGACCCAAATAAGCCCCTCTGGGTCGCTTGGACTCTGCACGAAACCCCAGGCGAGGGTTTGCGTAGCGGGGAGTCATTGGCCGACGCACTTGCCGCAGTGCAGTCGTTTGAGCCAGACGCTTATTTGTTTAACTGCACCTCGCCTACGGCGATCAGTGCCGCTGTGGAAACGCTTGCCGAGCTGACGGATAAGCCCATTGGCGCGTATCCGAACAGTTATCACGTGCCAGAGGGTTGGACCTTGGATAACGAGAAATCCGTTGAGGCCAGAGACATGACCGCCGAAGACTTTGTCGCATTTTCTCGGGATTGGCGGGACAAGGGCGCGTCGATTCTCGGCGGATGCTGTGGCATCGGACCATCGCATATAGACGCCATGGCGAAAGACCTAGGCGCATAATCGAAACTGCGGGCTCACTCAGACCGCGCACTAACAGGGGGAAACATGGAAAACCAGCAGGTACTGATCGACCGTCTGCCAACGGGCAAGTTGCGCGCTGAGGACTATAAACTCACCGATTCACCAATGCCCGTCGCGGGTCCGAATCAGGTATTGATCAAAACACAGGCTTTTGCCATTACCGCGGGAACGCGTGCGGGCTTGCAGGGTAGCGCTAGCTACGCCGGCGCGCCGGCTGCTGGTCGAGTCATGAACGGTACTGGGGTTGGTGAGGTGGTGGCCTCAAATGCGCCGTCGGTGGCCGTTGGTGATCGGGTGATTGCCGCCACTGGGTGGCAGCAGTTTGTCGCCATGGACGTCGAGCACGTCACGGTGATTGATCCCAGTCATGACCCGATTCATTACCTCGGGCCAATGGGTGTTAACGGGTTAACAGCGTACTTCGGTCTTTTTGACGTGGGCTGCCCGGAGCCAGGCAACACGGTCATGGTGTCGGCGGCTGCGGGTTCGGTGGGACACATGGTCGGTCAAATGGCAAAAATCCACGGCTGTCAGGTGGTTGGCGTTTGCGGTAGCGACGATAAAGGCCAGCTGCTCGTTGACCGGTTGGGTTTTGATCGAACCGTCAATTACAAAGACGCCAACTATCGCCAAAGCTTGAAAGAAGCGACCCCTGATGGGGTAGACGTCTACTTTGATAATACCGGTGGCATGATTTTGGGTTCGGCATTGTTTCGTATGAACGTCGGCGGTCGCATCGCCTGTTGCGGCGTGGTATCGCAATACGATACCGATACGCCGGAGCCCGGCCCCAAGGGCGTTCCCGGACTATTGGTCAATAACCGACTCACCATGCGTGGCTTTTTGCTCTTTGACTACGCCGAACGCTATGCCGAGGCGAGAAACGCCATATACGGCTGGCTGACTTCGGGCCAGCTAACCAGTCTGCAAGACGAGGTCGTGGGATTGGCGGCAGCGCCTGAAGGCTTTGTGGACTTGCTTTCCGGCGGCAACGTCGGCACTCGAATCGTACGGCTTGATCAATAGCAGTGAATTCCGGCTTGAGTCTGATTGATCTTGGCGTCATCGGATTGGTGATGCTAGGTGTGACCTGGGCCGGACACCGGCTCAGCGGCACGATTACCGATCGCCAAGGGTTCTTTCAAGCCGGCGGTTCGATGCCTTGGTGGGCGGTGTCGGCGAGCATCATTGCTACGGTGGTCAGCGCCGTCACCTTTGTGTCGGTGCCCGCTGCCGTGTTTGCTCCCCAGGGCAACCTCACCTATGTTCAGGTCATTATTGGTCTGGCTCTGGGCAAGGTGCTGGTGGCGAGACTGCTGGCACGGCCGTTCTACCAAAGCCAAAATCTTGCCACCAGTTACGAATACATCGGCGCTCGTATCGACGCGCCAACGGGCACGTTATCCATGGCTCTCGGGCTGTTGCTCAATACGATCAATTCCGGGGTTAAGCTGTTGACCGCGAGCTTGGTTTTGGACGTGATCAGCGGGTGGGGTTTGGCCGGTTGCGCGTTATTTATTGTCAGCATCAGTGCACTGTGGGGCGCTCTGGCAGGGATCAAAACCGTTATTTGGACGGATTTTCTGCTCTTCTTGCTCTTCGCTGCGGGTGCCCTTTTTGCGCTGTTTTATACGTTGGGGGAGATCACGATGCCGCTGCCTGAGGCCTTGGTTTGGCTCGATCAGCAGGCAAAGTTGGTGTTGTTCGATTTCGATACGGACATTGGTAAAAGCGGCACGATATGGGCCGGCGTGCTCGGAGCGATTTGTTTGAGTATCGCTCAGGGCAGTACTCAAGGAACCTGGCAGCGCGTTAAGGCGTGCCGCTCGGTGGATGACGCCTGCAAAGCCTTTGATTTTGCCGCGTTGTTCTATGTGGTGCATTTGTTGATTTTGGGCGTGGGTCTCGCCCTCGTCGCGTTTTACGGAGAACGCGGTATTCCAGAGAGTCTGGCCGCCGAGTTGGTTAACGCGCCGGATCGTATTTTTCCGCATTTTATTGCCACCGAGCTACCGGTTGGCGTATCTGGTTTGTTTATTGCGGCGATATTTGCCGCAGCCATTTCAACGTTGGATTCGGCGCTGGCGGAGGGCGCCGACCTGACGGTAAATCACCTTTACGCACCTCTGCGCAAAGGTCGTACAGAACAGCACTATCTAGCAATGTCACGGCTCTTTATGGTCGTTTGGGCACTGATCTTTTTTGCCTTGGCATTGTTTTTTTCGCGCTACTCGGCGCAGGGGCTGTTGCAGCTAACGTTCAAGCTGCCGAATTACATCTATGGGGCCATTTTTGCCAGCATCCTACTGGCCCGATTTGGTATCGGCTCGCTGCGCCTGATTTTGTGGGGTGTTGTTCTGGCCAGCGTGATCGTGGCCTATCTGGCGGCAAATGGCGTCGCCTTTTTTTACTGGTGCCCCATGTCTGGTGGTGCCATGTTTGCCTTTGTCTGGGCCTTGGATCGACGCCCCCTGGACTGGTCGGGAGTGGCCGAGCGCTGATTTGAATCAGCGCAGCTGCCCCGCCCTGTGGATTGCTCCCGACACCGTGCCAGACATGTAGGGTTCGGGCGTATGACGGCGCGAGTCGCGTCGAAGCTCTCGCCTATTCGCTCGGTGTTCGTGTGTCACCCTTCTCTCGAGTTGCCGATGCTGCCGATACAGAACATGGTCTCGATGCCTCATGTTGCCATGATGCCAGAAGGGACTGTGTCTTCTGGAATGTCCCCAAGAATGATGATTGTGATGATGCCTGCGATGCAGTGGGCGTCGATGACTTTGTCGATCCCAACGCACGACGTAGGACGAAGACACCCGTGCGGGCCAGGGGTCGCTGTAGCGGGGTCTGCTGCGATACACCACACGAGTTTCCGCTGGCACGACGGTCACCGGCTCTGGGAGATCCTTGGGCATTAATCGCTGGTCCCCAAGCTGCGCCCATACGAGTGGCTCGTCTTCGGCGAGGGCTTGTCCCAGTTCGCTCACCCAGACCAAGTCTGTGCTCAATCGTTGCAGCAACGTCGGATACTGCATCAGTGCCAGAATGACGCGGTTGAACTCCGGTTTGCCCTGCACGCCGCCGGGATTGGTCAAGTACCGGGCCGCTAAGGCTATCTGCTCCGGGTACTCAGTGGCGTCGAAGATGACTTGTACAATGTCATCTGGGTAGTGGATGAGCGGGTCAACCAAGGCTGCCACAGGTGCAGGCTCTTGTGCATTGGGCAGTACAAGAGCCTCTTGGCCGTGCGCTGCGCTGATGAGCACCAGAGCGCTCAAGGTTCCGAATAGTCTAAATCCAAGCATTTGAAATTCCTTTGATACCGTCTTGTACCCTCAGTGTCGGAGTCATAGTGCTTGTTTCAAACTGAACCGCCGCTGAACCACCCGATCACAGGAAAATGCTTAGAGCGCCAACACCCAGCTCAGGGCAACGAGCCCGAAGGCGACAATACCGCATTGCTGCTGCCGTTCTCGCCGAATGGCCGAAAAGTCGATATGCGACAGTCCCAGCCCGGCGCATACGCCCGCGATAAAGCCAAAGACGTGACCGCCAACGTCCACACGTTCTGATCCAAAGCCGGTAAACGCGAGCATGGCAATGGCGGCGAACAGAGGGGCTGCGCTGCGTCGCCAATCGTGTTGACGGAATGCACCCTTGCGCCACAGCAGCGTGGGTGCCAGCCCGAGGGCAGCGAAATTTGCAGTAGACGCACCCAGTGCGCGAAAGGCGTCGGGATGAATCAGCGCGTTTAACAGATTGGCAGCTGCCGCGCAGCCAAGAATTGCCAGCCAGCCAACCCCCGACCCCAAATAGCGGGCGACAAAAAAGCCGAACAGGCTGCCAAATAAGCTGTTGCTGAGAATATGCTCCAAGCCGCCGTGCAGGGTGAGGGCGGTGACGGCGCGCCACCATTCGCCTTGGCGTACCGATTCGCTGTGCAGTACGCCGGCTTCAACCAGCGGGCTGTCTGAGAATCCTTGTAGCGCCGGAACCGCCCAGATGACCGCCAAAAATCCAAGGACGCCGAACCATCCGCTATCGGCAAAGGGTACCTGTACCTGGTTAGGCAGGGGTCTGCTGTTTTCCTGCCAATACGAGGTGAGTTCATGGTGTGCTCTGGCCTGTTCGGCGGGGGGAACCATCAGAGACCACGGCGTGGCGGTGGCATTCATGTCCACGCGATGAGCAACTTTGACGGCAAGCAGTACCAGGCTGGCGTCTCGAATCTGCCCTTTGTCTTCGGCGCGAAATATTTCGACCCAAGGGTCTTGTTCTTCACTCATATGCGAAGGTTATCAGGGGCTGTGAAATATTCCGCAATCCTAAGGTTGGGAAGAGAGCACGGTCGGATGAGGTTCGACATTATGCAGGGCCAGCGACTGGACCTGCTGGTAAAGATGGTCGGTCAGCGTCTGACGGTTTTCGAATTCGCTCAGGGTGGACCAATCCAGAGTGTCGCCAACAACGGCATGCAGCGGCTTGCCAAATCGGTTTCGGGCCTCGCTGAGCAGCAACGCCATGCGCAGGGGTTCCGCGATATGCGAAGCCAGATGAAACGCTCGACGGTTTTGTCCGCGGAAGTAAATCGGCACGACACTGGCCTGAGCATCGCGAATCAGCTTTGCAGCAAACGTTGTCCAAGGTGCATCAACAACGTCACCAAAGCCCTTTCTGTCAGCGGTCGATACAAAGCCCGACGGAAAAATCAAAACGGGGATGTTGTCTGCCAGACACTCTTGGGCGAGTTTTTTTGTCCGGATGTTGTTTTTCATTGCCTCCTTGGTGGGGTGGAAATCCACCGGCAAGAAGTGCTGTGCTAGATCTTTGTCCTGACACAAAAGCGAATTGATCAAAATGCGAAAGTCGCCCCGTGCTTTTAACGCCATATCGCACAAGGCCATACCGTCGACGATGCCAAACGGGTGATTGGCCACAAACACCAAGGGGCCGTCGGCGGGTATTTCTTTGAGCTTGGTGGCGTCATACCGGCAGTCTATGCGGGTCGCCTGAAACGCTGCTGTGAAAAAACGCTCCACAGCGAACGGCTCTGCCTTCAATTGCTTATAGATGGTTTCGATTTGCTTGCGGCCGAACAAACGCTCGACGGTGGAGATCACTTGGCGGGTCAGCCAAGGGTCCTCTGGCTGGACGTAAGTAATCCTCGGTTCATCTCTGACGTAGGCCGTGAAGGCCGGATCCAGCTCAGGTTGAGGCATAGCGCTGCTCCAAGGACTGTAGTTCGATGCAGACTAGCGCGTTGAGCCAACGATGGACAATGATCATCGGGTTAAAAATTGATGACACTCGAGCGGTTCTGCGGTCGCGATAAGGATGACTTTGTTGCGACGGGTGGAAGTTTGATCCTGTTGGGGTTGCAAAACCAACGGCAGTTGCCAATATAGGGGTATCCGCTTTCGGGCGACGGTGTTTTTCAATCTGTAAACACAGCGAGACGACATGAACTCGCTGGAACAACGATAGGTAATATCAATGGAACAACGATCTGTGCATCAGGCGTCGGTAGCGAGTCTGTCCACGCTGGAAACCAACAAGGTATTAAAAAATACATACCTTCTACTGTCCGCAACCTTGGGCTTTAGCGCGGTGATGGCCGCCCTGTCTATGGCCATGAATGTGCCGCCCATGGCGTATTTGATCTGCGTGATTTCCTCAATGGTACTGGGAATGTTCGTGCTGCCACGCACGGCTAACTCGGCGTCGGGTTTGGGCGTGATCTTCTTGGTCACCGGCCTGCTGGGCTTTGGCCTGGGTCCGATCATCAGCATGTATTTGTCGCTCTCCAATGGCCCACAAGTTGTGGGCACAGCACTGGGCGGCACGGCAGTGATTTTCTTGGGCCTGGCGGGCTATGCCATGACGTCTAAGCGTGATTTCTCCTTTATGGGAGGCTTCGTCGCTATCGGCATGATGGTGATGGTTATCGGCATGATCGCTAACATCTTCCTGCAGCTACCCTTGATGGCCGTGATCATTTCCGGCGGTATCATCATGCTGATGAGCGCCCTGATTTTGATGCAAATCGGCTCCATCGTGAATGGCGGCGAAACCAACTACATCATGGCGACTTACGGTCTGTATCTGAGCATTTTCAATATCTTCATCAGCTTACTTCAGCTGCTGGGCATTTTTGGCGGTGACGACTAGTCAGGCACGACCGGTAAGTCAGATAGGCAGTCGCGCTGTGAACGCGTGACGCGGTGCGGCAAATGATCATTTGCTGACGATGAAACCCGACGCAGACTTCGCCTAGCGAAGAATACGTCGGGTTTTTTATTGGATTAGAATTCTGCGAGGACGATATGGAATGGATGCAGATTTTGGCCTTAGTCGCAGGGGGCATGATGCTGTTCGCGATTTGGCCCATGTACAAAAATTGGCGCGCTAATCCCACCGAGGCGCAGCCCGGCGATTGGTCCACAGCGGTCTTTATTTTGGGACTGGTGATGCTGTTTGTGCTGATGCTGATTTGGTCGGTGCAGTAGCTGTTAGAGGCGAATCGCGTTAACGCGCGGTCACCGGACGGTCATTTACCGGTCAGCGCCGTATAGACCTTGGTCAGCTGGTTGGGCAGGTCTTCCATCTCTTCAATGATCATGTAGCGCTCGTCCGGGCACATACGCTTGAGGTAATCATGCCCGGATTTGTCTACGGTCATGCAAAATGTCTCGATACCCTTTTGCTGGGACTCTTGTAGCGCGCGGGCGGTGTCTTCCACACCGTAGTCGTGATTGCCTCGCACTGGACCGTAGTCACAGTCTTGGGGAAAACCGTCGCTGATCACCATCAGCACTTTCATCGCACTGCCCGTATTCATGAGTTTTTGGCTGGCATGCCGTATGGCAGGCCCCATGCGTGTCGAGCCCTTGGGCGACATGGCGGCAATGTTTTTCAGAGTCGCCTGAGAAAAGGGGGCGTCGGGTTCCTTGGCGATAAAGAGTTCCACATTGTCCTTGCTGTAGCCGGAAAATCCGTAGATGCCGTAGCTGTCGCCCAAGGCCTCCAGTGCCGCTGCCATCACCACCATGGCTTCTCGTTCCAAGTCGATGATTTTGCGGCCTGGTTCTTCGGGCTCTTCTTCGATGTCATCAAAGCTCGCGTACCAACCGCCACGGGTGTCTGCCCCGTCCTCCTCGTAGTTTGACCAATCCTTGGGTTCTGGGGGATGAATCGGGTCATCGGTGGAGGCGGAGAGATCGACCAAAAAGATGGCGCTCACATCCCGTTGCACCCGTTCTTTGCGGGAGTATACACGTTCATTGGGGCTTTGCCCCGCACGAATGTCTTGACGTGCTTCGATGACCGCATTGAGGTCCAGTTCGTCACCGTCTTGTACCCGTCGAATGCGTTCCAGACCGGTGGGTCGGATCTGTTCCAGCTGGCGTTGTACCGTATTTTGATAGGCACGAATGACGGCCTTTAGCGGCGCGACGTCTTCTTCGCTGTCGTTGCCCAGGGACTGTTCGAAAACACGGCACCATGCGCGCAAATAGGTTCGGTTCAGATAATCCCATTCGTCGTAACGGAAGCTGCGGGCATCGCCCTGGGATGTGCCCAGTGCATGGGCGACTGCCGAGCGTTCCATGTCGACACGGCGCTTTAACGTATCCCGTTCTTCTTTCAACTCCTTGATCTCGATGTCCATCTGGCGCTGGCTGCCGTCTCCGGCGTCGCCGAAGACGGCCTCTTTCTCCTCGCCGGTAGCTGTGTCCATGGCCATGGATTGATTGAGCTGTTCGTTAATCTCTTCGAGTTCCTCCTCCCATTCCTCAACACGCTGCTCGCGATTCAGCCAATCCACCAAGGATTCGTCGCTCTTGCGGTACTCGCCCTGCTCGAGGGCATAGCAGGACAAGACCCCCTCATAGTGATGACAGAGAGCTGCGACGCTGTCGTAGACCGACAGGGCGCCGTCGCCGTGTTGCTGCAACGCCGAGAAAAGCTCCCGCTCTACCGCACCATCGGCTAGAGACAACGGTTCGCCCAGACGCCAGCGCTTGGCGCGGGGGATCAGATCAGCGGGAGCCTCCAGCTTCAGCAAGTGCGCGTGATGGGTGGCCAGATGTTTTGCCAGACCCGGATAGTGGCGCAGTAAATGGCCCTGAATGCGTATGTCTTCGAATAGTAAGAAGACATCTTCGGCGAGAGCCGGGGCAGAAAAGCTGTCAAACAGTAAGCGATAGTCTCCCACGCGTGGTCCGTTGTCCGCGCTGGGTGCATGAATCGCTGCCAGCTGTGGCAGACGAGCCAAGGCGATAGCCATCCGAAACCCGAGGGTATCGCATTCGCGCATACCGATTTGTTCCATAACCAATACGCGATAGGCCGAGGGGCTGTCCGCTGCCAGCGATTCAGGCAGAAACAGGGTGTCTTTGTTTTGGCCGGTAACCTCTTCAGTTAATTGTAGGCGCGAGTTGGTGGTGAATTCCTGACTGCTGCGAATGTGCAAATAGCGCCCGGCAATGCCTTCTGCAAAGAGTCCAAGCGCAGCCTCGACATCTGCGAGCTGTACAGAGGGCTCACCGGTTCCTTGGGGTTCCTGAGCGTTCGGTGTCATAACGTCGAGTCAGCCGGTTAGGGCAGGATGACGTCGACAATATCGGCCACCGCCTGCTGCACACTGGCGTCGTCCGAGATCGCGCTGATGATGGAAGCGGTCGCGGCGCGTCGGGGCGCAATACCCGCCGCAATGAGGTCGCCGGTATAGATCAGCAGCCGTGTGCTGACCCCTTCTTCGAAGCCATGCTGCTTGAGGTTGCGCACGCGCTCGCCGATCACCGCGAGCCGTTCAGCCGTGGTGGCGTCTACCCCGGATTCGTGACCGATAATTTGTGTTTCTGTTGCCACATCTGGGTAGTCAAATTCCAGACTGACGAATCGCTGACGCGTGCTGGGCTTTAGGTCCTTCAGCACACTCTGGTACCCCGGGTTATAGGAAATCACCAGTAAAAAATCTGGGTGTGCATCCAGCAACTCGCCGGTCTTATCGATGGGTAAAATACGTCGATGATCGGTAAGTGAATGAATCAGCACGGTGGTGTCCTTGCGTGCTTCGACGATTTCGTCCAGATAACAAATGGCGCCGGAACGAACCGCCCGGGTCAATGGTCCATCGGACCAGACGGTTTCGTCGCCCTTAAGCAAGTAGCGTCCCACCATATCGGTTGCCGTCAGATCCTCATGACAGGACACCGTGAGCAGAGGCACCTCAGGGCGCTCGTCGGTCGCCCGATTGTTGTCGAGCAGCCAGCTCATGTGCTCCACGAAGCGGGTTTTACCGCAGCCGGTGGGCCCTTTGAGCAGCACAGGAAGCCGCGAGGCATAGGCCGCTTGAAAGACCTCTACCTCGTCCGCCAAGGGTAAGTAGTAGGGGGCCTCGGTGGTGGATGAGGGGCTCGTTGTTTGATTCATATCGTACCTGCAGAAAATGATCCGATTGGCGTCGTAGTCACGCTGAAGTGTGGTGAAGGATGCGATTTTTCACGTGCAGAGGTCGTGAAGATACGTAAAAGAATGCGATCGGGGAACTTGTAGGCCCAACAGGGGGGCGTAAACTTAAAAAAAACAGAGAGAGAACGTCGTGAGCGATACCGATGAGCTGTTGGAAGCCACTACCGCACTGATTTTGCCGCTGCTGCATGCACTGGATGCTCTTGGCCAAGCCGGGCGTATGATGCACCCACCCGCGCTGGCTGAGGTCTGCGGCGCGATTGCCCAGTACCGAGAACCCTTGGAGGCCGGTCGTCAGACCTTTACTCAGGCTCAGTGGCCAGAGCATCTGGAAGCCTTCACGCTGCATGCGAACATGGCCACGACCCTGGCTTTGCGAGCGTTTGACGGCTTTGCTGGGGCCATGGATCAGCCGGAACCGCCAATGGCCGCATACCGGGCCATGGGTCTTGCTACCCAGGCTTATGCAGCTGCCTATCCCTTGGCCGCCATGCTGCCGCCAGTGAATCGGTTTTACTTGGAGCCAGAGGTTCGTGAGAACGCCGAGCTGCAGCAAAAGCTCATGGAGTCTGACCCAGAACAGCCCAACGTTGGTGTCATGCACGCGGATAACGCGACGGATCAACGCGGTGGCTTTTCGGTCTATGTGCCGGAATATTATCAAGGCGAATCGCTGCCACTGGTGATGGCCCTGCACGGCGGCAGTGGCCATGGCCGTCAATTTTTATGGTCTTGGTTGCGTGCGGTGCGTTCCGACCCCTGTATTTTGATCGCCCCTACGTCGGCAGAACGAACCTGGTCGCTGATGAACTCTGAAGGAGACAGTCAGCGCTTGTACGACTTGGTTGCCTATGCCCAGCAGCACTGGAATGTGGATTCTCAGCGTATGCTGCTAACGGGAATGTCCGATGGCGGGACGTTCAGCTATGTGAGTGGGCTGCAAAGTAATTCGCCCTTTACCCATCTGGCACCGTGTTCAGCGTCCTTTCATCCGATGCTGCTCGAAGTGGTGGATCCGGCTCGCCTGCAAGGTCTACCGATCTATCTGATGCATGGAGTTTTGGACTGGATGTTCCCCGTCAGCGTGGCCCAAGAAGCCGATGCGGCGCTCAGTGGTGCAGGCGCCCAAGTGACCTATCGCGAGATCGAGAACTTGTCTCATACCTATCCCCAAGAAGAAAATTCCTCGATTCTCAGGTGGTTGGCGGATGGCGCTTAAAACGCCCGAGCTTGCCCTTCGAACGCACGAATAGGAGAGAGTCATTCGCATCGTCAAATACAGCGCGCAATACGCTGCGGATTTTGCGCGGCTAAATTATCAGTGGATTGAGCAATATTTTTGCATTGAAGATGAAGACCGGGCGGCCCTAGACCATCCGGAACATTACGCCATCACCCCCGGCGGTGAAATTTTCTTCGTTCTCATCAACGACGAGGTGGTGGGTACCGTTGCCCTGGTGCCCAAGGCCTTCACACCCGATGGAGTCCCAACCCGTTTCGAGCTGGCAAAGATGGCCGTGAATCCGAGGTTGCATGGACAGGGTATCGGTAAACAGTTGTTAGCACATGCAACGGCATACGCCACAGAGCGCGGGGCAAAACAGGTGGTGTTGTCGACCAACGATATTCTGACACCGGCTTTGAAGGTCTATCGTGACGCGGGTTTTGTCGAGCAGCCCGCGGCACAGGACGAGCGCTACGAACGCAGCAATATGTTCATGGTGTTAGATCTGCCTCAGTGACTCCGTCCCAACCCCTCTGAAAGATTCACTGGGAATCCGAGGATTGACGCATTTCGTAGCGCACGAGCAGCAGCCCGCCCAGGCAGGCCCACACGACAATGGTGAGCCATTCTTCAGGCCATTGCAGTGCGCTATCGCTCCAAGGCATAAATGCGGCAAGCAGGCCTAGGGACAAGGTGACTGCACCGTATCCGACCAAACGCGGGTGACTGACTTTAAAGGGTCGCGGCATGTCGGGTTCGGTGTGGCGCAGTACGAGGAAGGAAATCGCCACGAACAGAAAGGCAACCGTCGTGGCAAAGCTGCCGCTGTTGATGAGCCAGACCAAGATCGTTTTTCCAAACAAAGGCGCGATCATGCTCAGTAGACCGATGGCAGCGATGCCGATGTAGGGGGTCTTGTAGGTTGGGTGCAGGCGGCTAAAAATTTTCGGTACGTGATCGGATTCTGCCAGTGCGTAGAGCACGCGAGAGCCGCCAACCACGAAGGCGTTCCAACTGGTCATGATGCCGCCAATGCCCCCAAGCACCAGCAGAGCCCCGGCCCAAGGCTGCTGCCAGAGCGCCTTGGCGGCGTCAGCGGTTGCCATGGTGCTGGTGGACTGCTGTTCTGCCGTCAGTCCCAATCCCACGGCGAATGCGATCAGTACATACCACGCGACAGCACAGGCCACTGAAATCACCAGCAGACGGCCGATTGTATTTGGTGGCAGGTCAATTTCTTCGGCGGATTGAGGGATCACATCGAATCCCACCAACAGCGCCGGCACCATGATCAGCACGGTAACGATGCCCGTTGCTGGTGTGGCGAGAAAGGGTTTGGCGTTTTCAATATCACCAAAAACGACCGCCCCGGAAATCAACAGCAAGCCGGATGCCACGATGATGCCGGTAACCATGGTTTGCAGCACCGCTGCGGTGCGGATGCCCAATATATTGATCCAGGTAACCAAGGCTGCCGCTGCGGCGCCAATAAGAACAAAACCCAGATCCACGTCGCTGCCGAGAAATGTCCAAAGGGTGCCCAAGCGGATGTTGGGAAATAAGTACTCCACCGCGCTGGGTAGCGCCACTGCCTCAAACAGGCAGACGTTGACGTAGGCAAACAGTAGAGCCCAGGTGCAGGCAAATGACCACCGGTTCCCCAGAGCACGTTTGGTATAGATATGTTCGCCACCGGCCTTGGGCATGGCCGAGGCCAGCTCGCTATAGGTCAGGCCGATAAGGGCAATGGCAAAACCGCCGATTGAGAAAGCGATCAATGTGCCCAGGCTGCCGGCGTCGGTGAGCCATACGCCGGTCATCAAGACCCAACTCCAGCCGATCATGGCACCAAACGCCAATGCGACAACTTCTCTGGATTTCAGCACCTTGGCGAACTTTGCAGGATTCGTCTGTGGCTCAGACATGAGGCCTCTCATTGGGTTTCACAAAGAACGGATACTACGGGTTGAAAAGCCAAAGTTGTTCATAAAATTCACGCGGACTGGTGCCATGGCACTGCTATGATTCAAGTCATTATTACGAGATGCCATGAGGAGCCGGCCTTGTCTCAGACTTTGACTTTTGATCATCGACACAAGACCTTTGAGTTTTTGCTCACGGACGACGGTGCCATTGAACTGTGGCTGGATGGCTGCTTGCGCAAGCGCCGTGAGGCGTCGGAAAAACAACCTCAGTATGTTTGGACCAATGTGGAGCTGGAGTGGGAAGAGCATCACTATATTGAGGCGCGGTACTGGGCAGCGAGCGGGGAACTAAAAATCACCGTAAACGGCGATCCCTTGCTGCAAGAGAATTTACACAAGAGCCAGCAAGTCTGAGAGCCAGCCCGTTATGCCGCCGATAGCACCTCAACCCGCAAACGCGACCCTTGCCGAGCAAAGAGCGTACTTTGCCGAGCATGGCTTTGTGGTATTGCCTGATGTTATCGACCAAACCATGCGCGCCCAGCTCTGCGAGCACATCATGCAGAATATGGACCCCTTGGTCGGGCCGGCGGAATTTGAAGCCGATGTGGGCTATCCGGGTGCACCCGAAAATCGCCATGCGCCGGGCGGCAAAACGCCGCGGCGTTTGCTGCACGCTTACGCCCGTTCCGATGAGCTGAAATCTTTAGCGACCCAGCCTCGGGTTCTGCAGGTTTTACGGGGTCTGATGGGCGACTCCGTTTGCCTGTCTCAATGCCACCACAACTGCGTTATGACCAAGCATCCGGGCTTCAGTAGCGCAACGTTGTGGCATCAGGATGTGCGTTACTGGTCTTTTGAGCGACCGGAATTGACCTCAGTATGGTTCGCGCTGGGAGAAGAAAATCAGGCAAATGGTGCCTTGCAGGTGATTCCGGGAACGCATCGATTGGACATTGATACCCAGCGACTGGACGCGGATTTGTTTTTGCGGCCGGAACTGGAAGAAAATTGGCCGCTGATAGAGCGCGCTGAGGTTGTGGAGCTGAACCCCGGGGACGTGTTGTTGTTTCACTGTCGGCTGTTTCACGCAGCCGGCCGCAACACCTCGGATGCAGTCAAACTGTCAGCGGTTTTTACTTACCATCGAAAGGATAACCGCCCGCAGCAGGCGACGCGCTCAGATCGTTTTCCCAGTATTGATGTGGTGGGCGCTCACGCTGGCTAAACCTCTAGCGTGGGTCAAATAACAAGAAGCAGGACATTTGCCATGCCTCATGATCGAGACAAAGATCAAGATGCCGATGCCGGCAGCTCACCGGGTGGGGTGCCCATGCCAGGAGGATTAGTGCCGGACGACTCAGGTGTCGATTTCTCAGACTTCGCGTCGGCGATGAAGGATGTGGAACCGCTCAGCAAGGGCAAACAAACGCTTAAACCACCCAAGCCCAAAACCGCTGATGAACAGCAGGTGCTGCGCAAAGCCGCGGAAGAGTTTCAAACCAAGGAAGACGAGTCGAATTTTTTGACCTTGGGTGAGGTCAAGCTGCGAGACCCGCTGGAAGTATTGGAGTGGCGTCAGGACGGGATTCAGCTGGCGGTGTTCAACAAGCTCCGCAAAGGCGGTTATGACATCGCTCGAGAGCTGGATCTTCATCAACGAACGGTGAAGGAAGCCCGGGGCGATATTTATCAGCTGATCAACAAAGCCCATAAGAACAACTGGCGCTGCGTGCTGATCAGCCATGGCAAGGGTTTGCGGAGCGCTACGCCTGCCCGACTGAAAAGCTATGTCGCTCACTGGCTAACCCAACACCCGCTGGTGCTGGCCTATTGTTCCGCCCAACGCAACCGAGGCGGCGTTGGATCTGCCTACGTGCTGATCAAAAAATCTGCGGAAAGCCGGGAAGAAAACCGCGAGCGCTTCGGCCAAAAGAGTGATTTGCCCTAGGACTATCTCTTAGTCGCAGCGATAGGCCTTAAAGCTTGCGCTTCCGCCTTCCACACTGCCGGTTTGCACCAGATCCGTGGCGCCCAATTCAGAGGCCCGATTGCGAGCTAAGACGATCAGCTCCTGCTTCACCTTGCCGGTGTTGCGATCCAGTAATACCTTGTCCTTGGTCTGACTCGATACATCACCGACCAGCGTGCATTCGCCTACTGCGTCCAGTGAACTTTGGTT
Organism: Gammaproteobacteria bacterium; assembly: GCA_042091155.1. Classification (GTDB taxonomy): domain Bacteria; phylum Pseudomonadota; class Gammaproteobacteria; order Pseudomonadales; family Azotimanducaceae; genus UBA4421. Next base: position 48,856 of record JBELHZ010000004.1, read on the forward strand.
TACCCGGCTGCCTGCCTCGCTTAACGAAACGTAGGTGCAGCCGCTAAGGCTAAGGCCCAGCAGTAGCGATACGGTCACAGGCTTAACGTTCTTGATCTTCATAATGTTTCTCTCTTGTTGCGGACGGGTGGTGACGTGTTCAGATGCGACCTTTGCCTAGCTCTAAAATGCCTCGGCCAATGTTTAAGCGGAGCACATCGCTGGCACCTTCAGCCAAACGCCATGCTCTCACCTTTTTATACAACATGGCCAAGGGGTGATCGTCCACCAGCGCACCGCCACCGACAAGTTGAATGGCGGTGTCCACCGCCTCACCAATGCACTCGGTAGCAAATACCTTACAGGCCATACCCTCGTTGACAATGTTTTCGCCTTGGTCCGCCAGTCGGGCGGTGCGGTAGAGCATGCTGCGTGCAGCAAAGGCTTTGATGCGCAGATCAGCATAGTGCCAGCGCACCACGTCTTTCTCGCCTCGCGGGGCACCGCTCTTGTCAGGGCTGCGCAAGTGGGACTGCAGTAAATCCATGACCCAGATGAGGTAGCCGCAGGCTTGGGCAGCAAATAACAAACGCACATCGCCAATCTGTCCCATGGCCTTGGGCAATCCTTGGCCGGGTTCGCCGATGATGTGGGTGACAGGAACGCTGACCTGCTCGAAGCGGAATGCCGCGTGGTGGCTGCCGTCCAGCGAGTTGAAGCGTCTGTCTAGAATCACACCTTCGGTTTGTGTGTCGATGACCACCATGGAGGGGCCGTGTCCTTCGATGCGAACTAGGGCGTTGATGAAGTCGGCGTCGGCACCCCCTGTGACATAGGATTTCTGGCCGTTAATGATCAATTGGTCGCCCTTGATAACGCCGCGGGTAGGCTCTGCGTCATCCGGCTCGGTAAAGCCGAAGCTGCTACGCTTTTCCCCCGCAAGTAGCGGCGCAAGATGCGTCGATGCAAGGGGTTCACCAACATGACCCAGCACCCCGGCGCTGGGTCCAAATACCGCGTCCATTGCCGGCGGATTGGCGGCGGCCAGTGTTTCTCGGGCAACGCACAGTGCCAGTTGCTTGCCGTCTTTGGCGATCTCGCTGTCTGGCTGCGTGAGACCGAACAGGCCGGCTTGTTTGGATGCGGCCCTGATTTTCTCGGCGGCGTCGCCGTGATCGAGATGCCCTAAGGGCAGCATATGCTCCCGGGCAAACGTGGCGCAGCGATCCCGCAGCGCAGAGAGTTCTTGGTTGAGTTGTTCAGGCATCTTCGCTCCTTAAACGTTTGGTGCGATGGTGAGGACGACGATAATCAGGGTGAGGAAAACCATGGCACCGACGCTGTAAAACAGTAGCGATTCGCGCTGTACATTTTTCTGCACGAGGGCTTCTACCTCTTCGTGGCTGCGCGCTGATGTGCTTGAGGTGATCCGATAGCGGGTGACGTCACCAGCGCGGGTTGGCAGCTTGACGAATAGCTCTGGGGTGGTGTCTAGGCGTCTTGCAACTTCGGCAAAACTGATGCCCGTGTGCTTGGCGATCTGGGTCGGGTGTAGGGCAGGACTGCCCTGCTCGATAAAGCAGTAGTAAATGTCGAGCAGCAAGCGCGACTTGCCGCGAAATCGGAACTCCAAAGTAGGTATGCCGAGCATGCGTATATCCGTTGATAAAAACACCAGTATAGACCAACCCGGCCCTGTCTCTGTATGGCCTTAACGCCTCCCGATGAGCATGGCGCGCAGGGGTGCGGGTAAGCCTTCCACCGTCAACGAGGTGTTCTGAGAGTCCAATGATTTGTCCAGGGACTCAAAGCGCATCCAAGGCGTGGAGCGCTGCTCCTCGGTTGTGGTGGGGCTCAGATCAACCAGCTCGATGCGTTGATAGCCAGCGTCAGCCATCCATTGGCGTAGGTCTGCCAAGTTTGGAATGACCCCAATGTTGCGCATGCGGGCGTAGCGGCCTTGGGGATACAGACTCTCGGCCGCGTCCACAACCAAGGTTTCCATAACGCACCTGCCACCGTCTTCGGTCAGTGCGTACATTTGCTCAATATGTTCCCGAGGGTCTTTCCGGTGGTATAGAACTCCCATGCTCAACACCCAATCAAAGCGATGGCTGGCCGGTATTTCTTCGACGCCAAGCGGCAGTACCCAATGGTTGGGGTGATCCAACAAACGCTGTACAGCGCGATGCTGCATGCAGAAGACGAGGGTAGGGTCGATGCCCACCACCGCATCGGCACCAGCGCCCAGCATGCGCCAGCCAAAGTAGCCATTGCCGCAACCGATGTCGAGTATGCGCTGACCGTCTAGGGTACCCATGGCGGGTGCCAGGCGGTCCCATTTCCAGTCCGAATGCCACTCGGTATCGATGTGGATGGGCCCCAGTTGGAAGGGGCCTTTGCGCCAGGGATGCAATGCCTGCAGGCAGTGTTCTACCTGCTCGATCTGTTCTGGGCTGGCGTTTGTAAAATTGCAGCCGACGGCTCCCTGCGAGAGCTTCAGCGCGTCAGTGTCCAAGGTAGGCATGGCGTCGACGGCAGCCTGCCATCGCGGGTAGTCGCCATGCTTCTCGGCGCTAAAACGTTGGCGGGCTTCTGCTTCGGGCCAGTCCGTCAACCACGGCGGCCAGTCGTTAGCGTGTGTCATGCAGCACCTGGGTGGGCGAGGCAGCGAACGAAACCCAATTCATGCAGTGAAACCACTGCACGATGTCGTTGAAACCGGCTGAGTGCAGCCTGTCATGATGCGTTTGCGGACTTTCCACGCGCATGACGTTCTCTAGGGCCTGGCGTTTCTGACTGACCTCCAGCGTGCTGTAACCGTTTGCACGTTTCCAGGCCAGATGTGTGGAATCGTAGAAGGCTTGAACATGACTTTGCTCGTCCTGAACCTTCTCCGACAGAATCAGCAGCCCTGTCGGATCCATTTCCTTGGCGATACGCTGCAAAAGATCTGCGCGACTTTCCGGCGGTAAAAACTGAACGACAAAATTCAGCATCACGACTTTCGCACCGGTGACTGTCGTCGTGAGCAGGTCATTGCAGTGAAAGGCAATGCGCGGGTCTTCAATGTTGCGTTTGGCTTGTTCGATCATGGCGGCCGAGCTGTCTACGCCAATCACCCGCACGTCGGGGCTGGGACACTGGGACAGCAAGGCAAGGGAGCTAGCACCCAACGAACAGCCTAAATCAAACGCCGTGCCGGTGAGGCCCAAGTGTCGCGCCGCCATGAGGCCACCCATGGGTATTACCAGTTCGTAACCCGGTACCGAGCGACGAATCATGTCTGGGAAAACGCCAACCACATCCTCGTTGAAGGCAAAGTCCACAATACGATCGTGGGGTTTGGCGAATACTCGATCTTCCATTCTAAATCCTGTCGTCTGCGAGGGCTTTGTAACACAAAACACATGACTTGCTGCTAGTGTTAGAAGAGCAATAGTGGCGGATCGGGCAGCGACGTGACCTCAGTAGACCTTAGCAGTTCAAGTTTTTACCTTAACCGAGAGCTTTCTCAGTTGGAGTTTGCGCGGCGCGTGCTTGCCATGGCTAGGAGTCAGGATGTTCCCATGCTCGAACGCCTGCGTTATCTGTGCATCACCAGCAGTATTTTGGATGAGTTCTTCGAAATCCGAGTGGCGGGGCTCAAACAGCAAGCAGCCTATGGCTCAGTCCAGCGCGACGCGGACAACCTCTCGGCGGATGAGCAATTGATCAAAATTGCCGAATCCGCCAAACGCTTGGTTGCTGATTTGTATGGCGTGCTGAATGATGAACTGGCACCGGAGATGAGTGCTGCAGGGATTCGCCTGCTGCGACCCCAAGAGTGGACCGAGGCGCAAGTTGCTTGGCTTAAGCGGTTTTTTTCCCGAGAAGTCGCGCCCATTATCTCGCCCATGGGTTTGGATCCTGCGCACCCGTTTCCGGAACCCGTGAACAAAAGCCTCGCGTTTATTGTGACCTTGGAGGGCCGCGATGCCTTTGGCAGAAACAGCGGGCGAGCCATTGTGCAGGCACCGCGTTCTCTGCCCAGAGTGATCTGTCTTCCGGATGAAGTCAGCGAAGGCCGCTGCGATATGGTTTTGTTGGCGACGATCGTGCGGTACTTTGTTTCGGATCTGTTCCTGGGAATGAAGGCGACTGGTTGCCATCAGTTTCGTGTCACACGCAACAGTGATCTGTTTGTCGATGAAGAAGCCGTAGACGATTTATTGATCGCCCTTGAGGGCGAGCTGTCTTCCCGACGCTTTGGTGATGCCGTGCGTTTGGAAGTCTCTCTTGATTGCCCGGAAGAACTGTCTCGTTTTCTGATTGGTCAATTTGGTCTGACAGACAACGATCTCTATGTATGCCAGGGTCCGGTCAACTTAGGGCGTTTGGATGCGATTCCCGATTTGGTCGAGGCACCGGAGTTAAAATACCCCAGTTTCCGTCCTCGCATACCAGAGCTCTTGCGTCGATCCGAGACCATCTTTGAAGCCATCGCGGACAACGAGGTCTTATTGCATCACCCCTACGAGTCCTTTGCTCCCTTTGTTGAAATGCTGCGCCAGGCGGCTCGTGATCCGCTTGTTGTGTCCATTCGCCAAACGCTGTATCGCACTGGAACAGGATCTGCGGTGGTAGAGGCCTTGCTGGAAGCCGCAACGGCTGGCAAGGACGTCATGGTTGTGATTGAGCTGCGCGCGCGTTTTGACGAAGCCGCAAACATCGAGTTGGCCACCGCGCTGCAGGCCGCTGGTGCTCAGGTGGTCTACGGCGTTGTTGGCCATAAAACCCACGCGAAGATGTGCATGATCATCCGTCGCGAGGGTCGCCGTTTAAAGCGATACGTGCACCTAGGAACCGGTAATTATCACGAAAGGACATCGCGCTCGTATACGGACTTTGGTTTGTTTTCCAGTGATCAAGAGCTGGGTCAAGACGTACAGAAAATCTTTCAACAAATTGCCGCGTTGGGCAAGGCGGGAAAACTCAAGGCATTGCTGCAAAGCCCCTTCACCTTGCATTCGGGCATGCTGGAACAGATCGAGGCAGAGCGTCAAAAAGCGTTACAAGGTCAGCCCGGGCTGATTCAGGCAAAAATGAACGCCCTCACAGAACCTAAGATCATCCATGCGTTGTACGAAGCATCCCAAGCAGGGGTGCGCGTTGATCTGATTGTCCGAGGTGTTTGCTGCCTGCTGCCTGGTGTCAGCGGAGTTTCCGACAACATACGCGTGCGTTCGGTGGTCGGACGTTTCTTAGAGCATATGCGAGTTTACTGCTTTGGTGTCGACGAGGATCGTAAGGTTTTTCTCTCCAGTGCCGATTGGATGGATCGAAATTTTTTCCGCCGCGTCGAAGCCTGTTTTCCGGTTCGGGATCCTGCGCTGGCCGAGCGGGTTTATCGCGAAGGTTTGGCGAACTATCTCGACGACAACACCCAAGCCTGGGAGTTGCTCAACGACGGTACCTACCGGAAGTTCAAAAACCGCGGTAAGTCGTATGGTGCACAAACGGCTCTGCTGGAGTCGCTGAGCGAGTAAGGCCGAGTCGGCTCACTCTGGGAGGCGTCCTATCTGCAACGTGACGTTGATTCCCTGGAGCATTTGAATCTCATTCTCCAGATCGAGGTGGGTCAGAGGGTGTTCTAGTAGATACGCGGGGTCAATAGACAGGTTAACGACAGACAGCGTTTCGTCGGGATTTATGGCCACGGACATGACCGGCATTTCGGCAACGCTTCGATGCCGATGAATCACCGCCGACAGCCGCAGCAACACCCCTAGCGTGGTCATCCAGTTGGTTGTGGTGCTGGCAATTTTACGTCGATGCATGCCGACCAAAATGGCGAGCTGAGCTTGTTCTGACCGAGAAAACCCGGGCATATCCATATGGGATAAAAGATAGCTGCCGTGTTTGTGGTAGGCGTTGTGTGAAATGTCCATGCCGATTTCGTGCAGGTCTGCGGCCCAGCCCAACAACTGACGTTGGGCAGTGGCTGATTTGTGCCCTAGGTCGGTGACTTGGTCAAAAAAGTCCAACGCCGTTCGCTTCACACGTTTCGCTTGCTGTTGATCAACGGTAAAGCGTTGGCTGAGGTTCTTGACGGTTTGGTCGCGTATGTCTGCGTGACGCTGACGCCCTAAGAGGTCGTAGATGACGCCCTCACGCAGGGCGCTTTGGGCTGCTTCCATGGTTTGAATGTTAAAGGTCTGGAATAAAGCGGTCAGTATGCACAGGCCTGCCGCGAAGACGTCGCTGCGCTGCACCGACAGCCCAGGGAGCGCTCGAGTACCCTGGTGATCAAGGATGGTTTGCCGTATGCGCTGAAGGGTATCGGCCGTAATTTCTGTGCCCAGGCCCATGGCGGCTTGTACCGAGGCCACGCTATTGATTGTGCCGGAGGCGCCAATCACATGCTCCCAGCCCCGATCCAGATACGTTTGGGTGACCGGCTCCAACTCGATCAGCGCATCGTTGATCGCTCTTGGAAAAGCCTTGGCTAAATCGGCGCTGGGCTGGAAGTGTTTGCGCATCATGGATACGCAGCCCATGTGCAAGCTCTCTAACGCGATCGGCGTAAAATTCTGGCCGATAATCAGTTCGGTGCTGCCGCCGCCAATATCAATTACCAGTTGACGCGCTCGGTTGTCTCCCAAGCCGTGACATACCCCAAGATAAATCAGCCGGGCCTCTTCTCGGCCGGAAATGATTTCAATGGGATGCCCCAAAATTCCTTCAGCCTCAGCCAGAAAAGAATTGCCGTGCTCAAGTTGTCTGAGCGTATTGGTGCCAACGACGCGCAGATTATCCGGGTCGATGGAGCGCAGTCGTTGGGCGAGTCGATGCAAGCACTGGAGCGCGCGCCGACTGACTTCGTCGTTGAGTTGACCTTTGTTGGTAAGACCTTCGGCCAAACGCACCATTTCCTTGTGTTTGTCCACAACTTGGACTCGGCCCTGAATCTCTTGTGTTATGAGCAGATGAAAACTGTTTGATCCGAGATCCAAGGCGGCCAGTTGGTGACCGTCTTTATTTGGCGGCGGGGCATTATCGTGCGGTAATGCTTCGGTCATGGGTTCGGCTCAAGTGGTGGGAGCGGGCATCCCAAGGTGGTTGCCACGCCCTTGATTAAGGCGAACTCGTCACCGGTGAGTTGGCCATCGGCTTGAACGACAGCGGCACAGGCATCAATGAATCGCTGCGTTAGGTCGGGGCTAAGGTCGCGTAGTGAGTCCAGCGCTTGATTCAGTTCTTGGTAGTCGAAGTACTCAAGGCGCGTCATGGACGGCTTGCCTCCCCAGCGATCTGCACCCCGCTGATAGGCAAGCTGCTGTTGATCTTCACTGGTGCTACCCACCGCTGCCAGCAACGATAAGACGAGGCTTGCCGGCTTATGTACTTTGCTTGCTCGGGTGATCCGGCCGCCGCCGCGATAGGGTTTCACGAAGTGAGCGTAAAGCTCCTGAGTGATGACGCGATGCACGACCCATTCAAATACGTCCACTGCCTGATCGGCGACGATGAGCTTGCCCGTGAGATCGTAAAAACGCTGGTACTGAAGCTTCGACATTTCTTTCAGGGTCGGCATCGCTTGTTCTAGGTGCAGGAGTTTGTGCTGTTGGTCCTGCTGCCGAAGTTGTTGGTAGATAGACGGTACCAAGGCCGGTACGCCGGTCTCAGCATTCTGTGCAATGAGTTGACGTTGCGCATTGCGTGTTGGCTCATCGTCGCTGAGCAGCATGGCGTACACCAAGGCCCTTGCCTCAAAGGTCTCGTGACTGGCCTGGCTTAGTTTGGTATTTGCCGTTGTCATTAGGTGTTGAGCCGCACCAAGATTGGCGCTGCCGCTGGATTGGCTGACTGGCCCACTACCCGTGGCTCCTGCGAAGCTGGAGGCCCGCGCTGTCGCCGGGCTGGATGAACGGGTTTTGTTTTGTTTGCCGGGTTTCCAGGTTGGATCCAATGCGTGGATGCGTGCATCCAAGGGCGGATGGGTTGCCATCATCCCGCTGAACGATTTGATGGCACCGAAAAACAGATGACTGTTCTCGTCCGCGTTTGGGGACTCGATCTGGGAGCCGTTGCTATGCGCACCAATTTTTTTCAGCGCATTGGCAATGCCCTGAGAGGAACGCGTGAACTGGACGGCACTGGCGTCCGCCAGATATTCCCGTTGCCGGCTCACTGCTGCCTTGATGAGCTGGCCGAAGAATGTGCCGCCATAACCGATGATCAGCAGACCAATGCCCAAGGCAATCAAGCCCCCGCGCTCACGGGAGCGGCTGAACATGGAGCCGCGCATCAAACCGCCGCCAATAATGCCCAAGATCAAAATGCCGTTGAGTAGGGCAATGATGCGCAGATTGATGCGCATGTCACCGTTCAGAATGTGGCTGAATTCGTGGGCAACGACTCCCTGTAATTCCTGTCGATTAAGCAGATCAATGGTCCCTTGATTGATGCCGATCACAGCGTCGTGAATGCCAAAGCCGGCAGCGAAGGCATTGATGCTGTTCTCGCGGATCAAATACACGGGTGGTACGGGCATCCCCGCGGCGATGGCCATTTCTTCAACCACATTCAGCAATTGGCGCTGTTGGGGGTCACGGGTGTTTTGATGAATCAGCACGCCGCCAAGCGACTCGGCGACGGCTTTGCCGCCTCCTTGCAGGGCCAAAAATTTGAAGCCGCTGGCAACAGCAATCAAGCCCACAACCCCAAGGCTGGTGTAGAGCCACAGCTCATCAGGCGCGTTAGTGATTTGCTCGGTAAAAGACGTGCCCGGGCGGCTGTCGGTAAAAAACAGTAGCACCAGCAAATTGGTCAAGACGACTAAGGACACCACTGCGCCGACAAAGAGTAAGGTCAGCAGGCGGGTGTTATGTCGAGCTTTATTCTGCGCCTGAAAAAAATTCATCGGTTAGAAAGAGACTTTTGGCGCAGCCTGAATTTCTTCAGAGTCCTCAAATTCTAATAGGGCAGCGTCATCGCGAAAACCGAACGTGTTTGCAAACAGTACTGGTGGAAAAGAGCTGCGATAGGTATTGAACTCGGTGACCTGATCGTTAAACGCCTGTCGCGCAAAGGCGACTTTGTTTTCGGTCGTTGTCAGCTCTTCGGACAGCTGTGTCATGTTGGCACTGGCCTTGAGATCGGGATAGGCCTCCATGGTGACGTTAAAGCGGCCCATGGCGCCGCTGAGAATGCCTTCGGCTCCAGCCAGCTCTTTGATGGCGTTGGCGTCGCCAGGGTTGCCCGCCGCGGCGGCGAGTCCGGCGGCGGCATCGTTGCGGGCGCTGATCACAGCTTCGAGGGTTTCGCGCTCGTGGCCCATATAGGCCTTGGCGGTTTCCACCAGATTGGGGATCAGGTCATAGCGTCGTTTCAGCTGTATCTCAATTTGCGAAAAGCCATTTTCGTGTCGGTTCTTCAGTTCGACCAGTTGGTTGTAGATTCGCGCGACCCAAAAGGCCAGCAGCGCCAGCACGATTAAAATAACCACAAATTCCATGAAAACCCCCTGGGAGATACCCGTTAGCCTTGGATGTTTCATCATGCGGTTTTACGCGAACAAAGTAAAAATTCCTTGGTGTAACAACAGCAATTTCACGTCATATCGAAACCATCAATGGTTCGATATAGTCCATCAATAGCCGTTACAGGAAACCTAATGAGTGAGCAGGCCGCAGTGTTTGATCAGACTGCCTATAGACAAACCATGGGGAATTTCGCCACAGGGGTCGTTGTGGTTACGGGTCTGCTGGACGGGGAGCCGATTGGGTTTGCTGCGCAGTCCTTCGTCTCGTTGTCGCTGGACCCGCCCTTGGTGGCATTTTGTCCCGGTAAGTTATCGTCCAGTTGGCCAAGGATTCGCGAGAGCAGCAGTTTTGGCATCAACATCCTTGGCGAGGATCAGCAGGGTGTTTGCAATGATATGGCTCAGTCCGGACAAGACAAGTTCGCCAACGTCAGTTGGCGGTCCGGTGCAACAGGAGCGCCCATGCTAGAGAATGTCTTGGCCTTTGTTGAATGTTCCATCGAGGCCGAGCATGACGCAGGCGATCATACGATTGTTGTAGGTCGGGTGCAGGGCTACCAGCGCATTAGAAACGAAGCTGCACCCTTGCTGTATTTCAGAAGCGTGTACGGTTCTTTCGCCTAACGTTGCAAAAGGAAAGCGACAGAGAGGCAAAGGGATAACAAGTAAATAGCCGAAAGACCTGGGAGGGGAATCATGAAGCTACAAAGTCGAGTCTGCGAGATTCTGGAGATTGATCAGCCTATCGTCCTGGCAGGTATGGGGGGTGCCAGTAGTCCGGCGTTGGCGGCAGCAGTCTCCAATGCGGGCGGCCTTGGTGTCCTGGGGGCAGCAGCCTGTGGCCCGCGCCAGCTGCGCGAATGGATTCGTCAAACCCGCGAAATGACGGACAGGCCGTTTGGCGTCGATACCTTGCTGCCGGCGTCCGTGCGACGCGCCAACTACGAAGACAGTGATGGTCCGACACCGCGGGATTTGTTGCCGGAGCGTCAGGCCTTTGCGGAAGAATTTATGCGCAAAGAAGGTCTGGAGCCGCCGGAGCCCGGTAGGCAACCGCGTGGGCCTGATGACGATGAACCGCCGCTTTTTACTAAGGAATTTTTTGAAGCTCAGATGGAAGTGATCATCCAAGAGCGGGTTCCCGTATACGCATCGGGCTTGGGTAACCCGGGGCCTTGGATGGATGAGCTGCGCGCAAATGGCACCAAGGTTATGGCGGTCGTGGGTGCGGTGCGGCACGCGATTCAGGTGAAGTCGTCGGGTCTCGATATTATCGTGGCGCAAGGTCACGACGGCGGTGGTCACAATTCGCCGGTGGGCACCATGGCACTGATTCCCCAGGTGGTGGATGCCGTCGGCGATACGCCGGTACTGGGCGCCGGAGGCATTTCGGATGGCCGCGGCGTTGCCGCAGCCTTGATGCTGGGGGCCGAAGGTGTCTGGGTTGGGTCCGCATTCCTCGCCTCAGAAGAAGCGAATATTTTCGACTTCCAAAAACAGGCCATTGTCGATGCAACGGAGGAAGGGACGTCGGTCTCGCGCACGGTAACGGGCAAGCCCGCCCGAATTATCCGCTCCAAGTGGACGGAACATTGGTTGCGGGAAGACGTAGAGCCACTACCCATGCCCTATCAGGGCATGATTTCTGGGCCTGTGATGGCTGCTGCCAACAAGAGCGGGCGGGGAGATGTGAATCCTGGCTTTGCGGGCCAGGGGATTGGCATGATCAAGGCGGTGCGTCCCGCCAAGGAGATCTTTGACGAGCTGGTCTGGGGCGCAGAGCAGGCGCTGTCTGGTACGACCAACCTGTTGCGTCGGTAAACTCCTCGAAAGCTCGGAAAAAATAGGCTGGTAGGGGGGCCGCGGTACGGCCCCTCTCTCGGATTAGCCCGCGGGTGATAGGGCCTCAAGGCATGTCCAATCCAATTCACCAACATTGCCATTGGTGTTGATCGGCTGGATGCACACATGATCCGCTCCGGCTTCCATATGCTCGTTGATGCGCTCGCGCAGAGCATCTGCATCGCCCCAGGCAAATGTCTCGTCAATGAAACGATCGCTGAGATTGTCGATGTCGTCCTCAGTCAGCCCCATGCGCAGCCAGTTGTTGCGATAGTTCGGCAGACGGTTGTAGATCTTGGCGATTGGTCGTGCCAGCTCCCGCGCTTTGTCTGCATCGGTTTCCAAAATCACTTTCTGTTCGACGCAAAGCAGCGGTCCCTCACCGAGAATGTCGCGGGCCATCTTCGTATGCGAAGGTCCGGTGAAGTACGGATGCGCGCCTTGGGTATGTGTTTTTGCCAACTCCAGCATTTTCGGCCCCAGGGCGGCGATCAGCGTTAGCGGATCGGTTTCCTCGCGCACCGCCGTATACGGGGCTGTCCCCATTTGCTCAAGATAATTGCGCATGGTCGCGACGGGCGGGCCGTATTCCAACTTTCGCACGCCCTCCACCAATGGCTTGTGAGATACGCCAATGGCCATCAGAAAGCGGTCCCCAGACTGCTCTGCCAAGGTGTACTGCAGTGCGCGGCTTACGGTAGGTTCGCGGTGGTAAATGTTGGCGATGCCAGTAGCCAGCTTCAGTTTGCTGGTATTGGCCAGCAGCCACGACGCCAATACGAAGGGGTTTTTACCCACGGTTTCGGGTAGCCAGAGGGTGTCGTAACCAAGTTCCTCAAGACGTTTTGCCGAGTTCGCGGCATCCGGTGAGCTAACACCATCAAAGAAATACCAGACGCCTAACTTACCCACTTCCATAATACTCTCCAGTAACGAATTGATTTGCGGGACAAGACTGTCTGTTTGTTCAGACGAAAACAATGGTTGACGCAGTTGCATTGTCACACTTTTTTCTCTGGGCACCGCTGACAATGGCGCTAAACTGGGGAGCTGCTTGCGACGTTGGCGAATCCCAAAAGAGTCGAGTAGAGCAACGCCAATATCGAGTAACCGCATACCGTGAGCGACGCCGAACAAGAAACAGATCAAGACGCGAGCCCGCAGACTGCGGCATCGCTGGGCGACGCGGCGGCGCGCCCGTCTATCTGGGAATTGGCTTTGCCCAGTATCTTAGGCAACTTGAGCTATACCGTCGTGGGCATGGTGCAAACCAAGTTTGTGGGCGAGCTGGGTCCCCAAGCGCTGGCCGCTGTGGGCGCCGGGCAACGTGTCATGTTCGCGATGTTGGCGGTGCTGATGGCGGTGAGTGCGGGTACAACTGCGTTGGTGGCCCGTGCTTGGGGCGCGGGGGACTATCAAGAAGCCAGCCGCGTTACCATGGCATCCTTGGTACTGGGTGGTGGTTTGGCTGCCGTGGTCGCGGTCTTAGGGTTCGTCTTTGCCGGATCTCTGGCCGGTGTCTTTGGGTTGGATGACGAGACCTTGGCCATGGCCACCCGCAACATCCGGTGGCTGTCTTTTTTCAACATCGCTTTTGCTGGCATGCTGATTCTCAGCGCTGCTCTGCGTGCCTCTGGTGATGCTTGGTCGCCGCTGTGGATTGCGGCAGGTATCAATGTGTTGAATCTGCCACTGCTTTACGCCTTTATCTTTGGGCGTTGGGGCATGCCGGAAATGGGTGTCGCTGGAGCTGCCGTCGCTGCAGGCATCGCATTTTCGCTTGGCACCTTGGTGTTGATGACCCTGTGGGTGCGGCAAAAATTTCGGGTGCGACACGTCACTGGTGGTTGGTGGCGTCGAGCCAGACTGCGGCAATTGGTGGATATCGGTTATCCGGCGGCCTTGGAACAGGGCGTATTTCAGTTGGGCTTCTTTATTTTTCTGATTGTGATAGGCAATAACTACGGCACTGAAGCGTTCGCTGCCTATAACATTGGCGTGAACATCTTGGCGGTTTGCATGACCGTCGGCTTCGGCTTCTCGATCGCGGGATCGACCTTAGTCGGCCAGCATTTGGGAGCCAAGGACTTTGCCGGTGCGGCGCGCAGCGGCTGGCGATCCATGTGGCTGGCCATTGTCTCCATGGGGTGTATTGGTCTCGGCGTGATGTTCTATGCTGAAGCCTTGGCCGAATACTTCATTGGTACCGGTGCTCTGACCATCGAGTATACCGTGCAGTTTATTTACGTCTTAGGGGCCATGATGCCCTTGTTGGCGGTGGAGTTTGCCATTGGCGGCGCGTTGCGCGGTGCCGGTGATACGCGATTCCCGTTAATCACGACGATTCTTGGCCTGTTGGTGATGCGCTGTGGTTTGGCGGCGATTGCCGCCTACCTTGGTCTCCCTGTGATCTGGGTTTACGCTGCGTTGATAGGCGACTACGTGCTGAAAGGCATTATGCTGATTTGGCGGTTCCGTCAGGGGCGCTGGAAAACGATTATTCCTGAGAATCCGGCCTATTGATGTCGCGATCTGCGCGTATCTGGGAAGAAGACAAATCGTTGCGATACAGCGACTCTGGCACGCTTTGACACATCTGGCGCAGGGCATTGGGAAGTTCGATGTCCTCAAGCGTCACGAAATCGCCGTTGTCGGCGCGGCCGAATACCAGAAACTCAATATTCAACGTCTGCAGACGTTGTATCGCTGCATCGCGCTCTTGCAGGCTGTGACGGTAGAACCGAGTCTCGCCAATGCGCTTCATGGTGTCGGTGCCCAAGACAAAGGTGGTGTTGGGGAACAGCTCGGCCTTGGCAGAAAACGTCGCCTGATTGCTTAGCCATACGTCTCGATCGGTGAGGGCTGCCAGGCGCTCCTGCACGGATAAGTAATCAAGATCCGGTTTGTCGGCGTTGCGTAGGGTTAGCTCGAAGGCCCCTCTTCTGCCGGTGACTTGCTCGGCAACCGCCATCATCTGGTGGTGGCCCGCATGGGGTGGGTTGAACGAACCCGGCAACAACAGCAGACCATCGTGCTCACCGCTGCACCAACGGTAGGGTGCGTCGTTCAGCAGGGGCTGCCAATCCCCTGCTGCTTGCAGCGATTGGGCGTTCAGATCTTGCGGCCGTTGGCCAAGCAGCGCACTGGCCAGGCTATTGAGCATCCCGGCAACCAAGCTCTGTTCTTGCTCGAGCCGCTCAGATTGCGCATCCAATTCGAGATAAAAAACGTGGGTAGCCAGTGCGGTTTGAATTGCCCAATGGGCGCGAGTTTGTCCGCGCTTGGTTCGGTCGGTTACCAAGCTGGCGGTGCAGCCAAGGCCAAAGTGGTCGTCGCCGCCAAGGGCGCGAGCGCGCTGATAGGCCGCCATGGCTAACGCCCGAGCCGTCGTCGTAGAGGATGCTTGTTCCGGTGCTTGGCCCAGCAGGTCGGCTAACGCCTGATTGGCGTAGGGGATGCTGGCGTCCAGAAGGGTTCTTGAGGCACCGGGCACCGCCAGCAGTTCGGCCAGCAGTGAGGCACCGCCGCCCGTGACGTGGAATACCCCGCGCCAAGGCGAATCGTGCAGTTGCTGGACAATGCTCATGGGTTAAGCCGGACGGTTTAAGAACGTCTTCACGCGCTCAACGAAACCGTCGAGCTGGTCGTGGTGTACCCAATGTCCTGCGTCGGCAAAGGCTTCTACCTCCAAGGGGCAGTTGAAGCTTTTTGTGCGACCGTCAGCGATGGGGTCAGACGCCCAAGATTCCAATCCTCTGACCAGTAATGTCGGACAGGTGATGTCGCCGTAAAGCGTTGCCATATCGCCGAATGGAATGCCGATGGGCGAGAAGTTGCGGACATAGTTGTCGAACTTCCAGCTGAAGGTGCCATCTTCGTTTTGGTTGCTGCCGTGAATAGTGAGATGGCGAGCTTGTGCCTCGGAAAGATGCGGGTTCTCGGTCTGCATGCGCTGGAAGGCGTCTTCCAGTGACGGGTAGCGTTTCACCAAACGCCCAGAAGACTTGCGCACATCATTCATCCAACCGTGTAGGCGTTCACTCATGGTTTGATTCATGCGCTGCTTGATCATTGAGGGGGGAGGTCCCATACCCTCAATGGCAACGAGCTTGTTCACCCGCTCAGGATGCAAGGCGGTATAGAGCAAGGAAATGGAGCCGCCTAAGGAATGCCCAATCACCGTGACCGGGGACATTTGTTTCTGCTGTAACAGCTGGGCGATGTCATAGACGTAGTCGATCTGATTGTAGCTACCGCCGAGCATCCATTCGCTGTCACCGTGGCCGCGCAGGTCCGGTGCGATGATGTGGTAGTCGTGCCGAAAATGCTCGGCCACCCAGTCCCAATTGCGGCAATGGTCACGGCCGCCGTGAATCAGAATCATGGGTGGCGCGTCGGGGTTGCCCCAGTCGGTGTAGTGCAGGCGCATGCGCTGGGAGAAGTAGGTGTGGGAGGTTGGGCCCAGAGTAGCGGTCATAATAAGAGTCCTGAATGACGGAACGTGTTGCCAAGGCGCCGATTATAAATCACCGCCCAGATTTGAGCGCGGCTAATTGTGCGCGTTTGCTTGCCGAAATGTGATCCGGGCGATCAGGGCTTCGATGACAAAGCCGAGGATCAAAATAAAGCTGGCATTGATGGGGCTGAGCCAACCAAGGGAAAAGAACAATTGAGCGCAAGCGTAGATGCCGACGACGCGCAAAATACTGCCATAGGCCATGCCGCCGGTGCGACGCATCATCATCAGATGGGCATGAAAATAGTTCCGATAAATGATGATGGCGGGCATTAAGCACATGATCAGGGTGGCATCCCGGGCAATCGAGATAAGCTCTGGAGGCAGCCCCATCAACGTGCCCCAAACCCATTGATAAAGCGGCGTAAGCGAGTAAATCAACATGATCGTCGTAATGCCGGCGCAGATAATGGCCATAAAGCGACGTTTGCTGGACAAGTCGTCAAAACCAAAGCTGATGAAAAAGTGTCGGAACTGATTGGCGGCTTGCTGAAAGATCATGCTGAAGTCAAAGGCCACGCGTAGTGCCGCGATGGCGGCAATGCCATCGGGTGTTCGGGCGACAAAGGCGAATAAAATGGGTCGGCTCAAGGCAAACATCACCCCCGTGGTCGATACCGGAATGAAGAAGTTCAACAGTTCTCGGTAGGTGACGCCCTCGTGTTCTGGTTTTGCCGGTGCTCGATACAGGCGATAGCGCGCGAGCAGCAATAAAGTCAGCATCACTAGCACGCCTAGAGTTTCAGATCCGACCACCACATATGCCGGTTTGAGGGCCAACGCCAAACCGGTGAGTAGTGCGGCGACAACCACTGCCAGATAGATGAAGTTTATCAATGTCATCCAGCCGGTGAGCTTGGCCTGGACGAGCAAGCCTGAAAAATAGTGGCGTTGGCCGTTCAGCAGAATCAGGGGGCACAACAGCACGAGGTATTCGCCGACACGAGCGGTCAGCGCCACGTCGATACTGAAGATTTGTGAGACCAGCCACAGACCCGAATCTGTTCCGGCAATGACAGCCAATGGCAGCATGATGAGCGCGCTGGCGATGACCACAAAACACCAAGATCGATGCGTTGCCTCGGGGCTGCGCGCATACACATTGGCAAGCTGTGCGATGAATTGCAGCGAGGCATTAAAAAAACTGAACACACCATAGGACAGGGCTAGCACCGCAAGCTCGGTGACCGCATCAGGATACTTAGCCAGCGTGGCGTTTTGAAACTGTACAGACAGCACCATGCCCACCCCGATGAGGGCGAGCGGCCAGTAAAAGCGCCAGTAGGCAAGCACAGATTTTTAGGGACGGTGGGTTAGCGTGTAAAGATCAGAGAAAACGTTACCGGTACGCTGTAACCGATGGAAGGCAAGCCTGCTATCTCGCGCAGGGCTTCGATGCCAGATTCCAAGCCAAGGGAAGGTGCCCGGACGATGATGGGGGCAACTGTGGTAATGCTGACACGGCTTCGATCCATGGGTACGACCAGAACCTGCCCTTGGACTGGCGTAGTCTGTCCAGCCAGGCTGAGCTCGGCTTCGATGACCAAGGTGGTCGGTGCGGTGAGCGTTTCTAAAGCAGACAGATCAAGACGGGTCTCTATACGCGCGTCCGGAAATGACACGACGTCAAACAACATGGACTGCATGCGTTGGTCGCGTATGTCGATGCCTGTATCGACGCTGGTTAAATCGATGACCAGCTTGGCCGCTCCATCATCGGTTATTTGGCCCGATAATTCTGTAAACGTATGGGTTTCGGCAATGTGGCTGGCCTTAGTTGAGACGAAGTTCAACTGGGACGACTCGTTTACGAGGGTCCAGTCCGCTTGGGCGGATACAGCTACCATCAGCAGGCTTAGGCAAAGCATGAAGCGGGGTATTGGCCGTGGAATGAAGTCAGACATAAGTTTTTCCTGCACGCTTACAGTGTGCGACTGATCAGTTCTTTCATGATTTCGTTGGTGCCACCGTAGATGGTTTGCACTCGAGCATCGCGGTACATACGGGAGATCGGATACTCATCCATGTAGCCTGCGCCGCCGTGCAGTTGCAGACAGATCTCGATGATTTGGTTTTGTTTATCTGTGGTCCAGTACTTGGCCATGGATGCGGTGGAGGCATCGAGTTCCCCTGCCAGGTGCTTCACCAAGCATTGGTCAACAAAGGTGCGCGCGATCAGGGCCTCGGTTTTGCACTCAGCCAGCTTAAACTTTGTGTTTTGAAAATCCAGCACGCGCTGGCCGAAGGCTTTGCGCTCTTTTACAAAGTCCAGGGTCAGGGTGATTGCGCGTTCCATATCGACTACGGCCGATTGCGCAATGTTGAGGCGTTCTTGAGGCAGCTGTTGCATGAGCTGCACAAACCCCTTGCCTTCTTCACCCACCAAATTTTCCGCCGGCACGCGGCAGTCTTCGAAAAAGAGCTCAGATGTGTCTGCGGCAGCTTGGCCGAGTTTTTTCAGATTGCGGCCCTTGGTAAATCCAGCCGTACCTGCTTCCACCACGATCAAACTGATGCCCTTGGCGCCTTGTGAGGGATCCGTTTTTGCGACGACGATTACCAGGTCGCAGTGTTGACCATTACTGATGTAAGTCTTCGAGCCATTAATGACAAATTCATCGCCATCACGGACGGCGGTAGTACGAATACTTTGCAAATCCGAACCGGTATTGGGTTCGGTCATGGCGATGGCGCCTACGTGGGTGCCCGCTGCCATGCCCGGCAGCCATCGCTGCTTTTGCTCGTCGTTGCCGTAATGCAGGAAGTAAGGAGCCACAATTTGGCTGTGCACCTGGGAGCCAAGGCCCGAGGCACCAGCCCGCAATTGCTCTTCCAAAATGACCGTCTCATGACGGTAGTCACCGCCGGCTCCGCCGTATTGGGTCGGTATCTCTGCCAGCAAAAAACCTGCTGCCCCGGTTTTACTCCAAGCATCACGATCAACGATACCCTTGGCTTCCCAAGATTCTTGATGAGGCGCAAGCTCGGTGGTGAAAAATTTCCGGGCTGCGTCTCGCAGCATGGCCAGTTCATCGTCCATCCAGGGTGAGGTGTAATTTTCAAAAAGATCGGTCATAGGGCTGTCCTGCTGGGCGCGTTAATTCGAGGAGTTTAGCGGATTGATGATCGTTTGGCCGACCTATGATCTGTCTTTATTTCGCCTGACTACGGGTCACCTGCCACCGTGTAGGGCGCAGCATACATCTCAATTCTGGCGTCTCGATTCGACCGGCAAATCTCTGGATCAGACGTCGAAGCCGTCAGAATGTAAATATGCCCCCCACCTATCGTACTTGCAGGATCCCAGCGAAATCGACGACGTCAGAGGGGAAGGAATCGGCGCAACAGCGATTATGCGCGATCGTCCAGGTGGTTAAGAAAAGGGCTGATCGACATTTCGAAATGCTGGAAATCGCGTCGGGTCATTTGCCGATATCGCGGGTGCTCGTCAGGCAATAACCATTCCTCTATGATCCTACGCCGCCATCCCAATCGTTCGGCGAGTTCGTCGATGGTCAGTCCGTGCTGCTCGCAAAGCGTCAACGCACGCTGGTTCAAATCACCCAAGGCTTCTGACTCTACATCGCGCTCGATATCCAACCAAATAGAACGCAGTTCATCCGCGTCGCGATCAGATAGAGCGGTGCCGCTCTTTTCCGTGATCCATGTGTCGCCGGTTTGGTCATACACATGTTGCATGTAGTGCTTAATCAGTCTGCGGTAACCCATAGCTCTCGGCTGGTTGCATGTAACAATGGCAGGTTGCCGAATTTAAATGAAACTAATGTGTCCCTTTTATGACATACACGGGCAGCAACCCCGCGACATACCAGCACCGAAAACTGAACGGCGGCCTCGAATACACCTTTATCGGACAGCCAAAACGCCCCGCCGCTCAAGCGTCACGAGATGGTTACTCAACTGTCATTTAACTGTAATCAATCGCGCTGAAAGTGCACCTTCCGCGGTCAGAGACCGCAGTTTCATATCACTTCTTTGGGGAATGAGAATGCAATTCAGAGCTTTATTTGGTGCCTTGGTGGCAGCCGGACTGTTGGTCGGTTGTGGCGGTGGCGGCAGCGACATTAACATCGCGCCGAGCACTACAGACAATTCAGTGGACAACTCTTCAACAACAAACGCGCCAGTCGAGACAGTCAATCCTTGCGCGTCCTATGAGAACGAAGCGGGCCAGACGGTTCAGGGCACCTTTGAGTCGCCCAACTGCAGTTATTCCGTCGCCTTCGCCGACGCGGGTAACAACGTGACCACGGATTTGAGCATTCCTGCTCTGGCCAACAACGGCGCGCACATGTTTGACGGCAGCCTGTTTATCGGCGAAGCACACAGTGACAATGCAGAATTGACGGCAGCTGGAATCGCCGAAGGCGGCGACGGTCCTCAGCTGACCATCGAAGCAGGTGCGACCCTCGCGTTCGCAACGCAAACCCAATTCGTCATCATTAACCGCGGCTCGACCGTTTTTGCGGTTGGTAATGTCGACGCGCCCATCACATTCACCTCGTTCTCTGATGTCAATGGCACCGTTGGCGCCGAAGATGTGCAGCAGTGGGGCGGTATCGTCATTAACGGTTTTGGCGTGTCGAACAAATGCGATTACACCGGTACACGCGGTGAGGCAGGGTTTGCCTTGGTAGACGAGTGCAATATTGCAGCTGAGGGTGCGGAAGGTCTTGACGAAAGCTATTACGGCGGAGCCAATGATGCCGACACTTCTGGTCGTCTTGAATACGTGGTCGTTAAGCACACTGGCGCTCAGGTGGGCAACGGTGACGAGCTGAACGGTATTAGCTTCGGCGGCGTGGGCAGCAACACGATCGTTAAGAATTTGCAGATGTATTCAACCTACGACGATGGCATCGAAATGTTTGGTGGCGCTGTTAGCTTTGAGAACTTTGCCGCTGTTTACGTTCGCGATGATTCTATCGACATTGATGAAGGCTACATCGGCACCATCACCAACGCCTTGGTTATCCAAGCCGCTTCCGATGGTAACCACTGCATCGAGGCTGACGGTATTGGTTCGTATTCATCTAAGACCGATGCGGTCATCGATGACTTTATTGCACGGGGATTGAACAGTGCGCCGACCATCACCAACCTAACCTGCATCATTTCACCCAACGCGACAGGTACCCACGATCCGGGTGCGGGCTGGCGTTTGCGGGAAGGCATCGAAGCGACGATCAGCGACTCCTTAGTGGTTTCATCCTTCATGGCTGATGAAAAGACCAACGATGACGGTAGCAACGATTCGGATGGTAACTATTGTTTCCGCCCGCAAAGCTACGGCACTAGCGTCACCGCAACCGGCGTGATCATGGCCTGTCAGGATAGCTTCAAAGACGACGGCGCTACGGTAGCGGCCGCCAACGACATGCAGTTCGCTACGCTGACCGCCGGCGTTGCAACGGATGCGACCGCCACCGCAGACACCGGTCTGGTCCTGCTCGAAGGTACTCAGCCTGTATTCTCTGTGGCTCTCTCCAGCGCCTTAGTAGACGACGCAGCCCCAACGATTACCGCGACGCCGGACTTTGTTGGCGCAATCTCCACTGCGGACGCAGTTGATGTTTACGCGGGTTGGACCTACGGAATCTTCGAAGGCAGCCGCGCTCAGCCGCTTTGGTTCGAAGACTAAGCCTCTCTAGATAGCAAGCGAGACAGCCGCGTGATTGTGCCAAGCAGGCAGCAAGGCACGCGGCTTTCACTGTTAAGAGAAGCGGAAAGAGCCATATTAGGGAAGGCAAACATGCAAAGTATTCGAGTTTTAGCGGCCACCGTGGTGGCTATCAGCGCATTGAGCACCAATGCCTACGCTGAAGAAGACGTCGCTGATCCGGTAGAGCCGGATATGGCGAGAGCTGACGGCTCCGTCATGGAAGAAACCGTCGTATTGGGACGCTTTCTGTCCGCGGCACAAACACTGCTCCAAGACCGTATCGAAGATGATGCCTTGGTCGATTCACTGGATTCCGAGACCATCAGTCGGATGGGTGATTCGACGGTTGCGGCGTCGCTGCGACGAATCAGTGGTCTGACTCTCGTCGGCGATAAATTTGTCTACGTGCGCGGTCTAGGCGAACGTTATTCCAGCACGTCGCTTAACGGGGCGTTTATTCCCTCGCCGGATTTGACGAGAAACGTCGTGCCCTTGGATGTCTTCCCGTCGGCTATCGTTAGCTCTTTGGCGGTTCAAAAGACATTCAGCCCAGACATCTCAGCAAACTATGCTGGGGGTTCGATCGATATCGTAACCACGCCGTTTCCGGACAAAGGCCTAAATTTTTCAGCCGAACTCGGCAGCGGCTGGAATTCAGAAGCGGACAACCTAAAAACCTACTCCGGCGGTTCTGACGATGATTGGGGTACTGACGATGGCTCGCGTCAATTGCCGAGCCAGATCATCCAAGGTCTTCAGGCTTATCAAGGATCCATTGGTGTTCAGAGCATTTTGGCGGGCTTAGGCCGCACCGCGGAAGGGGGAACGCTCTCTCAAGCGATTGCGATCAACACAGATTACGCACTGTCGCTAAACCGTGACATGGCTATCATTCAAAAGAGTTCTACGCCAGACGTCGACGGCCGCGTGTCATTCGGAAATACCTATGATTTCACGTCTGACTTGGAGGGCGGGATTCAACTCGGCGGCGCATACGCTAGCAAGTGGCGCAACAAAGAACGCCGTCAGGCGGTGTTTTCGACCCCAGATCAAGAATTTGAGAATGAATCCGAAACGACGTACTCCGTCGACATTTCTGCCACCGCGACAGCGGGCCTGCGCTACCTGAGCGAGCATGAGCTAACAGTGGCATCGTTGATGTTGCGCAACTCCGATGACGAAGTATCGATCAGCGACTTCCATAATGAGAATCGCCAGGTTTCCAGTGGCCTGGGTTTTCGCGATTACCGAATGGAATTTGAAGAACGCGAAATGCTCGTCAATCAGGTGAAGGGAGAGCACGTTCTCGGCCTGACGACGAAAGAACTACTGCGAGGATGGGCGGATTGGCTTCCGACCGACGCACAGGTGAACTGGTTCTACTCAGACGCGAAGGCGACCAGTGATATGCCTAATCGGGTGACCATGGCATTCGATACGGTGGTCGATCCGACATCCGGCGCGGTACTGACCGAAACGCTGAAGCGCGATTCTTCTGCGATAGACTACCGCTTTACGGCGTTAGAAGACGAAGTCGAGAGCTACGGCTGGAAAGCAAGCATTCCGTTTCAGCTGGATCGTTCAGCCATTGACGTGAAGTTCGGCTACCAGCACGATCAAAAGGCGCGGTCTTACGCTCAGCGAGAGTTTGGTTTTGGTGCGGTAAACGCCCCACTGTCGGCCTTGGTGGGCGGTATCGGCACCGTGTTGTCTGACAGCAACATCGGCAACGCAGATAATGGCTTCCGGATTCAGGAGCAGGGCTCAGGCTCTCGAAGCTACTTGGCGGCTACCATGGTGGACTCATCCTACGGAATGATCGATTGGTCGTATAACGAGACTTGGCGTGTGATCGCAGGAGCGCGATATGAAGACTATCGTCAAGTCGCTTTGCCTTGGAACGTGTTTGGCTACACCGTGGATCAGCCTCAGTTGCCAACGGATCCCGAGACCTTGAGCAACGCCACGTTTGCTGACGATGATTACTTTCCATCAGTAGCCTTGGTTTACATGAGCGATTGGATGGCTGAGACCTTTCAACTGCGTCTCTCCTTCAGCGAGACCGCGATTCGTCCCGATCTTCGCGAAGTCACGGATGCTAGCTACCAAGACCCGATAACCAACGAACTGGTGAACGGTAATCCTGACGTCGTACCATCGTCGGTGGAGAACATCGACCTTCGGGCCGAGTGGTTTTTTGCCAATGGCAACAGCTTTACCATCTCACTGTTCAACAAAGAAATCGCGGATCCGATCGAGTACTTTGAAAGTCCGGCCAGTGATACCAATACGGCTCGAGAAATCATCAACGCAGACGAAACGTCAATTCAAGGGATTGAATTGGACGGTGTACTGGCGCTCGGTTTCTTAGGATCGTTGGGCGAGCGGATGTTTTTGCAGGGCAATGCAACCTTCCAAGACACCGAAACCACAGCCGGTCCTAACGCGGATTCACCGACCAATAACGTGCGCCCTGCGACCGGCGCGTCAGATTATGTGGTAAATCTGATGGCGGGTTACGACTCGTTGGATGGACGTCATTCGGCGAACCTGTTGTACAACGTGTTTGGCGAGCGACTGTATGTGGCTGGGCGTTTGGGTGCGCCAGACGGTTACGAACAACCTTTTCATTCTCTTGACGTGAACTACAGTTTCTATCCCAGTGACAGCTGGACAATGAAGTTGAAGATTCAGAATATCTTGGATGAAACGGTTGAAATCGAACGAGCAGGTGTCGTGACTTTCGCCGAGGCACCGGGTATGTCGGTTGCGCTCAAGGTAAAGTACGACTTTTAGGTTGGTCTAAAGAGACGCCCCGGGGGCCCTGTTAAAGGTGCACCGGGGCTGCCGCCTCAGATCAATCACGGTCGCAACTCAGGGCACTCATCTCGTCGCTTCGATGGCCTCCAAGATGATCTCTTTCAATTCCTCTGGCGCGGTCTGCGGGCTGAATCGTCCAACCACCTGACCGTTCCCGTCGACGAGGAACTTGGCAAAGTTCCACGGGATATCCGCGTTACCTTCTTCGTCGGCACGCTCGCTTCTCAACATATTGTAGAGGTCGCACGCTTGCGTGCCGTTGACGTCTATCTTGCTGAAGATCGGAAAGTTTGCCTGATATTTGCTTTGCGCAAATTCCAATATTTCGGCATCACTGCCAGGTTCTTGGGCACCAAATTGATTGCAGGGAAAGGCCATCACGGTGAACGGATGACCGCTGAATTCTTCTTGTAAAGTACGCAACCCGGCGTACTGATTGGTTAGGCCTCATCGGCTAGCTACGTTGACGATCAGGCAGGTTTGCCCGGCAAAGTCCTTAAATGCGATTTCGTCGCCCTTGGCGTCGCTCATGGTGAGTTCGTGAAATTGGGTCATGTTTCTTCTCTGTTAATGGTTTATCGACCATATCGCAATCCTGCGGATCGGCAAACACCTAGTGTTGAGTCTCACACTGCGGTGGCACTGAGGGGATGTTCTGTTTAACATCAGGGTCAGGGATCTAGGAGAGAATGAGTTCTGTGTTGGAGAGAGGAGAACGCGCGGCGTGAAGACAGTCGATCGGAGAGGTCGTCGTTAATCTGGGTCTGTGCAGGTTCGTGCGTCAACACAAATCTCAGAAAAAGCCATGCCGGCGCGACACGCCCCGACGGATCGTGTCGAATAAGCATCATTGGCGGTCCGATTTGGCTGTGGCGATTTTCGCTGCAGACTTGGTTCCAAACCGCCAGCGGTGCGAGCCGCTGAATAGATATTAAGCTGTTTTACAATAAGAGGAATTAACCATGCGCGATGTTGTAATTGTCGATAGCGTACGCACAGGCCTAACAAAAGCCTTTCGCGGTAGCTTCAATCTGACTCGTTCGGACGATTTGTTGGCTCACTGCATAGACTCACTGCTTGACCGTAACCCTCAGCTGGGCGCTGATGAAGTCGAAGACGTATACGTCGGTGCGGCTAGCCACACAGGCGAACAGGACGGCAACTTGGCGCGTTTGGCTGTGATCTTGTCCAAACTGCCTGTTACGGCGGCCGGCGTCACCATTAATCGGTTTTGCTCATCAGGTTTGCAGTCCATTGCCTTGGCAGCGAACCAAATCGCGAGTGGCCAAACCGAAGTAGCCATCGCCGGCGGCGTGGACAGCATTTCAATGCGCACGCGTCAGGAGCCAGGTAAGGCAAAGCAAAACCAACGACTGTTAGATGAGAAGCCAGAAATTTTCATGGCGATGGGCAATACCGCAGAAGTGGTTGCACGCCGTTATCAGGTAACTCGTGAAGCACAGGACGAATACGCCCTGCAAAGCCAGCAGCGTTACCAAGCGGCTGTAGAGTCTGGCGCCATTGCTGAAGAGATCGTTGGCATGAATGCCACGATGCTGAAGGTGAACAAAGAAACTGGCGAAGAAAGCCATGAACAAGTGTGGGTCGATAAGGACGAATGCAACCGTCCGCAGACCACGCTGCAAGACCTGGCAAAGCTGGCCCCGGCTTTTGAAGAGGACGGTTCTGTCACTGCAGGTAATGCGTCTCAGCTGTCTGATGGCGCCTCTATGACCTTGCTGATGAGCGCAGACCGTGCGGCTCAGCTTGGCTTGACGCCGATCGGCATCTATCGCGGCTTTACCGTGGCAGGCTGTGAACCTGACGAAATGGGTATTGGTCCGGTGTTCGCCATTCCACGTTTGCTGAAGAATGCAGGCCTATCGATCGATGATATCGATCTGTGGGAATTAAACGAAGCCTTCGCCTCTCAGTGCCTGTACTCCCGCGATGCCTTGGGTATCGACAACGAGAAGTACAATGTACTTGGCGGCAGCATCTCAATCGGCCACCCATTTGGCATGACCGGTTCACGTCAGACCGGTTCGATTTTGCGTGAGCTGAAGCGTCGCAACAAAAAATATGGTGTGGTAACCATGTGCATCGGTGGCGGCCAAGGCGCCGCTGGGCTGTTCGAATCCGTCTAGAGGCCTAAATAAGGTGGGCCCGTAAATGCGGGCGCATCGGCCAGTAGCAGACCGAACATATTGGATGCGTGAAAGGCGATCTCAGTAGAGGTCGTCTTTTTTTTGCCCTGAATTTAGGGGTGCAAGGCGAGAGATGCGTAACACTTTGAAACAGAGGAGACATGGCTTGGAAACAAGCACGCCGGATAATGGCCGCTGATAAAGGATTGTCAGAGGAATGACCTCAGGGCAACATGCAATCATGGAAACAGCGTTGACCGAACATATCGAAAAATATTCAGGCCCGATGCTGCGCACACTAGCGCTGTCGTGGCTGATGCTGTGCGTGGCCGGTCCCGCTCACGCTGAGGAAACATTCGTCCAAGACCCGGCGCCAAAAGCGGCGCAAGAAGCGGTAGTCGTGTTCAACTTGGCAGGATCCTCAGATCAACAAATTGGCATGCTGCTTCAGCGTTGGCCTCAGCTGGATGCTACGCAGCGACGGGACCTGCTTGCCGAGGTGCGAAAGCGAATGCGCTCAGCCACTCAGGTAAAGGAAGTGCAGGGCGCGTCAGCGGTTCGCAACAAAACACCCTCCTTGACCCTGCGCATCAAGAGGGCGCAAACCCAACACAGCTACGGACGATCGACACCACGAAGCGGCGCGGCAGAAACTGGTGAGCAGCTGGCGTCAGTAGAGCGCACGGGACAGAGCGGCCAACGTCCACGCGAGCTGGTGATTCGAACCACGGTTACGCAAATACTCCCTGATGGCAGCCGAATCACGCGACAAGAAACCTTGGTTCCAAGCTCGCTGCAATCCAGATTGGCAAGACAAGAGGAGCGCGGTACCAGATCGACGCCTGTCGACTCTGCGGCCCAAGAATCCCAGCAAAACCCGACCGGAAACATGCGAGTACGACGCACGACAGTACGCTTCGGATCCGGCTTTCACCAACGTTATCAGCAAGCAGATTCTCCGACGGCATTTGAGTCAGGGGTTCGCAGAGTTGCGACACCTGATGCGCGAACGGCTTCGGCCGCCGTGTTAATCCCAGCGCCGACAGTCACGACGGCTCCTGAGGCCAACTGATATGACGGCCGTTCACCAACAGGAGGCTGATGCCGAGCGTATCCTGGTTCTGGATGATGACCCTGAGATTTGCGAACTAACACAAGCGTATTTGCAGCAGCAGGGATTCGTTGTGGATACGGTTCAATCCGGTGAGGCACTGGACTCCTACCTCAACGAGCACTCAGTGGACCTGTTGGTGTTGGATCTGATGTTGCCGGGTGAGCACGGCTTGACCATCGCGCAACGGATGAAGAAGCGTATGGATTTGCCGATTATCATCATCTCCGCCCAAGGCGACGATGTGGATCGAATCGTGGGTTTGGAGCTAGGCGCAGACGACTACCTGGCCAAGCCTTTCAATCCGAGAGAGTTGTTGGCGCGTATCCGAGCGGTTTTGCGCCGCGCCGGCAAGCCGGCAGACGAGTCTTCCGATCGGGCCTCTCAGGTGAATTTTGGGGCATTTACGCTAGACCTCGCATCCCATCGCTTGTGCAGCGGTGACATAGATATCCCGTTAACGTCAGGCGAATTCGATCTGCTGGAAATTTTGGTGGCGCACCCCAACAAGGTTCTGCATCGCGATCGCATATTGGATTTACTTACCGGCGCAGAGCGTTCGCCCTTTGACCGCTCCATCGATGTTCGTATTACGCGTTTGCGCTCAAAGCTCGAGTCGGACCCTGCAAATCCGGTTTTTATCAGAACCATATGGGGAAAGGGCTACATGTTCTGCCCGGTGGTTGCTGGTGCTCCTAATCCTCGTTAACGAGGCATGTAGACGCCCCGGATTCAGCCAATGATGAGTTTGCTCCAACGAATTCGGCGTTCAGAATCCCTGCAGCCGCAATCATTGCTTGGCCGAACCACTCTGACCCTGGCGTTCAGTTCGTTTCTGATTGCCGTGGTTTCCACCATCGCGTTGAACGTCTTCGTTATTGATCCTATTGCTGAGCGCTCGGCCGACGACGAGGCTGCCCTGCTGGTATTGTCTGCTCAAACTTGGGTGGAACTGCCGCCTGAGGCGCGGCCCTATTTCGAACTGGAACTCGCGCAAAGCCATGACTTGATCATCAGCGTCGCCGAGCAAACCCTCCCGCCTTTGGATCGATATCTACCCTTTACAGAATTGCTGTTAGAGAAGCTGCAGCGACGGCTGGCGCTTGATGTACGGATGTACGACGGCGACGACCTGGTTTGGGTCGATGTGCCCATGGCTGGGTACAACTTGCAGATTGGATTTTCACCAGACCGCCGTGATGTACAGTTGCTCTACGTCGCGATTGTGATCGCCAGTTTGGGTGCTGGGATCGTCTTCTTAACGTCGTTATTGATTGTTCGAAAAATTGCCCGGCCATTGGTTCAAGTGGGTAAACAGGCGGAAAGGTTTCGCGGGCTCGCGGAGATTGAGCCGCTGCCGGAAACCGGGCCCAGAGAGTTGGTTTCCTTGGCCCGTAATTTTAATACCATGGCGGATGAGATCGCCTTAGTGCTGGCGAATCGCACTACCCTGATGGCGGGTATATCTCATGATTTACGCACCCCGCTGACCCGCATGCGTTTGGCCTTGGCGCTTTTGCCGGACACTGTGGATCAAAGCTTGGTTCGGCGTTTCGAGAGTAATCTGGAAGCGATGGATATCTTGATTGGTGACGCTCTTCGGTTCGCTCAGGGTACCCGCGAAGAGGCTCAGCCCTTGGCGCTGGCGCCCTATGTCAGGGACGTGCTGGATACCTTTGACCAAGAGATCGAGTTTTCTTGCGCCATTAATGACCGTGTGATGCGCAACCTTGCCCCCAACGCTTTTTCCCGTGTGCTAAGCAATCTGGTAGGCAATGGGATCAAGTATGCGAATCGTGTGCGTGTCTCCCTTGATGGTGCCCAGGTTGTGGTCAGCGACGATGGTCCCGGCATTCCGGAGTCCGAAAGGGGGCGGGTGTTCCAGCCTTTTTATCGACTGGAAGCGTCTCGCAATGTCAGCACTGGCGGCAGCGGACTGGGTCTGGCCGTTGTGCAACAGTTGAGCGCAGCCCACGGCTGGAAGATCCATATTGGAGACTCGGCCATGGGCGGTGCGGAGTTCCGTTGGCGCTTCGATGTTGAGGTGAAATAAAACCGTGAACTGTGTCTCGCTTTTCGCTGCTTAGCGGCGACCGCTGAAATTTCCAAGGGACATTTGATACAAAATGTCACAAAAATCGTTGCCCTAGAAATGCCCTTGAAACGTCGATGCTGGATAGTAACAACGTCACCCAAATGGTGGCGTTTCTCTCCAGGATCTCGAGAGCGAAAGGTTTTTTGCGCTTTAAAGCCGAAAAGGGTCAATAGCGCAAAAGTTAGACGTTCTGAAGTGCACGAGATCAACTCTAAAGCCGCCGGTTTTCTCTCCAGACCGGCGGCTTTTTTTATCCCCATTTTTCCGCTTGCGTCCCGTGATCGATTCATAAACGATGGTCGTTTTCACGCAGGACAGTGGACTATGAGCGATCAAACCCAAGACGGGAGTGCCGAGCGTACCTTCGAAAACGTACTGTATTCCGTGCGCGGACCACTGGCGCTAATCACCATCAATCGACCCGAAAAGCATAATGCGATCTCGCTGGCGACGTTGGACGATCTGCACGGAGCAGTGGATGAGGCGGCCTATGATGATGCGGTTCGAGTCATTGCCATAACCGGTGCGGGGGGAAAGGCATTTGCGGCGGGATCAGACCTTTCCGAGGTCATCGACCGTGACTTCAGAAAGGCCTTGGAGCCCATTGTGCAGGGACTTGCCGATAAGTTAGAGCGCACCCCCAAGCCGACGATTGCCGCGATTGACGGTATTTGTATGGGCGGTGGTTTGGAAGTGGCGCTGGGTTGCGATCTCCGCGTTGCGACACCGCAGTCACGCTTTGCAACGCCGGAAGGCAAGTTAGGCATTATTCCAGGGGGCGGCGCGACCGCCCGTTTACCGCGTGTGGTTGGCCGTGGCTGGGGTATGGAAATGATGTTGATGGGTGAACCCATCGGCGCTGAGCGAGCACTGCAAATCGGCCTGGTGACGCGCTTAGTGGAAAGCAATGAATTGTTGGGTGAGATTCAAAAGATGGCGGATCATCTGGCGTCCTTCGCGCCCTTCGTGCCGCGCACGATGAAAGCCATGGTGCACTTTGGCATGGAGGCCAGCCTCGCGGGAGCACTGATGTTTGAAAAATACGCCCAAGGTGCCTTGGTGCAGACCGAAGACAAGGCGGAAGGCATCAATGCCTTCCTCGAAAAACGAACCCCAGAATTCAAAGGACGCTAAAGCACAACGGTGGAAGACGCGAGTCTTGTCGCGACACCGGTTTTTCGGACATACTCGTCGCTCAATGTAGACATAGGAGGGGATCTAATGGCGGTAGATAAGTTCCCGGTTGAGGGCAGTCATATCATGATGTTTGCTCGTTCAATCGCAGACGACAATCAGATTTATTACGACGCAGATTACGCAAAGGCGACGGAAACAGGCGGTGTGATTGCGCCCCCTACGTTTGCTCAGTCGTCGGCACAATTTGATCCCACGTATTTTCTCCGACCAAAAATTGGTGAAGATTGGTTCGGTTCAGGTAAGGAAGCCACCAGCATAAAGAAGAAAGAATCCTCCGGCGGAGGCGGCGGAGGCGGCGGTTTACACGCCGAGCAGCACTTTGAATACCATCGGCATGTGGGTCCGGGTGATGTGCTTACCGCGGAAGTTAAGCCGGGTAAGACCTGGGAAAAAGAAGGTAAGCGCTCAGGTAAGCTGGTCTTCAGCGAAACCATTACCGAATACCGTGATCAAAACGGTGAGTTAGCAATTACGGCACGCGGTGTCGGTGTTCGCACCGAGCGGCCTGTGGATCAATAGGGGGTTCGTTATGGCACTTTCAGCAAGTAGTTTAAAGGCGGGTGATACCTACACCGAGTGTTTGGTTGAAGACCTGTCCAGAACGCAAATCGTCATGTATGCCGGAGCTTCCGGTGACTACAACCCGGTTCATACCGATGAGAAGTTCACCAAGGAAGTCGCTGGATATCCGTCGGTATTCGCCCACGGCATGCTCACGATGGGTATGACGGGGCGCATGCTCACCAACTACGTTGGCGACGGACGACTAACTAAGTATGGGGTGCGTTTCACCAGCCAGGTATGGCCGGGCGATTCACTCAATTCCACCGCTACGGTAGTGGATGTGACCGACGGTATCGTCAACCTGAACGTTGAAACGACGAACCAAGACGGTTCTGTGGTTCTGTCAGGCTATGCCGCTGCGCGAGTCGACTAGCATGGTCTGAGCAGCCGGTGGAAACTTGCCGGCTGCGATGAACGGGACGTCCTTGGGTGTCCCGTTTTTGTCTAACGATAAAGGCTACCGCGCCGCTACCATTTTTCCAGTGACGTGCGAACGTCCAGTTCAAAGGACCAGGCTTGTCTTGGTTGCTGGTACAAAAACACATAGCCATCGACAATGCCGTCGATATTTATCATGCCTTCGTCGCCCAGTTTTGCCGCATATTCCGGTAGACCCTTCTTGATTTTTTCACCACCAATCGGTCCGTCGACGACCACATGGCCTACATGCACGCCGTCGCGACCGTATTCTTTTGCCATGGCCTGGGCCAGGTTGCGCAGTGCACCCTTTGATGAGTTGAACGCGCCAAAATTCTCGCGGCCGCGCAGTGATGCGCTAGCGCCGGTAAAAATCAAAGTGCCTCCGTCGTTACCGAATCGGTGTATGGCCGCTCGCCCGAATAAAAAGCCGCCAAAGCAGCATACGCGCCAGCTGTTTTCGAAATACTCAGCACTCATATCCGCGATTCTGCCCGGTGTGTTATTACCCGTGTTGTAGATGGCCAATGCCAAATCGTCGCCGGCCAGATCAAACAGACGTTCTGTATCGGCTTCTGAGGTGGCATC
Source organism: Gammaproteobacteria bacterium (assembly GCA_042091155.1). GTDB lineage: Bacteria > Pseudomonadota > Gammaproteobacteria > Pseudomonadales > Azotimanducaceae > UBA4421. Next base: position 81,341 of record JBELHZ010000004.1, read on the forward strand.
GGCCACCACTGCTTGGCTGGAACCGCCGGCCGCCTTGATGGCGTCCACAACCGCCTGCAATTTGCTCTCCGTGCGACCTGCCGCTAAGACGTGCAGGCCTATGCTGGCGAAGCGTAGACAGAGCTGAGCACCTAAGCCCTCCAGCGGACCAACCCCACTCACAATTGCTGTTCTCATAACACTGCCTCCGGAATTATTTGTTTAAAGGGATGAACGGCGACGGCTTGGAATAATCCCGCGACGTTGTACGGGTCAGCTGCGGCAACGGCCTTGGCTTCGTCCAAGTCCTCGCAATCGATGACCACGATAGAGCCAATGGGCTTGGATTCGTCATCACTCAGCATGGGACCTGCGAACCGCACACTGTGTTCGGCAAGGAAGGCCAAATGTGCGGGTCGAGTCTGTTTGCGCAGCTCGAAACCGTTCTCAACGTCGTGGCAAATCAAAGAAAAAAGCATAAAGACCTCCTAAGTCCGGCTTACCAGGCAGTGCTAATTGAGGTGGGTCTTGAGTCGCTCAACCATCGCCAACAGCGGACCTCGGGAGCATTCAAAGACCGCAGCGGTGCTGAAAAAGTCGTGGACCAATCCTTCGCAGCGCATGACCTCCGCCGGAGACCCGGCAGCGTTTAGCGCCTTACCATAGGCCTCACCTTCGTCACGCAGCGGATCAAATTCTGCGGTAATGACCAAGGCAGCTGGCAGATTGGCGAGGTTTTGGGCGTTTAGGGGCGTTGCTCTGGGATCCGTGCGGTCTGCCTCATTGGGGCAGTAGGTATCCCAAAACCATTGCATCACCGGGGTTTCCAAAATGAAGCCAGTACCATTGTCAGCATAGGATTGCTGGGACATTGAGCAATCGGTGACAGGATACAGCAAGCCTTGGAAGGCGATGCTGGGTCCTGCTTGGTCTCGAGACATCAGCGCCATAACCGCCGCCAGATTGCCACCCGCGCTTTCACCGGCAACCCCGATTTTTCCGTTACCGGCCACTGCGTCTTGGTTGAAAGATACCCATTCCACCACGGCATAACAATCGTCAACGGCGGCGGGAAAAACGTGTTCGGGCGCCATGCGATAATCAACAGAAACCACCACGATATTCGCCAATGTCGCCAGTTCTCGACAAACGGCGTCGCAGGTATCGATGTCGCCAATGACCCAACCACCGCCGTGAAAGTAAACCAAGGTACCAAAAGGACCTTCACCCTCCGGCCGGTAGATGCGGATGGGGATATCGCCCAGCGGACCTGATACCTGCCTGTCTTCGGTTGCGTGAATCGCCAGATCTGGATTGACCGGGCGCATGGCGCGATAAACGTCCCGAGCGTCAGCAACGGGTATCTCCGACAAACTCGGTGAAGGTCCGGCTGCCGCCAGCTGTTCAAACATGGCCTGATATTCGGGTGCTAATGGCATTGAATTTTCTCCTCTCATCCCAATCTTGTGCCCAAAGAAGCTACACTATCCTGCTGATTAAGACTACAGAGCCCGGGGCAAGGCTTGCATAAGCGGGCCCTCGCTACTGTCGCAGGAAATGAGTTGCCTGCATCGAGTGCCAACAGCTGGCACCAGATAAACCAATGGAGAAGTCGATGAACCGGTTCGAAAACGCAAAAGACGACCAAGACAAAGAGCCAGAGAACGCCAAGCAATCGAATATGCTGGAAAACGTTCTGCACAAGAACCGAACCCTGACGCTCTTTGGCGAGATCAATCAGGATGTAGCTCGAAAGACAGCCGAAAGACTGCTGGCCTTTGCCTATGAGTCCGACGACCCCATTACGCTATACATAGGCTCGCCCGGTGGTCACGTGGAATCCGGCGATACGATTTACGACATGATTCAATTCATCAAACCTGTTGTTCGGATTATCGGTACCGGTTGGGTAGGCAGCATTGCGACGCATATCTACCTAGCGGCTGAAAAAGAGAACCGATTTGCGCTGCCCAACACCCGCTTCCTAATTCACCAACCCTCCGGCGGCTTTGGTGGCGATGCGACGGATATTCAGATCCACGCCCAAGAAATTTTGAAAACACGCGAACGCATCAACGGCGTGATTGCCGAACGTACCGGCCAAAGTGTCGCGCGGGTGTCAGAAGATACGTCGCGTGACTGTTGGATGAGCGCCGAGGAGTCTGTTGAATACGGCCTAATCGGAAAAATCATTTCCAACATTGACGAAATCGCGTAACGATTGAGTGATCCCGGGCAGCCGCTGCTGAGTGGTTGCCACCTCTTTGCAGTTCTTCTTCCTTTGCCGCTCGCCCACTCAAGGGCACGCTGCCCAAGCCACACAACGTCTTTGCATTTGCCCAGTATCGTGGCGTAATGCAGTGAACCAATACCTCACGGGAGAGACGTATGGCTTACGACTATCAATTGCTAGAGGTCGAGATTTCCGGCCGCATTGCCAGGGTCACGATCAACAACCCGCCGATCAACATCATTACCCCAGCCTTGTACCAAGAACTGGTGAGTTTAGTGGCAGAACTCAAAGACGATGACGCGCTGACGGTTATCGTATTTAAGAGCGCAGACCCGGATTTTTTCCTTGCTCATTACGACGTATCGAACATTCTGACATTTCCCACCGAAGGCGAAGCGGAGCGAAATCTGGAGTTGAGTGACTTTCATATCATGTGTGAGCGCGTGCGCACGATGAACAAGGTCACCATCGCTCAGATCGAAGGACGAGTGGGCGGGGGTGGTAGCGAGTTTGCCGCCAGCATGGACATGCGTTTCGGTGTGATCGACAAAACGGTCATCAACCAAATGGAAGTGCCGCTGGGTATTTTGCCTGGCGGCTCGGGGACCCAACGACTTCCGCGATTGGTGGGGCGAGGTCGAGCCATGGAAATAGTACTCGGCGCAGACGATCTTGACGCCCAGACGGCCGAGCGTTGGGGCTATTTGAATCGAATCTATGGGCCAGACGAAATCGATGGCAAGGTGGCTGGGTTGGCTGCGCGTATCGCGAGTTTCCCGATGGAAGCGGTTCGGCTGGCCAAAGCCTCGGTGAACGCGTCAGACCTGCCGGTTCAGCAAGGATTGCAGGAAGAGGCGTACTTGTTTGCACGGCTGCTGCGCACGGATTCCGCTCAAGCAAATATGACGCGTTTTATGGAAATTGGTGGGCAAACCCGCGAAGGAGAGCTGCAGGTCGCAGAATTGTCACGACAGTTGGGTGAACCCGAGTGATCAGACTAGGCGTTATTGCGAATCATCCGCTGGGCGACAGCTAAGTAAATCAACGCAGGGATCATGACGGCCAAGACGCTGGGTATATTGAATACCACGGCCATCGGCGCGAAGAGGTCTTGCAGGTATTTGAACCCCAGCCCAATGAACAAGCCGATGGTCAGGCGCTGGCCGATACCGGTGTGTCGCAGTGGGCCAATGACGACAGCGATGGCCATCAGCGCCATGCTCAGGTAGGTGAGGGGTGTCAGCACTTTCTGCCAAAACATCAGTTCAAAGGGCACGCTGGCGATACGGTGTTGCTCGCCTCGAGACAGATATCGTCCTATTTGCATGACGGTCATTTTGCGAGGATCCGAAAATGCCTGGGTCGCGAGTTGTTCCGGATTGACCGGATTAGCCCAAACCCAGGTAGCCTCATTAAAGGATTCGATTGCTCTGCCACTGAGGACAGTTGTCGCGACATTCTGCAGCAGCCATTGGTTGTTGTTGGCATCGAAGTTGCCTGAATCGGCCTGTCTGCTTGCTACCAATTGATTCAGCGCATTGACCTGATACACATGGACGTTTGCCAGCCGGCCTTGCCGATCAATGCCGCCGATGTGCGCAAATTCGCTGCCGCTGTTCAAGCTGCGGCGTAGCCAAATCCCGTCTTTCGGCGTGATGAAGGGTGCGAAGGCATTGCCGATGGGTTGACCAAGAAGCGCCTGTTGCTTGCTTTGTACGCCGGCACGTTCTCCTGCCGGGGACAAAAATTCGCTAAGTGCGAAATTCAACGCCAGGCAAATGCCCAAGGTCGGCAACAACGCGACGATGATACGTCCGGGCGAGACGCCTGCAGCGCGGATGGCCGTGAGCTCTCCGCCTTCTGCGAGATTACCCAAGGCGAGTAGCAGGCCAATAAAGACGCCATACGACAGCAGCTCTTCAATTCGGCGAGGCATGGTGAGCAAAAGGTATTGCAGTGCTTGGGAAAAACCGTAGTTCGCATTGCCCTCGTCGAGTTCTTCGATCAGAGCAAACAGCAGCGTCAAGGCGGCGAGTACACCAACAACCGTTGCGATGGCAATGACGCACTGGCGGGTCAAGTATCTGTCCAGAAGGGTCATTGTTCCTCTCGACTGGAGTCACTGAACCCGGTGAGGGCTCGCATCGCTTTGTCGTTGCTGAGGTAAATGTTGCCGCTGATGTTGTCCGCTAAACCGGTAGCCAGTAGCTCCTGCATCAACGGGCCCTTGATCTCGCTGAGATTGAAGCGAATACCAAGGTCGGCCAGCGTCTCACTCATCCGCTGCAGCATGGCCAGACCTGTGCTGTCGATTCGGTTGACGGAACCGCAGGCCAAGAGTAGGTCGGTAATACCTCGACGCCGCAGCGCGCGACCGACGATTCGATCTTCAATCTGGGAGGCGTTGGCAAAAAAGATATTCTCATCCACGCGCAATGCCAGTATGGCGGGGTGCAGGGTGACCGGATAGCGTTTGGCGGAACGAAACTGCTCACTGTCGCCGAGCCTACCGATTTGAGTGATCACGGGATTGCTGGACGCCCGTAAAAAAAATGCGATGGACAACATCACGCCAAAGAGCAGGCCGACCTCAACCCCAAGCGCTAAAACGCCCAGTGCGGTGCCCCATTCGGCCCAGCAATCTTGTCGATGTATCGTCCAGTTTGTGCGGGAATTTTTGAGGTCGACTAAATTTAATACCGAAACCATGACGATGGCTGCCAGCGCCGCATTCGGCAGGCTGATGAAGGCGTCGGTGAAAAATAAAAGGGTGATAACAATGATCAGGGCGCAAACGAAAGAGCTGATGGGCGTGCGGGCTCCTGCAGCGTAGTTCACTCCAGATCGCGAAAAGGAACCGGCTACTGGATACGCACCGCTGAAAGCAGCCCCTAGGTTTGCGGCACCCAAGGCGACCAGCTCTTGGTTGGGTCTGACCTGATAACGCTCCTTCGTTGCGAGAGTGGCTCCGATGGAGTAGCTCTCGATGTAAGTAATCACCGAAATCACCGCTGCCGAAGGCAGCAAGGCCAGCCACAAGGCCAAATCAATCTCAGGCCAGGCCAATGTCGGTAGACCGCCTGGCACCACGCCAACGGTATTGGTGTGATCTGCGAGACCGAATGTTGATACTAGGGCAATTCCCCCCAGCGCCGCCCAAAGCGGGCCGGTCTTGGTTAGCGGATGGTCCTTTCCGTTGCTTACCCCAGTGAGTTGAATCAGCGTTCCAATCAGTGGCTTGGACACCAGCAAGAACACCAATGCAGCCAAGCCAATGTAGAGGGTTAGGGTGTTGGTTTGATGCAACCGATGAGTCAAGTCCATCAGCTGAATGAGCGGGCTGCTGCTCTGATCAATAGTGATGCCGGTGATCGCTGGAAGCTGGGAAATGATGATCAGCAAGGCTGCCGCGTTGACGAATCCTGTGATTACGGGGTGGCTCAGCAGATTCACCAAGCCGCCCATGTTGAAGATTCGAAGGGCGAATAAAATCAGACCGACTTGCAGGCACAAAACGCTCGAGATCGTCAGATAGGCGTCGCTGTAGTTTGGTGCATGCTCGGCAATGGCCGATGCAACCAGCAGAGCAGCAACGGCGACTGGGCCGACTACCATATGTTTTGAGCTGCCCAAAAACGCATAAATCAGCATGGGTAACAGGCATGCGTAGAGGCCTGCCTGTGGTGGTAAGCCTGCAAGATAGGCGTAAGCAACGGCTTGGGGCACCGTTACCATGCCAACTACCGCGCCGGCTGCTAAATCCTGACCAAGGTCCTTACTTTGATAGCCCTTGACCGCAGGCACGATGGGAACCCACTGCTGCCAGTGTCGTCCTGCCAGGGCCAAGCGCGTTACGAGGCGCATAGGACCTCCACCGTGGCGGCGCGCACGGAGGCAGCCCCTGCAATGCAGTCCATTGACAGATGGAGGCGTTGAACTGGTGATGAGAGCAGATCAGACATGAGTGCAGTTTATCAGTACCCACTTGGGAAACGCGGCTTTTTTGTCTTGGCCCAGACGGCCCCGTGATCTTAGTCGAGAGTGGTAGACTTGGGGCTTTCGGCTCAGGAGAAAATCGATGGAAGTAAAAGCTGCAGTGGCTCATGCCGCAGGCAAACCGTTAACGATCGAAACTGTTCGTCTGGAAGGCCCGAGAGACGGCGAAGTGCTGGTGGAAATTATGGCCACGGGTATCTGCCATACCGATGCGTTTACGTTATCTGGCGGCGACCCAGAAGGGATTTTTCCCGCGATTTTGGGTCATGAAGGCGCGGGCATCGTTCGCGAGGTCGGTGCCGGCGTCAGCTCCTTGGCCGTTGGAGATCATGTGATCCCGCTGTACACACCCGAATGTCGCCAGTGCAAATTCTGCTTATCGGGCAAAACCAATTTGTGCGGCGCCATTCGTGATACTCAAGGCCAAGGTCTTATGCCCGACGGCAGTTCGCGCTTCTCCATCGGTGGCGATGCGATTTACCACTACATGGGCACATCGACCTTTGCTAATTTCACCGTGGTGCCGGAGATCGCGCTGGCAAAAATTCGTTCAGACGCGCCTTTTGACAAGGTCTGTTACATCGGCTGCGGTGTCACGACCGGAATCGGTGCGGTGATGAACACAGCAAAGGTAGAAGCCGGCGCGACGGTGGCCGTATTTGGTTTGGGAGGTATTGGCCTGAATGTCATTCAAGGTGCCCGCCTGGCCGGCGCCGAGCGCATCATCGGCATCGATTTAAACGCTGCACGCCAACCATTGGCTGAGGGCTTTGGCATGACGGATTTCATCAATCCCAATGACGTGCACGACACGGTTCAAGCCATCGTGGATCTCACCGATGGCGGTGTGGACTATTCTTTCGAATGTATCGGCAATACCGACGTCATGCGGCAAGCCTTGGAGTGTTGCCACAAGGGTTGGGGTGAAAGCATCATTATTGGCGTGGCCGGCGCAGGACAAGAGATTTCTACGCGTCCGTTTCAGCTGGTAACCGGACGGGTTTGGAGGGGCACGGCTTTTGGTGGTGCCAAAGGGCGGACAGATGTGCCGCAAATTGTGGATTGGTACATGGAAGGCAAAATCAATATTGATGATTTGATCACCCACCAATTGGCGCTGGAGGAGATCAATCAAGGCTTCGATCTCATGCACGCGGGCGAGAGCATCCGCTCGGTAGTCGTTTACTGATGACGGACAAACAAACTCAGGACACGTGGCTGAGCCAGCTGCGAGAGCCGATCATTGACCCGGACCAACGTATTTGCGATCCCCACCATCACTTATGGGATCACCCGGGCAACCCTTACTTGCTACCCGAGTTGCTGGCTGACATCGGCGACGGGCATAACGTCGTCTCTACGGTCTTTATGGAGTGCGGGTCGATGTACCGTGCCGAAGGCCCGGAGGCCTCGGCCCCATTGGGGGAGACAGAGTTTGTGAACGGTATCGCTGCCATGTCGGCGTCCGGTTATTACGGGCCGACTCGCGCCTGTGCCGGCATCGTTGGTTTCGCAGACCTCACCTTGGGAGCCGACGTGGGTCCGATACTTGATGCGCATCAAGCCCTGTCCCCGCGTTTTCGTGGCATACGACATGCCACAGGTTGGGATGCCAGTGCAGGAGTGCGCAATTCTCATACGAACCCCTCAGAGCACCTGCTGCAAGACGCCACCTTTAGACAGGGCATTGCAGAGCTTGAAACGCGCGGTCTCAGCTTCGACGCGTGGCTCTATCACCCCCAGCTTCCCGAGCTGACGGAGCTTGCTCAAGATTTCCCGTCGCTGACGATTATCGCGGATCATTTTTGTGGTCCCCTAGGTATCGGCCCGTATGCAGACAGCCGGCAATCGATACACGCTCAGTGGCAGACGGACTTCAAAGCCTTGGCCCAGTGTGCCAATGTGCACGCGAAACTGGGGGGTATCGCCATGCCCATTAACGGCTTTGGTTGGCATCGGCGAGCGACGCCGGCGACCTCGGATGAATTGGTGGCGGCAACCGGGCCCTATCACCGTTGGGCAATCGAACAACTTGGGCCTGAGCGCTGCATGTTTGAGAGCAACTTTCCGGTTGATCGGCAAAGTTGCTCATATCATGTGTTGTGGAATGCCTTTAAGAAGATGGCCGCCGAGTACTCTGACGAGGAGCGGGACGCCCTTTTTTACGGCACGGCTACGACGGTTTATCGTCTGAATCATCCAATCGATCATTTGGGACAATAGGAATGACAATCGAAGTAATAGGCGCCGGATTCGGACGCACGGGAACGCTGTCCCTGAAAATTGCCTTAGAAGCGCTGGGTTTGGACAAGTGTTACCACATGATGGAAGTCATGCGAAATGAAAGTCACGCCGCCCAATGGCGCAAAGCCGCGCGCGGCGAAGCGGTGGACTGGGACGCCTTGTATACCGGTTATCGAGCCACAGTCGACTGGCCCAGTGCAAGTTTCTGGCGTGAGCTGAGGGCTGTGTATCCTGAGGCCAAGGTGATCTTGACTCTGAGAGATTCTCAGCAGTGGTATACCAGCGTGATGAATACCATTTGGAAATTCTCTTCACAAGTCACCGGCGAGAGTCGAACGCAGCTGGATGAGGCCGCGATGGAGCGCTCTATGATGGGTGATGAAATCATTTGGCAGGGTGTCTTTGGCGGACGCATGAAGGACAGGGATCATGTGATCGAGTGCTACGAGCGGCATAACCAAGAAGTGATCGATACGGTGCCAGCAGACAAATTGTTGGTTTATCGCCCCGGTGACGGGTGGGAGCCGCTTTGTGGCTTTCTGCAGAAAACGGTGCCGAACACCGATTACCCCAAGGTGAATTCGACAGAGGATTTTTCCGCTCTCTGGCGCAAGAACAAGTAGCGCCCGGCTCAGACGCGAGCTAACGCTGCCTAGGTCGCTAGGTCGCTAGGTCGCTAGGTCGCTAGGTCGTTCGGGCTCGCGTCAGGCATCAAACCCAACATGCTCAGTAAAATCAGGCACAGGCTAGCGAGGGCAAGGTAGGCCAGAAAACCCACGAAAATGCTGCGGGCTACGGAATGGTAGTCACCCTTCATGTCTTCTCGGAATGTTCGCAACATGCCGCCCTGCAACAGTTGCGTGATCAACAGCAGGAACATGACCTGGCCGATGTTGGAGAGAATTGCTTGGGTCATATTGATCTGCACTGCATCGGTTGGGCCGACGGCGGGGCTCATGCTGCCTGGCCCCATGGTGGCCATGACGATCATAAAATAGGTACAAAACACCGCGACGCCTGCACCGATTACGAACCCGGCGGGCCGTTTCATGCCCAGCGCGTGGTAGTTGGCCGCGAGCAGGAAGAATCCTGCGAGCATTGAGCCAAAAAAAGTCGCAAATCCAATGCCGTTTAGCGAATACAGACGAGGCAGTTCCTCACGCTTGGGCGAGCCGGAGTTTTCAGGCTGATCGGGTTCGTTCATAAGTGTTCTCTTGTGCTGGAAAGCGAATAGTCGACGCCGCGCTCCACAATGGCAAGGGTGATGCAATGTTATACGAAGGAATAGTGGTCTGGCGTGAATCGACTACCGTAGTCTGAGACCTCAAATGCTTCCGCGAACTCGATAGCGCTCCCTGTCTGGTTGAGTGTCCGGTATGTCTTGGCCACTTTGGCGGGCTTGGGCTGATAAAACTGTTTGAGCCAAACGGTGTCGTATGGCCCGGTAGTCTCTGGCAGCAGCGAGGGCAGCCAATCAAACACCTGACTGGCGTGACAGGCCAACAGTTTGATGACGTTGTCTTGTACACCGCCCGTATCAATTACCCAGTCGAAGCGAAACGGTCGCGGATCCTGAAAGCGATCGTAGGTCAGCAAGATGCTCGGCATCTGGGAGAGCGCGGCATGTTCCGGTGCGATAGCCGGAACCTGCAGCAAATAGGCACTGTCTTGCACAAGCTGGCCTGTGGCTCGATGGTCCGGGTGATAGTCCGCTGTTCGATGGGTCACAATCAGGTCCGGTGCAAAATCTCGTATAACACCGATGAGTTTCTCTCTCAGTTCTATCGACGGCGTTAAGCGACCGTCGTCCACGGGCCAAATTTCCAGATCCGCGCCGACCAAGTCGGCGGCTTGCCGTGCCTCTTCACGTCGTTGATCGGCCAGTTCGTTTCGTCCCAACGTGTGGTGCCCTGCGTTTCCGTTGGTCAGGCAAAGAATTTTGATCTGATGCCCTGCCCGATACCACAGGGTCATCAGGCCACCGGCACTGAATTCCGCGTCGTCTGGGTGTGCCATCACCAGCAAGAGTTTTTTGTGTGTCATGTGCAGGAGGTTCTGGTTAGTGAATCGGGCTCAAGTTCGGGCCGCGTAGACCATGCCCCGTAGCGGCCTCAAAGGCATGGGCGATGCGCAACAGCGCAAGATCGCCCCGGGGTTTACCCACAATTTGTACCCCAATGGGCAGGCCGTCTTCGGTAAAGCCGCCGGGTACCGATATGGCTGGCAGGCCGGTGACCGAGATCATGCAGCACACGGCCATCCAATCGATGTACGTGGGCATGTTGACCCCACTAATCTCGCTGACCCAATCGAGGCTGGCATCAAAGG
>JBELHZ010000096.1:0-5042 GCA_042091155.1 Gammaproteobacteria bacterium
TCCTAGAATTAATGACAGACGGTCACAGGGGTAGTGCAGTGGTCGACTTGATTCGCTCCATGGCGAAGGACGAGGAGACATCGCTCAGCGGCGCGATTTTGATTACCCGCTTATAGACCCGATCATAGTCTGCGATGTCTTTTGCCAAGATTTTCAGCAAGTAATCGTATTGCCCGCTCAGCCGGTAGAACTCTACGACCTCACTGATTTCACTGATGCCTTTTGAAAAGGTTTTCAGCCACTGATCGTTATGCTCGTTGGTTCTCACCGACACGAAAGCCGTTAGGCCATAGCCGAACGCGTCGGGTTCCAAAATAGCGACTTGTTTTGCGATGACATCGTCTTGCAAGCGCCGCACGCGTCGCCAACAGGCATTGACCGACAGGCCGATTTTATCGGCGAGGTCTGCGACGGCGACGGAGCTGTCTTGCTGTAGCCATCGCAGGATCGTCAGGTCCTTTTTGTCAAGATTTTGCATAGAAACCACTATAAACAAAATAACTCTGCATAAATATGAGTAAAAAGCACATAATTTGTGAAGTTCGGTCACTTTGTTCGATCTAGGATAGGCTTTCCTCATTACTCATGCTGCACCATGTACAAGTATTTCTATCGAGTCCTGCTGGCCCATCCAGCGGACATTAACGAAACCTATTTTCAGCATTTACTAGCAGCCTGTGGCTTTGCGGCGCGGCTGTTGTTCGCCGCTGTCGCATGCTTCATTCACGCGTTGATCCCCTGTCTCTTTGTGCGTACCGCGTCTGAATCATTGAACCGCCTGTACCGAGATCTGTATCAAAATCGCGGAACCCAGCTGGATCAGGAAGTTTAGCGAGCACGTACCCCGTGCTTGGCTTGCAGTAGGTTTGTGCAAGGCTTCTTCGTGCTCTTGATCTGAGAAAAAGGATGCGTTGGGGCCGAGCACTGGAGATGTGACGTCAATTCAGTTTTGCCCAGGAGGTGGTTGTATTGGCTGGTCAAGTGCCTTTGCCCGTAGGCATACTCTGACTTTCGATTCATTCGGAAAACTCTATGATTTCCTTGCTGCTGCTATTTTTTTCAGTTGCCATCGTCACATCCTTTCTTTGTTCCCTTTGGGAAGCCGTGCTGCTCAGCATCACGCCGTCCTACGCTCAGATTCAGTTGCAGAAGGGCACCCAACTCGGGCGGCGTCTCCAAGCCTTTAAAGAAGACATCGACCGTCCATTGGCGGCCATTCTCACGCTCAATACCATTGCCCACACCGTGGGGGCCATCGGCGTCGGTGATCAGGCGGCAAAAATTTGGGCAGATGCGCATCCGCTGATTACCGGCTTGTTGGTGCCTGCCGTAATGACCTTGGCGATCTTGGTGCTATCTGAACTGATTCCCAAGACCTTAGGAGCCAACTATTGGCAGCAACTGGCGCCGCTAACGGCCCGCTCGCTAGCGTGGCTCGTGCGATTGCTCGGTCCCTTGGTGTGGTTCAGCCAGCTCATCACCAGAAAGCTGAAGAAAAAGGAAGTGGGCAGCGCCTTTAGCCGTAGCGATTTCGTTGCCATGGCGGACATCGGTGCCCAGCACGGTATTTTCAAAGAGCAGGAATCCGAGATTATCGGCAATTTGCTGAAGTTCCGGTCCGTGAGCGCAAGGGATGTGATGACGCCACGCACCGTGATGCGCTCATCGGGGTCCACCGAAACCTTGGGCGAGTTCTTCGCGAAAAATCGCGAGCAGCGGTTCTCCCGAATACCGTTGTACGAGAACGAATCCCCGGATCAGGTCATTGGGTATGTTCTGAAAGATCAGGTGCTTGCCAGCATAGTCGACGGACATACTGAGAGACCATTGGCGTCCTTAAAACGGGAAATCATCGCGGTGCCCGAGGACTACCCGATTCTCGAGCTGTTTAATCGCTTCTTAAGCGCCCACGAACAAATTGCCCTAGTCGTGGATGAGTTTGGTGGCACCGATGGCATCGTCACCATGGAGGATGTGATCGAAACCCTGTTGGGCATCGAGATCGTCGACGAATCTGATCGGACAGTCGATATGCAGGTGTTGGCCCGGCGTAGCTGGGAGCGACGAGCGCGCCGAGTTGGTCTGATCGTGGAGTCTACGCCGGAGGAAGAAAACGACGAAGCCACTGAAAATCAAGATACCGATGCGTAGAGGCTAGGGTTTCGTATTGGCTGTCTCTGTGCGGGATCTGTGGTCGGTGACAATTAGGCTACCGGCTTCAATTGCTGGGTAAAGTAGTCGATGACATGATTTAGAGCCTCTCGCGTTGGCTGTCCTGCCTCGTCAATAAAGTCTAATGTCAGCACCGAGTGGCCCCTCCCAGGTAACGTTATCTCCTGGACTCGATTGGCGCCATCATCGTTGAAGGTTCGATGAATACACTCTGATTTTTTTGCTGTGCAAAGGGGATCATTTTCGAACCGCAAAACTCGCATAGGGCCCTTGGTATCAAGCGCCTGCCGACTTTGGCTGATGTCGGCGGGTGACATATGAAGTTCTCCTTGCTTGAAAAAAGGCATGGCCGGTTGGGATGCGACGGCTGCGAGAACGCTATCGTCTCCAATCAGGGTGATCGCAAAGTTGCCGGTAAGGCACATACCAATGACACCGACTCCGTCGATGCCTAACTCGTCTCTGACGTTCCTGCAAAGTAGCCTGATCCAGTCAGTAATTGGGCTGGAGCGATCGCTGCTCATAAGATGAAATTCTTTTCTGAGGCACATAACTCTCGCGAGGTTTCCGGCAATCGATGTTTTGCCCAGTGGACCGAACAGGTGTGGCATCACCACTTCAAATCCGGCATTAACGAGTTCGTCCGCTAGGGAGAGTGTTTCTTGACCGATACCCGGCAGCTCCTGAAGTAGGACAATCGGTGCGCCAGTGCCTCGTCGGTAGATATCGTGAGAAATGGTGTCTCCGGATGAGGTCTGGGCCTCGAAGCGAGTCCGCGAGTAATTGCTAATCTGTGTCGTGCTGTGGTGCATATCTAAGGCCTCGTGATTAGCGAACAGTCTAGGTCAATCTCAGTTGGCCTCTCAACGTGCGCGTGTCGGTGGCGATTGCTCTCTTAATCGAGAAACGAGAGGAAGTCGAGAGGGCATTGGGCAGTCGCGCGCGACGAACGCGATCCAGCGATGGATTAAATAGAAGCGGTTTGGTTTAAAAATGGTATTGCGAGCGCTCAGAGTTGGTGGAAGAGTCGGGGAGGCATTTCGCCTCATATAAGAAAAGGAATACTTATGATTAAGCAAATTTCTGTTGGATTGATGTTATCTCTCTCAACGATCGCATACGCAGACGATCACGCGAACTCATCACCAGGGCCTGTTGAAACATGGAACTGTGTATTGAACGAAGGTAAGTCGATGGATGACGTGCGGAAGGTTGGAGCAATGATTGCTGAGGTCGGCAAGGCCGCGGGTGACCCAATCGCGCAGTGGGTTTTTACTCCCTTTACAGGGGATATGGACGCAGGGCGATTTGTTTTAATGACCGGGTGGCCTAGCTTTCCGTCAATGGGCTCGTCATTCGGTAACTTCTTCACTGATGGTGCCGGTGACGGGGTAATGGAGGTTTGGGCCGATACGGCGACATGTGAAACGCGTGATCTGTACACGGTAGAAGAACTGCATAACTCGCTAGATCAGTAGCGAGTAACCGCGCATTGGGGGCGAAGTCCCCCGATGCGAATGTGGCGCTGGGGCTGCGTTTGGCAGAAAAACAATACAAGCCCTAAAAGATTGCCAGCGGGGTCAAGGGTGACCCGGTAGCTCCCTCGATGTTCAGCGGCGTAGCGGTAAACAAAAACGTTTGCCTGCCTAAGCGCGCGGCCGTCGCCGCAACTGGGTCCAGCTGCAAATGATCAAAAATTGGCATGCCTAGGGCTGCGTTGGCAAGCGTGTGTACCGGGTTGAATACGCCCTCAACGCCGCTTGGCATGACATCACTGATCGCGTCACAACCTATGGCGGCCACCCCACGGGCTTTCAGCCAGGGACCGATGGACGCATGCAATCCTGCGGTAGCTTCAAGCGCATCGTAGTCGGGTTGCCCTGCGGCAAGCTGCCAACGGCCTACCCGAAGCAACAAGATGTCGCCGCTTTGAATTGTCGTACCCGTAGATGCCTCCCAAGCCTCTAAATGCTCGGCTGTGATTTGCGCGCCGGGTTCTAGGTAGTTCACGCCGTACAAGCGCGGCAGATCGACTAAAACTCCGCGGCCAAAGATGCCGTGAGCTGCAATATGTTCCACGCCAACATGGTCAAACCCATCTGCTTTAGGGGCAAAGTCGAAACCGTTGTATAGCTGACCGCGCCATCCAAAGTGTGCGACGCCGTCCATATGCGAATGGATACCGCCATGGTAGTTGATGTTGAAAACATCACCTGCTGCGGTCTCGCCCGCGTCGAATTCCGGCGGCAAATCAAATACGAATGTTGTGTGTCCCAGGGGTTCAATGAAGTTGCCCGATGCGGACTTACTCATCGGGTTGGCTAGGCTAAGGCTTTCGCCGGTTGTGACGAGAGCTGCGGCATCTACTCGAGTTTGCGGCGTGATTAGATTTAGCGCGCCGAGTTCGTCCTTTTCGCCGAATTCGCCCCAGCGTTTAGACGAGTCGAATAAAGCCTGATAAGCCGTAATCGTCACGATTGGTGCGTCGCTTTTTAGGGCAGGTAGCGAGTCCTCAGCTAAGCTGTGCGCTGAAACCCAGCACAGTGAGATAAAGAGTAGGGTGCGTATAGATGTTTTCATTGTTTTTGTGCCTTCTTGAGCGAGAGAGAGGCAGACGATGCTTCAGAGGAGCGGATGATGCAACTACCGCCAACGGTGCGAGGCACCACGCGCTTCCGGGGTAAACCAAAGTCGCTTTATGTTGCAAGACGCTAGGCCTCCCGAACGAGGGCTTACCGTCAGTCTATGGCTGATAGGGCTTAAAATAGTACCCGGGCCGGACTCGCGCTGCCGCAGGGCGGCAGCCTTCTCCACGGGGGATTTTGAATCCCCCTATCGTAGATAGGGTCCCTATCACCGCTAGGGCACTG
>JBELHZ010000097.1:0-4978 GCA_042091155.1 Gammaproteobacteria bacterium
GTAATGTGGCGCATAATTGATGCCCTTTAACGACTTAACGCAAGCCGGCACTATCCTATGTGGCGCGAATCAAGTCGATGATGACCTGTGCTACCTGATCCGGCGCGCCTTCCTGAACGAAGTGACCTCCGCCCTTGATGGTGGTATGCGGCAGGCCCTTGGTGCCCGGTACTTTTTTCAGGAACTCGGTTTCGCCTCCCTTGGTAACGGGATCGTTGTCGGCGAAGGCGCAAAGAAAGGGTTTCTCAAAGGTCTTGAAAAACTCCCAAGCCTTGCGCTGCTCTTCCAGCCACGGAGACGTGGGTAGCGTGGGTACCTGACTGGGCATCGCCCGAGGCCCCATTTTGTAGCTCGGATCCGGAAACGGCGCCTCATAAGCGACAGCGATAGGCGTCGGCAACGGCGATGTCACACCCAGCTTGTTCAGTAGAAATTTGAGCAGTTGCAGTGGCAGCGCCGGGGGCGAGAGCATCATGGACATCATAAAGCCCACGGGCAGATCCACGGTTTCCCAACACCATTTTTGCCAATAGGCGAATTTACTCGCAGGGTGGGCACCTTGCCTCATACCGCCAATCGCTTTTTGCATTTCCAGCATGCTTGGCGTTGGTTCATCGGCGCGGAACGCTTCCACGGCAGTCACCACCTCTTGAGGTACATCGGGGTTGTAGGGCAGTCCGGTGTTCGAGATGACCACGCGATCGAAACGTTCAGGGTAGTTGACTACCAAGCGCAGCCCAATCAAGCCACCCCAGTCCTGACCGAAAAAGGTGATGCCAGAAAAGTCATTGGCTTCCAGCCAGTCACCCATCCACTCCACCTGGCGCTGATAGCTGTAATCTTCTCTGGCCGCAGGTTTATCGGATTTGCCGTAGCCCACTAAGTCAGGAGCGATTACCCGCATGCCGGCGGCGGTCAGATGGGGAATCACATGCCGATACAGATAACTCCATACCGGCTGACCGTGCATGCACAGGATCACGGGGCCATCTGCGGGGCCCTCGTCTAGGTGATGGATCCGAAGATCGCTAGCGTCCTGTGTTTGTATGGTCGTGTAATGGGGCGCGAATGGATAATCGGCCAGCCCTTCAAAACGTTCGTCCGGGGTTCTCAGTATGCGCATGGAAGACATCCCTCAATTTAATGTTATTCATTATAGGGAGGGGCGCTGCTCCTGAGAAGCCCACCAAGGCCACAACCGTGTTGGCGGTATCGCTCACAAGACGGATCAGACAGGCTTCGTTCCGGTCCCGCGATCCAACAGAACGCGCTGCTGACACTCTTGAACCAGCGCAGGTTGCTCTCGTATGTGGGAGACGCTATGCCCCATGATGAGCAATGCCGGTGAGGGAATTGCCTTCCCATGGCACGTTACCTCAATATTTGACAGGGTTCCCGTGATCAGCAATTGATCCGGCTGGGTCGCCTTGGACACAACCGCAAATGGTGTTGATCCAGGCATCCCACGTTGCAGTAGGCCTTGAGTAATATTGCCGAGCAAAGACAGACCCATATAAAACACTACGGTCTGCTGAGGACGCATGGCAAGCACCCAATCGATATCAAAGCCTCCCGGCCGCCGCTGAGCGGTAATCAAGGTTAGCGCCTGACTGTAGTCTCGGTGCGTCAGGGCCATGTTGAGCGCCGCACCTGCACCGGTTGCGGCGGTTACGCCGGGCACCACCCGCCATGGCACACCAGCGCTTTCCAATGCATCAATCTCTTCGCCGCCTCGGCCAAAAATGAAGCCGTCGCCACCTTTGAGCCGAACCACATGGCGTCCCGCCAGAGTCTGCTCAACCAATACCTGGTTGATCTGTTGCTGAGACATCACATGCAGATGCTTACGTTTGCCAACATAAATACGCCGGCAAGCCTTGGGTGCCGCCTCAACCAATTCGGAACTTGCCAAACGGTCGTACACCAGAACGTCGGCTTGCTGGAGGGCACGCAATCCCTTCACGGTAATCAAATCCGGGTCGCCGGGGCCGGCACCGACGAAAGTCACGTGTCCACTCATGTCGTTAATCTACTCATACACGCCTTGGGGTAATCATGGTGGTGCGACAGCGCCAACCGCGATTGCATTTTCTCTTTCAATTATTTTGGGACCACCAAAGTCCTGAATCAGGCGTTTAAGCTCAGGTACACAGGACCCGCAGTTCGTACCGCACTTCAACGCGTTGCCCAAACCCTCAACCGTGTTCACGCCATCGGCCAGGCTTTGACTGATTTGCGACTGGGACACCTCGAAACAGCTGCAAATTTGCATGGAAGAATCGACGGCTTGAGCACTGTAAGCCAAGGCTCGCCATCGCGAGTCGGGCGCATCGGGCTGCACTGCATCTCCAGTTCCTTGGGTTGCTCCGGCAACGATCTGCGCAAAGACTGGCAGCGCGCTGCGCTGGGCGGACTGGCACAGGGCCATCAAGGGTTCTTGCCCGTCCAGCAACATGACCCGTTTGTCGCCGCCGCCGGAGCGAAAGCTCGACCAACTCGCCTGCTTGAACTGGGTCGTTAGCGCTGCGAACAGGCCAGCGACATCAGCTCCATGACAGGCTGACTCAAATAGCACACCGGCACGGCCGGGCAGTGCGCACCAGTAGGTTGATCGCTCATTCAGCAGTGAACGCAGCGCCATAAGCTGGTCTGTTTGGTACAGAACACCTCGTACCCACAGCGTATTGACAACGGGGCTAATCGCCACCGCAACCTGTTTGCTTTGTGGCTGCCCGGAAATAGGGTCCACTACCCGCGGCACCAGGGCGCTCACCACCGAGCGTCCCGCGTGAGCTTGGGTCCAATGGATGGGTGCAAAGACTTCACCGACACCAACCGATTCTGTCAGCGTGGCCAGATAGTAGGCCTTACCCGTCGGCGCAAGCACTTCGACCAATTCATCCGACGCGATATTGAGGCGTTGCGCATCCTGCGGATGAATGTCCAGCCTTGGCTCCGGCGCGTGTTGGTTCAACACAGCCACAAGACCAGTGCGAGACATGGTATGCCATTGATCACGCAAGCGGCCGGTATTTAACAGCAGCGGGAAATCGCTGGGATTCGCGGTTCTTTGAGATGCGGATGAGGCGACAAAACGTGCCCGGCCATCCGGTGTGGAAAAGTGTAAATCGCCAAACGGTCTGCGATTCGGCGGCCAAGACAACGGCTGCATCTGGTCAAAGGTCGCTTCTGTCATATGTGCGTATGCGGTCAAATCAAAAAGTCGCTCGCCACCATTTTCAAAGGCCGATAACGCTGCATGCTCAGCGAATATCTGAGCTGGCGAGGTAAAATCAAAGCCATATCTGAACCCCATGGCCTGCGCCACATCACAAACAATTTTCCAGTCCGCTCGCGCATCAAACGCCGGTTCGGCAAACCGACGCTGGCGGCTGATACACCGCTCCGAATTCGTCACTGTGCCGTCTTTCTCGCCCCAACCTTGGGCCGGCAGTTTGATATCGGCCAAGGCCACGGTATCGGTGTCGGCGTAGCAGTCAGATACCACGACCAAGGGACACTCCGACAATGCTTTGCTAACGAATTCGCTGTCGGGAAGCGAGGCCGCAGGATTCGTTGCCATGATCCAAATGGCCTTTATCTGGCCAGAAGCCACGGCATTGAACATGTCTACAGCCTTCAGCCCCGGCGTTTTGGCGATCGACGTTGCCTGCCAAAATCGTGCAACTTTATCGACGCTGTCAGCTTTG
Source organism: Gammaproteobacteria bacterium (assembly GCA_042091155.1). Taxonomy (GTDB): domain Bacteria; phylum Pseudomonadota; class Gammaproteobacteria; order Pseudomonadales; family Azotimanducaceae; genus UBA4421. Next base: position 3,711 of record JBELHZ010000097.1, read on the forward strand.
AAGTCCATATGAGCCGCCAGCGTATTTGCCATACCGCCAACCTCTCGGCCACCCATGGCATTGGGCTGACCGGTAATTGAAAACGGTCCCATCCCGGATTTACCAAGACGCCCGGTCGCAAGATGACAGTTGATAATCGCATTGCACTGATCCGCCCCACGTACGGACTGATTGACGCCTTGGGAATACAGAGTCACTACTTTCTTCGTTTGCACAAACAACTCAAAAAAGGTCTGCAGCTCTGCCTCTGTCAGACCACAGGCAGAAGCCACATCCGCAACGTTGTCGTCGTCGGCGCCGATCTCTTCGAGCGCACCGGCGAACCCGCTGGTGTGGGTTTGAATGAAGTCCAGATCCGTCGCGCCAACTTGATGCAGATGACTCAACAGGCCGTTAAAGAGGGCTAAATCTGCTCCTGGCCTAATCGCAAGATGCAGGTCGGCTTCTTGGGCCGTCGTCGTCGCGCGCGGGTCAATCACCACGACTTTCAGGGTTCCTGCCTGTCGGCGCTCGAGCACTGACTGAAACAACACCGGATGGGCCCACGCCGCATTGGAGCCCACCATGACTAACAGCTCACATTCGTTGAGATCTTGATAATCGCAGGGCACAACGTCTTCGCCGAACGCGCGCTTATGCGCGGCAACCGCCGATGCCATACACAGCCGTGAGTTGGTATCCACGTTCGCGCTGCCGATGAAGCCCTTCATCAATTTGTTGGCAACATAATAGTCTTCGGTAAGTAACTGGCCCGATAGGTAGAACGCCACCGAGTCCGGTCCAAATTCGTCAATGGTGGTGCGAAAGCCGTTGGCGACACGACGAATGGCCTCGGACCATGTGACGTCTGCGCCGTTAACCTGCGGCGTCTTGAGACGCGTCGCATGACCCAATGTTCCAGCAAGGTTGGTACCTTTCACGCACAGCTTGCCCGCGTTTGCGGGATGCGCCACATCACCACTGACCGCGATCACACGTGATTCCGCAGGGGAGTTTGCTGTGCTCACCTCTACCGAGACGCCACAGCCGACACCGCAGTAGGGGCAAGTTGTTTTCACCGGACCAGACATCAGGTACCTGACAACACCACGGCATCGCCACGAATCATCACATCAAAGACCGCGATCTGAACTGAGGGGTCTTCCAAACATTGTCCAGTCACGAGGCTAAAGTGCTGTTTGTAGATCGGTGAGGCCACCACCAACTCACCATTCTTATCGCCCACAATGCCTCGAGAGAGCACGCTGGCGGCGCTGAACGGATCGAGG
>JBELHZ010000005.1:0-90305 GCA_042091155.1 Gammaproteobacteria bacterium
CTGGGGGGCTTTGGCGTCTTTATCGTCCTGCATTCCCAAATACTGGAGCCCAGTTGGTTCTCTGCTGTTGGTCTCGAGGGTGCCGTGACATGGCTTCGCGGTGAAGGCCCCAATCCCTATTCATGCGCGGTGATGGGGGAAATTGTGTCCATCGTTCTAACGGTCGTCGTATCCAAGCTGACTCAGCCATTGAGCCAATCTCATATTGATGAGCTGTTTGCCGCACAGTAGCTGAGCGAGGGAGCTTGTGAGGGGTGCGTTACACGCACCTCTCAGAAGGATGGGGTAGCATGATGAAAATGCCTCGACCAAGGTCTTGGCTTGCTTTCGTGCACAAGGAGATAAGTATGCGTCTATCACGACCCCTGTACCCTGCGGCTCTTTGCCTGGGGTTCTTGTTCAGCATCATCCAAACTTCAGTTGCTCATGGCCCAGTAGAGCCCGGTGCAACGCCCGAACGACACATCCAATTTCCCGATACCGAGAACTACCAGACGCTGGTGCTGGATCTGCATACACACAGTGTTTTCTCAGACGGCCACGTATGGCCGACCATTCGGGTATCTGAGGCGCTGCGGGACGGACTCGACGGTATGGCGATTACCGAGCATCTCGAATTCCAGCCCCACCTGTCGGACATCCCTCATCCGGATCGCAATCGCGCCTACGAAGAAGCGCTACGCGCAGCGAAAGGACAGCCCCTCAAAATCATTCCCGGTGTCGAAATCACCCGGGTCGGCGAAGAGGGCCACATCAACGCGGTCTTTATCAAAGACGCGAACCCCCTGGTAAAACAACAAACGGCAGCAGATTCTCTGCCCCACACGGAATTCCCAACTCGAGAAGAGGCCTATGCCTTTACCGTCGAACAAAGCCCGTTGTTCCACGGCGCCCATGCAATCGAGGTCGACGGCAACAAGATCTGGCGTCCCTACCCTGACCCCGCCACCTATGAGGCAATCAGGAATTTTGGCTTCGCCTCAACATTCGATGCTCGGGAAGTGCTGCAAGCCGCTAACGATCAAGGTGCCTTCGTTTTCTGGAATCATCCTGACTTTGAACGAGTGGATTCCGGTTTGAATACATTTCATCAGGCCGCAACCAAGGACGGCCTGCTGCATGGCATCGAGATTGCCAACGGTGATCACTACTATCCAAACGCGCACCGTCTCGCCCTCAAGCATGACCTCGCGCTGATCGGTGTCTCGGATGTGCACGAGCTGATCGAATGGGACTACCGGCCCGAGGCGGCGCACAACCCCGGCCATCGTCCGGTAACCCTGCTGCTGGCAAATGGCGATTCGCTAGAGGCCATGCGAGAGGCGCTGTTTGCGCGCCGCACCATCGTCTGGTGGAAAAACATGCTCATTGGTCGCGAGGCCCACATGCAACAACTGCTGGCAGCGTCCTTACAGATCGAGTCTGTCGACAGCAGCGGCTATCGAACCTTGGTCAACATTCGCAACACCTCCGACGCCTTGTTCCAACTCCGGGAACGTTCCGGCGCGCACCTTACGAGCCAAACCGGCATCGTGGAAATCGCGCCCAACGCAGTGACCGGAGTCGCCATACAGGTCGATGATGCGGATGCGGACATCACGTTGGAATTCGATGTCTTGAACGCTTTGATTGCACCGGAGAAAACCGCAAAAATCACACTCTCAAGTCAGTAGGCTCGGCAGCCCCTTTCGATTAGTGGCCGAGCAGCGCGACAACAACAACGAAAACGGCAAGGTTCAACACAAGGCACGCATGTTATGACCCAGCTCGATCACATCATGTACGCCTGCCCCGACCTTCAGGCGGGCATTGACGATATCTACGCACTAACCGGGGTCATGCCTGCCATGGGTGGCTCGCACCCGGGGGTGGGAACCCGCAACGCCTTGTTGTCCTTGGGCAACTTTCAGTACCTGGAGATCATCGCACCGGATCCGGCTCAAGAGCTGGCAGGCACTACCGGTCAGCTGCTGCTGAATCATGGTGGATCGGGTATCCGTAGTTGGGCCGTGGCCAGCGACAATCTGTCCGAGGTGGCGAGCCAAGCTGCGGCCTTGGCATTGGACAGCCGAGAAATCATCGACATGAGCCGCACGACACCAGAGGGTGTTGAGTTGGCTTGGCGGCTGCTGTTCTTAGAAGACTCGCACATGCCCTTCTTCATCGACTGGCTGGAATCGCCTCACCCGGCGCTATCAACGCCGAGCGGCTGCACATTGGAACGCTTTAACATCACGACGCCCACACCCGCTGTGTATCAGGGTTTTCTTGATGCGCTAGACCTGCCATTGAATGCTCAAGGCGGGGCTCCTGCCTTCAGCGCCCAGCTCAGTACACCTAACGGAACCGTCACCCTAGAGCCTTGGTAGCTACCGGCCAAAACCCGCTGGCTAATGTATAGTGACCGGCTAAGACGCTGGCGACTTACCCAGCGACTTAGCAAGATTCCTGATTGTTTTGGAGAGAACGATGACCCAGCACACCCCTGTTTTGGTTGGTATCAGCCACTTAGAGCAACGCTTCACTGACTTTGAATCCGCTAAGGAGCCGGTTCAGCTGATGATTGAAGCAGTCAACGCCGCTGCAGAGGATGCAGGTTCAAAGGCACTACTCGAGGCAGGTTCCGTCCGTGTGATTCGGGGCATATGGCCCTATCAGGATCCCGCTCGCGCCGTGGCACAGGCCATCGGTAGCCCCAATGCAGAAACCGTGCTGTCACCCTATGGCGGTAACTTTGTTCAATCCGTCTTGAATCAAAGTGCTTTGGACATCCAATCCGGCCAGCACGACATCATCATTTTGACCGGTGCCGAATGCGGCAACACCCAAGCCAAGGCCGCCAAGGCTGGACAGGATCTGGGCTGGGCAGAACTGCCCGGTACACCGGATCGATTGATTGGTACCGACAAGGACATGCGTCACGAGGCTGAAATTGCCGTTCGCTTAGGTCGACCGATTCAGATCTATCCGATCATGGAGACCGCGCTGCGCCACGCCAGTGGCCTGAGCGTCGACGCGCATCTGGAACACATTTCTAAGCTTTGGGCCGGCTTCAGCGACGTTGCCGCCAACAACCCCAACGCCTGGATACGCGAAGCCAAGAGCGCCGAGGAAATCCGCACCATCTCTGATACCAATCGCCCGGTGTCATTCCCCTACCCCAAGCTGATGAATTCCAACAACAATGTGGATCAAGCTGCGGCGCTGATTTTGGTATCCGAAGAAAAAGCGAAGGCCCTTGGCATTGCCAAGGACAAGTGGATCTATCCGTGGGCCGGCACCGATGCTCAAGATCATTACTACTTCTCAAATCGAGACAACTTCCACAGCTCACCGGCCATTCGCTTGGCCGGCGGCAAGTGCTTGGAACTCACCGGCTCCACACCACACGACATCGATATGATCGACGTCTACAGCTGTTTTCCTGTCGCCGTACAAATCGCCTGTCGTGAGCTTGGCTTCGACATGAACCGACCTCTCACCGTTACCGGCGGCCTAACCTTCGCCGGTGGCCCATTGAATAACTACGTCATGCATTCCATCGCTCGTATGGCACAACTGCTGAGAGACAACCCGGGCAAACGCGGCATGATCACCGCCAACGGCGGGTACATTACCAAACATGCGTTTGGCATCTATTCCACGGAAGCCCCGGAACGGCCATTCCAGCACGCAGACCTGCAAGATCAGGTCGATGCCACATTGAAGCGCGATGTGGTGATCGGGCACCAAGGGGCTGGCACCGTCGAAGGCTACAGTGTGATGTACGGCCCCGAGGGTGTCTCCAAGGCCTTTGTGGCCGCTCGGCTTGACGACGGTCGTCGCGCCTGGGGTACCTCTCAAGACCGTGATCTGCTGCAAAGCATGACCCACGAAGAATTCTGCGGCCGGCAGGTTAACTTGGCAGATCATCAGGCCACCTTTTAAGCCATGCCGGACTCTCAAGATCCAAACACCAGCGCGCCGCAAAAGGCCTATCCCGCCGGCTTGGGCCGGCGTGTAGGCGCCATGCTCTACGACAGCCTGTTGATTATCGCGCTGTTCTTTCTCACCGGGTTCATCTGGGTGCCACTGAGCGGTGACGTCGTGACTGGGGTTGCCTTTCAGCTCACCCTGCTGGCGGAGGTGATCGCATTTTTCGGCTACTGCTGGGGTAAACAGGGTGAAACGCTGGGCATGCGAGCCTGGAAAATTCGAATCCTCAGTGACGAGGGCGCCTTACCCACCACTCAACAAATCGGTTTGCGCTTGCTCATTGCCCCGGTGTCACTGGCTTGTTTCGGCCTAGGATACGCGTGGCTCTTTTTTGGCAAAGACAAACAGACGTGGCAAGACAAGGTCAGCGGCACCTATGTCGTTCATCTGCCCGAGCGCAAGTAAGCTGTCAGCAAGGCTCGACCTCACCTCAACATTGTCCCAACCCAATAGATCCAAAACCGCTATCAAGGTAATCTTGTGCCCCTTCAGCGATTGCATCTGGTAAGCCTCTCGCGGCGTACTTGTCGCCGTGAAATCATTGCCCGCATCATGAACCTTTTAACAGTCATAGCCCAACACCAACACCGGGGATAGAACAACCATGAATTACGCCTCAGCCAACAGCGATCTTGCGGCCCTAAGAACCCCGTGTTTGGGCACCAGCCTAGCCGTCGCAAAGCGTCTCGCCAAAGCCACGAACAATACCGCCACATTCAATCGCGCGATCACCGACTTCAAAGACGAAACCGGTGAAAGTTTGTGTGTGAATTTGGATGGCCCCGTTGCACGGGTACTGATCATTGGTGGAGCCGACGCATGTAGCCCTACCCAGTTCCGAAAAATTGCAGGACTGCTCGCTCAAAAGCTTAGCGCCTTGAACATCAGTCAGGCTGCCGTGCACTTGCTGGGCACCAAAATCAAAGGCCACAGCGTGGCTTGGAAGGCCCAGACACTTATGCAGGCCATAAGCCACGCCAGCTATCGGTTCAATGCCTACAAGAGCAAGCCCAAGCAACCCGTGAGCCTAAAGCGGGTGAGATTACTGGCCAACGCTGGCGACCAGAAAGCACTGCGCGCCGCCATCAAGCTCGGCGCTGCGCTGGATGAAGGCCTAACCTTGGCCAAGGATTTGGGTAATGAACCACCCAATGTCTGCACACCAACTTACCTGCTGACTCAGGCACGAAAAATGGCCCGCGACAAGGCCGTGACGTTGACCGCACTGGATGAAAAGAAAATGCTCAGCCTTGGCATGGGCGCGTTTATGTCCGTTTCTCAGGGCAGCGACCAGCCGGGGAAAATGATCATCTTGCGCTATAACGGCGGCAAAAAAGATGAGGCCCCTATCGCCTTGGTTGGCAAGGGCATTACCTTTGATACCGGCGGCATCTCCTTGAAGCCGCCGCCCACCATGGACGAAATGAAATTTGATATGTGCGGGGCTGCCGCGGTTCTGGGCGTCACTAAGGCGGCTATCGATGCGCGTCTGCCCATCAATCTGGTCACCGTCGTTGCGGCTGCAGAAAACATGCCCAGTGCTCGAGCCAGTCGGCCCGGCGATATTGTCACCTCGGCATCGGGTCAGACCATAGAAATCCTCAACACTGACGCGGAAGGCCGGTTGGTGCTCTGTGACGCCCTGACTCATGTCCAAAACTACAAGCCCCGAGCCATTATCGATGTGGCCACGCTAACGGGTGCCTGCATCATGGCGCTGGGCAGTCACGCCAGCGGGCTGTTCGCTAACGACGACGATTTGGCCGATGCGATTACCAAAGCCGGTGAGCGCAGCGGCGATCGCAGCTGGCGACTGCCCTTGTGGGACGAATACCAAGCGGGGTTGAACACCAATTTTGCTGATATGGCCAACGTCGGCGGCCGAGGCGCGGGCAGCGTCACCGCCGCCTGTTTCTTGTCGCGCTTTGTCAAAGGCTGCAAGTGGGCACATATGGATATCGCCGGCAGTTCCTTCCACAACGGCGCGGCCAAGGGCTCGAGTGGTCGGCCCGTGGCTCAGTTGTTCAATTACCTTGTCGCCGAAAGCGGCCTGTAATCGAGCGAGCCTTCTGAAACATGACGCGCGTCGATTTTTATCAGCTTCCCGATAAAGACTTAGAGGCCAGCCTGCGCTTTACCTGTCGCCTGTGTCTGAAGGCTTTGAGCAGCGGGCTGGTTGTTCACGTTCGGGTAGACGACCAGCAACAGGCCACGGTCATCGATGAACTCATGTGGGACTACCCGAAACATCGTCTGGTACCTCACGCGATCATCGATGGTCTCGAGCAAGCGGGATCTCAGCAGACTGCCCGTGACCAACACCCGGTGCACATCGGCTGGCAAGAGCCCAGCCACGACACAGGGTTACTGATCAATCTGGGCAGCGACGTACCGAGCTTTTTTGGTCGTTTCGACCGAGTCGCTGAAATCATCGTCGATGAAAGCAAGACGCTGCGGCGCGAGCACTACAAATTTTACCGTCAACGGGGTTATCCACTGCACCACCATGCATTGGAAGACTGGGATCAGTAACCACCGTTTCTATAGAGCATTATCAGAGTCATCATGGACAATAACTTCAATCCGGAAGCCATCGAGCAGAGCCTTTACGAGCACTGGGAAAAGGCAGATTTTTTCAAGGCAAGCGACAGTGGCGACGGTTATTGCATACTGATTCCACCGCCCAACGTTACTGGCACCCTGCATATGGGACATGCCTTTAACCAAACCTTGATGGACACGCTGATTCGCTATCAGCGCATGCAGGGCGCTGGCGCACTGTGGCAAATGGGTACCGATCACGCGGGCATCGCGACTCAAATGTTGGTCGAGCGCCAACTCGCAGAGGAAAACCTGAACCGCCATGGTTTGGGTCGGGACAAGTTCATCGACCGCGTATGGGCGTGGAAGGAAGAATCCGGCGGCACGATTTCAAAGCAAATCCGCCGCATGGGGTCCAGTATTGACTGGTCTCGAGAGCGCTTCACCATGGACGAAGGCTACGCCACCGCCGTCCAGCAAGTGTTCATCCGACTGTTCGACGAAGGCCTGATTTATCGCGGCAAACGGTTGGTCAACTGGGATCCGGCCCTGGGCACAGCGATTTCCGACCTCGAAGTAGAGAACAACGAAGAACAGGGCCATCTGTGGCACTTCCGTTACCCCTTAGCCAATGGCGCGAAAACTCTGGACGGCAACGATTACTTAGTGGTTGCCACAACCCGGCCCGATACCATGCTAGGCGATACGGCTGTGGCCGTTCACCCCGAAGACGAACGCTACGCACACCTTGTCGGGCAGAATATTGAGCTACCACTGGTAGGCCGAATCATTCCCGTGATTGCCGATGACTACGTCGATCGAGAGTTCGGTACCGGCTGCGTAAAAATCACCCCGGCCCACGACTTTAACGATAACGAGATGGGCGCTCGCCACGATCTGCCCCTGATCAATATTTTCACCCCGGAAGCTGCCATTAACGACGCTGGACCTGAGGCTTATCAGGGTTTGGATCGTGTCGCGGCGCGCAAGCAAATTGTCGCGGATCTGGACGCCCTAGGCTTACTGGACGAGATCAAGGATCACAAACTCATGGTACCTAGGGGCGATCGCTCCAATGCCATCATCGAGCCCCTGTTAACGGACCAATGGTTTGTGAAAATTGGGCCACTGGCCGAACCCGCAATCGCGGCAGTGGAAAACGGCGACATTCAATTCGTACCCAAGCAGTACGAGAACACTTACTTCGCTTGGATGCGTGACCTCAAAGACTGGTGCATCAGCCGTCAACAATGGTGGGGGCATCGGGTTCCTGCGTTTTACGACGACCAAGGCAACGTCTATGTGGCCGAGGATGAAGCCACGGTCAGACAAAAATACGGACTGACCGATGACATCGCGCTGAGCGAAGACGATGACGTACTGGAAACCTGGTTCTCTTCCGCACTGTGGCCCTTCGCCACCTTGGGTTGGCCAGAGGAGACACCGGAGCTGGAGCGCTTTCTGCCCACCAATACGCTGATCACCGGACATGACATCATTTTCTTCTGGGTGGCCCGAATGATCATGATGACCCTGCACTTTACCGACAAGATTCCATTCCACACGGTGTACATCCACGGCCTAATCAAGGATGCCGAAGGTCAGAAAATGTCAAAAACCAAGGGCAACGGCCTTGATCCCTTGGATTTCATTGATGGTATCGACTTGGAGTCACTGGTCGCCAAGCGCACCAGCAACCTGACACAACCCAAGATGGCGAAGCGGATTGAGAAGCAAACACGTAAAGACTTCCCCGAGGGTATCGCAGCCTACGGTACCGATGCGCTGCGCTTCACTTTTGCCGCCTTGGCTACCACAGGCCGCGACGTGCGCTTTGATACCAACCGTATTGAGGGCTATCGAAACTTCTGCAACAAGCTGTGGAATGCGTCGAAATTCGTGCTGATGAACACCGAAGACATTGATCTCACCGTAACCCCGGCTCCCGGGGCCGTAGACCAGTGGATCGTGAGCAAATGCCACCGCATGATCAACGATGCACGCTTTGCCTTGGACACCTACCGGTTCGACATCTACGCCAACACGGTTTACGAATTTGCCTGGCACGAATACTGCGACTGGTATTTGGAACTGAGCAAACCCTTGCTGTGGAACAAAGAAGCGAATCCCGCCGCACGAGCGGGGACTCAAAGAGCACTGCTTCAAGTACTGGAAGTCCTACTACGCACCGCACACCCGGTGATGCCGTTTATTACGGAAACCCTATGGCAGCAGGTGGCAGACCGGCTGGGATTACTCAACAGCGATGACGCCGCCAGCATCATGCTGCAAACCTATCCCCGCACGGACGACATGCCCGCTAACGAACCTGCCGAGGCGCAGATCGAATGGCTCAAGTCCGTCATTACCGGCATTCGTACCATTCGCGGCGAAGCAAACATCAAACCCAGCCAAGAGATTCCGCTGCTGCTTCAGGGCGGCGACAGCGCGGACCGCAGCAATGCAGAGCAAGCCGAAGACATGCTGGCACGCCTGGCAAATGTCACGTCTGTCGAATGGCTCACTGATGACACCGAGCCGCCGCTTAATGCACTGAGCTTGGTGGGCGAATTGAAGGTCATGGTGCCCTTGGCCGGTCTAATTGACTTGGAGGCCGAGCGTGCTCGCATCAACAAGGAAGTGGGCAAGGCACAGCAAGAGCTGGAAAAAATCGAGAAAAAACTGGGCAACGAAGCCTTCGTTGCCAAAGCACCCGAAGCCGTAGTGGCCAAGGAACGCAGCCGGGCGGACGAGTTGCAGGCCACGCTACAAACCTTAACAGGACAAATCGAGGCGCTGAGCAGCGCTGGCTAAGACAGCTCATTAGGCCGGTGGCAACGCGAACCAAAGCGCCGCCACCCTGTGAGGTGCTTCGGTTCGTCTGCGCAGCCATCCCTCGAACAGCAGGCTCTCAGAGCCGTCGGCCTGCTGCTGCACCAGCACGAACCGCCAGACGAGATCCGACGACGACTGGGGATAGAAGTGAACACATGCATCCGGGGCAATCCGGTGACATACCCCGCTTTCTGTATCTGCAGTCAAAAAGCCGACGTCTAAGCCGTATAGGGCGGCGACAAGAACGCGCTGCAGCGCTTGCTCGCGGCCTTGGCTCGTCGATTGGGTCGCCGTCTGCAGCAGCCATTGCATCTGCTGAGCCGCGCTCGATGCCAGCACACTCAAGATCAGAATCAGACTCATCACAGCCATCAAGACCATGCCGCCTTGATTCGATCCCGAGCGGCTCACCTTTGTTCGAGACAACGCCAGAGTCCGGGCTAGGGAGGCGGCGCAGAAATCAGCGGCAAGGCAAGGGCGATGGGCATCCACCGAGGCTGATCCGACGGCAGATGACGGGCCAGATACAGACGAACCGACAGCAGCGCGACCCGAGCATCCTGAGGCAAACTCTGCGGATCGTAATAGCCGATCTGAGCGCCATGACCCAAAGCATCGGCATCGCCGGTCTGCCACGCCCCGTAACGCAGGGCCAAGCGTTCCACTCCGGTTACCAACTCCAAGGCATTGCCGAATAACGGTTTCTGCCACAGGGCAAACACCCTGCGCTCGGGTGTCGACGTAAGACTCTCGGCGACGTAGAGGCGAATGCCCATGGGAGCGTAAAGCCGGGCACCGGTATCGAAATCTGCCGGTGTCACCGACCACTCGACCTCGCCGGACAGACTGTCGACGGAATTTTCCGGTCCGCGATTGTCTAAGAGAGCATCGCCCGCAGCCCAAGAAAATCGCACCAAACCAGAAGAATGGCGTGTCTTTGTGGCACTGAAGATCACGGCCTGGGTGCAGTCGCCGAGCAGCACCACGTCACCAGAATCAATCCGTGCTTTCGGCCCCAAAAGCTCGGCCACCCCTCGCCCGTCCACCGGTTGCTCGATCAATTCACCAAGTGGTTTGGCAAAACCCCGAACCAGCAACCCATGAGACTCCGGGGCCAACTTGTTGATGCCAGAAAAAAGCGGGGAATCTGCGGGATTCTGCACGATTTCCACTGAAGGCCACGGTCGCAGCAATCCCAGCTCGGCCCAGCTCCCATTCAGTAAACTCGCTACGCCATCAGAGTCGGCAAGACACCCCATATGCCCGGCACCCTCTAAGGCGAGACGCCACATCTGCTCGAGCAATCGAACGTGTTCCTGCAAATCCGCGCGCTGGCGAACTGAGTCAGTCAACTCGTCAAAGGACGCCAGCAGCACGGTGAGGCCCGTCATCAGCAACAAGCCCGTGGCAACACTCACGAGCAACTCGATCAGGCCATAACCCCGCTGCGCTTGGACGGCAGACCAGACTTTCACGGGTGATCGCCAAGGGTGATCTGGTACCAGTCCACCGGGTCTGTCGGTTGACGGGACCCTTGGGCTTTTGGCCAGCGGACCCTAACGCCCAAGGACGTGTTGCCGGCCAGGGAAGCCTGAAAACTCGTCAGATGAGGCTGCTCAAACTCGCCGTGGAAATCCATGGGGGGCTGCGCAATGGTCGCACAAAGGCCCGCCTCCCAATCGGCGTTGAGCGCACAGCCCAAGGCCATGGCTTCGTAAGCTGCCCATTGATCCACCGAACACCACCGGTTAATGCAACTTAGCGTATTTTGAGCCGAATCGTCTGAGGCGATACTCACACTTAACGTGTCCAGCCATTGCCCTGATGTCACAAAGCCCTGAGGCCACAGCACAGCAACATGATAGGCGTGAATCCGATCAAGCGTGTTCGTGGCGGCTCTCATGACCAGTGCCTGTTGTGTGGCGAAACGCACAGAATCCGCGGTGCGAAACATCAGACGTTGAACTGCCACCACGGGCACCGCGCAAAGCAACAAGGCCACAAGCACCTCCAGCAAGGTAAAGCCTGAATGTGGGGGGTTGAAAGCCCGCCTGGGGTTGCTCACCATCAGCTGGCGTCCAACCAGTGCTGTCGACCGAGATGGTCTACCGCGTAGACACCGACTTCAGAGGAGAACTGAGGATGTGCCTGCAGTTCAAACCCGGCATCGTCGCCGATCACGCGAATGTCGTAGCTTCCCCGCGTGCCGGCACTGATATCGCAGGATGCTTGCGCCAGCGGGCCTTCAGCTGCATCGCCAACACCGTCACCGCTGCTATCAGCTAACGTACCCCACGGGCTGTCTTCGTCAGAGCCTGTGGCCAATGCCAGCCCGTGCAATGTTTGAACGCAGGCAGACAATTCGAGACGCATCGCCGCACTGCGCCCATGGGCCTGTTGCGAACCGTAGCGCGGCACCGCGATCCACATCAGCAGCGTGATCAGTGCCAGCACCAACATCAGTTCAATCAGCGAAAAGCCATCGTGTAGCCGGTGTCTGGGCCCGAAGTTGCTCGTCTGGGTATATGACATAGCACGATGTTGTGCCTGGAGGCACAAACACCCAATCCGCCGCGTCGGGCAGGTAGGTAAGTCTTGGCTGAAAGGCCCGCAGGTGCAGGCCACCAACAGATCAGACGGTCAGAAGTATCTTCCCAACGGTCTCATTACCCGCCATCAAGGCATGGGCATCTGCTGTCTGCTCGATGGGGAAACGCGCTTCGATGATCGGTTTGATCAGACCGGACTCAATCTTAGGCCAGACATCGCGCTTAAGACCGTCCATCACCAACGCTTTCTCACCAATGGGTCGTGCCCGCAAGGTCGAACCGATCACCCGGGCTCGCTTCATCATGAGCAATCCCAAGTTCACTTCCGTTACCGCACCGCTCATCAGACCGATCAGAACCAAGCGACCGCCCAATCCCAAGGCCGTCAGGTTATCCATAAAATACTGCCCACCCACCGGATCAAGAATAACGTCCACACCGCTTTCTGCCCAAGCTTGAGCGGCAGCAAGAAATGATCCCTCGTGACGAATGGATCCGCCGTCGGCGCCCAGTGCCATACATTGATCCAGCTTGGCCTGATTCCCCACAGTCACGAAGCTGGGATTGTTCGAATGCTTGAGCATCTGCAATGCCGCAGTACCCACACCACTGGCCCCAGCGTGCACGATGACTCGTTCCGTTGGCGCCAGAGCAGCTTCTATGTAGAGGTTCAAATAAGCCGTCGCGAACACTTCCGGCAGCGCGGCGGCATCGATGCTGCTCACGCCCTTGGGTACAGGCAGCACCTGACCCGCCGGCACCACCACTTCTTCAGCGTATCCGCCGCCGGCCAACAACGCGCAAACCTCATCGCCAATGGCGAACCGAGAGACGCCCTCGCCTAGCTCGGTCACCGTGCCTGAGCATTCTAGGCCCATGATCGGGCTGGCACCCGGCGGTGGCGGATAACCGCCGTTTCGCTGGAGTAAGTCCGCGCGATTAATGGCAGACGCCGCCACTTGAATACGCAGCTCGCCGGGTCCGCACTGGGGGCGGTCAAAGTCTGCCCAAACCAAATCCTCGCCTACTACCTGAATCGCTTTCATTTTTTTCCTCTCGTGAATTCCGTGCCACTACCATGACATACGGATTTTGAGCCCCTGCTCGTGCAGGTACTGTTTCAGGCCACTGACCCGATAGTCTCCGTAGTGCACCATGGACGCCACCAAGGCGGCATCCGCCTTGCCGTCGGTAAGCACGTCGTGCAAGTGCTCGGGCAGCCCCGCTCCACCGGAGGCAATGACCGGAATGCGAACCGCCTCGGCAATCGCGGACGTCAGCGGTATGTCGTATCCGTCTCGGGTGCCGTCTGCGTCTATGGAATTCACCACCAGCTCGCCGGCACCGCGTTTCTCTCCCTCCAACGCCCAGTCCAATGCATCCCGCCCGGTTGGGGTTCGTCCACCGTTGATGACGATTTCATAGCCGCTGGGCTGCTCGCTACTGACCTGAACTCGGCGCACGTCCATGGACAACACGATGTTTTGATCGCCCACGGCTTCAGAGCATTCGTTGATCAGATCGGGTCGCGCCACCGCCGCCGAATTGACGTTGATCTTTTCCGCGCCGGCCAAGCGTAGATCCGTCGCGTCGGCGACACTGCGAATCCCGCCGCCAACGGACAGCGGAATGAACACCTGACTGGCCACGGACTCCACCACATCCAGCATGATGTTGCGCTTATCGCTTGATGCTGTGATGTCGTAAAAGACCAACTCGTCCAAGCCATCGAGGTAGTACTCACGCGCCTTTTCAACGGGGTCACCGATGTTCTGGGTATTCACAAATTTGACGCTCTTGGCCAGGTGACCATCGCGCACATCCAAACAGGCCACCACACGCTTACTCAGCATTATCGTCTCCGCCGTTCTGTGTCGATGCCTCATGAGGCCGCCACACACCATCCCAGCGAGCAAAATTTTCAAACAGTCGCAGCCCCACCCGACCACTTTTCTCCGGGTGAAATTGGGTGCCGATGTAATTGTCCTTGCCCAGGGCGCAGGTAAAGTCGTCTTCGTAGTCGGTTACCGCCAGCGCATGCTCCGGTGCGGTCGTACTGGGGAAGTACCCGTGCACGAAATAAAATTCATCGCCCGCGTCAATGCCGGCAAGCACTGGATGCGCTTGTTTAACCCTGACCTCGTTCCAGCCCATGTGGGGGATTTTCAGTTCAGGACGATTGAGCTTGAAACGCTGTACGCGACCTCCGATTAGACCCAAGGTCTGGGTGTCGTTTTCTTCGGAGTAATCGAGAGAGACCTGCATACCCAGGCAAATTCCCAACACTGGCGTCCCGCTGGCAATGGCGGTTTTCAGTGCCGTGTCCAAGCCACGCTCTCGTAGGCTGCGCATGGCACTGCCCGCAGCGCCGACACCCGGAAAAATAATGCGCTCGGCTTGGGTAACGGCGTCCGGGTGGGCGGAAAATTCAGCGTTCAGGCCCACTTCCGTGCAGGCACGTTTGACGCTACCCAAGTTTCCAGCGTCGTAGTCCAGTATCAATGTCACAATGAATGAGCGCCCTGCCAAGAGGCCGCAAATACTAGCGGATCAGACAAAAATTCACTAGATATACACGGCTGCGCTGGAACCATTGCACCTGATTTTACTTCCCGACTGACCAAGAGATCCACCATGAGCGAACAACCAAGCAAGATCGGTTACCTGTTGATTAATTTGGGCACACCGGATTCGCCTGAAGTAAAAGACGTCCGCCGCTACTTGGGCGAATTCCTGATGGACCCCCATGTACTGGATGTGCCTTGGGCGATCAGGGCACTGATCGTCAACGCCTTTATTTTGCCCTTTCGTCCCAAGGACAGCGCCGAAGCCTACGGCAAAATCTGGACACCAGAAGGTTCTCCCCTGTTGGTAAAAAGTCAGGCGCTGGCAGACAAACTGCAAGCGCGCTTGGACGCACCGGTGGCGTTGAGCATGCGATATGGCAAGCCCTCTATTGCTGACGGCCTGATGGCTTTGCACGAAAACGATGTAACCCAAGTCTGTATCGTACCCCTGTATCCCCACTACGCCGACTCCACCATCACCACCTCTGTGACTTCAGCAATGGCACACCTGCCAAACGGGATGCAGGGCAATGTGATCGATCCGTTTTATCGAGCCACCGAACACACCCGTGCCTGGGGGGAGACGATTCGGCGGCACCTACCCGACCAATGGGATCACTTGCTCTTCAGCTACCACGGTCTGCCGGAACGGCATCTGACCAAGGCGGACCCAACAAATGAGCATTGTCTGAAACAGGAAAATTGCTGCGAGATGGATTCCGTAGCGCATAAAACCTGCTATCGCCACCAGGTCTTTGTCACCTCCAAAGAAATCGCCGGCTACTTAAATCTGCCTGCGGAAAAACACAGCGTCAGCTTTCAGTCCCGCCTCGGTCGCATTCCATGGCTGACCCCTTACACGGACCAAGTGCTCGAGCAAATGCCCAGCCGAGGCATCAAACATGTGGCGGTAGCCTGTCCCGCTTTCGTGGTGGATAACTTAGAAACCCTCGAAGAAATGGGCATGCAGGGCGAGGAGACTTTTCTCGCAGCCGGCGGCGAATCGTTTACATTGGTTCCCTGTGTTAATGACGACGACCTGTGGGTCGAAGGATTAGCCGCGCTGTGCCTAAAGCAGGCCGAAACGCTGACCGCAGCCTGAGTCTATCTCAGTCCTTGATCACCGCCGTCAGAGCTGACACTTCCTTGTAGAACGTCCGCACCAAGGGCTGTGCGAACATCGACTTGCGCGCCACAAAGCGCACAGGCCTCGACAGTTTTTCGGAGGACAGGCGAATTATTTTCTTTTCAGGAATACCCAAGGTTTTGGCTACCCCCGTAGGCACCAAGCCGTGCCCAAAATCTGACAACGCCATTTGTGCTACCGCAAAAAACGACTCTAAAGAGGCACTGCGGTGCAGATTCAGCCGCTGCATGTTTTCCTCAATGGAGCCCCACGCACCAGAGCGTGATTCGATGGTCATGACCTCCAAGGAATCCCCACTGCGATACTTCAGCGGCTTCAAGCCCGAGGGGATAATCACCATGGGTTCCTGTCGAATCACCTCAGAGACGAGATCCGTGTCGGCGTCCGGGCTTCCGGTACAAATACCCACCATGTACTCGCCGGAACGCAGCCGATCCAACACCACTGGCGAGCGCTGAGCGTGAAATTCAAATTCCACTCCTGGCATACAATCCCGCACCTTCGAAAACAACGTCGAACCCCAACTGGCCAGAATCGCCTCTGATACCCCAAGAATGATTTTGCCCTTACGCAGAGCATTGTCTTCCAAGAATACGCTGCGAAGTTCAGACAACAGCGGCGTTACGCGTTCCACCAACCGTGTTCCGTGATGGGTTAATACCACTCGCCGACCGTGCCGTTCGATCAAATCTCGGTCGTAATAGCGTTCCAGGGCCGCAATGCGCTTGGACACTGCCGACTGAGAAATACGGAGCGCCGTGCTGGCCTCCATCATGGTGCCGGCCTTGGACAAGGCAATCAGGGTTTCCAAGTTCTCAATCATGAATCAAGTCTCCAATAGCAGACGCCGACGGGTTATCTGTCCCGGCTCGTCACTTTCGCAACGCGCAACAATCATATTCTATTCGGTCGCTTTTTTCATATATCTGAAGCCACTATTCTCCTCCGATGTTGTTCTCACCCATCCTATGGGCGCTGATCACCGTCAGCGCTTTCGCCACCAGCGTTTTATCCGGCATCGTCGGCATGGCCGGTGGCATGGTGCTGATGATCATCTTGATCTCCTTGCTGCCGGTCAGCAGCGCCATGATTCTGCATGCCGCCACCCAGCTTACCGCCAACGGCTCCCGCGCCTTGATTCTGCGAAACCACATTTTGTGGGGACTTCTGCCACTGTATTTACTGGGATCCGCTACGGCGATTGGCATCGCGACTTACCTCGTACTCATCCCCGACCCTGGGTGGGTACTGCTCTTAATTGGATTGTTTGCCTGGTCAGGACAGTGGAGCAAATCCCTGCAAGGATTGAACATCACCAAACCACTGACCACCGTTGCCTGCGGCTTCTCAGTGACCCTTGCCCAGCTCATCGCAGGTGCTGCCGGGCCACTGCTTGATTTGTTCTACCTCAACAGCGGCCTCGGTCGCCAAAGCGTGGTGGCGAACAAAGCCCTGACCCAGACCATTGGACACACGCTGCGCATCGTCTATTACGGTTTGTTGATTCATGTAGAAAGCGAGCTGGCGTGGTGGATTTTTCCACTGGTTATCGTGGCAGCCATTGCCGGGACACGCACAGGTGTGAGCATCTTAGCGCGCTGGCACGATGTTGGCTTTCAAGACATCAGCCGTAAAATCATTCTAACCATCGCCACCGTCTGCATCGTTCGCGGCACCTATTTGTTGTTACCGGCCGGCCTGCTGCCCGAGGGTATCGCTCCGGGTTGGTAAGCCCTCAGGACAAACTACGGACCCTCCCTCCGCCGCATTTCACAGTGAACTGTGAGACACCACGCAGAACGGTTTCAAACCCGCACCCTTGCATTGCAACAACCGCGTTGCCTAATTAGCCTACTGCGCCGCGATTTCCTCGCCGGGATCTACCACAAGGATCAGTGTGCGAATGAATTCCCCTAACGTGTTGGTCGCCTTGCATGCCTCCGGCAAACGCAGCCGGGTTTGGCGTATCGCTAACCAAGTCGCTGAATTCCAGCGTGCCAAAATCCACGTCATCAAACTGACGCGCCCCGGCACCGCCAATACGGTGGGCGATTACCCGGCACCTGAGCCACCAGCGAATCAGACTTCCTGGCCAGATGTCGTCGCCGACGACGAAGAGGCTACCGTCGTACCTCAGAATGCCGCGCTTGAGCCGATCGTCAAAACCGCCGATGCAATCAGCGCAGACCTTGTGATTGTTGGCGCAGACAGGCGTAGGGGACTGCATCGTCTGCTTCCGTCGACAACCCATCGCGTCTGTGATGCGATTAACTGCCATATGTTGGCGGTACGTAGCAACGGATCAGCTGACGGTTACCGGCGCATTGGCATCGCTATGGATCCGTCGCGTTCGCCGATGAAGGTAACGCAGACGGGCCTGAGCTTTGCGAACATGGCGACCAAGGTAAAAGTTGTCATCGTAACGCCGATGCCTTTGCGCACTGTGCCAAATTTAGAGAACCTCAGCGGTTTACATTGGTCATCATTGGAAGACACCGTACGGTTCAAGAGACAGATCCGATCCGATGGAGCCGAGGCCCTGCGCAACGCTGGGCTGCACCCAAGAATCATGGAAGTGCGTGCCGGCGACACCTTCCACGAAATCGTGGCATGTGCAAAAGAAATGCGTGCGGATCTGATGATTCTCAGTCTCAGCAAGCGACATGCCCGCAACCATCGGTTGTCCAGATCCATGATCCGAAGGCTGCTAAATCGCTTGCCCTGCGACGTGCTCGTGTGTCGAGACGAGTGATGACTTTTTCGCTGAACCGGCGCTGGAAGTCATCGAGCGAGAGTTCGCCTTCCTGAATACGCCCTTGGCTGTTAACTGACTCACAAAACCGCAACGCCCAGCGCTGTTCAACTTGCCCCCATTTTGTGTGCTGACTACCTTGGGTTTTCAAGAGATTTTCGGTTGTCATTGAGGAGAACATTCATGCCACACATCAAACCAGCGACGGTACTGATTATCGCAGTCGTCGCGCTCATCGTCGGCGCCGTCCTCATCGCAGCAGGCTTAGCCTTCATCAGCGCCATATTGGCATAACCGTTTTTACACGAGAAAGCTCATGAGCAACGATCCCATTGTCGTAGCGCTGGAACCCAACGAGGAGGGGAAGCATGTTGCCGCAGCAGCGAGCCGTATTGCTGCCTCTCAGCATCGCGCCTTATACCCGATCAACGTCGTACGACCGGCCATCACCATATACGCCGATCTAAACTTCAGCCCGTTGACGGAAACGGCGCTTGATTGGCAGCGTGAACTGTTGCGCGAGAACCGCGCCTATCTTGAACGGATTCCTGAGCTGGCCCCCGAGCACATGGCGAATCTCACCGTTATTGAGGGAAACCCGATCTACGAAATCGGTAGGGCCATTGACAAGAACAGCGCAAGCCTAGCGATTATGGGTGTTCACAATCGCAGGGGCTTCAAACGACTGCTGGGCTCAACCACTCACGGCGTGCTTAACTCCACCGGCTGCGACTTGCTGGCGGTTCATCCTGACGGAGAAAACAAAGCCTACTCACGGGTTCTCATCGCCGTAGACACCTCAGACCTACTGGACCGGGTTCTGGCAGAGGCCGCGCGCTACTGCGAAAACGCCGAGCACATTGATATTGTTTCGGTGGTCGTTCCCTTAACTCAGGTCTTCCCGTCACCCGAGACGGCCATAGGGTTACAGCCGTCGTTTGCTGTACTGACTGACGACATCAAACAACAGACGAGCACGAAAATAGCCGCGGCCGTCAAAAAGGCTGGGCTGTCGGATTTCACCATAGACGTTCGCATGGGAGACCCTCGCGATGAGATCGTGGCCGCCGCAAAAGAAAATGAAACAGACCTTATTGTGATGGGCAGCAACAACCGGGGGGCCATCAGCCGTCTGCTGGTGGGTTCTACCGCCCGCGGTGTACTAGATCACACGCCCTGCGACGTCTTGATCTGCCGCGATCATCATTAATCACTGAGGGTCTTGATCTTAGAGCTTAGAGCCTAGATCTCAGGCCCCAAAACATCAGGGCCTAACTCTCAGACTCTAAACTGGGGCGACCACGAACAGCAGATCACCAACATTTACTTGCTGGCCATTACTCATGTTCACGCGAGTCACCCGGTAACGTCTGCTGGAATCGTAGATATCACCTTCTACGTTAAAGTCTTTCAGCGCCAACGGATTAAAGATCTTCATCGCTTCCAGCTGGCACATGGTGTGATTGAGATCAATCACATCGCCCACGCTCACGTACTCGGGCTCCGATGGCGATGGCGTGGCATAGAAGATCGCCGTCGCCGGCGCAAGAACCTTCAACTCATCGGTACCATCGATGAGCACGCTTTCGCGATCAATACCGCTACTGGCGCTGCCACTGCTGTCGTCAATCTCAGCAATCAGCTTCTCAATGTCGATGCGCTGCAGCAATTGGGGCAAGTAGTCTGTGTCGTACTTGCCCTTGCGGAACACGTCGTCCGCCAGCACAAGGCGCAGCAGTGGAATGTTGGTGCAGATACCGGAAATGGTCACCCGGCTCAAATAATCGATCAGTTTGTCTGCGGCCGCATTACGGTTCTTAGCGTGCACGATAATCTGCGCGACCATGCTGTCGTAATACGGTGAGATGAACTTACCCGGGCCCACGGTCGTGATGATTTCCACGCCCTCTTCCTCAGGAAAAATGCACTCCTGCACTTCACCAGGGTGAGGACGGAAAGCCAAGGAACCATCCGCCTGCTGCAGGATGCGCTCGGCGTTGACCCTGGCTTCAATCGAATACCCATTGGACTTCACTTTCAGGTCTGCAATGGACTCGCCGGAGGCGATGCGGAATTGCTCGGCGACTATGTTGATGCCCGAGGTCCACTCCGTCACCGGATGCTCGACCTGCAAACGAGTATTCATTTCCATGAAATAGACGGCATCGGACTTGAGGTCGTAAATAAATTCCACGGTACCCGCGCCTACGTAACCCACCTCGTTGGCGATATCCGCCGTCGAGCGCATTACGGTATCCAGGAGCTTCTTCGGCAACATGGTCGAGCCGGATTCTTCGATCACCTTTTGCTTGTCGCGTTGCACACTGCAGTCACGAATACCCAGTACATGGGTATTGCCGTGGGTATCGCGTAACAGTTGGGCTTCAATATGACGCAGCGAGGTAACGTATTTCTCTAGGTAGACATCACCATTGCCAAAGGCACTGCGTGCTTCCACACCCACACGGTAAAACAGCTGCTCGAATTCCTCCGGGCCATTAACCAACTGGATACCCTTACCGCCGCCGCCATGCACCGCCTTAATCAGAATTGGGTAGCCAATTTCTTGGGCGACCACAGCCGCTTTCTCAACATCCGTCATAATGCCGTGACTGCCGGGTACCACCGGCACGTTCAGGCGAATCGAGGTGTTGATCGCGTTGGACTTATTACCCATGGTTTCCATGCTTTGCACGGGCGGCCCGATGAAGTTGATGCCGCGATTGCGCACCATGTCTGCAAAATCCGAGTTCTCGGATAAGAAACCAATACCCGGGTGCAGGCTATCGACGCCCTGCATCTGAGCGACGTTGAGTACGCTTTTGGCGTTCAAATAACTTTCGTCTGGCGTGTTACCACCAATACAGACCAGCGTATCTTGCTCACGCAGCTGATCTGCCGCCATGGATTCCATGTCCGGATCACTTTGCACCAGTACCACATCAATATCTTGCTGCTGAGCGATACGGATTAACTTCGCAGCGGTACAGCCACGCGCATGAATCAGCACCTTCTTCACGGGTCGAATCAAATCTTCCGGCGCAAAGACTTCGCGCTGTGCGACCACAATCGGTCGCTGATCCGCCAAACCGCCGCTCAGAACCCGCTCAACCACGTCTTCCACGGACTCTTGGGAGGAAGGAATCGATGCGTCCACTTGCCGCAGCTGTTCATCCAAGGAGGGATAAAACGGATGCTGTACCAAGCCTTGCATGGAACCCGCCGTCGTTGACAAATAATTCGCCAAGATCGACTTCAGCGGTAGATTGGATGAGACAACAATCTGGCCGGCAAAGGGCATGCTCGTGCCCGAGAAGTAGTAGGTCTGAACCAGTGGATGGGTGACGAAACTGGCCTGAGCACCGCCGGTGCAATCACCGTAGCCGAATACAATCACAGGTAGATCGTGGTCCCGCACAAATCGGGTAATGCGATCGTTTACTGCCGCCATGGAAAACAGCGCGCCCGCGCCTTCCTTGGTTTGCATACCGCCGGAGGAAATGAAACACACCACCGGCAATCCCTGCTCCGCGCACTCCACCAACAGACGAATGACTTTCTCGGCACTGGCCATATCAAAGGCACCGGCTTGAAACTGCACGTTGGAAATCACCACACCCACTCGGGTTTTGGTTCCATTCTTGAAATCTGCGATACCCGTCACTACGCCGCACGGAGGGAGATCCTTATTCAGAGCCCCTTCGATGGACAAGCGAAAACCCGGAAAAGAACACGGGTCGGAGCTGAGCAAATCGTCGTATCGGCTTTCCCAATGATCAAAGTACCGATCGACGATGTCTTGATAGGTGAACGTCGACGTTGCTTTGACATCACGCAAAACCCGCTGAATCTGCAGGTCGTTATAGGCCATGTCCAGCCGGTTCCAGAAATCCTTACGCCGGCCGATGTTGCGCGGTGCAATCTTACCCTGATAGGCCTTGCCGTCCGACTGCGCGGTGACATAGCTCTGCAGCAATGTGGTGAACAAATACGTCACCACCACGAACAAGGCGTCGGACAAATGGGTAAAGCTGAGCTTTTTCCACTCGCCAACGGTTTGAAAGAACTCCTCGCTCTTCGGCATCTTGGAGATGCGCTGGTACCAGTCAAACAGCTGAGTCTGGTGAGCGCCCAAGTCATCTTCCGGTGCAGCCGAGGACAGGGAGGCCTGCAAGAACTCGCCGAGAGAGGCTTCCGACAATGATTGGGATGCCTGGGCTTCTTGGGCAACACTTTCAAGGCGCGCCAACGCCTGGTCATAAACCCCGTCGAACAGCAGTAGGTTTTCGCATTCGCGAACAAAATCTTGGCGCAGGTCTTCGTGAAGCAGCACGTCCAACACATTCATATCCGCAATGGCTACGGGCACGGTGCGATCTACCAAGGCAGGAATGAATTCAGGCAGCGCAGCTGACAAATAGGCTCTGTTGGCCTGAATGTCCGTTGCGCCGTCGGCTCCGTCCAGACGCGGGCCGGTAATCATCATATTCAGTTCAGCCATGAGCTGCTTAGCCACATAGCTTTCCGAGGCACTGTCCTCACTGAGTAACTTTCGGCCTTGATAGGAGAAATGCTGTCGCAGCACGACCAACAGTTCGTCGTTGCTGCGGATGGCTGCGAGCAAATCACGAGGAGACGCCACCGATTCAACCTGCAGTATCTGGCGCGTATCGGTTACATCCTGAAGATAGTCCTTCAGAGCGGCCAAATTACCAGCGGCTTCCCGCTTCCAGCGGTTGTAGAGAAAGGCGCCGAATGACGAGATCACCGCGTTCCGCGCGTTCTCGTAATTTTGCTTTGGCTCACCAAAAATCATTTGGGCGATACGCCCACGCTCGTCATTTACGGCTTGGCGCTTGTCCAGATAGTTGCGCCATGCCTTGGCTAGGCCGTCGTCGTAAACCACCTTGTCCGGATCTTGGAGCCAATACAAAAAAGTTTGACGGCGTTCGCGGTCCGCCCGGATATGCAATTCCCCTGATGGCATCTCTTGGGGCGCCAGACGTCCATATTGCTTGGTGCTGGTCGCCTTGATGCGCTTGCGCACGCGCAAATAGCGCAGGTACCGATAGGCAATACCAAAGACGTTCAGGTATTCGGTGGGATTCTTGGAGCCACTGAAGTGCATTGGGCTGGACGCCTTGGGCTTGTCCCCCTCGGTCTGATCCTTCAGATAACGCAGCAGACTTTGACGATAGTGATCAAGAATGTAGGGATTTTCGGCAACAAACTCCGCTGTCTGGCTCTCGATATTCGTCAGACTGCCGACGATGGCAGAGCGCAGGTTTTCGATTTTCTCAGGCGAATCTGACGGGCTGTAGTCCACGATGGCGTCGATATTGCCCTGGGCATGCAGCTCAGGCGCAGAGACGCCCACATATTTGGCGCATTCTTGCCATGACAGGTTTAAACGACGAGCGATACTCGCCAACCCCGCAGGCTGGATGGTGCTAAAGACACCATCTCGTAACGACAGAATCAGGTTGCTGGCTGCCAGGGGAATGGCACCACCCGAATAGCCCACGCCAAAAATAATGCCTACGTTGGGCACGTGTACGTTGCTCATGGCTGTGATCAGCCGAGAGATGCTGTGCGCCTGATTGTTTGCGTTGGCCTCTTCGCCCGCATCGGCGCCAGGCGTATCCATAAACGTCACGATGGGTAAGACACGCGCAGAACAGTGCTCGGCAAATTCCACCGCCATCAGGTGATGCTGGGGCATCCAACTGCCAAGCTCAGTTGAGCGATCTTGTGCGATAAAGCCAATCTGACGGCTTTGTCCGCCGCCAAAATCCATTTCCAAAATCGCTTGGTAATAGGGGCCGCTGCTTTTTTCCTCAAGCATGCGCCCAAGCTGACGAACGATTTCCGGCGCAGATTTGCGGCCTTGAGCCTCTGCTGGCGCGATTACCTGCTCGACATAAGCGTCAATATCGAGCGAAGCGAGACTGTCGTTAAGCTGGTTAACTTCACGCTGAGAAAGCAAACCCGGTGCGGGTTTCTGCTCTAAATCGGTATCGGGAAACGACGAAAACTCCTTCGCCAAGCTCTCCGCAATGAAGAACAGGCGATCCCCTTCAATCACTTGATTTGCCACAACTTTGGACTGTCCTGAAATTTACAGGCACTCTAGCCACTTGTTAGATCATGCGCAATTGAACCCATGCCCAATATACGTGTTGCACTACTCACTATTTCAGATACGCGGACCTTGGCCGACGACAAATCCGGTGACTTGCTGGCAAAATTCGTCGCTGCGGACAATCATCACCTAGCCGACCGGCAGCTGGTGCGAGACGATATCTACGCCATACGTTCTCAAGTTTCCCAGTGGATTGCAGATTCTCATGTTCAAGCCATTATCACCACCGGCGGCACAGGTTTCACGGGCCGGGACAGCACCCCCGAAGCCCTCGCGCCCCTATTCGACAAGCACATCGAAGGTTTTGGCGAATTGTTTCGTCAGTTGTCCTATAACGACATCGGCACATCGACGATTCAATCACGCGCACTGGGCGGTTTGGCCAACGGCACCCTCATTTTCAGTCTGCCCGGCTCGTCTGGCGCCGTGACATTGGGCTGGGAAAAAATCCTACACAACCAGTTAGATATCAACTTTCGGCCATGCAACTTCGCCGAACTCATCCCGCGCTTCTTGGAACGCTAGACACGACCGGTTCAATAACTTAATGCCTATGCTGGCTGAAGAGTCTTTGCGCCAGTACACTCTCAACACAATGCCGCGACGTTCCATGCAGGAGTAAATTCATGAGCGAATCCATCTACATTCTCGGTGCAGCCCGCACGCCAATTGGCAGCTTTCAAGGCAGTCTAGCCAAGCAAAGTGCCCCAGCACTGGGCGCTCACGCCATTCAAGGTGCGCTGGCAAACGCCGGCGCTGAGGCCAGTGAAGTCAACGAAGTCATCATGGGCAACGTGGTCAGTGCGGGCCTGAAGCAAGCACCGGCCCGACAAGCCATGCGGATGGCCGACATGCCCGACGGTGTCGCTGCAACGACGCTGAACAAGGTCTGTGGCTCTGGCATGAAGGCCACCATGATGGCGATGGATCTGATCGCCGCAGGCAGCGCCGATACCGTTGTTGCTGGTGGCATGGAGAGCATGAGCAATGCGCCCTATCTGCTGCCTAAGGCCCGAGGCGGACTGCGCATGGGTCACGCCAACATACAGGATTCGCTGTTCACCGACGGCCTAGAAGACGCTGAAACAGGCGGTTCCATGGGGTCGTTTGCACAAGGCACCGCCGATAGCCACCAGCTGACCCGAGAAGCCATGGACGCCTACGCTATCGAATCCGTTCACCGGGCGCTGCAGGCTATCGAGCACAAAAGTCTCGCCGCCGAAATTTCTCCGCTGGACATCGATGGGGTAGCCGTCAGCGACGACGAACAGCCCGGCAAAGCCAAGATCGACCGCATCCCGACTCTGCGCCCGGCATTCAAGAGCGACGGCACCATTACCGCTGCAAACGCCTCGTCCATTTCCGATGGCGCATCAGCACTGGTCCTGACCCGCGAGAGCAACCTCAATGGCCGCGATCCGCTGGCACGCATCGTTGCCCACAGCACCCACTCTATTCACCCTAGCGAGTTCACATTAGCTCCCATTGGCGCTATCGAGAAATTGTTAGATAAGACAGGCTGGACTGCCGATTCCGTTGATCTGTTTGAGATCAACGAGGCTTTCGCGATGGTCACCATGCTGACCATGCAGGCACTGAAACTGCCCCACGAAAAGGTCAACATCTACGGTGGCGCATGCGCTCAAGGCCACCCCATCGGCTCCACCGGCAGCCGTCTGATTGTTACCCTAGCCCATGCCATGCAGCAGCAGGGCAAGACACGTGGTATCGCGGCCCTGTGCATTGGCGGCGGGGAAGCCACCGCGGTGGCACTGGAGCGAACCTAGCCGGCGGCGACGCTCGCGAACCGCAACCCCGCAAGCCAAAGTGTTATCGAACAGGAACAGTTTTGTGAACCAACCGACGTGAAGCAGCAACGAACCCCACTACCCATCATTGTTGGCAGCGGCGGCATCAGCCCCGCTGGGCGCGTCTCGTTCAACCACGCCTACCGGCGCATGGTCATCGACTCGCTGCCTGAGCCTAAGCGCGCGGCCACCCTCAGCAGCTTGGCCAAGCTCATGGGTTTGGCCCGCGCCGGGCACCCAGATCTGGACAAAGCGACAACGCAGCAAATTCTTGACGGCACTCTCGTGCGGAAAATTGAGCACTTCGATGTTGAGCATGTCGCTTGGAACAGCGCGATGTCCCTTGGCAATGTAGGCGACGGCGAACAAACCTTCGTGGTTGCCAAACGCCAGCTGCCACAGACGCTACCCGAAGGCTGGAACGTCTCCGAACTGGACAACAAAACCGTTTTGGTGAGGTGCAGCGGCGACCTCAACGTATTGGTGCAAGACCTGCGGCCCAGCAAGGTCACCAGTGCCGGTCAGCTGCCCACAGGATTTGATCCCGCGGCACTGTACCCCAGCCGCAGCCATCCACGCGGCTTGCAGATGACCGTCTACGGAGCATCCGATGCCTTGCGCTCTACCGGCTTCACCATCGACGAACTGAAAAGCCTGGTGCGCCCGGATCAAATCGGCGTGTATTCAGGATCTGCCATGGGCCAGCTGGATCAAGACGGCTACGGCGGTTTGATGCAAAACGCCTTTATCGGCAAACGCCCAACGTCAAAAAACCTTGCCTTGGGTCTAGCAGAAATGCCCGGCGACTTCGTCAATGCCTATGTCTTGGGTTCTGTGGGCGAAACCGCGGGCATCATCGGTGCCTGCGCTACGTTTTTGTACAGCGTCAAACGGGGTATGGACGAAATACGCAGCGGCAGCAAGCGCATCGTCATCGTCGGCAATGCGGAAGCGCCGGTAAACCCCGCCGTCATCGAAGGCTACCGAACCATGGGGGCACTGACCGAAGACGACGCCCTGATGGCCTTAGACAACAGCATGCAGCCAGACAACCGTCGAGCCTGCCGCCCGTTCTCGAGCAACGCAGGATTCACCCTGGCCGAATCATCAGTGTGGATCGTGCTGATGGACGACGCGCTGGCCATGGAGAGCGGTGCCCGGGTACTGGGTTCCGTCGGCGATGTCTTTGTCAACGCCGATGGCTACAAGAAATCCATTCCCGGCCCGGGCATTGGCAACTACATCACGGTGGCCAAGGCCATGGCAGCGGCTCGAGGCGTGTTGGGCGAAGACGGTTTGCGAACCAGCACTTACATGCACGCCCACGGCACCGGCACACCGCAAAATCGGGTCACGGAATCGGCGATCATGAGTGCGGTCGCCAAGGTGTTTGGCATACCCAGCTTGAGCATCGCCGCGATCAAATCCTACGTCGGACATTCACTGGCACCGGCAGGCGGAGACCAGCTCTCGGCGATCCTCGGTGCGTGGCAAGACGGCATCGTCCCCGGCATCAAGACCATTGATCATATTGCCGAGGACGTCGCCCAAGAGAACCTGCATTTCCCACTGCAGGACGAAGAGCGAGACATTGCCAGCATGCGTGGGGCATTCGTGAACTCCAAGGGCTTCGGCGGCAACAACGCCACCGGATTTTTTATGTCACCGGAACAAACCGAGCAAATGTTGGAGAAACGCTATGGCACGCAGGCGTTCGCAGCGGCAAAGCAGCGCCAGGAAGCGGTAGAGAGCACGGCACAGGCCTACAATGACAAGGCCGATGATGGCGATATCGCCCCCATTTACCGTTTTGGCGAGGGAGTATTAGAAGGTAACGACCTGACGCTTACCGACCGCGAGATCAGTGTTCCGGGCTTTGAACAGGCTATCGAGCTGTCGGACGACAATCCATTCGGAGACATGACCTAGCAGGCCGACTCGCTCTTAGTGAAGCGCCCCTCGGTGCTCAGCCAACAGCGTTTGCACCCGATCCGTCGCTTTTTCGACCAGCGAATCACGTTCGCACAACGCAATACAGCGCGTGTATTCCTCCAACGCCGCATCCGACTCACCCAACTGCTGGCTGTACTCGCCCCGCTCAAAATGCACCATCCCCAACAGGTTGGGTTCCGCATGGGCCAAGGCCAGCTGATAGTCTGACACCGCCAACATCCCGGCCCAGTTCTGCAAACGCAGGTTGTAGGCCTTCAGGTTATTCAACATTCGAAAACCGATCATCATGGCGCTGGCATTAGAGAACAGCTCGTCCGCAGCAGCACCGTGGGGACTCGGCAAATCGTCGCGCTGGACCACAGCTAGCGCGATTGGATCAATCAGCTGATCATTCACTTGCAACAAGAAGTGTCCGGGATAGTTCACCCCATCGGCCTGCATGCCCAACGCTCGGGCCAACGTAATCACCAGCACCGCTACCACAATCGGCAGGGCCTGATGCTGCTGCAATAGCCAGTCGATACTGCTGTGGGTGAGGTCTACCTCTGTCAAAGCACCTTGCCCGAAACCCTGATCACCAAGAAAGGCCAGCAGAGCCTCGACATCATCAACCCCCTCGACACGGGCGGTTGCCGCAAGTTTGAGAACCTGCAACCGCGTCTGCTCGGCATCGAGATGCTCGTCGATCACACAAGCCACCAACAGCGCCGCATCCAGTTCACTGGCGTCGTCTTCCGTCAGTCTTCTGAACCCAGACAGCAGATCGCTTTGGCGAACCTGTTCTGGTGACTCGTTTTGCATGATTAACCCTTTGCCTCGGGCATTGAACGGCGTTCTCGTTTCAGACTAGTGCTCCCGGGTTTTACTGAACACCACGTCCGGCCAACGGTCTTGAATCACCTGCAAATTCACCCGACTCGTCGCCAGGTAGGTGAGATAGCCGCCGCCATCAATGGCCAAGTTCTCTTCATTCTTCTTGCGAAAGTCCGCCAACATCTTTTCATCGTCGCAGCGAATCCACCGGGCAGTAAACGTACTGGTATTTTCCCAGATACATTCCGCTCGATATTCATCGCGCAACCGAAAAGCCACCACGTCGAACTGCAGCACGCCAACCGCGCCGACAATCAACTCGTTTTTGGTCAGCGGCTTGAACATCTGGGTAGCGCCCTCTTCCGCCAGCTGCTGAACCCCTTTCTCGAGCTGCTTGCCGCGCAGCGGGTCTTTTACGCGAACACGACGAAACATTTCCGGCGCAAAATTAGGAATACCAATGAATTCGTGGTTCTCACCCTCTGAAAACGCATCGCCAATTTGAATGGTGCCGTGATTGTGCAACCCAATGATGTCCCCGGCGAAAGCCTCTTCGGTTTGCACCCGGTCACCGGCCATGAAGGTCACCGCATCTGCGATGCGTATATCCTTGCCAAGACGCTGATGGCGTACTTTCATGCCCTGACGATACGTACCCGAACACACCCGTAAGAACGCGATGCGGTCGCGATGCCTTGGATCCATGTTCGCCTGAATTTTGAAAACAAAGCCCGAGAAAGCTGGCTCTTCTGGTTCGATGACGCGATTGTGTGTCGCCCGCGGCTGAGGCTTGGGTGCAAGCTCAACAAACCCGTCCAACATCTGCTGTACGCCGAAATTGCCCAAGGCCGTACCAAAGTACACGGGACTGACCGTCGCATTTTCAAAGTCTTCCTGATCAAAGTCATGGCTGGCACCACACACCAAATCAATTTCGTCGACAAAGTCATCGTAGTCCATGCCCAGCAATTCACGCGCCTCGTCGCTGTCCAACCCTTCAATCACCCGATACGCGTGAATGTGGTGGCCCTGACTCTTTTCAAAGCACACAAGTCGATCCGCCGCCAGTTCGTAGATACCCTTAAACTGCTGGCCCATGCCAATGGGCCAATTCATGGGGGCGCACTGAATCTGCAAGATGTCCTCAATCTCGTCCATCACCTCAATGGGGTCACGAATTTCTCGGTCGAGTTTGTTGATGAACGTGATGATCGGCGTATCGCGCAGACGGCAAACCTCCATCAATTTGATGGTTCGCGGCTCAACACCCTTGGCACCGTCAATCACCATCAGGGCGGAATCTACCGCGGTAAGAGTGCGATAGGTGTCTTCGGAAAAATCTTCGTGCCCGGGCGTATCCAGCAAATTCACTGTGCGACCCTCGTAAGGGAACTGCATCACCGACGTGGTTACCGAGATACCACGCTCTTGCTCCATGGTCATCCAGTCTGAGGTTGCGTGTCGATCAGACTTGCGAGACTTCACCGTACCGGCGAGCTGAATCGCGTTGCCGAACAACAGCAGTTTTTCCGTCATGGTGGTTTTACCCGCATCCGGATGCGAGATGATAGCGAAGGTTCTGCGCTGCTGAATTTGCTGAAGAAATTCCGAACTCATAGGGATTGGATCCTGCGGGTATACACCGATACGTACATGACTGATGTACACCAAAATGACGTGAACGACATCCACCCTAATTTTAGCAAACTCTGACCGGGAGTTATGGACAGACTGCCATACATCCTCAGTTTTTTTGGCGACCAAAAACGAGCCTTCTCAAGCGAACTGCCATTCGATACCCATCAAAATCGCGTCCTCGCGACCACCGCCTAATGGGTAATAGTCCTTACGCCGTCCGATCTGGTGCATGCCTGCCGACGTGTACAGCCGTTGGGCTGGTGTATTGCTCTGCCGCACTTCAAGAAACAATTTGTTCGCACCTTGGCCCGCCATCGTCATCAAGACGCTATCCAAATACACGGATGCGAGACCCTTGCCTTGCTGGCTGGGCGTCAGACAAAAATTCAGCAGCTCTGCCTCGCCTAGGATCAAGCTGAGCACTGTATGGCCGATTACCCGGCCGTCCAGCAGCAAGACGTAGCATCGATAGCCCTTGGCCTGAGCAGCCAAACAGTCTGCGAAGGTTTTCTGAGACCAAGGGTCTGGATAGCAGGACGCTTCGGTCTCGAGGACTGTGGGTAGGTCTGTCGAAACCATGGGTCTGAGCAAGGTATCAGGGTGTGTTGGTGTCATCGGGGCTCAAGATCACGACTGACGGTTTGACTCAAGACTTCCAGTCACACGCCGCCACAGCCCCCGCTTAGCATCCCCTTGAGTGAGGGTTTGTGCCAGCACATCCACTTCCAGCCAATGCTCGGTACTTGCCGACAGCCAGGGTTTGAGTACCGCAGCGGCACCGGTGGACACCAGTACCGCAGTGCTGCGGGACAACATGCCGTGCTTTTCACAGAACACCGTGACCGCCCGCTCTGGTGTACCCGTCGCCTCCACAATGGGCCACCGGAACGCGTTGTTGCGCACTGTGCCTTTTAACGGGGACCGACTCTTTACCCATTGCGCCGCACCGGCAACATCTTGCAGAAAACGCAGCTCTAAGGCAGAAAGCTCGGTCTCACCCACGTAAATCATTGCCGGTGTCGCGACAAAGTTCAGTTCGATTCGCACTGGCGCTGAGGTCGACGCATCGCTCTGGGGCTCTGCAGCCTGTGATTTCTCAAACGCTGCGGCAGCCGGCAGGGCTTCTTCAGTCTTTGCTGCGGATAAGGCTGCCCGTGCCGCCGCAGCGGGGTTCCCAGACGGTGCGGCTCGTGTGTTCTGAACAGGCGCTGACACTGCCTCCGCATTTTCGGTTCGCGTGGTAAACACGTCGATCCCCATATCCTGCAGCATGCGTCGCTGGCGCTTGCTCAAGAACAGTTCACTGGATGGGTTTACTTGGGACATAACGTCGGTGACGCCTTAGAACGATAGACTACATGCTAACCGAAGCCTTGGTCTGACGGGATTGTTTTTGACGCCGACCAGTGCGCCAGTGGTGCATTCGCTCTGCCGCCATCGCAGCCGCCCAAAGGCTGTAGATGACCACGTCTGCGTAGCCGTCTTTGCGCAGCCACAACAAATGCAGAAGCGCCAAGGGTACGGCCAGATAAACCCAACGGTGCAGTTGCTTCCAGCGCCGTCCGAGCCGACGCTGCCAGCCCCGTGTCGAGGTAAGGGTGAGCAGCGCGAGGATGATTACGCTGGCCATGCCTAAGGTAATGTAGGGGCGTTCGATTACTTCACGTAGGAATATTTGCCACTGCAGTTCAGCGTAAAAAATCGCGAACACCAGCGTGTGCGTTACGACAAACACGAAAGCAACAACGCCAATTAAACGTCGGCTGCGGATCAACATGGGCCATTTGAATTGGCGGCTGAGCGGGGTCACGGAAAACGCGCTGAGCAGCACGATCAGCGACCACTCACCCAAGTAGTGGATCAGGCCCTCAACCGGATCAGCGCCGAGGCCGGAACCGACCAGCAGGGTTTCAAGGTAGACCCGATAAGCCAGCCAGAACCAAGGCACCAGCAGCGCGAGGACGATGATGGGTTTTAGGTAGCGAGCCAACTCAACACACCTTAGTAGTACTTACGCAAATCCATGCCAGCGTAAAGACCCGCAACCTCGTCGGCATACCCATTGAACGGCAGCGTGGGACGCCGATTCGCGTTGAACAACGAACTGGGCAAGCGTCGCTCTGAGGCCTGACTCCAGCGTGGGTGCGATACCGCAGGATTGACGTTGGCATAGAACCCGTACTCGCTGGCCTGCAGTTGTTTCCAGGTGTTGATGGGTTCGCGTTCGGTAAAGCGGATGCTGACAATGGATTTGATGCTCTTGAAGCCATACTTCCAAGGCACCATCAGACGCCAAGGCGCGCCGTTTTGATTGGGTAGCTCCTTGCCGTAAAGACCGGTGACCATCAACGTCAGTGGGTGATTGGCCTCATCCATTCGAAGGCCTTCAATGTAGGGCCAATCGATGCTAGAGAAAAAGCCCTGTTGCCCGCGCATTTCGCTGGGCCGATACAGGGTTTCAAATTCGACGAATTTCGCGTTCCCGGTCGGCTCAAACTGGGACAGAATCTTGCTCAGCGGAATACCCATCCAAGGCACCACCATGGACCAAGCCTCAACGCAGCGGAAACGGTAAACCCGTTCCTCAACATCCAGCCCCTTGATGATGTCTTCAAAGGCATAGGTTCCGGTTTTGTTTGCTTCCCCTGTTACCGTGACACTCCACGGATCGGTGGTCATCTCATGGGCGTAGGTGGCCGGATCGCTTTTGTCTGTGCCGAATTCGTAAAAGTTGTTGTATTGGGTCACGATGTTTTCCGGGGTGATCTCGTCATCATCCTGCAAACCCGCGAGCGCCACATGAGGCAGCGCCAATCCGCTCAGGCCTAAGGCACCTGCGGCCATGAATTGTCTGCGGCCGCGGTAAACGCCCTCTGGGGTGATCTCTGAGCTGGCAATCGCGGCTGGCTTACGAATCAACATCCTTGTTCTCCGACATATTGGCGATGGGCGAGTCCGCACCCTGTATTTTTTTCCACAGGCTTTTTCCTGGACCGGATGCTGCGTAGACCAGCGCCATGCCAAACATCACCATGGGTGGGTCAATCATGGCGACGGCAAAGCCCATGGAAATCAGTACCAGCGTGACAAACGGGATCCGCTCTCGCAGGTTGATTTTTTTCGGGGAAAAATATTCGTAATTACTGACCATCAACAGCGCCGCCGCGACGGTCAAGGCGGCGAACACCAGCGCGACAAACACAGGCGGCTGACTCATGCCTTGCTCCAGTGCCACCCAGATACTGAACACGATCAGTCCCGCGGCGGCAGGACTGGCCAGACCGGTAAAGGAACCCTCTTCCCCGTCCACGTTGAAGCGTGCCAGACGCAGCGCTGCGCAGGCCATATAAGCAAATGCTGCGACCCAACCCAGCTGACCCAATGCAGAAAGGCCCCAAGAAAAAGCCACTAACGCCGGCGCCACGCCGAAGGCAACCAAGTCGGACAAGCTGTCGTATTGTGCGCCGAAGGCGCTTTGGGTGCCGGTCATCCGCGCGATACGGCCATCGGCACCATCAAGCATCATGGCGATGAAGATCGCCAAACAGGCAGCCAGCGGCTGGCCGTTCATCGAGGTGACGATGGCATAAAAACCAGCAAACAGTGATCCGGTCGTGATCAGATTGGGCAGCAAAAACACGCCGCGCCTGCCTAAGCCACGTTGGGCACCCTTGGCTGTATCGTTGGCGTCTTGGGACTCGTCTTTGTCTTCGCTGACGATCTGCAACGCTGGCTTCTCATCGTTATCCATGAGGTTCCTCGTAAATGACGGGGCGGAGCTTCTTAGAAACGGGCTCCCGATTCTCTACTCTCGCAATAAGCGGCCAAGTTACAAGTGTTTTTTTGATCGGTCTCAGTGTTGGGTGAACTGTGGAGCACACCCAACACCGATCAGGCAGGAGAAATCAGCTGCTTCAGTTGACTTCTTTGTTGACCAGACGATTCGCCTGAATCCAAGGCATCATGCCGCGCAGGCGCTCACCGACTTCTTCGATGGGATGCTCTGATGTGATGCGACGCATGGCTTTGATGCTGGGTGCACCGGATCTGTCTTCCAGAACAAACTCTTTGGCAAAGTTGCCGGTTTGAATTTCGGTCAGAATGCGCTTCATCTCGGCCTTGGTTTCTTCGGTCACGACGCGAGAACCGCGAGTCAAACCGCCGTACTCCGCGGTGTTAGAGACCGAGTACCACATATTCGCGATACCGCCCTCGTAGAGTAGGTCGACGATCAGCTTCAGCTCGTGCAGACACTCGAAGTAGGCCATTTCTGGGGCATAACCGGCTTCGACCAGTGTTTCAAAACCGGCTTGAACCAGTGCAGTCGCACCACCGCAAAGCACCGCTTGCTCACCAAACAGGTCGGTTTCGGTTTCTTCACGGAATGTGGTTTCAATGACACCTGCGCGACCGCCGCCGTTCGCTGAGGCGTAGGAAAGCGCAATGTTCTTGGCCTGACCTGTGGCATCTTGCGCGATCGCGATCAAGCTCGGTACACCGCCGCCTTCAACGTAGGTCGAACGAACCGTGTGGCCCGGACCCTTGGGCGCGATCATGATGACGTCAAGGTCGCTGCGCGGCTCAATCAGCTCAAAATGCACATTGAAACCGTGAGCAAATGCGATGGCCGCATTTTCTTTCAGGTTAGGCTCGATTTCCTCTCGGTACAGTGCCGCCTGCAGTTCGTCTGGTACCAACACCATGACCAGGTCAGCGCCCTGTACGGCATCGGCTACTTCCGCAACCTGAAAACCTGCGTTTTCGGCCTTCGGCCAAGAACCGGAGCTTTTACTGCGCAGACCTACGACGACGTTTTCGACGCCAGAATCGCGAAGGTTATTGGCGTGGGCGTGGCCCTGAGAACCGTACCCTACGATGACTACCTTCATCTTTTGAATAATGGATAGGTCCGCGTCTTTGTCGTAATACACCTGCATGGTTTTTTCCCGTGAGTTAGTTGTGGTTGTTTGGTTAGAGTGAAGTTTACGGCGCCAATACCTGGTCGCCACGGCCTACGCCAGAAACGCCAGAGCGGGCGACTTCGAGTATGGTTGCGTTAACGCCGCTGTCATCGATTGCGCTGACGAAGGCGTCGAGTTTGTCGCTGGGACCGACCAACTGAATCGTATAGGTCTGAGCCGTCACATCGACAATCTGTCCCCGAAAAATATCCGCAGAGCGCTTGATCTCTGCTCTGGCGGCGCCTTCTGCGCGAACCTTTATCAACAGCAGTTCTCGTTCTACGTGATCGCCCTCGCACAGGTCTACCACTCGAACCACTTCGACCAGCTTGTCGAGCTGCTTCATGATCTGGGTAATGGTTTGCTGGTCACCGCTGGTGGTGAGCGTTAAACGGGACAGCGTCGGATCTTCCGTCGGGGCCACGGTCAGCGATTCAATGTTGTAATTGCGCTGGGCAAACAGCCCGACCACACGGGACAGGGCGCCGGGTTCGTTTTCCAGCAACACGGCAAGAATGCTTCTCACGACGACGCCTCCTGTGTTTTGCTCAGAATCATATCGTTCATCGCGCCACCCTTGATCGCCATCGGGTAGACGTGTTCATGCGGATCTACCCACACATCGACAAATACCAGGCGATTCTTGTTTTCCTCTGAGAACGCAGCTTCCATCGCCGCGTCCAGCTCCATGGCGTCGCTCACGCGAATCCCCACATGACCGAAGGCTTCCACTAGCGTTTTGAAATCCGGCAGAGAATCGCTGTAGGTGCTCTGCGAGTGACGGCCACCGTACTGCATGTCTTGCCACTGCTTAACCATGCCTAGGGCCTGATTGTTCAGGTTAATGATCTTGATCGGCAGACCGTATTGCAGGCAGGTTGAGAGCTCTTGCATGTTCATCATGAAGGAGCCTTCACCGGTCACGCAGGCGACGACGGAATCTGGATTACCCATTTGTACGCCCATGGCCGACGGCAGACCAAAGCCCATGGTGCCTAGGCCACCCGAATTGATCCAACGTCTGGGCTCGTCAAAATGATAATACTGGGCAGCGAACATTTGATGCTGGCCCACATCCGAGGTGACAAAGGCATCGCCCTTGGTCACGCGGTACAGAGTTTGAACCGCAAGCTGGGGCAAAATGCTCTGACCCTCCGCCGGCTGCATGTTGTGGTTCAGACCATGCGCACTGCGCCACTGTTCGATTTGCTCCCACCACTTGGCCCTATCCTGCTGCTGCTTTTCTTTTTCTGCAGCATCGCGTTCTGCATCTCGTACCTGATAGGCATCCCAAAGCGCGTTCAGCGCCCATCCGGCGTCGCCCACCAGAGCAATGTCCGAACGAACGATCTTATCCACAGAGGCTGAGTCCACATCCAAGTGGACGATGGTGGCCTTCGGAGAGAATTTGTCGGGGTTGTTGGTGACTCGATCGTCAAAGCGAGCGCCCAACGCAAAAATCAGGTCGGTTTCGTGCATGGTCATGTTGGCTTCGTAAGTGCCGTGCATGCCCAGCATGCCCAAACTCTGTGGGTCACTGCCCGGATAGGCGCCTAGGCCCATCAACGTCGAGGTCACCGGTACGTTCGCGGCTTTCACCAATGCCCGCAAAGAGTCCTCGGCATCTGCCTGAATCACACCACCGCCCACGTAAAACACCGGTCGTTTTGCCGCCAACAAGGCTTCAATCGCCAGATTCACCTGATGACTGTCGCCCTCAAACGCGGGCTTGTAGGAGCGCATGGCTACCGTGCTGGGATATTCGTACTCATAGGTAGCACTTGGATCGGTCGTGTCCTTGGGCACATCGATCACCACCGGACCGGGACGGCCTGTCGTGGCAATGTGAAACGCCTTTTTCACCATACCGGGAATTTCCGAGGCATCACGCACCATGAAGCTGTGCTTCACGACGGGACGGGAAATACCCACCATGTCGGTTTCTTGAAACGCGTCGGTACCAATCAAGTCACTGGGGACTTGACCGGAGATCACCACCATGGGAATGCTGTCCATGTAGGCGGTTGCGATGCCTGTGATGGCATTGGTTGCGCCGGGACCCGAGGTCACCAGAACGACGCCGGGATCGCCGGTTGAACGCGCGTAGCCATCGGCCATATGGGTCGCTGCCTGTTCGTGGCGCACCAAAATATGCTCGATTTTCTGCTGACGAAAAATGGCATCGTATATGTGCAGGGCAGACCCACCGGGATACCCGAAGATGTATTCCACACCCTCGTCCTGCAGCGCACGGATGAGCATATCGCCTCCGGACAGCATTTCCGCCATGTCTTGACCTCTTTGTACTTTATGTTTCGTCATGTTTGTTGGCCATCGCAAATGACCCCAAGGAATCACTGCACCAAAAACCGGTTTTGCGCACCGCACTCGATCAGCCAACCAACCACATGTTTCGACGCTGTTTCGACCGACCATTGCGACCACAATGGCAAAGACGGAATGTGCTCGTAAGCTATTGATTTTGATATGGACTCATTGAGGTTTTGAATCAGTTTCATCGCCCCAAATTGCGCAAGCGCGCTATTCTTGTGATTCAGCGGCGACATGTCAATGAACGCTTGGTGTTCGCTAGGCTATCCGGCAGACAAATGTGGCCATTCGACCCGTTTGAGCCCCCTGACCCTGCGCATGCGTTGCCTGCCGGTGGGAATAGAATGCCGCACTGGCGTAGGTACACAGGCCGCTTTGGGATACCGACCGAACCCCTCCGGCTTGCAGTTGTCGCTGGGCTAACAGCGGCAGATCCACCAGTCGTTTGCGGCTGTCCGTAGAATGGGGATACACAGCTTCCGCGCAGATATGCTCTACCGGACGCCATACGTCCTCTCCGACCTCAAAGTACGTCGGACCGATGCAGGGCCCCACCCACGCATGAAGATCACTTGGTTTGGCGGACATAGCGCGCACCAGCTCAGGCAGTACCCCTGCCACCAGACCGCGCCATCCGCCGTGGGCCGCGCCAACAACAGTCCCTAAAGTATCCGTCATCACTACTGGCACGCAGTCAGCACTTTGAATGGCTAGGGCCAGACCCGGTTGATCTGTCCACATGGCGTCGGCCTGGGGTGCGGCGTTTAGATCCGAGTCGGCACCAACATAAACGCAGTCACTGCCGTGAACCTGATCCAGCCACTGCACATCGACTGGCTCAGGGCTTTGACCGTCGCCTTGACTGAGGTGCTGACTGAGGTGCTGACTGAGGTGCTGACTGTGGTGCTGACTGCGGCATTGCGCGCCAATCAAGCGAGCCAACCCTTGTCGATTGCGCTGCACCAACTGGGGCACATCGCCAACATTTATACCGAGGTTGTTCTCCGCCAAAGCCGGCGTCGTGCTGTATCCGCTATATCGTGTGCTGGTACCGGCAACAATAGTGTCCGCCACCTGCCAATCAGACCGGACCCAAGCGTGGTCAGTTTGCATCCTCGGCCAGTGCCTCCATCAACTGTTGCAGGTCATCGGGTATCGGGGCCGTAAATCTCAGCCCTTTGTTCGTTGCCGGGTGTAAAAAATCCAGCTTGAACGCATGCAGCGCCTGTCGCGGGAACTGCTGCAATAGGTTGACGGTTTCTGCCTCGGCAGCCCGAGGGAGAATACGCCGGCAACCGTACTTGGTATCACCCACCAGGGGATGACCAATGCTCTGCATATGCACCCGAATTTGATGCGTGCGTCCACTGCCCAACGTAACGTCTACCGCACTGTGCGCTCGATAGCGCTCACGCACGCGCACAAGGCTCAAGGCCGGTTTGCCGTCCTGCCGGATGACTTGGCGAGTCCGCTGTTTGGGATCACGCCCGATGGGTTGATCAATGTCTTGGCCCGATACCATCACACCTTCACATACCGCCACATAGCGACGCCGCACGGCTCGAGCCGCGATGGCTTCCACCAGATGCTGATAGGCTTTAGGGCTCGCCGCCACGACCATGACGCCGCTCGTTTCCTTATCCAGCCGATGCACCACTCCGGCTCTGGGTAGCTGATTCAGGTCGGGGCGATGGTGCAGCAATCCGTTGACCAAGGTGCCGTCGGCATTGCCCGCGCCCGGGTGCACGACCAAGCCAGCAGGCTTATTCACCACAATGATTTCCTCGTCTTCAAAGAGGACGTCTAGGGCGATGGCTTCGGCACTTTGCCAGTCTTCTCGAATATGACGTTGACCTTGCAGCACCAGTTCTTCGCTGCCAAATACTTTGTACTTGGGCTTTACCGCAGCACCATCGAGGGTCAGCATGCCTTCCGTCATCCAGCGCGTTAACTCGGCTCTGGAGAATTCAGAAAACAGTTGTGCTGCGACTTTATCCACGCGTTCACCGGCTAGTTCGGCCGGCACATTCGCTTGACGTTGCAGGGTCTCGGGGCTTTGATTACTCATAACGGTTGCAACCCTACCGAATTTGGTAAGAATAGCGACTGCGCTGAGGCACCAAGTTGGGTTCGTGGCGCGAAACCGAGGCGCTAAGTCATCATTCACACCAATCTAAGAGGCTCCACCTTGCTCCACTTCACCACCCGTCCGTGGCATCTGCTGTGGCATCGAGGCAGCTTGAGTCTGCTTGCCGTCCTTCTACTCTCTCTAACCGTCAGTGGCTGCAGCAGCATTCCGTTTTTTGGTAACGATGACGAGGAAGAGGTTGATATCGAGGCCATCGATACCACCGAAGAACGTGTCTACAGCCAAGCCCAGCGCGCTTTGCGTAGTTCCAACTTTTCTGCTGCCATTGAGCAGCTTGAACTGCTGGAGGCTCGCTTTCCCTTTGGCCGGTTTGCCGAGCAAGCTCAACTGGAGCTGATCTATGCCCATTATCTGACTCAGGACATGGACAGTGCCCGGGCCAATGCAGACCGATTTATTCGCTTGCACCCGAACCACCCCAACGTGGATTACGCCTTTTACTTGAAGGCTCTGGCCGCCTATCGCTATCAAGAAGGTATCCTAGACCGGCTGTTCTCTTCGGACCCCGCAAGTCGGGACATGGCCCCGCTGCGAGAATCCTATTCCGAACTGGCAGTTTTGCTGAACGAATTCCCGGACAGTCAATACGCTGCGGATGCGCGTCAGCGTATGCTTCAATTGCGCGAATTGTTGGCGAGAGCCGAAATTTTTGCTGCTGACTATTATTTGCGTCGAGGCGCCTTCGTCGCCGCAGCGAATCGAGGCAACTTCGTCATTGAGAACTACCCCGACACCGAAGCCCGTGCCGATGCGCTTGCCGTGATGGTCGA
Organism: Gammaproteobacteria bacterium; assembly: GCA_042091155.1. GTDB lineage: Bacteria > Pseudomonadota > Gammaproteobacteria > Pseudomonadales > Azotimanducaceae > UBA4421. Next base: position 40,932 of record JBELHZ010000005.1, read on the forward strand.
AGCCTATTACAAGCTAGGCCGGGAAGCAGAAGCCAACCGCTCGCTACGCGTGTTGGCCCTGAACCATCCGGACTACCCGGAATTCGATGCCGCGGGCAACTTGGTGCTGGAAGAGCGTATTCGCAATCGCGACCGTTCGTGGACCAATATCATGACCTTGGGGCTGATCGATCGACCGGATGTGCCACCACCCATCACCATCGTTTATCCAGACAACGCCGAACGGCCCGACACTGGGTCAGCCACCGAGTCTGAGGCAGCCGTGAAAGAAGAAAAGAAGGGCAGCATCTTAGGTTTTCTACCCTTCATCGATTAGTCGATTTCCTACCTTCAGCGGAGCCGAAACCTAGCGCAGGCTCCGCTGACTGATGCAGGCCTTGGGTTTACGCTGATCCAGTCCAATCACCGGATCTGGCCATGCGCCCACAAGCCCAAGGATTTACTCTGATAGAACTTCTGGTCACCCTAGGGCTGCTGGCCACCTTAACCGCTCTGATCGCCCCCGCCCTGCTGTCTGCGGGACAGGGTGTATCACTCACGGCCCACGCCAAAGATCTGCAATCTCTGCTTAACGGCGGCCGCAGCCTAGCGATGATTCATCAACAAAGCGTCTTTGTTTGCGGCGCGAGTCCGGTGTCTGCCGATGCCTCGCTTACCCCGGAACCCTGCGACGCCCACGGCGAATGGCGGCACGGTATCCACGTCGTCCTAGACAGAAACAGTAATCAAGCACCAGATGTAGACGATGCCATTCAGTTGTTCCAGCCCCCCTACCCTCGACACACCACGCTGGACTGGCAAGGCTTTCGGGGCAAAAACCACATCGAATTTCTCGCTGCGGGCACCACAAACTGGCAAAACGGTCGTTTTACGTTTTGTACAGCGAGCCAAAACCCTCAAGGTCTGGAAGTGGTTTTGAATGTGGCCGGGCGCAGCTACATCAGGCCGTTGACGACCTCATGCGGGCCTTAGAAACTGCCCACGACGGGCCGGAGACAGAGACAGGGCAGCGACTAGGAGGCTGCGTTATCTGCCAAGGGTGCTTCGACCGTGAGGATGGATACATCAAAGGTAATGTCGCTGCCGCTGAGCGGGTGGTTAAAATCCACTTGTACAGTATCTTCGTACACCGCCTTTACGACCCCGGGCAGCTCCCCGTCCGGTGCTTTAAACGACACGACCAGACCGGGTTCCAAGGGCTCGTCGCTGGTCAGATCCGCAAACATGGAACGGGCCAACAGTCGCACATTGGCTTCTACTCGCTCCCCAAAAGCCTTGTCTGCGGGCACGATCAATTGCGCATCATCGCCGGCAGCAAGACCGACCAGGGCCTCTTCGAAACCGGGCAGCAGGTTGCCATCCCCAAGGGTCAGAGACGCAGGCTTGCTGCGGCGCGTGGTATCGATTTCCTCACCGCCAGGCATCAGCAGCGCAAAATGCAGACTGATGCGCGAACCCATCTGTATTGTTTCTTTTGGACCGTCGGAGGATGCGATGATGTCTGACATGAGAAATACGGTATGCCGCTGCGAATGAAAAGCGAAGTCTGATCTGTCGGCAAACGATTGCAAGGCGTGATTTGCGACTCTTTCTTAGCCTAGCAAGAATAGGCTCCTCGCCTATCACCCCCCAGAACTGGCTTGTTTCAGGCGTTTCGTACCGCCCGGCTCTCGGCAATCATGAGCCAAATCCAGATCGCCACGCCACAAAACAAAGCGGAATCTGCCACGTTAAATGCCGGGAAAATATGCCGTTCGTAATGCACTAAGATGAAGTCCACCACATAGCCATTCACCAGCCGGCCATACAGGTTACCCAAGGCACCGCCAAGGATAAGCCCGTAGACCAAGCCCATCCAGCGTTCCGCCAGCGTCAGCCGCGACAGTTCCCGAGCCACATAGACACAAAAACCGACGCCCAAAACAACGAAAAACCAACGCTGCCAGCCACCGGCGTCAGCCAAAAACGAAAAGGCCGCGCCGGCATTATGCCAACGCACCCAGGCGAAAAACGGCAGAACCTGTATGCGCTCGCCATAGACCAACTCGTTCACCACGATCCACTTGGTACCTTGGTCGGCAAGAAACAGTGCCGCCGCCAGATACAGCCAGCGCCAGCGCCAAGGATCGAGGGCGTCCAAATCCGGCGTTAAGGAACCCTGTGAATCGTGACTCATGGGCTGCTGATGCCTTGAGCATCAACACCTTGGCCAGCAAAGTAGTCTCTGGCCTCTAGCAAATCCGAACCGATTTGTGATTTCAGCGCATCGATGGATTCAAAGGTTTGTTCGTCGCGCAACTTTTGCTTAAACGTGACCTTGATCAAGCTGCCGTAGAGGTTGCCCGCATAGTCGAATACATGCACTTCCAACAAAGGCTCCTTGCCATCTACCGTGGGGCGCACACCAATGTTGGCGATGCCTTGGCACTCTGAGTCGCCGATCCCTTCCACGGTCACGCAGTACACACCCTCAAGGGCAGCACGATAGCGTTGCAGCCGAATGTTGGCGGTGGGCACATTCAGCTGACGCCCTAACTGACGCCCGTAAACGACCCGACCCATGATGAAGTATTCGTGGCCCAGCATTTGGGTCGCGCCAGCGAAGTCCCCGGCGGCCAGGGTCTGGCGAATCAGGGTACTGCTGATACGGTCCTCGTCCTGTAACAGGGTCGACATGGCACTGACCTCGTAGCCGAACTCACGCCCGTATCGTTCAAACAAAGCAAAATCGCCTTCACGACCTCGGCCAAAACGAAAGTCATCGCCGATCACCACATGCTTGGCATCCGCAAGGTCTACGATAAAGTCCTTGGCAAACCATTTCGCCTCAATATTCGCGGTTTGTTCGTTAAAGGGCAGACACAGCAGGCGGTCAAGTCTTGTCTGGCTCAACAGATGCACTTTTTCACGAAATCGGGTCAGTCGCGCTGGCAGCTTTGTGCCGGCAAAAAACTCTCTAGGTTGCGGTTCGAAGGTCATTAGCATACTGGGAACACCCAAGGCTTCTGCTTTATCGCAAAGCGCATCGATCAGCGCACGATGGCCGCGATGCAACCCATCGAAGTTGCCGACGGTAAGAACGCAGCCACGGTGACGTGGGCGTAGGTTGTGAAGTCCGTTGATGATTTCCATAGCAGATTATAGGCAGATGCCGACCCCTTAGTCAGTGGCCGCCAGAAAATGTCGCGGGCGGACGCCGAGCAATAATAGGGTCAGAGCATAGCCCATCACACCCACGAAACAGGTCAGCAACACCTGCATGGCTCGGTCGCTTCCCGCCATTTCAAGCCACTGTCCCGATGCCAGATCGGTTTGCGACATGCCAAGGGTCAGACCCAGGATCAGAACGCCACAGGCGATCAGCGTGCGCACTAAGACAAAGGTCACCTTCGTATCGAATTGGATCCAACCGCGCCGGTGGAGGCCCACATAGAGCAGGCTCGCTTGAGTCCAGGCGGACAGGGCGGTGGCCAAGGCCAAGCCCACATGACCAAGCCACTGAAAGGTGGCCAGACTCCCAATCAGGTTCACCACCACCGCAATCACCGCATAGCGAAACGGGGTTCGGGTGTCTTGGTGTGCAAAAAACGCCGGGGCCAGCACTTTCACCAGAACGAATCCTGGCAGAGCGATGGCAAACATTTCCAGCGCCTGGCCTGCCATGACCACGTCGTGACCTGTCATGGCACTGCCGGCAAAGGTCATATACAAAAACGCCAACAGCGGTTCCGACATCAGATACAGGGCAATGGCAGCAGGCAGTCCGAGCATCAGGCCCAAGCCGAAGCCCCAATTCACGGTACGCAGGAATCCGGCGGAATCACCCTCGGTCACCAGCCGCGACAGGTGCGGCAGCATAACCGTGCCGAGCGCCACAGCGATCAGACCGACGGGCAGCTCAAGGAGGCGATCGGCGTAATACAGCCAAGCAATACTTCCCGTGGCCAAGGTGGAGGCAATCATGGTGTTCACCAAGGCATTGATCTGGCCTACCGATGCGGAAAAAACCGCAGGCAAGAGTAGGTTCCCCACCTGACGAACACCCGGATGGCGGGTGCTCACCTTGGGCCTTGGCAACAAATTCAGGCGTATCAGTGCCGGCAGTTGCATCAGCCATTGAACAATTCCGGCGATCAGAACACCCCAAGCCAAAATGACGATGGGCTCTTCGTTCAGCGCACCGCTCAGGGCAAGCAGCGCAGCCAGGGTGAGCACCACATTCAGCATCACCGGGGTAAAGGCAGGCAGGGCAAATCTGCCATGGGCGTTTAGCAGCGCACCGGCATAGGCAGTCAGTGAGATCAGCCCCAAATAGGGAAAGGTAATTCTCACCAGCTCCGTCAGCTGGGCAAAGCGCTGAGGCTGATCCAAAAAGCCCGGTGCGAACAAGGCAGACAGCGGTCCAGCCAAGGCGATACCGGCAATCACTACTGCAGTCAGTGTGAGAGAGAACACACCGGAAAGCTGGGCCAAAAACAGGCGCAGAGCGGCCGGGCCTTCGGCCTTGTACTGTACCAGCACCGGCACGAAGGCCTGATTAAAGGCACCTTCCGCAAAGAGGCGACGGAAGAAGTTCGGTATACGAAATGCAACGAAGAACAGGTCAGCAGCGGCGGACGCACCGAACAAATAGGCAAGCACCACATCACGGATCAGACCGCTGACCCTCGACATCAACGTCATGCCAGCGACCGTACCGGCGCGTCGATTCAACGGTGCTTGATCCGCCTCATCGTCTGGGTTGTTGGTACTGGGCTGACTGATTGAAACATCCTCTCAATATTGGGCGGTTGACATCTTCGCGACGCGGCGGCATCCTCCCGCCTCATTTTTTCGGTCCCCACGAGGAGCTACCTTGGCTAACAGTCCACAAGCACGCAAGCGCGCAAAGCAATCGGAAAAGCGCCGGGCGCATAACGCAAGTCAACGATCCATGGTTCGTACCTACATCAAACGTGTACACGGTGCCGTTGAATCCAACGATGCAGAAGCCGCGGGTACCGCGCTGTCTCAAGCCGTGCCGATCATAGACAAAATGGTCACCAAGGGCATCATGCACAAGAATCAGGCTGCGCGTCAGAAGTCACGTCTGAACAAACGTGTGAAGGCGCTTTCCGCCTAGCACTGTCCTTCTGGGCCGTCGGGTTTGCAGCGATATCTGCACTGGCGGCGCAGAGGGTCCTCTCGTTCGATCCGCTGCTAGATCAGCACCAAGTTGTCTCGGTGCAGTACCTCTGCCTCTGCGGCATAGCCGATGACGTCGGTGTATTCATCGCTTGCCAACCCCTTGATCGCGTCCACCTCGGCAGCGGCGTAATTGCTTAGGCCTTGGGCAATCACCGTGCCGCCTTGATCCACACAGCGCACAACATCCCCTCGGCTAAAGCTGCCGCGACACTGAACGATGCCTGCGGCCAACAGGCTCACGCCGCGTTGTTGAAGAGCCCTCACCGCACCGGCATCAATCACAATATCGCCCTTGGCTCGCAGTTGTCCGGCAATCCAGCGCTTACGCGCGGCCATAGGAGACACTTCGGCGTACAAGAGCGTGCCCAAATTCTCGCCGCTCATCAGCCGGGTCAGCACCCGTTCTTCACGACCCGAAGCGATAACAGTATGGGCCCCAGAGCGTGCAGCTAACCGTGCCGCTTGGATTTTGGTGACCATGCCGCCACGGCCCAGGGTGCCAGCACCTTCGCCGGCCATCCCGGCCAAGGATTCGTCTGTCGCAGGCGCTGCCTCGATGCGATCCGCCTTTGGATCTACCCTTGGGTCGGCACTCAGCAATCCAGACACATCCGTCAAAATTACCAGCAAATCCGCTTCCACCAAATTGGCGACCAAGGCTGCCAAGGTGTCGTTGTCGCCAAAGCGGATTTCATCCGTGGCCACAGTGTCGTTCTCGTTGATGATTGGCACCACGGAAACATCCGTGAGTGTTTTTAAGGTCGCGCGGGCATTCAGGTAACGCTGACGATCCGCCAAATCTTCGTGGGTGAGCATAATCATAGCGGAGCCACAGCCCAGCCCCTTGAGCGCGTGCTCATATGCCTGCATCAATCCGATCTGGCCTACGGCGGCAGCGGCCTGCAGTCTGTGCACTTCCACTGGTCGGCTGCTCCAGCCCAAACGCATACAGCCCTCGGCGATGGAACCCGAAGACACGAGGATGACCTCTTTGCCAAGACTCATCAGCTGGGCTATTTCAGCGCAATAGCTTTGGATTTTTTCACGTTCCAGACCCGTCTCGAGACTGGTCAGCAAGGAACTGCCTACCTTAATCACGATGCGTTGGGCCCGATCCAAGTCCGCGCGACTGACCGCAGGGTTACTCTCGGACATAGACCACCTCGGTTTCAGGTTCGTCTCCGTCAAGGTCGTCGTCACCATCCTCGAAGTCCAGCTCGCTTTCCGCCAGCTCTTCAGAACGGCGATTGCGCATTTGCTCCGAATGACTGAAGACGTCGTCACTGATGCGCCGCTCTAGTGTTTCCAGCTCTTCGGCAAAATCGGGATTCTCAGCCGCGAGCAGCCGCTGCTCGGTCAGAAACTGCATCAGATCGTTTTTCAGCTCATCCAGACCAATATCGCCAAGCGCTGAAATCGAGTAAATCGGTCGGTCCGGAAAGGTTTCTTCCATTTCTTGGCGTAAGTCATTCAACGCCTCGTCGTCCAGCTGATCAACCTTCGACAGAGCCAACCATATGGGGCGCTCGATCAGGGCATCAGAGTATTCGGCGAGTTCTTGTTCAATGGCCAGCGCGTTGTCGATCGGGTCGCTTTGATCTTCTGGCTGCACGTCGACCAGATGCAACAACACCTTGGTTCTCGACAGGTGCCGTAAAAACTGTGCTCCCAGGCCGGCACCTTGAGCCGCACCGACGATCAGTCCGGGTATGTCCGCCATGACAAAGCTCGCATCTGCCGCAACGCGCACCACGCCTAAACTCGGCGCCAAGGTCGTAAAGGGATAATCGGCAACCTTAGGATTCGCCGCGGATACTTGCCCGATCAAGGTCGACTTACCGGCATTGGGTAACCCCAGCAAACCCACATCGGCAAGCAGCTTGAGCTGTAAACGCAGCCGGCGAATATCGCCTGTCTGGCCCGGCGTGGTTTTGCGGGGGGCGCGATTGGTGCTGGATTTGAACGTGGCATTGCCCATGCCCCGAGAGCCACCCTCGGCCACGAGCAGACTCTGGCCTTCTGCATTGAGATCGCCCAGCACTTCTTGAGTTTCCTCGTCCACTATCGTCGTGCCCATGGGCACCTTGACGTATATATCCTCTCCACCGGCGCCGGTTTTGTTGCGGCTGCCACCACCGTGTCCGTTGCGAGCCTGATAGGAAGGCTGGTAGCGAAAGTCGATTAGGGTGTTCAGCGCTTCGTCGGCAACCAGATACACAGACCCGCCGTCGCCACCGTTACCGCCATCGGGGCCGCCACGCTCCACATATTTTTCGCGCCGAAAGCTCAGACAGCCGTTCCCGCCTTTGCCGGCCTGTACCCTGATACTCGCTTCATCGATAAACTGCATGTGTCACCTTGACGTGTGATCTCTATCAACACTACCTGATTAGACAGCGCATACAAAAAACCCCGCAGTAGCGGGGTTTGTTTAGCTCGTGTTGCCGCTGACTCAATGCGCGCTAGGGTTCGTGCCTCATGCGCAGCTGGATGCTAGGCAACCGGCACAATGTTTACGGTCTTACGACGCAGATGACCCTTGATCGTAAACTGCACTTCACCATCGGCCTTCGCGAACAGTGTGTGGTCCCGACCACAGCCTACATTCTCTCCGGGGTGGAACTTCGTGCCGCGCTGACGAACGATGATGTTCCCAGCAAGTACTTTCTGACCGCCAAATTTTTTCACGCCCAGTCGTTTGGACTCTGAATCGCGACCGTTGCGAGTACTACCACCTGCTTTTTTATGTGCCATGAGCTTTTCTACTTTTCTCTATGAACTGACTTTGTGTTTCTCAGACCTGCTTCGCCTGCCCCTGCTCTGCCCCGCAACGGTTTTCTTTCGCAACCGTTTCAACAAAAAAACTGGGGTTAAGCTGAGATCCCAGTAATTTTAACTTCGGTAAACCACTGTCGGTGGCCTTGGCGACGCAGAAAGTCTTTGCGACGCTTGAACTTGATCACGCGAATTTTTTTCGCGCGATCCGTTCGCACAACTTCTGCTGTTATCTTACCCGTCTCGACGAAAGGCGCACCAACATTGACGTCATCACCATCGGAAACCAGCAGTACTTTATCGAATACCACTTCTTCTCCGAGTTCCGCAGTCAGCAATTCTAGCTTGACCACGTCCCCTTCGCTTACGCGGTGCTGCTTACCGCCACTCTGAAATACTGCAAACATATCGTTCTCCGGGTAACGAACCAATCGCGCTACCAATAAAATCTTCGGTGTGATGCCGTAATGAACAAATCACACCCTTTTCAGGAAGGCGCAAATTCTACGGGTATCAATGACCGATTACAACGAAATGAAGGCCCGATCCTAGGAAACCTTTTCGAATACAAAGCCCTCATAGCCCTCTTCCGCCACTGTGGTGAGCTGATCGAAGTACTGCGACCCCTTCAAATGGCCTAAAAACTGGCGTGGCTTGCCCGGAATATTTGCTCCCAGGTACCACGAATTGGTTTCAGGGTAGAGGGTGCGATTGGCAATGTGTTGGATCTGCTCGTCCCACGCCGCTTCGGCATCGACTGTGGTTTCAATGGCACCCAAGCCATTCTTTTGAAGATGGGCGATACAATCGCCAATCCACTGCACCTGCAACTCGGCACCCAGCGGCATCGAAAAGAACACCCCGGGCGAGCCCGGGCCATGAATCATGAACAGATTCGGGAAGCCGGCAACACTGATACCAAAGTTGGTATCGAAGCGTTCAGACCATTTTTCTTGAAGGCGTATGCCGTGTCGGCCCTGTGGATTCAAGTTCAGCATGGAACCGCTGACGGCATCATATCCCGTGGCCAACACCAACATGTCTAGGTCATGTTCTGACGAAGCGGTGACCGCACCAGACGAGTTGAACGATTCAATGGGATCGTCACGCAAATCCACCAGCGACACGTTGTCGCGATTGTATGTCTCAAAATAACCGTTATCGAGAATCAGCCGCTTGGTGCCAATATGATAATCGGGCATCAGTTTTGCTGCGGTGGCTGCATCGCTCACGGTGTCCCGGATTTTTTCCCGCACAAAGGCGGAAATTTCGGCGTTCAGCTCCGGGTCGACGACTGCCCCGACATAGCTGTCGATCAGTAGATTGATACCACCTAAGGCCCACTTTTCTTCGAAACGCTGACGTCGCTCGGCGGGCGTTGCATCCCAGGCACGCAGCTTTGTCGTCGCAAACGGCCATCCGCCCCGTCGGCGCATGGATTGACGGTGGGTTTCCCACTCATCTCGATAACCGGCGGTTTCCTCTGCCGACATCGCGCGGTTGCGTGCGGGCAGAGCGTACTGGGGCGTGCGCTGGAATACCGTGACATGTGCAGCCTGTTTCGCGATTTCAGGAATCGCCTGAATACCCGAAGAGCCCGTACCAATAACCCCCACACGCTTGCCCTCAAATGAGACCGGTTCGTGAGGCCAACGGCCGGTGTGATAGCACTCACCGGCAAAGTCGTCGATGCCCGGATAATCGGGCTTGTGAGCAACAAACAGGGCACCCACGGCACAGATCATAAATCTGGCGGCAATACGCTCCCCTGTATGCGTGGTGATCGTCCAACGCTGAGCCGCGTCGTCATACCTGGCATCTTCTACCCACGTATTGAATTGAATGTCACGCCGCAGGTCCAATCGATCAGCGACAAACTCTAGGTAAGCCCGTACCTGACTGCTGGTGCTTTGGGATTCTGACCATTCCCAGTCATCCACCAACTCCTTGGAAAATGTATAGGCATAGAATGGGCTGCTCGGAGCATCCACACGCGCACCGGGATAGCGGTTGTACCACCAGGTCCCACCGACACCACCGGCACCGTCAAAGGCCTGGACATTGAGGCCCATCTTGTCCCTCAGGTGATGCAGTGCGTAGAGGCCACCCACGCCCGCGCCGATGATAATGGCGTCAAGCTGAGGGGGGGCGGTAGTTTCTGGCTGGGGCATCGTTCTGTTCTCACATTGGCTCCGGCGTATCATTATCGCCGTCATCGGTCGTCTTTACGCTTCTTGACCCGTAAACATAGAGGTTTCGCCCCCTCATGTCAGGTGTCCGAACCGAATCAATCCAGACCAAGAAATTTGCCACGACGGCGATAACCGATCTGGTTATACTGCGTGCCCTCTTACCCGGCCAATGCTGGCTTTGGGTTCGCCTTGATTCACAATGGAATACGGTCACCAGAACCCATGAAGCGTCCCGCGGCAGTTTTATTTCTCAATCCTCACCGACGATGGGCGTTATGACCGCGTCTACTGGCAGCTCTGTTGCGGCCCAAAACAGCGCGATACCAGACAATCCGTTGGCTGACATCTATCGATTGGTCGCGGAAGATTTCGATCAGGTCAATACCTTGATTCCCCAAAGACTCACGTCTGATGTGACCATGGTTGAGGAAATCGGCCAGTACATCGTGGAGAGTGGCGGCAAACGCCTGCGTCCGATGCTGGTGCTGCTCAGCAGCCATGCAATGGGTTTTAAAGGTGATGCCCACATCAGCCTGGCGGCCATCATCGAGTTTTTACACACCGCCACCCTGTTGCATGACGACGTGGTAGACAGTTCTGCCCTGCGCCGAGGGCGAGCCACTGCCAATGACAAGTGGGGCAATGCACCCAGCGTCTTGGTCGGTGACTTCCTATACTCCCGCGCCTTTCAATTAATGGTCGAGCTGGCCAATCTCGACGTCATGGCGGTTCTGGCACGCGCCACCAATACCATCGCCGAGGGTGAGGTGATGCAGCTGGCCAATATCGGCAATTGCGACATGAGTGAACGCGATTACCGCGAGGTGATCCGCTGCAAGACGGCCCTGCTGTTTGAGGCGGCATCTCATACCGGCGCGTTGATTGCAGCCAAAGAGTCGCCAACGAGCGGTGACGATGAGGCCGTGTCGGCGCTGCAACAGTATGGGCTGCATTTCGGCATGGCCTACCAACTGATCGACGACTGGCTGGACTATGCCGGGGATCCGGCAGTGATGGGGAAAAACGTCGGCGATGATCTGGCGGAAGGAAAACTGACGCTGCCACTGATTCAAGCCCTGAATACCGCCCAGGAAGATGATCGGGCATTCATTCGCGAGGCCATAAACGCACGCTCCTGCGACAGCATCGGCAAGATTTCCGACATCGTAAAAACCTGCGGAGCCTTGGACTATACGCGTCAGGCAGCCGTAGACGAGGGCCAAAAGGCGATTGTTCAACTGGACGCTCTCGCCGACGGCCCCTATCGCCAAGCCTTGCGTGCGTTGACCGACTATTCGCTGTCACGGCTGAACTGAGCTTGCACCCGGAGTATTGATGGCGCATTGGCCAACCACGCGATGACACCCAGCATCCAAGATCTTTGGTTCATTCCCCTCGGCGGTAGCGGCGAGATCGGCATGAACCTGAACCTGTTTGGCCACGACGGCCGATGGATCATGGTCGACTGCGGCGTGACTTTCGAAGAAACTTCGAAGGGCAACGAGGTACAGATGCCGGATCCGCAATTCATTGTCGATCGGGTAGACAACCTTGTTGGCATCATCGCCACCCATGCGCATATGGATCATATCGGTGCTCTGCCTTATCTGGCGGACCGATTCCAATGCCCGATTTACACAACCGCTTTTACCGCCCAGGTTCTCAAACCCAAGCTACGTGAAGCGGGCTGCCGTGCCCCGATACGGGTGGTTGAAGCCCGAAATTCCTTGGCCTTAGGGCCGTTCAACCTCCGCTGGTTACCGATCACTCATTCCACCCCTGAAACCAACGGTCTGCTCATCGAGACCGCCGCAGGGACCATCGTGCATACGGCGGATTGGAAAATCGATCCTGCTCCCGTGGTTGGCGAGGGATTTGATCAAACGCTATGGCAGGCGCTTGGCGAGCGGTCGATTGATGCGGTGGTATGCGATTCCACCAATGCGCAGAATCCTGGGCATTCGATTTCAGAGGCGGATCTATACGAAGGCTTACTGGATATCGTCAGCGACAGTCCGGGCCGGGTAGCCATCGGCTGCTTCGCCAGCAACATCGCGCGTCTGCAGACCCTCGGACAGATCGCCAGCGAGAGCGGACGCTACCTTTGCCTTCTTGGACGATCCCTGCTTTCCATGACCGCAGCTGCCAAAGCCTGCGGCTATCTCGCCGAGGATTTCGATCCGATCCCGCCCAACGATCTGGGCTACCTGCCGCCCCAAGAAGTGATGATTCTTGCGACGGGCAGTCAGGGTGAACCCGGCGCGGCGCTGACTCGCTTGGCAGCGAACCGACATCCGACCTTGGAATTGACTCGGGGCGATCGCGTCATTTACAGCGCCAAGGCCATTCCCGGTAACGAACAACGTATCGCCGCCATGGGCGCAGGCTTCGAAGCCGCCGGTGTGGACGTGATTCATGCCGACCAGAGTAATCTGCCCCTGCATGCCTCTGGCCATCCCAACGCTGAGGAATTGAGCCATATGTACGCTTGGCTGAAACCAAATATCGCCATTCCCGTGCACGGTGAATCGGCTCATATGCAGGCCAACGCTGAGCTGGCCAAACGCGCAGGCGTGCCGCGACAGCTTGTTGGACGCAATGGTGATTTGTTTCGCATCGCACCCATGCCGAGCGTGATGCGTTCTGCTGTGGATGTTGGGCGGTTGTTCGACGACCGAGGCGTATTGAAACGGGTTCTGTAAAATTTAACGGATCCTCTGATCAGACCACGCTTGGGGGTTAACGGCCCGAGGCTTCTTCGTCAGGTCCGGCAAATAGGGCCCGGTCACTGGCCCCGACCTGTTGACCTCCGCATTTCATTCGAGAGCTGAACACCGATAGCACTGGGATCATGGCGAAGGCTGAGATCAACATGCCGACCGCATTCAGCATCAGCCCGCTGCGATACCACTGCTCATGGAAATGGTCGACGATGCGAAAGAAGCCCGCGAAGTAAAAAAACATAGCGATCACGCTAGCGACGGCCAACACCCGGGCCCAAGCAAAGGAGATATTGGGTCGAAGACTTGCCAATGCCAACAGGGCTCCGCCGAGGTATACGGCAGAAAGAATGGGGGTTTTTGGTATAAAAAAATGCAAGGTGGCTAGGGCCAACAACACACATCCGATGATTCCGTTTACGACTCGCACCCTTACTCCGTATCTTACCTATTGCTACGCTTGTTACGTTTCTTCCGCCCGCTTTTTTTGGCGGTTACGGAAAATGAGTCACTCGCTGTTCAGAGTCAATGCTTTTGTTACAAAAAGTGACAAGAAAATACCCCGCGTTACGACAAAAATTGACGGATTGTCCAATAAAAAACGCTTAATGCGCGTCGAAAATCCATGTGGTCAGGGGGTTACGACCAAGTCCCAGTCGGGCACGCCCGCATCCAGCTGCACACCGAAGCTGTTCAATGCCATCGACACCAAATTGTATTGCCCGACGGTGAACACCAAATCCATCATCTGCTGTTGGTTCAGGTGCTCGGTCAACCCTGCCCAGGTTACGTCAGTAATGTGCGCATCCGCATGCAGTTCATCTGTCGCCTGAAGCAACAAGCGATAGAGCGGCGACAGTCCCGGGGTTTCTGGGCCGCTTTTGCTGAATAAAATTTCTTCATCGGTCATCCCGACCCGACGAGCAATCACAACATGCTGACCCCACTCGTAGCCGGATTGGCATAAATAGCCTATACGCAGAATCACCAGCTCACGAGCCTGCTCGGACAGCGTGGATTTACCCAGAATGTGATTGGCAAAAACCATCCAACGACGCGCCAAGCCTGAATGATTGGCAAGGGTTCGAAAAATGTTCAGAACGCGGCCGTTTTGCGCTATCGGAGCCAATAAGGCCCGAGCGTCGTCGTCCCACTGGTCAACGGCTAAGGGTTGTATTCGAGGGGTCGTCATACGCATGGGCTGTCTCCAAAAAAACCGACTATAGCCAAACAATGGCGTTAAAGATGGTTGCTCGCACGAAAGGGCTGCGCTATACCCGTTGTTCCGTACGAAAGAGCCCTGACGTTGAAGCATTTGCTGATCGTATTTCACTCCAAAACCGGCAATACCGCGGCATTGGCCGACGCCGTTGTTCGCGGTGCCACATCGTATGACGTCGGCGATGTCGAGGTACGCATGCTGCGAGCTGCCGAGGCTGGCCCCGGGGATTTGCTGTGGGCAGACGCCCTGATGCTGGGGACACCTGAAAACTTTGGCTATTTGTCCGGTGCCTTAAAAGACTTTCTGGATCGCACGTTCTACGAGGTGGAGGGCAAACTGTCGCCCCTGCCCTATGCAATGTTTGTCAGTGCAGGGAACGATGGCAGCGGTGCGGTTCGAGCCATGGAACGCATCGCAAATGGCTACCCTTTTATCGCCGTGCAGCAGCCAGTGATCGCCAAAGGTGAGCCGACCGCTACGGACCTGCAGGCTTGCGAGTCCTTGGGTCTGGCCATGGCCCTGGGCATCGAGATGGGCATCTTTTAGCTACATTCAGACCGCTTGCGTTCCAGGGGCAACCCAAGGGTTAACTTTTTTCACTCTTTCTTGCTGTCTGGGTGCGTATTATTCCAGTGCTTCATCAGCCGAGACGTCATTTGCCAACGCCTACCGCGAAAATCTGCCACAGCATCACCGAGATAGACGCCGGGGAATGGAATCGCTGCGCCGACGGCGTTGGGGCCTACAACCCATTTGCCCGGCACGCGTTCTTGCTCGCCTTGGAAGAAAGCGGCAGCGTCGGACGAGACACAGGGTGGCAGCCCTTTCATATCGCCGTCGAGGACGGTAATAACCTGATGGGGGTTGTCCCGCTCTACCTGAAGAATCACAGCCAAGGTGAATACGTCTTCGACTACGGTTGGGCAGACGCTTGGCATCGCGCCGGCAACAGCTACTACCCCAAGCTACAGAGCAGTATTCCGTTTACCCCGGCAACCTGCCCGAAACTGCTCTGTGCGGACAACAGTGAAGCGCATCAACAGCTGTTGCTGGACGCTTGCCTGCAAGTGGCCGAGCAAGCCAAGGTCAGCTCCTTACACATGACCTTTCTCCCCGAATCCCAGTGGGCCCGCGCAGCCGACGCCGGCTTGCTGCAGCGCATGGACCAGCAGTTTCACTGGCACAATGCCGGCTACAAGTCCTTTGACGAATTCCTGCTGCAACTGGCCTCCAAAAAACGCAAAAACTTGAAACGCGAACGCCGGGAAGCACTCGCCAACGACATTGAAATCGACTGGCTCACCGGGGCAGACCTTACTGAAGCGCACTGGGATGCCTTTTATCAGTTCTATCTGGACACGGGTTCGCGAAAATGGGGGACTCCTTACCTCACTCGGGAATTCTTTTCCTCGGTCAGCGCGACCATGGCCGACGATATTTTGCTCATCATGGCCAAGCGCGAGGGTCGCTACATTGCAGGCGCGTTGAACTTTATTGGCGGCGACACATTATTCGGTCGCAACTGGGGCTGCGTTGAGGACCATCGATTTCTGCACTTTGAGGTGTGTTACTACCAAGCCATCGACTTCGCCATTGCCCGGGGCCTTAAACGCGTAGAAGCGGGTGCCCAAGGCGGTCACAAGGTCGTCAGGGGTTATTTACCCGAGGCGACCTACAGTGCCCACTGGATTGCTGACCCGGGATTCCGAGACGCCGTCGCGCGGTTCTTAGAAGAAGAACGCCGATATGTGGCCGAGGACATCGAACACGTCGAGGAACGCAGCCCGTTCAATGCAACCGTTGACTTAACGACGATCCGAGGCGGCTAGACAGAAAAAAGGCACCGCTTGCTTTATGATCTGCCGGCACGCTATTCGATCCATTTTGAGAGCTTTGCTGAAACTATGATTGTGACAATCAAATCCATTCTGCAGCACGACACCACCGTTGACAGCGATGTCACGGTTCGTGGCTGGCTGCGCTCGCGACGCTCGTCCAAGGGTGGTTTCTCTTTCCTGCACATTCACGACGGCTCGTGTTTCGGCACCGTTCAAGCGGTCGCGGACAACACCTTGGAAAATTATGCACAGATCATCGAATCCGGGACCGGGTGTTCCGTATCCGTCACGGGTAAGCTGGTGGAATCCCAAGGCAAGGGCCAGGATCGAGAAATTCAGGCCAATCGCGTTGTCATACACGGCCTAGTTGATGACCCGGAAACCTACCCGATCAGCAAGAAACAACACTCCTTTGAATACCTGCGAAGCGTCGCTCACCTCCGCCCGCGGACGAATACCTTCGGCGCGCTGTCGCGGATTCGTCACGCGCTGAGCGCCGAGGTTCACGGCTTTTTCGATCGTGAGGATTTTTATTGGGTGAATACCCCCATCATTACGGCCAGTGACTGCGAGGGTGCCGGCGATCTGTTTCGCGTGTCGACACTCGATCAGATTCATCAGGGTGAAGCCGATCAGTTTGATCAGGATTTTTTTGGTACCGAAGCCTTCCTCACGGTCAGCGGTCAGCTCAATTTGGAGAGCTACGCCTGCTCCCTCGGCAAGGTCTATACCTTTGGGCCGACGTTTCGAGCAGAAAACTCCAACACGAGCCGACATCTGGCGGAGTTTTGGATGATCGAACCCGAGGTCGCCTTCGCCGACCTAGCAGCCAACGCCGATCTGGCTGAGCAGTTTTTGTCCAGCGTGATTCAGGGCGTGCTGAGGCGGTGTCCGGACGATATGGCCTTCTTCGATGAACGCGGTGAGGGCCAATTGATCCAGCGGCTCACTGCGGTGGCCGAGCAACAGTTTACCCGCATGACGTACAGCGATGCCGTCAAACTGCTGACAGAATCGGATCAAACCTTTGAATTTCCGGTGGCTTGGGGTGCTGACCTGCAATCCGAGCACGAGCGGTTCATCACCGAGCACGTCATTAAGGGTCCGGTTGTTGTCACCGACTACCCCAAGGACATCAAGGCTTTCTACATGCGGTTAAACGACGATGAGAAAACCGTCGCCGCCATGGACGTCTTGGTCCCCGGCGTTGGCGAGATTATCGGCGGCAGCCAGCGGGAAGAAAGACTGACAGTACTGGACGAACGCATGGATCCCCGGCTGGCCGAAGAACTTTGGTGGTACCGGGATCTGCGACGCTACGGCACGGTACCCCACGCAGGCTTCGGCCTGGGTCTGGAACGGCTGCTGCTCTACATCACGGGCATGGACAACATCCGTGATGCCATACCGTTTCCCAGAGTCCCTGGCAGTGCGAACTTTTAGTCTGTGAAGCCGACCAACGACGAACCCACGTTGCCCGCCACCGCGCTGCTTGCCGCGCTGTGGCAGCTGCGCCGTTTCATCGGCCCCCACCGACGTGGTTTGTACATCGGTATCGCTGCGTTCGGGGTGGCCAGACTTTTTGAAGCCATGGTGCCGGTACTGACCGCGGTATCCATCAACCGCATGGCCGATGGCGATTTTGACTTACTCTATCCGGTTCTTGGCATCATCGGTGCGGTCATAACCCGCTACTGTGTCGTGAGCTTTGCACGGTTCAACGTGCGACGCGTGGCACTCAAAGTATCCTTCGACCTGCGCCAGGCCTTCTTCCATAAACTTCAGGAACAGGGCGCCGAGTTCTTTGCCCAATTCAGCATTGGCGACATGATGACCCGGGCCGTGGCCGACATCTCTCTGATCCAGCGTCTTATCTCCATGGGTACCATCTTGCTGATCATCATGGTTTACGCCACCGTGGTGGGCTTCGGCTTTATGCTCTATTACTCACCCTGGCTCACGCTGTTGCTGCTTCCCCCCATGCCGCTGGTTTTCATCTATGCCCAGTACTCGGCCAAGGCCATGGGCGTAGCATCGGCTCAGGTACAGGACCGACTGTCGGATCTGGGGACCCACACCCAAGAAAACCTGTCCGGCATCCGCACCATTCAAGCCATGGTGCAGGAAGAAAACGAGATACAGCGCTTCGCCGCCACTAACCAAGCCTATGCCGACGTCTTTTACGAACAAGGCCGCATCAACTCGGCCATGAGTTCATGGATGCCCAGCCTCGCGGCAATTTGTTCGCTAACGATTTTAGGCTATGGCGGCAGTCAGGTACTCGACGGCACCCTCGCGATCGGTGACTTCGTCGCTTTCTTCATGTTCGTCAACATGGTGGTACAACCCTTCCGCGTTGCCGGCTTCATCGTCAATTTGTTCCAACGCGCCGGCGTGGCCAGCAGACGCCTGTTCGAGGTCTTCGACCGACCAGCGGAGATCACGGATGCGCCCACAGCAGAAGCACCAACCAAGATTGCCGGCGCCCTGCGCATCGACCACCTGAGCTATCGGTACCCCGGTGCCACCGTGGACGCCATTAGCGATTTATCGTTGGCTATCGCTCCCGGTGAGACCGTGGCCATCATGGGTCGCGTGGGCAGCGGCAAAACGACCCTGCTCAAACAAATTGTGAGACTCATTGATCCGACGGCAGACCGTGTCTTCGTCGACGGCATCCCAGTCGCCGAATACCCGCTCACCCAGCTGAGAACCCAAGTCGCCCTGGTGCCTCAGGATCCGTTCTTGTTCGCTGAGCCTCTGAAAAGCAACATCACGTACGACGATCCGGCGCGTTCCTTGGAACGAATCTGGGAGGCGGCCACCTCCGCCGATCTGAAAGACACCATCAGCGATTTTCCCGAACAGCTGGACACACTGATCGGTGAGCGCGGCGTGACCTTGTCTGGCGGTCAGAAACAGCGTGCGACGCTGGCGCGTGGACTGATTCGCAACGCACCCATTTTGATTCTCGACGACTGCTTCTCTGCTGTAGACACCGAAACCGAAGACCATATTTTGGGTGAACTGAAGCGCCTGCGCCAAAAGCAGACCACCCTACTCGTTTCCCACCGGGTCAGTACCGCACGTCACGCAGACCGGATTTACGTCATGGACGCCGGCCGCATTCTGGAAAGCGGTCGTCACGATGAGCTGCTGGAGAATCGAGGCTACTACGCGGAACTCGAGCGCGTGCAGCGCGAGGGTGGCGAAGAGGACGATCTGGAACGGCTGAGGGTCAGCTCGTGAACACCACAACAAAGAAAAATCAGCGCGACTACGCCATGTTTGATGCGGACATCAGCGGAGCCGTGTTGAACCTGCAGTTGCTGCGACGCCTGCTGAAATGGCTCGTCCCTTACCGGCGTTCCTTGGCCATCAGCACGGTACTGGTGCTGCTGGCCTCGACTCTGCAGGTCATGCTGCCTATCATCATTTCCTTGGTGGCCATCGACCACATTATCCGCGGTGAAAGCGACGCAGACAGCCCGGACTTCGGCTTGATCGAATTCAATCAACGCCTCGCTGACACGCTAGGCTTGCCGGAATTGTTGGCTGCCTGTCTGCTGTACGGCGCCATTCAGCTGGCGTGGGCGGTTTTCGGTCATGCCCATCGCATGACCCTGATCGGTCCCGTTATCAACGGCCTGCGTGATCTGCGTTTGGACTTGTTTCGCCACCTGGAAACTCGGCCTTCTTCGTTCTACGACCGAGTGGCCGTAGGCCGAATCATGACCCGAGTAACCAACGATGTAGAAGCCCTGTACGAGCTGCTGCGTGGCTTGGGCACATTGGTGGGCGAGTTCGTGCCTTTTTTCGTGGCCCTGGCCGTCATGCTCGCCATCGACGCCCAGCTCACATTGATGCTGCTGCTGGCGCTGCCCATCCTCGCCATGGTGACCTACTTCTTTCGTCGCAAAACCCGCTTCCTGTTCCGACAGACACGACAAACCCTGTCCAGCTTGAACCAAAACCTGCAGGAAAATCTCGCCGGGCTACAGGTCGTGCAGCTCTCGGATCGCCAGCAACACAACCTGGATCGCTACACCGAAATCAACGAAAAGAACCGGCTGTTTGAACACCGTTTGGCCCGAGTCGAAACCCTATACGGGGCCTTCAACGAAAGTCTGGCGCAAATCGCCATCGGTCTGATTCTTTATTACGGTGCCAGCCAGCTCATGGACATCAGCATGACCGTCGGCGAAGTGGTGCTGTTTACGCAATTCGTCACCATGCTGTTTCATCCCATCGTGGTCCTGGGCGAGCAGACCAATATTTTGTTTCGCGCCATGGCCAGCGGCGAGCGCATTTTTCAGGCCTTGGACTGGGACGAGATCATTCACGAACCCGCCAACCCTGTCGCTCTGCCGGAACGACTCACCGGCAAGGTGGAATTTCGCCGCGTCAGCTTTGCCTACGATGCCAGCATGCCGATCCTGAAAGACGTGTCGTTCAACATCAGCCCCGGCGAAAAACTGGCCATCGTCGGGCCGACGGGTTCGGGTAAGAGCACCCTGATTCGACTGTTAGGTCGGTTTTACGACTTTGCCGACAACCAAATTTTTCTCGACGATATTGATCTGAACCACATTCATTCCAGCGACTTGCGACGTCGGGTGGGTGTTGTCTTACAGGACTTTCATATTTTCTCAGGCAGCATTTACGACAACATCGCCTTGGGAAATCCTCGGGTGACCCGTGAACGGGCGATTGAGGCTGCGAAAACCGTCAATGCCCACGACTTCATAAGCCAACTGCCGCTAGGCTACGACTCGCCCCTTACCGAACGCGGCCAAAATTTATCTCAGGGCCAGCGTCAGCTTTTGGCCTTTGCGCGTGTGCTGGCCGCAGATCCGGAAATCTTGGTGCTCGACGAAGCCACAGCGAACATCGATACAGAAACGGAACTGTTAATCCAAGAAGCCGTTGAACGGCTGACAAAGGGGCGCACCTCAATCATTATTGCGCACAGACTGCAAACCATTCAGGAAGCAGACCGCGTACTGGTGCTGGATCAAGGTCAAGTGGCTGAGATCGGCAATCATGAGGAACTGCTGGCCGCAGGCGGGCTGTATGCCACCCTGCACAGCCTGCAATTTCAAAGCGATGCCGAGCCCGACGCCTTGAACCCAACCGCAACGACAACGACGAAATAGGTATACCGTGTCGAACAAGACACCGATCAAAAGCGGCGAGAAGTTTGCCACCCCTCAGGGTTTCAACGCCATTAAAAATGGGGTCAAAGCCGGCGCTCACACGCACACCGATATCGAGCGTAAACCGCCTTGGCTACGTGTTTCTGTGGGTGGTGGTGAACGCTATCGCTCGGTCAAGGAGACGGTGACCAAACACCGTCTGGCAACCGTTTGCGAGGAGTCCCACTGCCCCAATATTGGCGAATGCTGGAACCACGGCACCGCCACCATCATGTTGATGGGGGCGACCTGTACCCGCGCCTGCCGTTTCTGCGCCGTCGACACGGGCAATCCCAAAGGCTGGCTTGATCTGGAAGAACCCGCCAATGCAGCCCAGTCCGTCAAGCTGATGGGCTTGAACTACGTGGTCCTTACCTCGGTGGACCGAGACGATTTACCCGACGGTGGCGCCGCGCACTACGCGGCCTGTGTCCAAGCGATTCGCGCCCTCAATCCAGCAACGGCAGTTGAAGCACTGACACCTGACTTTAACGGCGATCAAGAAGCCGTCGCCAAGGTCGTAAACTCGGGTCTGCAGGTCTTCGCCCAGAATGTGGAGACCGTCGAGCGACTGACCCACGTGGTGCGGGATCCCAGAGCCGGTTATCAACAAACACTGGACGTGCTTGCTCACGCCAAACGGATTCGACCGGATGTTCTGACTAAATCCAGTCTGATGCTTGGTATTGGCGAAACAGATGATGAAATCAAGGAGGCGCTCGACGCACTGAGGGCTCATCAGGTCGACATCGTGACCCTAGGGCAATACATGCGGCCCACGAAAAATCACCTACCCGTTGACCGCTGGGTTACCCCGGAGGCCTTCGAGGCATTCAGGACATTTGGACTGGGTCTTGGTTTCACCGAAGTTGCCTCCGGCCCGCTGGTGCGCTCAAGCTATCGAGCCGACCGGGTCTTTGAAAAAAACAATCTGGGGCTAGCCCATATCCCCCTTCGCCAGCTTTAAGCTTAGCCACAACCCACCCATCGGCAACATGCCGCAATTCGAGAACACGACACACATGCAAGAACTAAACTTGGACGACTTTGCCGAGACGGCCTTACTGCCAGCAGACACCACCGTCACACCGACCCCGCTGAAAGTCATCCGCAGCGAGACGTTCGACGACTTCGTCAATGAGCTTACGCCATCGGATAAGCAATGGCTGAACCGCCAGTCATTTACCGGCAAGACCGGTCAGATTGCTTGGCTGGAAAACGGTCAAGGCATCATCGGCAGCAGCAGCGAAGATTCACTCTCTACCTTAGGCCACCTGCCCTACCAACTGCCGGAAGGCGTCTATCGTCTGACCGACGACGCTTCCTTCATCGCCCTGCTGGGCTGGGGCCTAGGCGGCTACCGCTTTGACCGCTACAAGCAGGCAGACCGTTTGCCGGCCCAACTGATCCTGCCGGATAGCGCCGATGCCGGCGAGCTTGTTCATACAATCAAGGCAACCAATCTGAGTCGAGACTTGATCAACACACCCGCCCAGGACATGGCACCCTCACACCTGCAGGCGGAGGTGGAAGCACTGGCGGAAACCTTTGCCGCCGAGGTCAACACCACCGTCGGCGACGAACTGCTGGATCTGGAATGCGGGGCTATTCATGCCGTGGGCCGGGCTGCTGCCGATGGCCCGCGATTAATGGACCTGACCTGGGGCGATCCCGATCACCCGAAAATCACCATTGTGGGCAAGGGCGTTACCTTCGACAGCGGCGGCTTGAATATGAAGCCTTCCAGCGGCATGCGCTGGATGAAAAAGGACATGGGCGGAGCAGCCATTGCCATGGGCCTGGGTTATCTGGTGATGTCTCAAGGGCTACCCATCCGGCTGCGGATGTTGATACCCGCTGCGGAAAATGCCGTGGCCGGCAACGCCTTCCGCCCTGGCGACGTGTTGCACACACACAAGGGCCTGACGGTGGAAATCGATAACACCGACGCCGAGGGCAGGCTGCTGCTCTGCGACGCCCTGTCCATGGCCAGCAGCGAAAAACCAGAGCTCATCGTCGATTACGCCACCCTTACCGGAGCGGCAAGAGGTGCCGTAGGTGCAGAAATCGGCGCTCTGTTCAGCAACGATGATGCGTTAGCGCAGGAACTGATGCAGTTGGGCAGAGCCGAAGACGACGCGGTATGGCCCATGCCTCTGCACGACGCTTACGACTACATGATCAAGAGCAATATTGCCGATCTCGTGAATTCCGCGGCCTCCCCCTATGCCGGCGCAGTCACCGCGGCTTTGTTTCTCAAACGCTTTATCGACGACGTGCCCTGGGTACACTTTGATGTCATGGCTTTCAACATACGCAAGCGCCCCGGCCGTCCTGAAGGTGGAGAGGCCATGGCCTTACGCAGTGTTTATCGTTATTTGAGTCAACGTTATGGAACCGACAGTGAGTAACATCAAAGACCTCGAAAGCGCCGCCTTGGGCACCCAAGTGGGTCTCGGCACGTTTCTGGATTGGGTACCCTTCAACGAACAAGGCTTGGTGCCCGCGATTGCTCAGGATCACGCCACAGGCACCGTGCTGATGCTGGCGTGGATGAACCGCGAGGCCATTGAACAGACCCTGACCACTGGCCGGGTCGTTTATTTTTCTCGCAGTCGTCAGGCCCTATGGCGCAAGGGTGAAACGTCGGGCAATACCCAAGGCTTGGTCTCGTTGCGATTCGATTGCGACGCCGACGCCATTTTGCTCTCGGTAGACCAACTGGGCCCGGCCTGTCATACGGATCGAACCCACTGTTTTTATCTTGAGGTGCGCGGCGACAGTGTTGTTGTCGACAGTGAACCAGTAAGCTAGGCCCTGCCCGACTTACCGACCCACTGTTTTGATACCGGAGCCTGACTGCGACATGACTCAAGCCGAAATCGTCTTCCACAATACGCTGTCCGGCAAGAAGGAAACCTTTGTACCGGCCAACCCGGAACATGTGTCCATCTACGTTTGCGGTCCAACGGTTTATAGCTTTGTGCACATTGGTAACGGCCGGCCTGCCGTGGTCTTTGACGTACTGACCCGCCTGCTGCGTACGCGCTATCCCAAGGTCAGTTACGTCAGCAACATCACGGACATTGACGACAAGATCAACGCCGCAGCAGCCAGCAATGGCGAGGACATCGAAACCCTCGCGGATCGCTATTCACAGGCCTACCAAGAGGATGTGGCCGCCCTCGGCGTGCGCCCACCGGATGTTGTGCCCAAGGCCACTCATCACATCGCTGAAATCATCGACATGATCGAAACGCTGATTGCGAAAGACCATGCCTACGCCAGCGAGGGGCATGTGCTGTTTCACGTGCCGTCTGACCCGGAATACGGATCGCTGTCCAAGCGCTCGCTAGAAGACATGATCGATGGCGCTCGGGTCGAAGTAGCCGGATACAAAAAAGACCCCAAGGACTTCGTGCTATGGAAACCCTCTACCGAAGATCAGCCCGGCTGGAACAGCCCCTGGGGACGCGGACGTCCCGGTTGGCATATTGAATGCTCTGCCATGGTGAAAAAACATCTGGGCGACACCATCGACATACACGGCGGCGGCTCGGATCTTACCTTTCCCCATCACGAAAACGAGGCTGCACAAAGTCGCTGCGCCAACAGTGATCCGGGGTACGTGAGGTACTGGCTGCACAACGGCATGCTAACGCTTGGCACGGAAAAAATGTCCAAGTCCGTCGGCAACGTGTTGACCATTCGCGGCTTGTTGGAAAAACACAGCAGCGAGGTATTACGCTATGCACTGCTCTCCGGTCAGTACAGGTCGTCCCTTATCTGGTCTGATGACCTGCTGGCCCAGGCCCGGGCGAGCTTAGACAGCCTCTATCAAGGGCTCCGCGACGCCGACGACACCACCGCACTGACCAGTACGGATATGGCGAAGCTGGCCTCAGAGGAATTCCCGCAAAACGTCGTGAACGCGCTTTGCGACGATTTGAATACGCCCAAGGCATTGGCCGCCATGCACGAGTTAGCAGCCGACATGCGTCGGGCAACAAACGAAGCGGCAAAGGCTGCTGCGCGCAAACAGCTGCTTGCCGGTGGCTGGCTGCTGGGCCTGCTGTATCAGAATGCTGAGGATTATTTCACTCAAGGCCAGCCCGGGGATTCAGCCTCTCCCACCGCCGACGCCATTGAGGCCCTAATCGCGCAGCGTAAGGCCGCTCGTGCGGATGGTGATTACGCCGGCGCAGATCGTATTCGCGATGAGCTGCTGGCCGCGGGCATTGAGCTGGAAGACTCCCGCGAGGGTACGCGCTGGCGCAAGATTTAGGCGCGCCGTCGAGTCCCATGTATCCCGTTGCCATTATCGGAGAATCTCTTGCGGCTCAGCTCGCGGCTTTGGCCTGCGGTGCGAGCGGCTTTCACGAGACGACGCGCTATGTCGGACCGGAAGTCCGCTATCGCTCGCCCATCGTTAGCCTAGGGGCCAACGCCAGCCGCCTGCTCAGAACCCTAGCACCGGACACCATCGACGCCTTGGGCTACCGACCGGACCGACAGCAGGTTCGATTTGCCAAAAGTGCCTACTTACTGGCCGAGCTACCGTTGGGGGAATTCTATGAACAGCGGTACGGTGCCCCACTGGTCAACTTCAGTGCACGATCCCTTACCGAGCGCTTAGAAAAGGAAATCGCCAAGCCCCTCCTGACTAACAGACGCCTTGAGGAGATCGAACAATCCAACCGATTAACGATCGTCTCTGTGCCCGGATACCCAGAACCACCACAGCAGACACCTGTCACGGTCTTTGAAGCGTCACTCCCAGATCATCCGCTGCGACGAGCCAACGTGCTCTGGCGCGGCAAGGGTCAGTACATCGAACAGCTGTCTGACTCAGACCTTGTGCACTTCCGATTTGTGACCCCATCGAATCAGGCCTTCGATGAAGCGGACTGGCATCCCAGCTTGCATGAGGCCTTGGATGCCAAGACTCACGCGGGTGGGATTGACCTCGGCAGCTTTCAAGCCAAGGACACCCTGTTCGCCGGCCGGGTGGCCTATCTGAGCGACGCCCTGCATTCATCACTGCACAGCAAAGTCGATGGTGGCAACACGGCCATGGAGGATGCCTGGGTACTGTCGCGAATGATGGAAAATTACGAAGAAGACATTGGCGATGGCCTTGCAGCCTACGAGCGGTTTCGTCGCCCGCGCCATCGCAAAGTATTGGCGCAGATGCGTGGTCACTTGATCAGGCTGACCCAGCCTTCAGCAGCGCGTCGATTTCAGCAGCATGTGGGAACCGCCCTGCAAAACCGTCTGCTCCCGGAAATAGCCCTACAGCAACAAGATTGGCTCTATGAGCACGATGTCATCAAGGGCTTTCGCTGACCGCGTATCGCATGTCGTGTCACTGGTGAATCAGTCGACTGTCCGCCCCAAAGCTTTTACTCAAAAAGGCCATCTGGTCACCCAGTATTCGACCCGAGTTAATCAACGCCAAGTACTCCGAGTAATTCGGTACATAGGGAAGTGCCATCAGCTCGAGACTGATTTCGTCGAGAACCCGACTGCCCTTTAAGTGATTACAGCGGCGGCAGCTTGCGACCACGTTATCCCACGAGTCCGCACCACCACGCGATACCGGCAAAACATGATCCCGCGTCAACTCCGCATCGCTCAAGTGTTTTGCGCAATACAAACAGGTATTACCGTCTCGCTTAAACAAGGCGGGATTGGTTAAAGGCGGGGTCTGTGAGACTCGCCGCGTCACCACTCTGCCGTCGCAGGCGATGATGCTGTGGATGTCTTGAGTACTGCGGTCACCGCTGTCTTTAGAGTGTCCGCCCCGGATCGTTAGCAGCGGATCGCCCACGGTCCAAATCACCAAATCACGCGCGTAGAGACAGACCGCATCCTGCCAAGGTACCCACTCCACCGGTTGACCGGCGATGTTGAGGCGAAGAATACGAGGTACACGTTCAAAGTCAGACAGAGTCGATAGCATGCCAGCTTCCTTGCGTTACGGGGTAAAGCGTCGTGTCGTAGCCGGAAAAGCGCAAGCGGCATTTACCGGCCTTACGGCAGTAAAAACTAGGGGAAAATAACTTTCGCCGCAAGCCAAAGCCGTCACTGATAAAGGCCCAAGTTGTACAAAACTGCACTGGACATACGCCTTGGCGTTTCTACACTATGGACGTGTTTCAAAGGATCAACAGCCGCTAGCAAGCCAACACCTCTTATGCCAACCAACGTGATCACTCGTCTTCTCTGCGCCGTTCTGCCCTTACTTGTTGTGGGCTGCAGCAGCAATGCGCCGCAGCAAAACAGGACTGATGAGCCAAGCCGAACCGCCGAGGAGGTCAACGAGACCGCCACCAGCTGGCATTGCGAACAGGGCCTGCAAACTTGGTCGTGCAAGCGGCGCTCTATAGCCGACATTCAACAGCGCGAAGCGCAGCGCAAAAACAAACCCTACGACTGGTCCCAGCCACAGAGCACGCCGTCCAAGCGGACAAGCGATACGATGGACGAATCGGCCAACGCCGATGTTTCGGTAATCGAACCTCCTGACGAGCCCCCTGCCGTCGCCTCAGACAATCGTTCCAGCGAGGCTGTGCCTTCCTTTCGACCAGAGGCACCCGTGTCACTACAAGACCTGCCAGGCACTTATTGGGCGGTACAGCTCATCGCGTTGAGCACCCAGAGTGAATTGAAGGCGTTCATGGCAGAACTCGACCTCGACGAACTCACCGGCGCCATGATCGAAGTGAAGGGACGCAAATATTATGTGGCTCTGCTTGGGGTTTACGAAACCCGCGCCTTAGCCGAACAAGCGGCCCGCAACAGACCGGCTGCCCTCAAAGGCCTTGAGCCCTACATACGCAGCATGGCCTCACTGCAATCGGCCATGACCCGAGCTAACGCTCTCTAGTCTCTTAGGACGGCGAGGGATCCGATGCGGGCATAGCCTACGAACCTGCGGTTTCAGCCACTGAGCGTTGCGGGGATATGGCTTGATAGGACGGGCGATTGCGCAGCCGCTGCAAATAGGCTGCGGTTTGAGCGAAATCACTGACGTCCATTCCATCCACTTCCAGCACCATGGCTACGGCCATCATGGGCACGTCTGCCAGGGAAAACTCGCCACACAAACAGTCTTTGCCGGCCAGAGTTTGTTCCAAAAACGGAAAAATCTGCTCGCGCATTCCCTGCCGACCTTTTTCCATACTGTCGGTATCGCGCTGGGCCTCCGGCGACCACCAGGGCATCCAAATCAGCGGTAGAAACTTACTCAGCACCCCCTCGTCCGCATAGTTCTCCAAAGCTCTTGCTAAAGCGCGCTTCGAGGGATCTGTCGGCAGCAGGGGATTATTTGCTGACTTTTCGTTCAGATACTCATTGATGACCGTCGAGTCGTATACCACCAGATCGCCATCTTCGATCCAAGGCACCTTGCCCAGCGGATGCTTGGCGACTATTTCCGGCAGTTTTTTCCAGACCGCACCCGGACTGACGGTTTCAGTCCGATAGGCGAGACCTTTTTCCTCCAGCACCACCTTGGTTTTGCTGCCGTTGGTGGACCGAAGCGTTCCATAGGGATAATCCCGCTCCATGGTGAATAGTGTGATCACGCTGTGCCTCCCCGCAAAAGTCTGCGTTGTTTTCGTAAATGAAGAAGATTTTCCGCACTGAAAATCGCCAAGGCCGACCAGATAAAACCAAAGGTTACCCAGCGGATCTCTGGCACAGCTTCATCGTATAAAAATATCGCCAGCATCAGCGCACAGCTTGGCGCCAGATACTGAACGAATCCCAGTGTCGCCAGCGGCAGGCGCAAGGCCGCAGCCGCAAAAAAGACTAAGGGCACGACACTGATCACGCCACCCACGCCCAGCTGGGCTATCTGTATGGCAGGCCGCATACCCTCGCTGGCAACCAGCCAGAATAAGAACAGCAGCGCAATCGGCAGCATGAGTGTGGTTTCAACCCAAAGCCCTATGGCGGCAGGTACGCTGACCTGTTTGCGCAGCAATCCGTAAAAGCCGAAGCTGAACGCCAAGGTCAGCCCAAGCCAAGGCATGCTGCGCTGCACCCAAAGCTCGACACCCACACCCAGCAAGGCAACCCCCACCGCTAACCACTGGTAGGGCCGCAGCCGTTCGCGCAGAAACAAGCCGCCCAGCAGCACGTTCACCAGCGGATTAATGAAGTAGCCTAAACTGGCATCGGCAATCCGCTGTGCTTGAATGGCCCAAATAAAGGTCAGCCAATTGATACTCAACAGCAAGGCGGTGGCCATCAGGAACAACAAGGCGCGGCGAGACAGGCCTCGTGCGTCATCCCATTGGCCGGTTACGGTAATCAGCAGGACCAGTAAGGGTACCGACCACAGCACCCGGTGCATGAGAATTTCCAGCGGCGCCGCAAACCCTACCCAGACAAAGTAAATCGGCGCGACACCCCAAATCCCATAAGCCGCTATGGCGTAGATCAGGCCCTGGCGTTGCGTCTGCGCTTGCTCTTCAACAACGCCAGCGGCGGTGTTCAAAAGTTATCTTTGCGCTTGCGTGTCTCAGCAAAGATGGCCACCGGATCCGAACCCACCAGATCAATCGTTTGCTGCAAATTCGTACTTTGCGGGCGAACGAACGGATTCGTCTGGCGTTCCAGCCCGATGCTGGTGGGGACCGTTGGAATACCCTGCTCTCGCAGCCGGGCTATTTCCTCAACGCGCTGACGCAGTGCTTCGTTGTCGGGTTCTACGGTGACCGCGAAAGCCGCGTTCGCTTGGGTGTATTCGTGAGCACAGTAAACGGCGGTCTCATCGGGCAGCGCCATAAGCTTTTCCAGACTCCCCCACATCTGCTGAGCTGTTCCTTCAAACATTCGGCCGCAGCCCAGGGCAAACAGGGTATCCCCTACAAAGGCTGCCCGATCATCGGCAAAGTAGTAGGCGATATGACCAACGGTGTGGCCGGGGACTTCCAGCACCTTGACCTGGGTGTTGCCCAGTTGAAAGACCTCGCCGTCGACGACGCGTCGATCAATGCCAGGGATGCGTTCGGCATCGCAGTCAGCGCCAATGATCTCGCAGCCCCATTGGGCTTTCAGTTCTTCGTTACCGCCGGCGTGATCAAAGTGGTGGTGGGTATTGAGAATATGGGTCAGGGTCCAACCACGTTCCGCCAAGGCGTTATTGATGGGCTGCACTTCCGGCGTATCGATACTCGCCGTGGCCCCGGTCTGGGTATCGTGGACGAGGAACCCGTAGTTATCTCCCAGACATGGGATTTGTTTCACTTCGATGCTCATAGTGTCTCCTCGGGCGGCTTGAGTCTGAAGTATCTCAGATCCGTCCATCTCTCGACAGAAAAAGTGACAAAACCCATGCATGAGACCCCATCGCTGAAGCGGATGGTTTATGCTTTGCGCCTGCCAAAACGTGACCAAAACCACTCATGAACAAGGTTCTGCAAGAAATCATCGACCTGCTCGACGTCGAGCCCATTGAAGAAAATCTCTTTCGTGGCCAAAACCATAATACCGAGCATGTCTTCGGCGGTCAGGTGCTGGCTCAGGCCTTGGCATCCGCATTTCGCACGGTGAACCCTGAGCACAGCCTGCATTCACTGCACAGCTATTTCTTGCGCGCTGGCGACTGGACACGTCCCATTCTCTACGAGGTAGACCGTATTCGTGATGGTCGCAGTTTCAGCACCCGCCGGGTGGCTGCCATACAAAATGGTCGCACCATTTTCACGCTGGCCTGTTCCTGGCAAAAAGCCGAAGACGGGCTCGATCACTCGCTGCCCATGCCGGATGTTCCGCCACCGGAGTCGTTGCGGGGGGATCTGGAAACCTACACCGAGCTGGCCAAATCCAAACCCGAAATGGCACGTTTCACCTTTCGCTTTGAAGCCATCGACTCCCGCGCGGTTGAGCGCATTACCATGATGGATCGGGGAGAACATCCGCCCTTCAAACATACGTGGCTAAAATCTCGCGACCCACTGCCCGACAACCCCGAGGTGCATCTGGCGTTGTTGGCCTATATGTCCGATCTGGACTTTATGTCCACGTCCATGTTGCCCCACGGGCCAATGACCGTTGATGAAGGGGGCGAGCGCACCATTCGGGGTGCCAGCCTCGACCACGCCATTTGGTTTCACCGTCCGTTCAGGGCGGACGAATGGCTGCTGTTCGCCAAAGAGTCGCCAAACGCAGGCGGTGCCCGAGGCTTTGTCAGGGGTCACTTTTTCAATCGTGCGGGGGAGATGGTGGCCACGGCGGCTCAGGAATGTCTGATTCGACCGGTGGGCAGCAATCGGCAAGCCATTGAAGCGGCGCAGAAAATTTCCTGACGCCGCATTTGGTAGGACTCTGCGCGGTTAGAGAGAGGTCGTCTTAAAGCGCTTCTAAGATCGCTTCGGCAGCACTGACGTCCAGCTTACCCGGGGCCTCGACCGCCAGATGTGTCACGGTGCCATCATCGACGATCATCGCGTAGCGCTGTGAACGGGTACCCAAGCCAAAACCCGAGCCGTCCATTTGCAGGCCGAGCGCTTCGGTAAAGTCACCGTTACCATCGCCAACCATGACCAGTTCTTCCGCGTTAGCGCTTTTGCCCCACGCATCCATGACAAAGGCATCGTTCACGGACAGGCAGACGATACTGTCCACACCTTTCGCTTTCAGCGCATCAGCTTGCACAACGTAGCCGGGCAAGTGAGCCATTGAGCAGGTTGGCGTAAA
Source organism: Gammaproteobacteria bacterium (assembly GCA_042091155.1). Taxonomy (GTDB): domain Bacteria; phylum Pseudomonadota; class Gammaproteobacteria; order Pseudomonadales; family Azotimanducaceae; genus UBA4421. Next base: position 72,771 of record JBELHZ010000005.1, read on the forward strand.
CGCGCCAGGAACCGCAAACATAGCGACTTTTTTGCCGGCAAATAGATCGTTGGTGGTTACCGGAGTCGGTTTGCCATCTTGCATTGTGTGCAGGGTTGCTTCGGGCAGCTTTGAGCCTGTTTCAATCGCCATTGTGTTTTCCTGTGGTTGATCGAGTTATCTGTAAATCGGCACGGTGCAGGGATCCATCCACTGCTCCGAGCCAGAGGATTGTGGGCTGTCGGGAAAAGCCGGTCAACTCAACGCCATGCAAATTGCGGTTGTTCGAAGTGCGCAACCCGAGTGTGCTGATTCAGTAAGCAAACTTCTCGAAACTGATACAAGATCGCCGCCGTCGGTGCAGCAATGTGGTCGCTGCCTACGGGCATACGCAGTATTGGCGAATCACTGGTTACCGTCCGGGTCAGGCGCGGCGCGTCGGTTCGAGTGAATTCCGTCAACGGTATGCGATGGATGCTGGCCACTTCGTCAGGATTTGCTTCAGTCACCAGATCCGCGCCACCCCAAATCACCACCGGCGTCATCACATAGCCTGAGCGCGTCACAAAGTCATCGAGCACCCCCAGCACGCGCTCCTCGGCCAGATCGACACCAACTTCTTCGTGCATTTCACGCAAAGCTGCCTGCACCGGGGTCTCGCCTTGGTCAATGCGCCCACCGGGTAAGGCCCACTGGCCGGGATGACTGCGCAACCGCTGAGAGCGCCGAGTCAGAATCAAGGCAGGTTCCGCCGACCAACCCTTAGAGTCCGCGATACCCGGCAAACCGGCTCCCGGGCCAACATCGGTAATGGTCAGGGCCACCGCCGCCTGCCGAAGTTCCTCGCCCTCTTGCGCATCGTGCTGTGCACGCTGGACGGTAAAGTCCGCCAAGAAGGCAGCCACACGATCACGCAGTCCGGTACTGCAGTGCCGAAAAGGCTGAGAGCTGTTGCCTAAATCACTCAAGAGCGACCGTAATTGTCTGCGATACGAACGATGTCGTCCTCACCAAGATAGGAGCCTGATTGAACCTCAATGATCTCAAGCGGTATTTTCCCGGGGTTTTCCAGCGCATGAGTCACCCCAATTGGGATATAGGTTGATTCGTTCTCCGACAACAAAAACGTCTCATCGCCATTCGTCACTTTGGCGGATCCCGACACCACGACCCAATGCTCGGCTCTGTGATGGTGCAACTGAACGCTCAGCTTCGCCCCCGGGTTTACCGTAATCCGCTTCACCTGATAGCGCTCGCCGGCATCAACGGTGTCGTACTTGCCCCACGGTCGATAGACCTCTCGGTGGACATGCCACTCGCTGCGGGACTCATCCAGCAATTCTTGGGTGATCTGTTTGACGTCTTGAGCTGCGCTTTTAGAAGCAACAAGCACGGCATCCTTTGTGCTAACAATCACCAAATCATTGACGCCGATGGCCGCCACAAGCTTATCTTCGCTCCTCACGTAGGAATTTTCTGATGCCAAAACCTTCGCGTCACCGATCACTGTGTTGCCGTTGTCGTCTTGCTGACTCAAATCCGACAGCGAACTCCAAGAGCCGATATCGCTCCAACCGGCATCCATTGGCACCACGACAGCATCGTTCGTCTGTTCCATTACGGCGTAGTCAATCGATTCGGACGGGCACTGCAAAAAGGCTGTGCTGCCAACCCGCACGAAGTCCAAATCCCTCGCCTTTGACTCCATCGCGCCTCTGCAGGCGGACACAATATCCGGCCTGCGGTTCTGCAACTCTTGCAGATAACGGCTTGCCCTAAACATGAACATGCCGCTGTTCCAGTAGTAATCGCCAGACTCGAGATAGTCTTGTGCAAGCGCGGCGGGCGGCTTTTCTTTAAAACTTTTGACCCGATACCCGTTGCCTACCTCGTCTCCGCGCTCGATGTATCCGTAGCCGGTCTGGGGTTCGGTGGGAACAACACCAAATGTGACCAATTTTCCCGAATCAGCCAGTGGCAGAGCGGTCGCAACAGCCTCGGTAAATGCTTGCTGATTTTGCACCACATGATCTGCAGCCAACACCAAAAGCACTGGGTCTTCTGTTTCTTTTTCCAGTGCGGCTAACGCGATTGTCGGGGCGGTATTCCGACCCTGGGGTTCCAAAATAATCGTGCTCTGCGCATCGATGCTTCGCAGTTGTTCGGCCACGAAAAATCGATGCTCTTCGCCGCAGACAGTAATCGAAGATTCAATGGGCAGATCGCCGAGCCGCAGAAACGTCGATTGAAGCATCGTTGTCGAGTCAAACAGTGGCAGTAACTGTTTCGGGTAGCCTGCTCTCGACATAGGCCACAAACGACTGCCGTTTCCGCCTGCCATGATCACAGCACAAACACTCATAAAATAGACTTCTGCTGAAAGCCCGACATCCTACGCATTGCATTTAGCCTTTTCGAGAGAAACTTTAGCCGTCGCATCAGGGCAGCTGCGCGCTGTCGTTTTGACTGTTCATGGGGATCTATCGGCCGCTAAACTGAGGCTTACGCTTGTCCAAAAAGGCGTGTAATCCCTCTTGCCCGTCTGGGCTGCCCACCAATGCCGCGATGGCACGAGCCTCAAGCTCCATTTGCGACTCTAGGCTGTGATCGAAACTGCCGTCCAGCAATGCTTTGACCTGTCCATAGGCCTGAGTAGGCCCTTGGGCAAGCTTTGCCGCCAGCTTTTGCGCTGCGACCAGCACGTCTCCGTCTGCGACCACTTGATTCACCACGCCCCAATCCAGCGCTTCTTGGGCATTGAGCACTCGGTTGGTCAGCATCAGCTCTCGAGCACGACGATCACCAATCTTGCGCGGCATGTAATAGGTGGAACTGCCGTCCGGCGACAGACCCGCATTGGTGTAGGCCATGGTCATGACCGCACTCTCTGCCGCGATGGCCAAATCCGCTGCCATCAGCAAGGAAAAGCCTGCACCTGCCGCGGTACCATTGACCGCTGCAATCACCGGCGCGGCATTCCTGGCCAACCGAGAAAGCGCCAGATGCAGGTCTCCGGTCATCTTCATAATCAGGGTGCGCGCACCGTCACCGGCGGCGGCAAATTCGCCCAAGTCACCGCCAGCGCAAAAGACCTTGCCCGCCCCGGTCAGTATCACTGCTCGAATGTCCTGATTGGCATCAATTGCCAGCGCCACTTCGTGCAGCTCGGCGCCCATCGCAGGCGACATCGCGTTCATATTGTTCGGTCGATTCAATGTAATCGTGGCGACACCGGCAGACACTTCAAAATTCAACGTTTGGTAACCCACAGCGCTTTTCTCCTAGATTGATTTGTTTTACTGCTCGCAGAAATTTAGCACTGTCTCAAAGGTGCTGCTTAACTTGATTTACCCAGTCGATTAACATACGTCATTAATTTGTTATTCGCGATTTCAAGGCACCACCTTTAAGGAACCACTATGGACGTAGATCTGAGCCCAGAGGACTTAGCGTTTCAAGAAGACGTCAGGGATTTTCTTGCAACCAATGCCCACGACCCAAAAACCGATTACGGTCAGTGGCGTTTGAATTGGTTCGAACTCGCCAAGGCTAAGGGCGGGTGGGATGTGCCGAAATGGCCAACCGCTTTTGGCGGCCCTGGCTGGACCCCAACCCAACACTATATCTGGGAGAAGGAAACCGCGGTGGCACAAACGCCTTGGGATCTGCCCTTTGGCCTATCAATGCTGGCACCGGTACTGATGAACTACGGCAACGAGGAGCAGCAGCAGCGATTTCTGCCAGATATACGAGCCCGCAACGTTAACTGGTGCCAGGGCTACTCGGAACCCAATGCAGGATCTGACCTGGCAAACCTTAAGACCAAGGCAGAACTGTCTGAGGACGGCACCTACTACACCGTCAATGGCACCAAGATATGGACGACTCTCGCCCACATCGCGGACTGGATTTTTTGTCTGACTCGCACCAGTGATACCGGCAAGAAACAGGAAGGCATTACGTTTTTGCTGATCCCCATGAAACAAGAAGGCATCGAAGTAAAACCCATTATTACCTTAGGCGGCTCGCACAGCGTCAACATGGTGCATCTGACCGACGTCAAGGTGCCGGTGGAAAACAGGGTCGGTGAAGAAGGCAAGGGCTGGGGTTACGCCAAAGGCCTGCTCGCCCACGAGCGCACCGGTCTTGCCGGCATCTCCAAATCTCTGGTGGCACTGGATTACTTGCGGCTACAGGCAGGCAGCGTGAAACGAGGCAATGCCACTCTGCTGGACGATCCGGCCTACAAATCTAAGTTGGCTGAACTGGAGATCGACCTGCTTGCTACGGAATTCACCGAACTGCGCTCGTTGGCAAGCGCCGCCAATGGCGCGGAGCCCGGGCCAGAATCATCGATTTTGAAGCTCAAGGGAACGGAGATTCAGCAGCGTATTCAAAAACTCACCGTCGAAGCTGGTGGCATCTATTCCGCAGCATGGGGTAAGAAACCGGTAGGCCACAGCTTTGCCAAGGGTGGTATGTCCGGCTATCTGGCCAGCCGCGCCTATACGATTTATGGCGGTGCTTCAGAAGTACAAAAAGACGTGGTGGCGAAAAACGTGCTGGGACTGAAAAAAGCGAAATAACCAGCGCGCCCTGACACCACACATCCAAACTGGAGCCTCATTGTGAATTTTGATCTATCCGAAGAACAACAGCTGCTAAAAGATAGTGTCGAACGCTTCGTCAACGACAACTACGACCTCGATACCCGACAGTCTCTGAGCAAAAACGATGCGGGATTCAGCGACACTTACTGGCAAACCATGGCTGAGCTGGGTTGGTTGGGCGTCACGGTACCAGAAGCCCAAGGCGGCTTCGGCGGCAACCAAGCAGACACCATGGTGCTGATGGAGGCATTTGGTAAGGGCTTGGTGCTCGAACCGTTTTTTGCCAGCGCGATACTGGGCACTCGTGCCATCGTGGCAGGCGGCAGCTCAGAGCTGCAGGCCAAGCTGCTACCAGACATGGTCTCGGGCAGCTGCCGACTTGGCCTGGCCTATGCGGAAGAGCAATCTCGGTTTGACCTAGAGGACGTGATCACACGCGCGACCGCGCAAGATTCGGGTTTCGTCATCACTGGGCAAAAAAGCATGGTTCAACATGGCGGCAGCGCCGATCAACTTGTTGTCAGCACGCGCACCAGCGGCGGCCAACGCGATGCAAACGGCATTACCCTGTTCTTGGTTGATACCAAGGCAGACGGCGTGACAGTGGATTCGTTTCCCACCGTAGACGGTCAGCAAGCATCCGAGGTCACCTTCGAGAATGTCTACGTCAGTGCAGAAAACAGGCTTGGCGAGCTGGATCAGGGTTTCGCGCTGCTACAGGAGATTGCGATCGACGGTATTTTGGCGCTTGCGGCTGAAGCCGTCGGTGCCATGGAGATTCTGTACAAGGATACCGTCGCCTACACTCAGGAACGCGAGCAGTTCGATCGCAGTTTGGCAGACTTCCAAGTACTACAGCACCGTATGGTGGACATGTTCATGGAATACGAGCAGTGCAAGTCCATGCTCTATCGCGCGACCTTGGAAGTGGTTCAGAACGGTCGAGACGCCATGCGAACCGTGCATGCGCTGAAGTACATGGTCGGTAAGGTTGGGACTTTCATCGGAGAGAACGCCGTACAGCTGCACGGCGGCATGGGAGTCACCGAAGAACTGCGCGTTGGACACTACTTTAAGCGGTTGTTGGTCATTGACGCCCAGTTTGGCAATTCAGACCACCACCTCAGCTGCTTCGCCGGCTAGATAGGTCATTGGTGACACTTTCTCGAGCCTTCAAGGATCCTCTGTGGCTGTTCTTATTGTTCGGCGGTCTGCTGTTCGGTATCGCTGCCACCCAAGAGGATCAGCGCGTCATTCGCGTAACCGAGGGAGACGTACAGCGCATTGTGGAACAGTGGCAGCAGCAAATGCGTCGGGACCCCACGCCTGCTGAGCGGGCCAGTCTCATCAATCGATTCATTCGCGATGAGGCGTACTATCAGGAGGCGCTGGCACTGAAGCTTGATGCCGGTGACACCATCGTCAAACGGCGTCTGATCCAAAAGCTTTCCTTTTTAACAGAAGACCTTGCGGGCACGACGAGCCCGGACGAAGCCACCCTTCGCGCGTTTCACGCCAAGCATCAAGACAAATACCGAACCCCAGACCAATTCTCTTTCAGCCACATTTACTTTTCTGCGGATCGGCCTGTGGAATCACCAGAGCAGCGCGCTGAAGTGCTCGCAGCCAAGGCGGTTGAAGACCCAACGCTGGACGGTGACCCGTTTATGCTGCAGCGAAAATACGCGCGACGATCGACCCGTGAGATTGGCGATCTGTTTGGCCGGGCTTTCGCGAAAAATTTAGCCAACCTGTCGGTTCAGGAAGGTTGGCAGGGGCCGCTGCGTTCGGCCTTTGGCTGGCATGCGGTTCAGCTGATCAATCGAGAACAGGCCACGCCTCTGGGGTTTGAGCAGGTGAGAGACAAGGTCGTCATCGACTGGAAGCAGCAGCAGCGCAAGAAAGCCAACGACGCCTATCTGGAAAATCTGCTGGCGACTTACAGCATCCAGCTTCCCGCGGGCGTGCAGCGAACAGACCAGCCGTAATGCGCTTTGGCGTTACAGCCCTGTTGATCAACGCAAAAATTTTAGCGGCGTTAATCTTTTGCGCGCCGCTCACCGGACTGATGGCCGATGAAGTTCGACCCGCGTATCTGGAACTAACGGCAGCCGAGCAAGGCGGCTACCATGTGTTGTGGAAGCAACCCGTGGTGGAGAACAAGCGTCTTCCCATCGACCCGACCTTCCCCGTCGATTGCGATTTGCGCGAAGAAGCGACACCTGAAATCACCGGCAGTGCCTTGATCAAACGCTGGTTTACCGAGTGTGATTTGAGCACGGCCCGAATCGAGATCACGGGCCTGCGCACCTCGATCACAGATGTCATGGTCAGGCATATCCCCGTTGATGGCGAGTTCGAAAATTACATCGTGCTACCGGCAGAACCGGTGCTGACCCTTGGCAGCGAGGGCGCAGACTCCATCGGTTATCTGATGATTGGCGTTGAGCATTTGGTCGGCGGCATCGACCACGTACTCTTCGTGATCGGTTTGGTGCTCTTCATCAGTTCACCCTGGATGCTGCTGAAAACCATCACCGCCTTTACCATCGCCCACAGCATTACGCTGGCACTGTCGATTCTTAACATCGTCTCGTTGGCACAGGCACCGGTAGAAGCCGTCATAGCCCTCTCCATCGTCTTTTTGGCACGCGAGCTTGCCCAGCCAGAGGAAAGGCGCTCTAGGCTGACGCGTTCCAACCCTTGGCTTATGGCTTTCGTTTTCGGTTTGCTGCACGGTTTGGGGTTCGCTGGCGTACTGCGGGAAATCGGTCTACCCGAGGATGCTCTGTTCACCAGCTTGCTGTTATTCAACCTAGGAATTGAACTGGGTCAACTTTTCGTGGTGTTGGTGCTGGTCAGCGCCCTTTGGCTCTGGCGCAAAATCAGCGGAAGGCTTAGTCTTCAGCCCCAGTTAATGTATCTCATTGCCGCTTATGCCATGGGCTCGGTGGCCACCTACTGGACCATCGACCGCACTCTGGTCCTGTTTTGATTCACAGATTTTTACAACAACACTCTGGGGGGAGTTATGAAGAAGATCATTTTGGCTTTAGCCACTACAGTCGTTTTGGGCTGTGCCGAGCCCTTGCCTTTTGAGGAAACGTTTCGGGCCGCACTGGAATCCGCCCAACCTGGCGATGTGATCGAAATTCCAGAGGGCACCTTTGCCTTCGACCGCTCACTGATCATGAATACTGACGGCGTGACCATTCGCGGTCAGGGCATGGATAAGTCTGTGCTCTCCTTCAAAAACCAGTTGGCGGGTGCTGAGGGTTTATCGGTTTCTGCCAACGACTTCACCATCGAAGATTTGGCCATTGAAGACGCCATTGGCGACGCGCTGAAGGTCAACGAAGGCAATAACATCGTCATTCGTCGAATTCGCACCGAATGGACCAACGGCCCAGACGTCAGCAACGGAGCGTATGGCATCTATCCCGTGCAAACCACCAATGTGTTGATTGAAGACAACGTGGCCATTGCCGCATCCGATGCCGGCATTTACGTCGGCCAGTCAGAGCAGATTATCGTGCGCGGCAACCGGGCGGAATATAACGTCGCCGGCATTGAGGTAGAGAACTCCGTCGGCGCAGACGTTTACAACAATACCGCGGTAGCCAATACCGGCGGCATTTTGGTTTTCAATATGCCGGGCATACCCAAACGTGGTTATGGCACCCGGGTCTTCGACAATGACGTCAACGACAACAACACCGCCAACTTCGCCGCACCGGGCACCGCGGTATCTGGCGTGCCCGCAGGTTCTGGCATCATGGTGAACTCCAACGATCAGGTAGAGATTTTCAACAATCGAATCAGCGGTAACGACACCGCTAACATTTTGATCTCCAGCTATTTCAGCGCCAACTACGCGGGCCAGCGGGAAGTGGCTGCGGAATTTGATCCTTACCCCGAACTGATTTCCATCTACGACAATGAAATGAGCGACTCCGGCAAGGCTCCGGGTATGGACTATCTGGTCGCTGTGCGCGACGCGGTGTTTGGCCCAGACGGCGCGTTTCCCGACATCATTTGGGACGGCGTCATTGATCCAAACAAGCCCGCTGACCGCGAGGTGATCTGTGTGGACAATGGCGATGCGCAGCTGCTCAACATCGATGCGATCAACGAATTCGCCAATCCTTCGCTGGAGATGGCTGCCTACCAATGCAGTGTCGAAAAGTTGTCTGCAATTGAACTGCCTGCTGGCTAGTCGGTTTCGTTAGGGTTCTTGCTGAGGAACAGGGGTACATTACGGTATGGATCGTCCGGTATACGACGCACCGATTCAGCGAGGAGTCTCTCGCTTGATCACGACATGCGGCGCGCTTTTCATCAGCGCGCTGCTGACCGCCTGCGGCCCTACCGAGGTGACCTTTCATACCGCAGACAACTACCCTAAACGTCTCTCGGACTGGGGTCTCGTCAGCCTTGACGGACAACAGCTGACGGTCAGTGACCAGGCCTTGGTCTATGAAGTAAACACCGCGCTGTTTTCCGATTACGCGCTAAAATTGCGTACGCTTTATCTGCCTGAGGGCACCCAGGCGGACTATGATGCTACGGATACCTTCGCCCTGCCCGTTGGCAGCATCATCAGCAAAACCTTCATCTACCCTAAAACCCAGACCGGTGCATTGCTGACCTCGTCAGACTGGAACGGCGACCCAAGCGCCATTCAAACCAATGACTTTGAACTGATGGAAACCCGCTTGATGGTGAAGCAAGCCAGCGGCTGGGATGCCCTGCCCTATGTCTGGAAAGGTGATGACGCCTACCTGAGCCTCACGGGCACTATCCGTCCCATGACCCTCGCCGATGGCAGCCCGCTCAATTACTTGGTACCCAGCAAGAATCAATGCGCCTCGTGTCATGCCACCAACCATACGACAGGCGAGCTGCTGCCCATTGGTATTAAGGCTCGTCATCTGGATCGCTCCACCAAGATTTACAACAAGAATCAGCTCGATCATTGGGCCGAGCGCGGTTGGTTAACCCATGTGTCTGGCGGGCACACCCCGAACGCGATTTGGGGTGATACAAGCCAAACGCTGGATCATCAGGCCAGAAGCTATCTGGACATCAACTGCGGGCACTGTCACAACGCCCAAGGCGCGGCGGATACCTCAGGGTTGCTGCTGGATTACGAACAGCACCCGGCAAGCGCCCTTGGGCGGTGCAAGCCCCCTATTGCGGCGGGCCGAGGGTCTGGCGGACACTTGTACAGCATCGTACCCGGCCAAGCCGAACATTCGATTCTCAGCTTTCGTTTAGCAACCAACGACCCGGGTATGATGATGCCAGAGCTGGGTCGGTCACTGGTGCATGAGGAAGGTCTGGAGATCATCAATCAGTGGATAAACAGCATGGACGGCCAATGTCTCTAGGCCACTAGAGGTTTCCGCTGCGAATCTCCGCCAGACTGGGTAGCGCAAGGTCTTTGTCCGATAGTGTCGGAGACTCTACCGGCCAAGGAATACCGACTTCCGGATCATTCCAGATCAAGCCGCCCTCATCGTCAGGAAAGTACAAATCCGTGCATTTGTATTGAAAGTCCGCGAACTCCGACAGCACACAAAAACCGTGGGCGTACCCCGGTGGAATCCAAAGCTGGCGATGGTTATCGGCACTCAGTTCCACGCCAACATACTGACCAAACGTCTTTGATGCAGGATCGACGTCTACCGCAACGTCGTAGACGGCACCGGCGCTACAGCTCACCAACTTCCCTTGGGGGTGACTTTGCTGCAGGTGCAACCCGCGCAGAACGCCCCGGGGAGAGCGCGAATAATTATCCTGAACAAAGGGCAGCCCAATGCCTGCCTCTTGGTATCGTTCGATCTGAAAGGTTTCTTTGAAAAACCCTCGATGATCGCCAAAAACCTTGGGCTCAATGATCAGCACACCGGGCAGCAGGGTTTCAATAACGTTCACAGCATCGTCTCGGAATCCAATACCCGCTGCAGATACTGGCCATAACCGGTTTTTGCCAGCGCCGTCGCTTGGCGCTGTAATACTTCGTCAGACAGCCAGCCGTTGCGATAGCTTATCTCTTCCAAACACGCCACTTTCAGGCCCTGCCGGTGCTCTATCGTTTGTACGAATTGACCGGCTTCCATCAAGGAGTCGTGAGTTCCCGTATCCAGCCAGGCGAAACCACGTCCCATCACGCTAACGTTCAGCTCACCGGTTTCCAGATAGGCTCTGTTCACATCGGTGATTTCGAGTTCCCCTCGTTCGCTGGGTTTTACATTTTTGGCGATCTCAACGACTCGGTTGTCGTAAAAATACAGTCCCGTCACCGCGTAGTTCGATTTCGGCTTCGCCGGTTTCTCCTCGAGCGAGATGACTTTGCCGTTCGCATCGAAGGCCAAAACGCCGAAGCGCTCGGGATCGTTCACGTGGTACCCGAATACCGTGGCGCCTTTGTCGCGCTGGGCGGCCTCACGCAGCATCGCGCTGAAACCATAGCCGTAGAAAATGTTGTCGCCCAAAACGAGGCATACATTGTCGTCGCCAATAAAGGTTTCGCCAATGAGAAAGGCCTGAGCCAATCCGTCAGGGGACGCTTGTTCGGCATAACTCAGCTGAATGCCAAAGTCCGCACCATCTCCGAGCAGCTTGCGGTATCCGGGCAGATCCTCAGGCGTGGATATCACCAGAATCTCTCGGATACCGGCCAGCATGAGCACAGACAGCGGGTAATAGATCATAGGCTTATCGTAGACCGGCAGCATCTGCTTGGAGATGCCACGGGTGATCGGGTGCAGGCGCGTACCCGATCCGCCAGCAAGCACAATTCCTTTCATCAAACGTCCTCTTAAGTCTCTAGAGCCGCGGAAGCCGCCGTCGAAGCACCATAGTAACAGCCAGCTTTTCCCTACGTCACGAAGACTGGCGTTCACTCGCAGGTTGAGCGCGTTCGGCACGCAATACTGCAAGCTCTGCAACGATGTCTGCGTGCCGTTGACGGTTAAGACCGTATTTGGAGTAACAGTAAACGCAGACGAGAGCGAAGCCTGAAACAATCGGCCCGTAAATTAAACCCAACCACGCGATGGTTTCGGCTCCGATATCCGCGGCTGTTTGCACATCGGCTCCCGTTGGCCAGTCAATCAGCGCCAGAGCAAAGCCAGCGGCGACGGTACCGATACCCGATGTCATTTTGTTGGAGAACGAAACCGAGGAAAAAAAGATGCCTTCTTGCCGCAAGCCGGTAATCAACTCGTGCTCGTCGACAACATCCGCCACCATGGAATTAAAGGCGATCAGGGCTTGTACCACGCCGAACCCTTGCACAAACTTGATGACGATCAGCGACACCAACAGCTCATCCGTACCGTTTTCCGGGAACCAACCCAGGAGCCTCAGTACAACGGGTATGACCTGACACAGAGCCCAACACAGCGTCCCAATGATGACCGACGGTTTCTTGTCGAACCAGCGCGTAAACGTGCTGGCAAAAGCGGTACCGAGTAAGGCCCCTACCGGAGTCGCCGCAAAAAAGTACAAATTGCCCTGGCCCTGCAACTCCCAAAAATACGTATTCATGTGCAGATTCAGCGCGTTATCGACACCGACCATGGCAAAGACGATCAACACACCTGAAAACAGCCAGCGAAACGACTGATTGGTGAGAGCCGAACGAATCTCTGACAGCGTTTTCTTTAGTACAGACCAAGGTGAGATTTTGTCATGGCTCACGCGGCTTGCCGGCAAGTGAGGGATACGACCTCGAGTACCTATCGCGGTGAGGAGCACGGATGCCATCATCAACAACGACAGAGTGATGCCAAAGGGGCCATAGGCGTCCGCATCGAATTGCGTATCCGGGAAGTAATACACGAACCCAATGCCGTAGGTGAGAATGCCACCCACGTAGCTGAAGAAATAACGAAAGGCTACGACCTCAGTACGCTCGTTAAAGTCGTCCGTCAGTTCAGCGCCCAGAGACACATGGGGCACGTAGTACAGAGTCATCATCGCCCGAGTCGCCACCGAAAAAACGGTTAACCATAAGAACAAGGAAAACTCGCCAAGGGCGGGCGGGTTGAACAGGCCAATAAACGCCAGACCCAGTGGCAAAATGGATGCATAGATAAACGGGTGCCGACGCCCATGCTTGCCCTGCCAATTATCGGACAACGAACCGATCAAGGGGTCGGTAATGGAATCCACCGCCAAGGCAATACCGATGGCAATGCCCGTATAAACGGTGGGCAATCCCAGCACTTGTGTGTAGTAGAAAAAGACAAAGACATTGAAGGCTGCATTCTTGATGCCTTCGGCCGCCTGCCCTACTCCGTAGCTGACCTTAATACCGCGAGTCAACGGCGGTTTTACTGTTTCCATCGTGGCAGGTTACAACGACACGCCATCTATGTAACGCTTTAACCATCGAATCCTCGCCTTGAAATACAGAGACCATCATGCCCAGCAATCCCTTAGAGCCAGCACCTCTTGTCAGTCCAACACAAACCGTGATCGAGGACTGGATCGACTACAACGGCCATCTCAATATGGCCTTTTATAATGTGATTTTTGATCGAGCCGTAGACCACTTTTATGATCTGCTCGGCGTTGGCGCGCAGTACACAGAAAGCGGTGCCGGCTCGTGCTTTACCATGGAAGTTCATGTGCACTATCTCAACGAAGTCTCATTAGACGATGAACTGGAACTGCATCTACAGTTGCTGGATTACGACCGTAAACGACTGCATTATTTTCAGCAGATGTACCACAAAGATAAGGGCTATTTGGCAGCCACCTCAGAGCAACTCGCGCTGCATGTGGATTTGAACACACGCCGATCCGGAGAGTTTCCCCAGCATGTGCTCGACAAGCTCGATGCCATGGCTGCCACTCATCTGCGATTGGAAGCCCCCTCCCAGGTCGGTCATCGAATCGGAATCAAACGCAAATAGGAATCTGCGCATCGAGCGGACACAAAAAAGGCGGCTAGGCCGCCTTTTTGCACTGGGCTTTAACCCAAGGTTCGTCTATCAATACCCCTCAAGCTCTCCGTAACGATTACGGTGATAATTCACATCGCCAAAGGTCTGTTCGGCGACCGCCGCACGCTTGATGAAGAAACCGATCTCGAACTCATCGGTCATACCGATGCCGCCGTGCATCTGAATGCCTTCGCGGGAAACCAGCCCATACGTCTCACCCACCTTGGCTTTGGCAAGAGACGCAAGCTTAGCCACTTCCGTGCTATCGCGACCCTCGTCTAGCGCCGTTAGCGCTTCCAACACGCAGGATTTGGATAACTCAATCTCGCAGAACATGTTCGCAGCGCGGTGCTTTAGCGCCTGAAACGAACCGATGGCGACACCAAACTGCTTGCGTTCTTTCAGATAGGCAACGGTACGCTCAAAGCACTCCTGGATGCTGCCGAGCATTTCGGCGGTAAGTCCGATGCAGGCGATATCCAGCGCAGGGTCAAGCACGTCTGCGCCAGAATCTACTGCACCCAGAACTGCGCCTGCAGAAACCGCAACGTTGTCCAGAACCACATTCGCGGCGTTGCGCGAGTCCGCCATAATCGTTCGAGTCACTGTTACGCCAGCCGCGTCACGATCAACCACAAACAGCGTTAAGCCAGAACGGGCACTTTGTTCGCCTGACGTTCGAGCGACGACGATAAGCTTGTCGGCAACATGCCCGTCCAAAACAAAGGTTTTCTTACCAGACAACGTAAAGCCATCGGCCGACGCTGTCGCGGTCGTCGAAATGTTATAAGGATTGTGGCGATGCGATTCTTCCAACGCCAAGGCCAGCTTTAACTCCCCCGAGGCGACGCTTGGCAACAACTCTGACTTTTGAGCATCGGACCCACCAAGATTCAGCAATGTGCCACCGACCCAAACGGACGCAAAAAGCGGACTGGCAGTCAACGTACGACCTGACTCCTCGGTGACAACGCCTAACCCTTTGTAACCAAACGCCAAGCCCCCGTGCTCTTCTCCCCACGGGATCGCTGCCCAACCAAGCTCGACCATGGAATTCCATGTCGCTTGGTCGAAGCCGTCTGCATTTTCAGCATCTCTAAGCTCGCGAAGTTGGGTAATCGGAGCATTCGCAGTGCAAAAGTCTTTGGCACTGTCTTTGAGCATGGTCTGCTCTTCGTTGAGTATCATCGCCATGGGAAAGCCTCTCCTGTAATTCGGGCTCTAGTATAGCGTTTTGGGCCGCACAGGCCAGTGGGGTAAGCGAAACTCTAGGCGTACCTGTCATCTGCTCCCCAATTGACAGACACCAGCAATGCGGCCCGCACACTGAAAAATTAAATAAACAGCTGTTTAACTTTGTGAAGCACTTTGTTCTTTGTTTATTGACAGAGATTCAAATATATTAGCCGTACATAAGTAATTTCGAGGGTCCATGAAAGTAACAACAAAGAAAGCCGCCATTGAAAAACAATTGGCTCAGCTTGAAAAAGAGTTAAAAAGCATCGAGAACAGCGCTGCATTTAAGAAAGAGAATGCCGTTAAACGCGCTTTAACCAACCTGATGAAAAAGCATGGTTGCTCCAAGAATGATCTGATCACCCTGCTACAGGGCGACGAATCAGAGCCTGTTAAACGCGGCAAAAAGCCAGCGGCGACCACACGTAAACCAAGAAAGCTGAAAGTGTTCAAAAACCCAGAAACTGGTGAAACCGTTGAAACTCGCGGCGGCAATCATAAGGTTCTGAAGGCTTGGAAGGCAGAATACAAATTAGCCAATATCGACGAGTGGTTGGTAGGAACGAAGGATTAATCCCAAATCCTCTCTCTTATTACGCCGCTTTTAGCGCGGCGTAATATCTACCCGCTGACATTTTCCTATAAAACCGATCGACGTTATTTATGATGTTTTGGCCTGTTAGGACAATCATTCTCGTCAGAATAGATATTCACGCCTGATTATATTGTCTTCACCAAGATACTCGTCCGTTGTATTTGAGTATTTCCCAACGGAGTCCTGCCGGATTTTACAAGGCATAAACCAGGCTTGTTTTAGAACTACCCATCTCTTTCACAATGAGCAGCGCTGCGGGGTTTCGCCGACTAAGACAAGGGTCTCGAGGACGTTGGCGCATTGGCCCTTTTTGCGCGTAACGTTTCTAGGTTGATCTGTACGCGCGCAGCGTCAAAGCGCTGGCTGTTGAATCGCTGGGCTTATTTTTTATGCAGCAACGCAAATCGAATCGACTCATAGGCCCACAACAACAAAGACTAATAGTTAAAACTATCGTTTACATCTCCCAGTAGAATGCCAATGAGTATTGCACTTTCAGCGGGGTTCATATCTGTCAGCGTTTTGCCGGTATCGTAACTCGACGACCTTCGCCCGACCCTGCTCAGGTCAGCTTCAGCGTCCACAAACACCCACTCGGCATCGTAATTTGGTCTACGCAGAGCGTAACTCAATATTTCAAGAGCATCGTTTGTGGAAACAGACCCGTTACGATCGAAATCAGCGGATATATAATCTTCCGCAGTTCTGCTGCCGCTTGTGGTGGATTGGTTTAACGCGAGGCGAAATGCTTCCAAGGCATCCTGAGCATTGATGGCCCGAGACGCCCGAGAGTACGAGAGGAAACCATCGATCCACACACTGGAATCGTCTTCTGGCGTAAACGTCACCGACCCGTTTTCGATCGTAGCCCGATCCAATGTAAAGCTCTGATCAGTGAGTACTTCGTTACCCAGCGAGACATCCCTGAGGTGTATTTCGAATTCCTTAGCGCTATCCCCGGCAGCCGTAATTCTCGCGATAACAGTTTCCTGATCGGGCAGGATTGTCTGACTTTCGTCTATCGCTCCAAAGCCCGCAAATCCAAAAGAATTTCCCGAAGGTGTAGAAGTGTCACTTGTCCAACTCGAAATGGCGTCGGAAAGAACGACGTGAATGGAAGAGTCAGAGTTTTCAATGAAAAAATCGAGTGCATTAACCGTCGTTGTTGGGCGCACCACTAACTCAAATTCGCTAAACGCTCCGGCTTGGACTGGTCGAATGAAGATCTGCTTGTCACTCGTGACTTCGTGTATCAAAGCACTAACCCCAGTCATTGTCTCTCCAGCACGATTAAGCACACTCACCGTTAAGTCTGTTGCCGTACGTTCAATGACAGCGTCGGTAGCAAGACTGGAAATGGTTTCACTCGATCCCTGCAGGTCCACATAGGAAACATCGACGGAAATGACCGATCCTATCTCTGCATCGGTCAAAGAAAATGTGCTGGCGTTACCGTTTGCAACCGGCAATCCGTCGACAAACCACTGGAAATTCAGCTCACCTAAACCGTCTTCGTCGCTTATATCACTCGTGTCGGCGGTAAGCGTTTCATCCGCCTTGGCCTCCCCAGAGATAACGACAGCGCCTAGCGGTAAATCATTTATGTTCTCGACCACCGCTGTCGATTCACTGATAAGACTCTCATTAAACCCTGCACCGTCCGTATATTGCACACCAACGCTGATGGACTCGCCAACCTGAGATTGAGAAAGCGTCAAAGAACTCGCGGTTGCATCAACGATAGCCGCGCCATTCGCGTACCATTGATAAACAAATTCCCCAAAGCCATCAACGTCATATAAAGAGCTCGTTATAGCCTCTAGAAACTGATCCTCTACAGGATCACCATTGATCGAAAGCGAACCCTCAACAGCGTCGTTGACTGGCACAATATCCACCGACGCGGTGCCGGTGATCGAAAGGTTGTCTGGAGCGCCATCCGTGGTGCCGTTGTCCGTAATCGTATAGCTGAAGCTGACATCGCCGTCGTCGTCATCCGACGGCGTGTAATCCCAGCTGCCGTCGCCGTTATCGATCAATGTGCCCTGACCAGTGGCAATGATCAGATCGCTGACCGTCAGCGTGTCGCCTTCAACGTCCGCCGCGTTCGCCAACAGCGCCGAGCTCGTGATCGTGTACGCCCCGCTGTCCTCGGCAA